>JAWXTK010000041.1:0-3262 GCA_044433645.1 Rikenellaceae bacterium | reverse complement strand
GAAAGAGAACATTAAGTTAGTGTTTTCTAGTGACGCGCTAGCTTTCACGAAGATAGAGTCGGCCATGTAACTGCCGTCAGTTTCTTTAAGATTTAGGCTTAGTTTTGTGCCGTCATTAAGAGTTACTGAGGCATCGGTGCTTATATCGCTTAAGTCAAATTCTTCGCTTACTGTGAATTTGAAAATCACAGCTGCTAGTTCGTGTTTAAAACTTAATGTAACTGAGGCATCGTTTGCTGAAATAGATTTTGACTCAGTTGACATAATATCATAGATGTTAGAGTAATCGTAGTTATCAAGACGAGCTTTGTAACCATCATAATTAAGCGAGCTGTTGTAAGGATAAAATGCCTGGATAGACACATAATTCATCTTAACAAGGCTATTAGCTGCAACTAAAGGAGTTAGCGCGCCCGTCGTAGCATCTGAGACAAGATAGATAAATTCTGATGCATCAGCGCCAGTAAGAGCAGCATACACAGCAATAGTATCGCCGACTTTCCATTCTTTTTTAATGTCAGCCGTGCGCGATGTGCTTGCCACCGAAAGAGATAAATAAGGAGAGTTGTTGCTCGCGAGAGCGTTCTCATCCATTTCTTTTGTACAGCTCACAAAAGCGAGTGCAAAGATTAAAGAATAAAATAATTTTTTCATATTAGTGTTATTTTTAGTTGTATTTTAGTCTACGGTTACTTTTGTTATGCTTTTGAAAGTCCATGAGAGAGTGCCGTTTGTGGCTGTATTGCCCTCATATTGTATTGTAGTGTTGGCTGCATTTATCACTAAATCTATGTTTTCTGTTGTTACTCCCGAGAAACATTCGCTTGTTGGTGGAGCAAAACTCTCATCTGTAGCTATTATTTTTTTAAGGCTAGTGCAGTTTGTGAACGCGTTACTAGAATAGCTAACCATTACAGGTGTGTAAACATATTCTAGCGATGTGCAACCCGAAAAATTATATGTACCCATGGCAACAGTAAATGAATTTAGCGCAACCTCAGTGAGTGAGGTACAGTTTGCAAATGAGTTTGTTGACGTGAAAGTTAAAACTGGCCAGTACATACTTTTTAAATAATATGCGTTTTGCATTGTTTTAGTACTGCGCGCTGTAGTACAGTTAGGCATTGATAAAGACTCTAGCGTTGACGAGGTTGTAAGGAAACTTCCATAAACCCCCAAACAATCTAGCAATACTAAATTACAACCTGAGGTAGTACTCAAGGCTGTTTTTAGGTAGCCAAATTCTGTGGTGTATGCGTTGCCGCTTCCATTTAGACAGTCTGCCGAACCAGAGCTTGCTGCCAGAGTGGTTTTGATTACTATGGTTGAGTTGTCTTCTACGGTGAAATCTGCTCCTATATCAGTGATTTCCATGATGTTAGAAGTGTTGAACTCGTTGCCTTGGTGATCGTAGTATTTAACTGATAGCCATGATGCGCCAAGCCATAGTTTTTGTGATGCTATGGTGTTGGTATACTTATTTATATTAAGTATAAGCTTGCAATTTTTAGAGTAAGTGCCAAAACTTGATGCAAATGATCTGGTCTCGTGAAAAGCCACGCCCGAGAGTTCAAGAGTGGTAAGGTTAGAACATCCTGTAATGATATTGGGGTTGAAAGTCATAGCTTTAGGGGCGCGCAAGGTTTTTAGAGCCGAATATCCAGAGAAGAAATGTTCGTCTATCTCGCGTGCATTAACTAAATTAACTTCTATGGAATTAGGTGCAGCGTTAATAAGTGCTGAGCGTAAGGCAGCGCAATTTTCTAAGGTTATGGTTTCGTTTTCTATATTCCAGACTGTAAGTTCTGTTGTTGCCAAATCTTCAAGATCTGTATAAACTGTGCCCTCGTAGATGTTATAGAGATAATTAAATCCTGCTCGCCACCAAGTGAATTTCTCGGTTTTGAGTGCGCAACCATAGCTCTGTCCCTGATAATTATAGCAGAACATTTCGCTACCATTTAATGAACTTGTAGGGACAACAAAAATTGTGTCTGTGGCCTGGTTGCCGTCAACTTTTAGTGTGAGTTTAACAGCTGAGCCGTCGCTCAAAATTAATCCTGCCGAAGTTTCAAGGTCATTAATATCTTCGCCAACGCCTGCTTTAAAGGTGAAAGTAAGGCATGCTAATTGGTGAGCAAAACTAAATGTTATATGTGCATTATCAAAGGTTAGATTTTCGATCCTTGCATACATATAATCATCCTCGTTTGAGTAATCGTAATTATCCACGCGAGTAGAGTAGTCATCATAGCTCGTGTAGCTAGCGTTGTAGGGATAGAAAATCTCTATACTTTCATAGCTATCGCGCATTATGATATTATCCTCGTTTATAGTTTCGAGGTTGCCCTGTGTGTTTGTTATATAATATATATAGGTATCATAGTCGTTTGAGCTCACTTTTTTTGTGAACACAGCCACTTTGTCACCTACCTCCCATGAAGATTTCACCGACGCACTACGAGTAATTTCGCCTACATTAAGCGAGATGCTACCCGTTTGTTCGCTGTACACAACATCCTGAGTGCACCCTAGGGCGCACATGCAGAATATTAGTATGTAGGTTAGTTTGTTCATGGGTTATTCGATAGTTTATTGAATAATAATTTCTTTGAATTTAATGCTGTAAGTTTCGCCTGTACTATAAGCAGTAACTCCGTCATCGTCAATTTTAACAGTGTTACCCGCAGCAGCAGAGCTAAGAACAAGAGTTATATCTTCTGTGTTGCCAGCAGGGAAACATGAATTATTTGGAAAGTAGAAAGTATCGTTTGTCAAATAAATTTTCTCTAGTGAAGTACAATTAGTGAATGTGTTGGCACCATTAAAATATTGCAATCCTTCAAGATTTAGGTATTCAAGTGAGCTACAACCATTAAACATATTGCTAATTCCACCAGCTTCATAAGAATAAGATGCAATGGCAATGTCTGTTAATTTTTCTAGGCTTAGGAAAGTATTGGCGCCAGTATCTGTTATGTATAGAGGTAGATACATACTTACCATGTTTGTACAACTACTAAACAATGCACCTGTTCTATGGATGGTAAAGTTACCCGCAGAAAAAGAAACTAGTTGTGTCCATCCAGTAAAGATAGTAGAGGTTATTCCTTGGCAATCAAATAATACAAGATTAATATCACTAGAAGCTTTAATTGCTGCTACTAAGTATTCCCAGTAAGTTGAATAATTTGGATAATATGAATCTCCTCCCAAAGAGTACTTTGCTGTAGTAGCTGTAGCCAGTACACTGCTAATTACA
>JAWXTK010000040.1:0-5109 GCA_044433645.1 Rikenellaceae bacterium | reverse complement strand
TTGACCCAAATAAAAAGAAAACACCCAATTTCACAAAACTGGGTGTGAAATTGGGTGTCGATCCGCTAACTGCTTGATAATCAAGCCTATTGGCGGAGAGAGAGGGATTCGAACCCCCGGACCCGTGAAGATCAACGGTTTTCAAGACCGCCGCATTCGACCACTCTGCCATCTCTCCGGGCACAAAAGTAGAAACTTTATTTCTTTTTACAAACTTTTTTGTGAATTTTTTTTATTTTTTTTTAGCCTTTTTTGCTAATTGGGTTTGTTACAGTGGGTTATGTTTTTTAAAAAATAATTTTTGGTTGTGGATTTTTATTCTTACATTTGTTTTAAACTAAACTTTCATGAAATAATGAACTTGAAATTTGCTAATAATTCTTGCATCCTCTTGACGTTGGGTGCGCTGGCTGGTTGTGTGTCTGAGGATATTTCTCCTGATAGCAACGGTGGCTCTGGTGTGAATGGTGCTGTGGATTATTTAGCTAATTCTCGCTATAATATTATATTTATCTTTGCTGATGACTGGGGGTGGGGCGATTTAGCTTGCCATGGGCATGATGTGATTTTGACTCCTAATATTGATAAGCTCGCTAGCGAAGGCATAGATTTCAAAGCGTTTAATGTGGGCTCGCCGGTTTCGTCTGCATCGCGTACGGCTGTGATGACGGGGAATTTTCCTTCGCGTCATGGGATGCACCAACATTTGGCTGGGGCTAATAAAAATGCTGCTAAGCAGATGCCTAATTATTTGGATAATACGGTGACTCTCTTGCCTAAACTTTTACAGAGTGCTGGCTATAAAACTGCGCACTATGGCAAGTGGCACTTGGGAAATATTAGTTCGGCGCCTGAGCCTATGACTTATGGTTATGATGACACGCGTGTGTATAATGGTAATGGGCCTAATCTTGACACTGGACCTACGGGTTATGTTACCTCGGAATATACTGCCCAGAGTGTGGATGCTACCATTGCATTTATTACGGAACATAAGTATGAACCTTTCTTTGTGAATCTTTGGATACATGAAACGCATCAAGATATAGAACCACTCGATGAGGAGCGTGAGGTTTATGCTGATATTGCTGACCCTGAGCAGTCTTATTATTCAGTAGTTACAGCAGCAGACAAGCATATAGGACGACTTATGCAAGCCTTAAAGGATGAGGGCTTGGATGATAACACGCTTGTGATTTTTAGCTCGGACAATGGCCCTGAGACTGCCACTAGTAATTCTTTGAAATTGTCGGTGGGTGACACTGGGGGATTGAAGGGGCGCAAGAGAAGTTTGTTTGAAGGGGGAGTGAAAGTTCCTTTTATTGTGCGCTTGCCTGGTGTGGTGCCAGCGGGTGTGGTTGATGATAGTACTTTGCTTGCTACGGTGGATTTACTTCCTACGTTTTGTAGTATAGCTGGGGTTAGCTTGCCAGAGGATTATTTGCCTGATGGCGAGAATATTTCCTTGGCGCTTTTGGGTGAGGATTTTACTCGCGAGAAGGCTATGTTGCATTTTTGGCCTGGGGATGATGATGAGTCGCTTAATTTGTGGCCTAGGCTTGGGGCTAAGGACAATAAATATAAAGTGTTGATTAATTACGATATGAGCCGTGTGGAGCTTTATGATTACAAAAATGATTGGGGCGAGGAAAATAACTTGGCTGAAGGATTTGTGGATTCGTTAAGCGAGCATAAGTACACCTCTAAAATCATGGAACTTACGGATTTGGCCTACGAATATTTTTATAGTTTAGATTACGTATTGTAGATTCAAAAAAAAATATTACCTTTGTAAAAGTGAGGATTTTTTATGTGCTCCTCGCTCATTAATTTCGACCTATAATTACCTTATATATTATAATTTATTAATTTTATTTTAAGCAAGGTATGAGCAAAATTCATTACTTGACAACAGCGTTAACCTGCGCTGCGTGTCTGCCAGGGGTTGCCTTTGGCGCAAAAAACCAAAAACAGGCTTCTGGGAAGTCTAACCCGTTGTCTAACTCAAAGATGAACATTGTCTTTGTGTTTGCAGATGACTGGGGCTGGGGGGACCTTAGTGGTCACGGACACCCAGGACTTAAAACTCCTAATCTAGACAAAATGGCTAGTGAGGGTATTGATTTTACACAATTTAACGTTTGTTCTCCTGTATCTTCATCTAGTAGAACAGCTGTTATGACTGGGCATTTCCCTTCGCGTCACAACATTCACCAACACTTAGCAGGCCCTTCAATCAATGCTAGCCGTGGTATGGCTAACTTTGCACCCGTAGATGCTGCTATCATGGGTAAAATGATGCAAAAGGCAGGTTATAAAACAGCTCACTTTGGTAAATGGCATTTGGGTAACAATGGTGGCGCTCCAGAACCAGCTGAGTATGGTTTTGATGCTACTTGCGTTTATAACGGACGTGGACCTCAAATCAAGCAAGGGCCAGCTGAATATCCTTCGGCGTTTTACACTCAACAAGCAGTTGATTTGGCTATCGACTTTATTGGTAAAAACAAGAAAAGTCCTTTCTTTGTGAATGTGTGGATACATGAAACTCACCACGCGATTGAACCTTCGCCTGAGATGCGTATCCCTTACTTAGATGTTGAAGAACCACAACAATCTTACTACTCTGTAGTAACTTCGGCTGATGAGAATATTGGTCGATTGATGACTTTCTTAAAAGAGCAAGGTTTGGATGAGAATACTCTTGTGATTTTCTCGTCTGACAATGGCCCTGCACCTAATGACACTAAGCGTACATGGAATTCTGTGGGTGTGACTGGTGGACAAAAAGGACAAAAACACAGCCTTTATGAGGGTGGTGTGAGAATACCTTTCATTGTTCGTTTGCCAGGTATAGTGCCTGCTGGTAAAGTAGACAAACACAGCTTTATTGCTGCAGTTGACTTGTTGCCTACTTTCTGTGATATTGCAGGTATAGAACTTCCTGAGAGTCACAAACCTGACGGTGAGGTGATTACAAATGTGCTATTGGGTAACAAATTTGATAGAACAAAAACTGTACTTCAATTCTGGCAAGGTAGAGACACAGGTCACGATTGGCCACGTCTAACTGCTAAGGATAACAACTACAAACTTGTGATGAATTATGATATGTCTCGTGTTGAGCTATATGATTATCGTAACGATTGGGGTGAGGAGAAAAACCTAGCTTCACAACATCCAGATGTAGTTGAAAAACTATCTAAAGAGGCTCTTGCATATTTCAAAAGCTTGAATATTAAACCTGAGCATTTGGCATTTGGTACAGCAGAAAAAGTTAAGAAGACTCCAGAGGAAATAGCTAAGGCTAAAGCTAAAAAAGCTGCTAAGCAAGCTAAAAAAGATACTTTGGAATAGGGTTTTTAAAATAAACTAGTAATTATGGGTGACTTTTTTTTGAAAAGTCACCCATTTTTTGTTAAATTTGTCCTAGAATTAACTTAATTTAAATATATAATGAATAAACAATCTACTATTTTAACTTCGCTAGCTTTGGTTGGGGTGAGTTTGGCTAATGCTGCTAGCAAGCCTAACATTGTCTTTATCCTAGCTGATGATATGGGTTATGGTGATGTGTCTTACTATGACCAAGACCAAAAAATTAAAACTCCTTACCTAGACCAAATGTGTAAAGAGGGTGTTGTTTTTCGTGATGCTCACACTAGTTCGTCGGTGAGTACGCCTTCTCGTTATAGTATTATTACTGGACGTTACAACTGGCGTTCTTCGCTTAAAAAACACGTTTTGGATGGTTATGGTGGAGCTCTAATTACCCCTGAGAGAGAGACTATGGCTAGTATGCTTAAAAAATCTGGTTACTCAACTGCCTTTATCGGTAAATGGCACATGGGTTGGGACTGGGGTCTTAAAGACGGTGCTACGGGCCCTGCACAATATTTAACAGAGCAAGGTACTGACAATATAGATTACACTAAAAGAGTAACTAACGGGCCAGCTGACTTAGGCTTTGATTATTCTTATGGTATTATTGCATCGCTGGATTTCCCTCCTTATGTTTATGTTGAGAATGGTTATCCTACATCGACTAATCCTACTATGCCTCCTAAGGGTAAAAAACGTGGTCGCTTGGGTGCTACTGCTCCAGATATGAAGGATAGATCACAAACTCTAGGACATATCACAGACAAAGCTTGTGCCTATATCAAAGAGCAAGCTCAAACAAAAGATCCTTTCTTCCTTTATTTCCCACTAACTGCGCCTCACACACCTATCGTACCTACGGCTGAGTTTGTAGATAAATCAGGTCTTAATGCTTATGGTGACTTTGTGTTAATGGTTGACGTTATGATAGGTCAAGTTATGCAGGCCATCAAAGATGCAGGCATAGATGGCGAAACTTTGGTTGTGTTTACAACCGATAATGGTTGTTCGCCAGCAGCTAAGATTCCTGTGTTAAATGCTAAAGGTCACTTCCCTAACTCTATCTACCGAGGAACTAAAGCAGATTTGTTTGACGGTGGTCACAGAGTGCCTTGTATTGTGCGTTACCCAGACGGATTTAAACACCATGAGGTTAACCAAACTATCTGTATGACTGACTTTTATGCTACTTTTGCTAAAATGGCAGGCTATAAACTTACAGATCAGGAGGCCGAAGATAGCTATGATATCTTGACAACTATGACTTCTAAAAAAGAAGTGAAACCTATACGTGAGGCTACTGTTCATCATTCTATCGACGGTGAGTTTGCTATACGTCAAGGTGATTGGAAACTTCTAATGAGTGCATCATCTGGTGGTTGGAGTGCGCCTAAATCTAGCAATAAAGCTGCGTGGGCAAACCTTCCTCCTGTGCAATTGTATAACATGAAAACTGATCCATCAGAGAAAACAAATCTACAAGATAAATACCCAGAAAAAGTAGAAGAGCTTAAAGCACTGCTTACTAAATACATAAAAGAAGGACGTAGTACACCAGGTAAAGCTCAGAAAAACGATGGGCCAGAGCTTTGGGAACAACTTCATTGGATAAGCTGAATTCAACCTGCAAATGCAACTGAATTGAGGTCAAGAAACTATAGGGACATAAGAAAAGGCGAAACAAATCGGAGCCAGGCTCAAATTTATTCCGCCTAAGCGATAAAATTT
>JAWXTK010000039.1:0-5228 GCA_044433645.1 Rikenellaceae bacterium | reverse complement strand
GATTCTAACGTGCTGAGTGAAACTAACCTTGAGGCTGATGCTGATGGTTACGTGTCTGTGGATTTCACCTTCAATAAAACTTATGATGAGATAACTCCTAGTGGGGGTGAAATCTCAGGTCTAGGTGGTGATGTTACAATAGCGCTTTCAGAGAGCTTTACTATTACTGGACAAACTACGAGTGTTACTCCTAGCAAAATCGCTGTTAGCCTAGATGCTACTATCGAGGTGACAAAAATGAATATCACGCTTACAGCTGAGATTGAAGTAGATGATGACGATGATTTGTGTGGAGAAACAACGATAAATAATATCTCTAGCCTAGTGACTCACATTGGCACTTTGACTATGAAAACAGGTTCTAATACTATAGGTATTAGTATTACTTCAGTTAGCTTGCCAGCTGGTTTGAGCGTGGGTAGCGAGGTGTTAAAACTTAAATTCCCAGCCTCTAAATTTACTTTAGATGAAGATACTTCTGTTAGCAAAGTATCTGATGATTACGTGCTTAGCATACCAGTGAGTGATGTTGTAGGTGGCAATGGATTTAACCACACCATTACACTAAACGAAATTATTATAGATCAAGATGTTGCTGACAGTACGCCAGACATTGATGATGACGGCTCTATTACTTTTGATCCAGGCATAGTTTTAGAAGGTGCAACTATTTCTATCTCGGGTACACTTAGCCTTGATGAACTTAATACTTATTGCAATTCTGGGGATAATAAGGAAATCACTACGACTATCACAGCGACTGGTCTTGAAATAGATGACGCTGAGGTGACTATTTCAACATACACAGCTCCTATAAGTCAGCAAACGATTGATATTTCACTTTCGGAGAGCTTGGGTGATGAGATAGTTAGAGTAGATTATCTAACATTTGCAGATGATGTTTATGTTAATTTAGATATAGAGGTTGCTTTGACTGGTATAGATTCTGATCTGTCTTTCTATAATTTTGAGGCTTGTTTCCCTAAATTTATTGTCTTTGACTCTAGTGTAGATGTAGATGCTGATAATAAATTAACGCTTAACGACATATTTACTAAAGAGACTTCTTCTAGGAAGTTTAGTGCACAATATAAAATTGACAAACTTGACTTTACTTCTTACCAAGGCTTGATTCAAGAAGGAGAGCTTACTTTGGATGAGGTAGTTACACTTGAGGGTGCAATTAAGTTGGATGGTGGCGTTGCATCGTCGGGCTCTTTGCCAAGTAGCATCTCGGCTAGCGTAGATGTTAGTATAAATGAGATGACTATCAAAGAGGTGAGTGGTAAACTAGATGCATCGTATGATGATACTGAATCTCTAGACCTTACAGAATATGCTGAGGATTTAGAAGGATTAGATATCTCAATTAAGCTAAATAACCCTAGTGTAAGCCTAGAGATAGTGAATCCTTTGGATTTATCATTTAGCCTAACTACTTTAAGTATAACACCTTACAAAGGTGGTGCTGCTCAAACACCAGTGGTTTCTGAGTCTGTCAACGTAGCAGCTAGCAGTACTTCTAAGATAGTTCTTTCGGGTAATGATGCGCCAACTACTGCTGAGCCAGGTGTTCAGTACGTTAAACTAGATGGTCTTTCAAGCTTGCTTGCGACTGTGCCTGATTCTGTTGTGATTAATTATGCTGCTGGTCTGGACGGAGACTCTCACACCATAGACCTAACAGCTGATTATGATGACTTTAAAGTGAAGTATGATCTAAATATTCCACTTGAGTTTGATGAATTCAAGATTAGTTACACTACAACGGTTGAGGATTTGAACGAGAGCATAGCTGAGCTTACTGATTATGTGTCTAGTTTGACTCTTAATATCTTGTCTACTAGTACTTTGCCTTTGACTTTGACTATTTCAGAAATTAAGTTGCTAGATACTAATGGTGGTGAGCTTACATATTTAGACCCTATCGTTAAGGAGGGTACAAACTCGATAGCTGCCAATGGCACGTCTAAGTTACAGCTTTCTATTGCTGATAACAAGGCAGATGATTTGGCTAGATTAGATGCTTTGGAGATTTCGGTGGTAGCTGAGATTACCTCTAGTGAGAATGGAGGTCAGCTTAGTGAGGATCAGTACATTAAGTTCAAGGTGTCGGCTGTTGTGCCAGAGGGTATAACAGTGGATATGGCAGATGAGGAATAAAGCTCTGAATTAGGGGCGACTAATAAGCATTCATCTGCTGCCTTCCAGCTTTTGCTGCCTAATACTCACGTACCTTAAGTACGCTCCGTTTAGGATAAAAATCAGAGCGTTGCAGCTAAATACTTCTTAGCCACCCTTCGCAGAATATAATGAGAGCAACTGACAAATAAATTGTCAGTTGCTCTCATTATTATTTAGTTACCTACATACGTCAGTAAAATAGGAGCTGCATGCTAATGCCGGCTGTGTATGGTCTGAATACGTTAGTGTCAATAACTTATAATTCATAATTTTATTTCAAATCTTGCGATTTGATGCCCTCCTACCAAAATGCTAATGCATTTTGTTGTTTAGTAGTGGAGGGCAGTTTGTCACTAGCGTTTAACGTCTCCGACGGTCGGGGTGCTCCCCGATGAGCTAATGAATCCTATATAGAATAGAATAATTAAGGCCTCGTACTCTTAAATACGGGGCCTTAATTACTAAACGTTAGTGAAAATATCAGCTCAATGCTAGTCGTTTTTAGGTGCTTTTTCGATTAATTCTTGCAGGTGAGCAACTTTCTCAGGATTCTGAGCAGCTAGATTTTTCTTCTCGCTGATATCATCACGCAAATTAAATAGCATTGGAACATTCTTGTGAATCAAATACTTCCAGTCCCCCTCGCGCACACCACGAACATTACCTCCACTAACATAATAGTAAACATTACGCGAACTCTTAGATGCATTCTCAGGGTCTTTAAGCAACTCTAACTGACTCTTGCCGTCTAAATCATGCTCAGTCTTATTGCCTGCCATTTCCATTATCGTAGGGAAGAAATCAAGGCTTGAAATTATTGCATTGCTAGTTTTGCCCTTAGGAATAGTGCCACTCCACTGCATCACACAAGGCATACGAACTCCACCTTCAAACAAGCTAAATTTGCCGTCGCGAAGTGGGCGAGCTGAGCCTCCCTCCTCTTTCTTTTTAATCCAAGGGCCGTTGTCCGAGGTAAAAATAACAAGCGTGTTTTTATCTAATTTATTCTTTTTTAAGTAGTCTAATAATTTCCCAACATTAAAATCTATCTCCTCTATCACATCGCCATAGAGTCCTCGCTCGCTCTTACCCTTGAAGTCATCGCTCGCAAACAAAGGCCAGTGAGGCATAGCAGGGGTGATATATATAAAGAAAGGTTGCTTTTTTGCATTTGAAATAAAGTCTATTGCAGCATCAAAATATCTTTGGGTTGTGGTTGCTTGATCGCATGGATATTCTATAACCTCTGTATTTTTCATAAGTGGCACTTGGTTTCTATTGCCTTGTCTTATTATCATTTTTTTGTTGGCTACGGTTGATTTTGACTGAAATTCTTTGACACTATCTAAGGTGTAGCCTTCTCTTAGGGTGATATCCTTAGAAAGTGGTTGAGTGCCTCCTATCCACATATCATTACTATAAGGTATGCCCAAATATTCGTCAAAACCCCTGCTTGTAGGTCTGCTTTCGGGTAAGTCACCCAAGTGCCATTTGCCAAAACATGCCGTGGTGTAACCACTCTGCTTTAAAGCCTGAGCAATGGTCACCTCGCTCAGTGGCATGCCAGGCTCATTAGGCCAAAACACATTGGGCGCACCATTGCGTGTGTTAAGCCTGCCTGTTAGCAGTCCTGCTCTAGATGCACTTGATACCGAGGCTGTGACATAAAAATCTGTGAAACGAACCCCGTTTTCTGCCATAGCATCTATGTTTGGGGTTTTGATATTGGGCGAACCATAGCAACCCAGGTCTTGATAACCTTGATCGTCAGTGAAGATGATAATAACGTTGGGCTGTTGTTTTGCAGCTGCCAGAGTAGGTAGGCCTAATGCTGCTAGAGTACAAAGTTTAGCGTAGGTTTTCATTTTTTCTATTTTTTCTTTTTGGTTTTTCTCTCTCCAGGCACTTTGGTGTTTGGTACACCCATATCAACGGCTGTTTGTTCGTTACACATCAGGGGCAGAGTTTTTTGCCACCATGCCTCATACCACTCCCTCATTTGTTTTACTAATTCGGGGTGTTGGTCTATGATATTTTTTGTCTCGCCTGGGTCGGTCTCTATATCGTAAAGTGAATCGTTGTTAACTAATCTATAACGTTTGTTTTGGATAGCATATTGATTATACTTGCCTTTTTCGGCCTGGCCATGAAGCCAACGTCCTGTGTGAGAAACCAAAAAACGCTCAGGCATAGTTTTTTTATTATCATAAAGCAGGGGAGCGAGACTCACCCCGTCCACGTCTTTGTCTAGTTTAATATCGCACAAATCAAGCACCGTAGGCAAAAAGTCCAGTGCGCCACCAAGCTCATTAATCTCTACGCCACCTTTAAACTTATCGGGGCAGTGGAAGAAACAAGGTACGCGCGAACCCCCACGCCAAGGTGAGTTTTTGCTTCCTCGCATACCAGCATTGTAGTCATTGCCCAAGTGGCCATTGTCTGTCATATAAACTAGTACAGTGTTCTCATAGAGCTTGTTTTTCTTCATGTATTCTACTAGGCGACCCATGTTGTCGTCTATGTTTGAGACCATGGCATAGTAGAGTATAGACCTCTCTGTTATGTTTTTATTATCCTTGTACAGGTCTTTATATTCGGGCGTGCAGGCTAGAGGGGCGTGTGCTGAGTTAAGTGCAATGTAGCAGAAGAAAGGTTTTTTGGATTTTAACTGACCACTCATCCATTTTTGGGCTTCGTTAAATAGAATATCTGTTCTAAAGCCCTCGAATTTCTGCATTTTGCCATTAACTCTTAGGTTGGGATTAAAATGTTTGGCGTAGTTGCTCACAATAGAGTAACTCCAACCTCTATTTCTCGCGCTATATTTATCATCTACTTCATCATCGCCCAAGTGCCACTTACCAAAATGAGCTGTCGCATAGCCTGATTCATTAAAAAATTGAGGAAGGATTTTTTCTTCTATATTAAGGGGACTTCTAAAAATTAAGTCTTTGTAATTCAGTAAATTATCACTATCTTTACATTGTAATTAAAGCAAATGCAGATATGATTTTTAAGAGTACAGGTAAGCGAGGATTGTTCGA
>JAWXTK010000038.1:0-5986 GCA_044433645.1 Rikenellaceae bacterium | reverse complement strand
CATTAGCACTAGCCACTGCATCAAAACCAATAACTAAAGACTCATCGTCAGCATAAGCACCTGCAAAAGTTACTATGTTGCTATTAGCATCTGTTTTAGTACCGTAATAGATAACCTCTACATAAGAGCATTTACCAGCAGCAATTTCAGCAGCAATTTCAGTATTAGTTTGAGAAACATCAAAACCCACAGTAGTTTGAGGAAGAATCATCATAGAACCATAATCCTCATCTTTAGTAGCCAAAAGCACAGCTTTAGCGCTTGTGATTGATGTGATGGCAGAGTTATAGTGTTGCATATAACCGTAGTTTACACCTGAATTATCACCAAGAGTCCAGAATTCAGCAACTTGATTCTCTTCTATTGAAGCTGCAATATCAAACTCAGCTGTACCGTCCATGTATTTAATGCTAGCATCTTGAATATAAACTGTGTTAATTGTATCAGCAAGCTCAGTTGCAGCATAGATATCAACTTTAGACAATGCGTGATAGAAGTTCATAGTTGCTTTACCGGCAGCTGGCAAAGCAGCCACTTGAATACCTGCATAAAGCAAATCAATTTGATTATGAGTGTTAGTTAGACCTACATCAGAGGGAGTGAATTCAATTTTCGCTACACTTGCTGCTGCTGCACCACTTGCTGCTGTGATATCAAATACTTGAGCAGTACCTTTTTCTGCTACACTATTTACAGCATTTGCAGTAGAGTGTAACATAGAGTAGAAATTAGATGGGTAGTCAATTTCAGACCATTTGTAAGAAGCACCTGATGTTTGACTCCAATCTGCACCATCGTAAGTGTAACCAATAGTAAGAGTAGTAGCAGGAACGCTGTTCCCGTCTTTAGTTGAGATAACAGCAACGCTAAGCTCCGAGGCTTGAAGAGTAGCAACAGATGCACTAGCACCACGAGCAAGAGTTTTAGCTGTGGCTACCGACATTCCGATAGATTCCACATCATCCGAAGGCTGATACTGAGCGCCAACCTCTACTTTTGCACATCCTGTGATGGCAACTGCCAGCGCTAAGGCACATGGCAAAAAAAGTTTTCTTTTCATAATTGTGTTTTGTTTTAAAAAATTATTAATTTGTTTTAATTGTTTGTTATATATTTTAATGAATTTCTACATTTTCAAAATCTCCCCAATCCTCAACACCAAAGCCGTCGGCCACACCCTCAGGCAATATTAACATATCTTCGTCACTTGTTAAGTCTATCACTATATTGCTCCCATCGCTTGCCTGCACCTGAGAGGTAACATCACGAGTAACCCTAACAGCCTCACCCGATGCCAAGACAGCTGTAAAATAGAGCTCATAAGTGTCTGTTTCATCATAGGGTTGTTTACCAAAAGTCAAAAAAGTAGACTCCACATAACCGTCTACCATAGTTGCATCATAGTAGTTTTTGGTTGCGAAGTCAAAAATATAAATAGGCTGATCGTTTTTATCTAGGTTGTAACCCTCTCTAGTGGAAAGGTTCACAAGGTTGGTCATGCCCCTGAAAACTGTCTCTATCCTTTGGGCATTGCTAAGGTTAATCACCTTAAGTTGTATATTACAAGTCACCGTAACTGGCTGAGGATAAATCAATTCCAAATCAGCAAGCACCTGAGCCTGTACGTCCATAGCCGAGAGTGATGACTGAGACTCAGCCAAAAGCTCAAGAAGTTTCTCAGGGTCAGAAGTCGATGCCTGGATAGATGAAATATATTTTGCAAACGTACTACTACGCGTGTACGAGATAGTTTCAGTGGTAATCTCCACAGTATTTGTAGACACCCACGAACCCACGGCCTCGGGATGATCAATCTGATATTCAGGATTAATAGCCTCATATAACACATAAGATGCAGGGCTTATGGTTTGAGAGCCCACCATAAAATCGCTACGCCTAGTGCCCTCATAAAAGGTTGTACCTTCGATATTACCCTTAATCTCATTGAAAATAATAGCATTATAACTACCTATGGGTAATTGGGCTAGCAAAAAATATTTGTTACTGGATATAGTGACTATGGCCTCGCCCCCGTCTGTGGGATAAAAGTAAGCCGAAACATTGGCAATAGACGACTCAGGCACATCTGACTCAGACCAATCAATAGTGATAGGAATGTAGGCAAATATGTAGTCGGGCAACTCTAGCGTCTGCCTCTGGCACGAAAGCCCTAGACCACACATAATTGTCCACGTCATATATTGTAATAATTTAAGCGTTACTTTCATTAAACATTCAAAGCCATAATTACATTATGACTCCCTAATGTAAAAGGAAGTAAATCTCAGAAAGATTTGACACCTATACTAGCAGGGGTCAAAAAAAACTGTTGCAACGCCAGCTCTAACAACTAGCATTACAATTTTAGATAGGGGGTCATAAATTGACATAAAAATATCAACCACAAATGTACAACTTAAAAAACAATTAACAAAATTTTCTTAAGTTTTTTTTTAATCACATAATAATAACACGTTTTATTTGGAATATACAATTTATTAATCTAATTTTGCTAGCAAACTAAACTATTATACTATCCCCCCCCGATAAAAAAGACTTTAAAAAAGTTAAGCTAGGTGAGGATATTTTTACAACGTATTGTGAGAGACCCAAGATTTAAACCCCTAATGCTAGTGGCCACGTGCTGTCTAGTCTTTACTACTTTGGTATTTAGAGCTCAAGAAAAGACCCATGAAATTGCTCTAAAATACACTAAGGGTAACTCTCATGTAGAAAATAACGGAGCGAGCGAGGACGAGAAAATCAATAAATTTCTGTTTAAATTAGACTCCCTCTCTAGCGACAGCCTCACCACAATTAACCAAATAATCATAGACAGCTACACCTCACCCGAGGGAGATTTAAGACACAACAAGAAAATATCGGACTCTAGGGCTGAAAACGCAAAAAAACATATTGCGCTAAAAACTAATATCCCAGAAAAACTCATACAAACAAACAGCCACGGCAACGCATGGGATTTACTTAGAAATAAAGTTAAGGCGAGCGATAAAGAAGATAAAGAGCTTGTAATCAATATTATAGACAACATAAAAGAGGAGCGTTGGACTAGAGTCAACCCACAAGACAAGTACATGACCTTGGTTGAGAGTAGAAACCAACACCTTATGAATCTTAATGAAGGGGTGAGCTATAATTATCTTTTTGAGAGAGTTTATCCCGAGCTTAGAACAACAAAAATAGCTGTACACTACACCACAAAACAAGCTGAGCCTATTGCAGAACCTGAACCAGAAGTTGAAACAGAGCCAACGCCTGAGCCAGTTGTTGAGCCTGCTCCCGAGCCTACTCCCGAGCCTGCTCCCGTGCCTGCTCCCGTGCCTACTCCAAAGCCTGAAACTGTTATTGCGCCAGAACCTGCGCCTGCTCCTGCGCCAACTCCCGAAATAAAAGAAGAAGAAAAGCCCGTTATTAAGCCTAAAACATTGGGGCAAATAGCCGTAAAAACCAACGCTTTATTATTAGGTGTGGGCACAACTAACGTGGGCGCAGAGATAAGTTTCTTGGATAAATACAGCGTTGATATACCTATTATATATTCACCCTACACAGTTCACCAAAATTGGAAGTTGCGCGCGATAGCTATTCAGCCCGAGTTTAGATATTGGCTCAATGAAAGTTTTGCAGGACATTTTGTAGGTGTGCATACCCACTTTGCTTACTTTAATGTGGCAGTTGACAATGACACACGCTACCAAAACACCAAAGAAGACCCAATATGGGGATTTGGCCTAAGTTATGGCTATAACATGAATTTGTGGGGCGACTTTAACCTAGAGTTTAATCTGGGCGTGGGCTACGCTTCAATAAAATATGATACCTATTATAATATAGACAACGGAGCTAAGTCTAACTCAGCAGAGAAAAATTATTGGGGCATCACTCGCGCAGGAGTATCATTAATGTATATGTTTAAATATTAGGGAGAGAGATGAAAAAGATTAAACATATCATATTATTTTTACTGCTGTTAAGCACCACGAGCTGTAACACTATATTTGAATTCCCCGAGGGTGAGGGCACTGACCCTACCCTAGTTAACCTAAGCCTTAATACAACTATCAGTGCAAGTTCGCTTGCTGAGTTCACAGATTACAGTGGTGTAGCATCGCTTGCGCGTAGTGATATAGACTCATATTATTTAAGAACTAAAATTCAGATTTTTGCATCTGGTAGTCTGAGCACTTCGGTGGCAGATACTGTGATTTACACTTCACTTAGCGAGATTGATAATTTTGAGCTAAACACAACTTTCACTCTCAATAGCAAAGAATACACCGTGGCTGTATGGAGCGATGTGGTAGATAATAAAAACAACGAGGATTTATTTTTCTTGAGCTCAAATCTTGCAGCCATACTTCATAGCGAACCTTACACCGGAGCCCAGGATTTGAAATTATGTTACGCAGGCTCTATTGATGTAGATTTAACACCTTATAAAGATGCGTGGAACATCACTCACAAAGAGCAAATAGAGATTGAACGCCCTTTGGCTAAATATGAAATCATATCTAACGACCTTGCTGAATTTATCAGCGAGCAAAGCAAAAGTAAGTCTGCATCGAGCGACGTTTTTGAGCAATACACAATTAAGCTCAACTACGAAAGTTATGTGCTCTATGGCTATAACACCTTCACCGACGTGCCTAACAACTCACAAAGTGGGATATCATTTACTGCTAATCTTGAGATTCTTTCTGATAGCGAGGCTCTTTTATCGTTTGACCACGTGCTTGTCAACCACTCTCAAACGACGGTTTATGTGGGTATGGACGTGTATAACGAAAACGGCGAACTAGTAACCCAAGTGAGCAGCATCTCTATACCTCTACTTAGAAACCAAAAAACAACGATTACAGGTGACTTCCTAACTAGAGACTACGCGCCAGGTGTGACGATAGACCCCGAGTTTGACGGTAACTTTAATATTTATATAGACTAAAAAAGAAAAATATATGAAACGAATCTTATTACTTATTTTCATGGTTTCGCTGACTGTGAGCTCTTGTCAAAAAGAAGATATTTTGGCAAGTGAGAGTAATGAGGTGTGCGTTACTCTTAGCGCTAATATCGCTAGTAGTATAGCAAAATCTATTAATGATTTTGGTAACGGGCAATACATAAATCGCTATACCTTAGAGATTTATGTTTTAAATAACGGAGACTACACTCTCTATGGCACAGAGACAAAATTTATGAGCGACGACACTGTAAGCTTAGATTTTTCTCTCGCGCTAATGAGCAATCAAGTTTATCGTTTCATCACCTGGGCTGATTACAGCGAGGACGGAAGCGATAAATTTTATGGCACTCAAAATTCATTAGAAAACATCACTTTGATAGGTGATTATGATGGTTCAGACGAGCGCAGAGATGCTTTTTACGCTGTTTTGGATGATTACACGCTCACAAGCGAGAGCAATAATATCTCGCTCACACTCAAACGCCCATTTGCTCAGCTAAATGTGTCTACCTATTTAACTGGCATCTCACCTAGTGAAAGTACACCCAAATCACTGACTATCAGCTACCAGGATTGCATCCCCAGCTCATTTAACACCCTAACAGGCCAGGCAAGCGATTATACTAGCAAAAGTTTCACAAGCACCGTAATAGACGATTATGTAGACGCAGAGACCTTGATGCACCTATGCACCGATTATATTTTTGTTAGCGCAGAGCAAACAGCTGAGCTTAATTTTTCGATTCAGTTTTTCTCAGATTCAGAGGCTAACAACAGCATAATAACTAACGATAAATTTGTAAACATACCCATAAAAGCTAATTACGCAACAAACGTAAGTGGCGAATTACTAAGTGAAACAATATTAATGTAAAATAAAAAAAACATGAAAAAATTACTATCTCTATTGATGTTGGCAATCTTTGCCATGACATCGTGCCAAAAGGAAGAGCTTATTGGCTCTGACGGGAGTGAGGTAAATGTTACCTTTGTAGCTAACCT
>JAWXTK010000037.1:0-6491 GCA_044433645.1 Rikenellaceae bacterium | reverse complement strand
GTTTATTGCAGTAGAACCTAAGTCAGAGATGTTCTTCAAACCCCTAATAAGCGCAAGGGAGTTTTTGAATGGACAAAAGCGTTGGTGCTTATGGCTTGTTGATGCAAAGCCTGCTGAGCTAAGAGCGATGCCAAATGTTTTGAAACGGATTGAAGCTATAAAAATGTTTCGGTTAGATAGCACGAGAAAACAAACAGTGGAAAAAGCTGAAACGCCAATGTTATTTGGTGAAATCAGAGACTTCGGAGAGACATATATTGTTGTGCCTGCTCACACTTCCGAAAATCGCAAATATATACCAATGAGTCTATTTGACACGAAAAGTATTGCAAACAATAGCTGTATGGTAATACCCAACGGCTCTCTATATCATTTTGGTATGCTTATGTCGAGTCTGAATATGGCTTGGGTGAATAGTGTTTGTGGGCGACTTGAAAGTAGATTGCGTTACTCAAAAGATATTGTCTACAACAACTTCCCGTGGGCAGAAAATCCCACCGAGAAACAAATAGCAAAGATAGAGGAGTGCGCCCAAGCAGTATTAGATGCAAGGCAGGTATTCGAGGGCAGCTCCCTCGCCGACCTCTACGACCCAATAACAATGCCCCCAGCACTGGTCAAAGCCCACAACGCCCTCGACCGTGCCGTAGATGCCGCCTACCGCTCCACCCCCTTCACCACCGCCACCTCACGCATAGAGTTCCTCTTCGACCTCTACGAGAAGTACAACGCCACCCTCTTCCCCGAATGCAAAAAGAAGAAGTAGGATTATGGATAACGACACCAAACATATAGACCCAATATCTCCACTAATCCAACAGCGTGTAACAAGATGTAGTAGGAGTATTGCAACACGATGTAAAGAGTTAGCACCGCTATACGAATATAAGTTCTATGAATTTGAAGAGTTAAAGCCCATTATATTTGAAAATCTTGATTGCATACTATTTGGTCTCAATCAGTCAAGCATAACGATATCTAATCATATATTAGAACGAGTGTTACGCATTGCGATTAAGTCTTATAATTTGGGTTCGTTGAAATATGGTAATGATGAATTACAGGTAAAGTCACAAAGCACAGATGAAGAATTGTCAAGTTTAACACTTTCTAAATTAATAGACAAAGCAACAAAGCTTAATTTGTTAAGCAAAAAAGAGGTTGAGTGGTTAAAAACTTGTGCGAATAAACTTAGAAACCCTTGGTCTCACGGAAACTACGCTCAAATTATAGATCGCTCTATAACAAATGTAGGAGCAAATACAGGTTATTTATTCTCCTTTAAAGATGCTGCGGAAGCAATGAAAAAGGGTGAAGAAATACCTTCAAAATCAGTCAAGCCGACGAGTAGTACTATAGCTCAAATTATGTTACCCGAAATTGCATCAACTAACGCAGTGCCATATATTAAAAACATACTAAGGTTGATGATGAACATTGAGCAGCGATTAAAAGAGTACAAACGTACGTTATAACAACCCAATCCAAACAAATCCAACTAAAACAAACTATCCCTCTGTTTTAGGGCTAATCACAACTTGTCTTTGTTTCTGCAAAATGTTTTAGATTTGTTTTAGGAAGTGTCAGTAAAACAAAAATCAGCGAGCAGATTTAGTGTCTAACTCGCTGATTTTCAATAGTCGGGGTGACAAGATTCGAACTTGCGACCACACGCCCCCCAGACGTGTACTCTAACCGGGCTGAGCTACACCCCGTAGCTCTAATTTTGTTATTAGAAGTGCAAATATAACCAATTATTTTGAATTTTCTAGAAAACCTCCCTTAAAATTTCTACCGACCTGATATTATGCACAGCATCAAAATGATGAGCAAAATAATTTAACAAACTTACCAAAAATTCAGATCTCTGCTCGCCCGAGAGCTTTAATTCATCCAAACTTTCCAACTCAATATTTATCAACTCACTCAAAATAAAGGCTTTATCTTGACCTAGTGCCATTCTATGATCGGGCTCATGTCTTATAAAACAGCCTTCTTTAACATCAAAGAAATCTCCCTTCTCATATTCATTCTCAGGATAAAAACCCAAAAAATAACTCAACTTAACCAAGAACCACAGATGAAAATTTGCGACCCCATGCTTCAGAGAATTCAGCGCAACGACACTATGATAAATAAAATCAAATAGATCCTCATTCTGCTCGCTCTCCTTAATCAGCCTATAAATCGTTTCGGCCATAAACAGCGAGATAGTACTCTTGCTAATATCAAAAATCATGGATTGGAGTGGTTCTATGGCCCTCACGTCCTTAAACCTACTCATTTTCCACGCTGGATTATGTAGGCTCTCGAACTCTAACAAAAACATGGGTTGAAAAAGTGCAGCCTTATTAGTTCTACTCTTGGGGCTTCTCACCCCTTGCACCATATAAGTTTGGCGACCAGCGTGGCGCGTTAGCATATACACGATAAGCGAGGTTTCGCTATATTTTACCGTGTGCAACACTATGCCCGTGGTCTTTACGGATTTCATTTTTTGGCTAAGAATTCATTGAGTTTTGCTACGGCAAGTCCTCTGTGGCTTATTTTATTTTTAAGCTCAGAACTCATCTGTGCAAACGTTTCTTTGTAGCCTTCTGGCCTAAAGATAGGGTCGTAACCAAAACCTTCATCGCCGTGATATTCGGTTGTAATCTCGCCGTCTACCCTGCCCTCAAAGCAATATTCCTTACCCTCTAGAATAAGCGCAATCACTGTCTTAAAGCAGGCCTTGCGATTCTCTACGCCCTCTAATTTAGACAACACCAAATTCATATTATCCTCAAAACTACACTTCTCGCCAGCATATCTAGCAGAGTAAACCCCAGGCTCGCCACCCAAGGCCTCTATCTCTAGGCCTGTGTCGTCGGCAAAGCAGTTTTCATGGGTTCTATCATGTAGGTAGTGTGCTTTTTGCAGTGCGTTGCCCTCTATGGTGTCTTGTTCCTCGGGGATATCCTCTGTAACGCCACACATTTTTGGAGTCAGCAAAGTGAAATTATCGCCTAAGATTTGTTGCACCTCACTAAGTTTGTGAGCATTATTTGTTGCGAAGATTATCTTCATTGCATTTATTAATATGGATGTTCTATGTAATCAGCTACTAGTTCGGCCTTACGAGTGTTTGGTTTTGTACGGCCTGGATAAACTTTCAAGGCTTCTTTGATACACTCACAAGCTAATAATAAATCATCACAGTTTAGCACATAGGCTATCCTGATTTGGTTTCTACCCAAGTGGCGCGAAGCATAAAAGCCCGTAGCAGGTGCTACCATAACAGTGCTACCCTTGTAACTAAACTCCTCAAGCAACCATTGAGCAAAGCGATCGCTATCATCTATGGGTAGTTGAACAATAGAATAAAACGCTCCCTTAGGAAGAGGAGAATAGACACCCTCAATTTTATTTAGCTCCTCAATTATGCAGTCTCTACGTTTTTTATATTCGTTATATACGTTCTCAAAATAGCTTTTAGGCGTGCTTAGCGCGGCCTCGGCAGCTACCTGAGCTAAATATGGAGGTGAAAGTCTAGCTTGTGCCATATTCAAAGCAGCGTCGTGCACTGCCCTGTTGCGAGTTACTAAAGTACCCAATCTCACACCACACATACTATATCTTTTAGACACAGAGTCTATCATAACCACATTTTGATCTACACCCTCAAGATTCAAGACCGAGATGTGTTTGTGATCATCATAGCAAAACTCACGGTACACCTCATCTGAGAATAGATATAGGTCATAAGCCAAGACTATATCGCGCAAACGGTTTAATTCTTCCTCTGAATATAAGTAACCAGTTGGGTTGTTAGGGTTACATATAAGTATTCCCTTTGTACGAGGAGTAATGTGTTTTTCAAATTCTTCCATAGGAGGCAGAGCAAAATCGTCGTCTATGGTTGAGAATATAGGTTTGATATTTACACCAGCCTCCATAGCAAAACCATTATAGTTTGCATAGAAAGGCTCAGGAACCAGCACCTCATCACCAGGATTAAGACACACAGACAAGGCCATAAAAATAGCCTCGGATCCACCCACAGTAACTAATAAATCATCTAATTCAAGATTTATGTTTACACTTTTATAGTAATCCAGTAATTTCACACGATAGCTTTCTACTCCGGCCGAGTGAGAATATTCAAAAACTTTATCTTTGATAGCCTTTACAGCATCGACAGCTTCTTTTGGAGATTCAATATCGGGCTGACCTATGTTAAGGTGAATAACATTAACCCCTCTTTTTTTGGCAGCTTCGGCATAAGGCACGAGCTTTCTAATAGGTGAAGCAGGCAGATATTGTCCTTTTTCGGATAAGTGTGGCATATTATTTTTGTTTTATTTCTTTCTAATTATAATCTGCAAAGATAGTAAAAGATTCTATACTTATTCTAATATATGCTCATAATTAGGCGCAAAAGAGGCAAAATCAAAAAAAATACAAAAAAAATACAAAAAAGACACGGAAATATTTGCAGGTTTAAAAATTTTGCCTACCTTTGCATCGCTGAATGAGTGATAAGCACAACATTTAACGGCCCGTTCGTCTATCGGTTAGGACGCCAGGTTTTCATCCTGGAAAGAGGAGTTCGACTCTCCTACGGGCTACAAACTTTAGAATATAAGAAAACAAAACAACGCAATGGCAAATCATAAGTCGTCTAAAAAAAGAATCCGTCAAACTGAAGTAAAAAGGGTTCACAACAAATACTTCCACAAAACAACTCGTAACGCTGTTAAAGCTCTACGTAATACATCTGAAAAAGATGCAGCTGAGGCTTTATTGCCAAAAGTAACAGCTATGTTGGATAAATTAGCTAAGAAAAACATTATTCACAAAAACAAAGCTGCGAACCTTAAAGGTAGCATCCAACTTCACGTTAACGCGTTGTAAGTTTCCAGTTTTTGAGCTTAGATATAGAGCCATCCTTTTTTAGGGTGGCTTTTTTGTTGTTAGAGGGTGAGGGTCTTGAGGGTTGGTTAGGGTCTTGAGGGGTCAGGCAGGCTCTCTCTAGTATCGAGCAAATATAGCCACCAACGTTGTAAACGTTAGTGGCCATAATTTATAACTTATCTTATCTCCTCTTCTTAGGCGTAGTATAAGCATCGACCCTGGCATTCGCGCCACGACCGTCACGATAATTACAGATATCACCACTCGCCCACTCCAGTTCCTTTAACAACTCAGCAACTACCTCAGGGTATTTATCAGCCACATTCTCTGTCTCATGGATATCCTTATCCAAATCATAAAGAGCGTGAACATCTAACATAACCCTATCCTCAGGCGCTATATGATTTTGAAAAGCTGCATACATCTTATTAGGTGTGCGATTGAAATCCTCGTGTTTTAAGTGCAATTTCCACTTACCCTTGCGCACAGCCCTTAGATCTAAATGTTGATGAAAGAAGAAACATCTATCCAACTTCTTCTGCTTACCTAAGAAAACATCAGAGATATCTACTCCGTCAATAACCCTATCTTTAGGCATTTCACTGCCTGACAAAGCTGCAAAGGTTGGCAGAAAATCCATGCTCGAGAGGACTAAATCCGAAGTCTTGCCCTTTGGCACTCTACCTGGCGCACGCACTATGCAAGGCACACGAAATGCACCGTCCCACGCAGCCATTTTAGCTCCACGCAGAGGCAAAGCACTACCTCCATTCTCGCCCTGAGTCCACCATGGCCCATTATCACTAGTATATATTACATAGGTGTCCTTATCCAAGCCTTGCTCAGAGAGAAAGTCTAAAATTCGCCCTACATTATAATCTATCTCCTCAACGCAGTCACCATACAGACCTCGCTTACTCTTGCCCCTAAAATCCTCGGATGCAGCCAGGGTAACGTGAGGCATGGAGTGAGCCAAGTAAATAAAGAAGGGATTATCTTTATTTTGAGCTACAAAATTTATAGCCTCGTCAGTATATTTCTTGGTAAGTGTCGATAAATCAGCATTGGTCTCTATGCGCTGCTCATTTCTAATCAAATTCACATTCTTATCATTACTCGAAGGCGTCCAATAAGAATAATCAAAGCCCTGAGCGCTAGGGGCGAGTTTCACATCATATTTCTCCTGACTATGACCTGCCATATCCCACTTACCTATCATGCAAGTTGCATAACCCGAAGTCTTTAATACCTCGGCGATAGTAACTTCTGAAAGCGAAAGTCTGATATCTCCTCGTGAAGTGTAACTATTACCATAACGCGCTATCCTAGCTGGGTAGCTACCCGTTAAAAGTGCTTGGCGCGAAGGGCCCGAAAAAGTTTGAGCATAAAAACTCGTAAAGCGCATACCCTCGCTAGCCATTTTGTCTATGCGTGGGGTTTTAATAAGTGGAGAGCCGTAGCAACCCAAATCCTCGTAGCCTTGGTCATCTGCTAAAATAATAATAAAATTTGGCTGTTTATTCTCCTTGGCCTTTAATGAAGTTACACCAACAAGCGCAAGAGCAGACAAAGCAATACTTGTTTTCATGGGGAAATTA
>JAWXTK010000036.1:0-6909 GCA_044433645.1 Rikenellaceae bacterium | reverse complement strand
CATTGTTTTTTATAGTTGGAGTTTAAATTTTAAAGTTAAATCAAAAAGTTCTAAAAACTAAGCTTTTTAAATAATATGTATCTATACATCCTCGCTATGCAGTAGAGATTTTCTCATAATCTTTAAAAATAACGTTATTATACAAATATAAAGCAAAATATTTATATGATGGTACATTATCTTAATATTATTTTATTCGTAGATTTAACCTTTTATAAAATATTTTATAACTTTGATAAAAATTAATTACCAATGAAACTAAACCTTATATATTTCAGTGCTGCGGGCACTACTAAAAAAATCGTTCAGGCGATTTCTGAGGGCGTTGCTTCTACTGTAAATGATGTTCAAGTGGTGGATTTTCCACTTATTAAAATCAGCGCTGAGGCGAGCACAATTTCTAAAGAGGATATGGCGATTTTTGCTGTGCCTGTCTATGCTGGGCGTGTGCCTGCTCTTGCCCTAGAGCAAATTCGTAAGTTCAAGAGCGAGGGGGCGAGGGCGATTCTCGTGGTGGTTTATGGCAATCGCGAGGCAGACGATGCACTTTTGGAGCTTAGCGAGGTTGTGTCCTCAAATGGTTTTGTGCCCGTTGCAGCAGGCGTATTTGTTGCTGAGCACTCGATTTTCCCTAAGGTGGCTTTTCAGCGTCCTGATGAAAGTGATGTAAAAAAAGCTATTGACTTTGGAGCTAAGGCAGCTATGATTACACCAAGCTCTGAGACTTTGCAAGTGCCTGGTAACAACCCCTATAAAACTCCAGGAAGCATCCCGATTAAGCCACGAACCAACAAACGTAAGTGCATCAAAGCAGTAGAAAAAGACAAAAATGCGTGTGGAATTTGCGCCGCAGCCTGCCCCGTAGGAGCAATAGGCTCACCCAAGCCCTCGACCGACGGCGACAAGTGCATAAAGTGCGCCCACTGCATTGCCGTTTGCCCTTATGGTGCAAGAGAGTGGGGTGGTCTGCTCTATAAACTAGCCGAGAAAAAGTTTGTCAGTGCCTACTCTGAGCCTCGCAAAGAGCCAGTGGTGTTTTATTTAGGAGAGTAATATGATACAGCAAACAGAATTTACATTAAGACCACGCCTAAGAGGTTTTCACCTGGTGACAGACGAGATTCTGCGCAACCTACCACCCCTGCCAAAGGTTGGACTATTGAACCTTTTTATCTCTCACACCTCGGCAGGGCTCACCATAAACGAGAATGCCGACCCTGATGTGCAGACCGATATGGGTGCAATCTTTGACCACCTTGTGTGCGAGCGTGAGAGCTACTACACCCACATCTTGGAGGGCGATGACGATATGCCTGCTCACGCAAAATCTTCGCTAGTTGGCGCGAGTCTCTCAATCCCAATCACGGGTGGCAGGCTCAATATGGGCATCTGGCAGGGGATTTACCTCTGTGAGTTCCGTAACCGTGGTGGCGCGAGAAAAATTGTTGCAACTGTAATTGGGTCGTAAATAGCCATACATTTGAAACTTTGAAAGTGCTGTAATTCAACGAGTTGATAGTTGGTGTAAAATATAAGGTGATTTCACAATTAGACACCACGACTGTTTGGTTTGCGAATCAGCCTAACTAATTACAACAACTCAATCACAAGATAATAAGCAGGGTGAGTAGAACCATTCTCGCCTATGAATCTTGCATCTACATCGTATCTGCCTTTTTCTATATCGAATACAAACTCCATGCATTTTGCGCTCATATCTACGTCTTGGCTACCCTTGTGCTCGCCGATAGAGATTGTGGCTTTTGAGAGTTCTTTCTTGACCCCTGCTGGTTTCTTGTCGATAATTCCACCTTCGACAGCTGGCGATGCAGGTACAATGCTATTAAAACTATAACCACTCTCTGGGGCATAACGATACAGGCTAAATTTATACTTGCCACTCTTTAGAAGTTCTATTTTGTAGACCCCACTGCCTGGAGCACATCTGCGAGGATGCACCTGGTCGTGGAAATATTGCTTAGGAGAATATAGATCGTGCGCAAATATGGTAACTGGATTTTGCCCTCCACCTGCGTAGTTGTAGACAAATCGCTCGTTCACATTATCTTTAACATAAATCTCATGCCAAAACTCATCATAATCACTTGTGAGCTTGCGAACGATATCTGGGTGCTGAGAGGCAATGTTTTTCTTTTGCTGAGGATCACTGCTCAAATCATATAGTTCCACTCCATTAATCAACCTCCAACTGCCACTCATAACGGCCGTTTTGCGCCACTTAGCAATAGTGTGCTGACGTTGTGAATCTACAATAATAGTCCTATCTGCCCAATCCACTTTTTCGCCTTTGAGTAGTGGCAAAATACTCACCCCGTCAAAAGGTTTTGTAGGTAAATTCTTAGTCAGCCCCAAATAGTCGATAAGCGTTGGGAAAATGTCTATATGAGAGGTTAATTCATTAATATCACGTGGCGAATTGAGACCTCCGTCGGGATAATTAATAAAGAACGGCACTTTGTGTCCACCCTCGTAAGGAGAATCTTTTTGCTCGCGCAAGAAACCTTTAAAGCTGTACTCCTTGCTCCTTCTGTTAAACGATGGGCGAGTTGTTCCGTTGTCTGTGGTGAAGATAAAAATTGTGTTGTCAATCAAACCTAGCTCACCAAGCCTATTTCTAAACTTGGCAAGATTATCGTCAATATTTGTTACCATGCCATAGAATTTCATATCTCCCTGGCTTAAACCCTGATTGGCGTACATATCATAATATTTCTGAGGTACATTTTGAGGGCCGTGAGGTGCATTGGTCGGGATATAGCAGAAGAAAGGTTTTTTACCCTTTTGGCTGCGTTCGATAAATTTAGTAGCCTCATCAAAGAATACATCCGTGCAGTAACCTTCGTATTTAGTCCACTCACCATTTGTTTTATAGTGGTCGTCAAAGTAATCATTGCCCCAATAGTCTGGACTTTGGCTGATACCTCCACCACCGTGAATCACCGAATAGTCAAAACCCCTATCATTTGGTCTGTAAGGGTAGCTTTCGCCCAAGTGCCACTTGCCAAATACTCCACAGGTGTAACCATTTGCGCTAAGTACCTCTGATAAGATAACCTCGTCCTCCCAGGGAATACTACGCCCCATAACCGTGTGCCAAGCACCTATACGATCTGAATACCTGCCAGTCATAATAGAGGCACGCGAGGGTGCGCTCGTTGGTGACACGTGATAATCAGTAAGTCGCACCGAGGTAGCATATAGAGCATCTATATTTGGGGTCTTGATGTGAGGATTGCCAAAGCACGCAAGGTCGGGGTAACCCTGATCGTCAGTCATGATGAATATGATGTTAGGACGATTTTTTTTAGCCTTGCTTTTAGGCGTTTTAGCTGCTAGGGTATTGACAGTTGGTAGTATTGACAATAGTGCCGCGGCTGAGCAAAGGTTAATTATCTTCATTTTGTATTTGTATATTAGTAGATTATAACAAAAGTAGTAATAAATATCTTATATTTGTTGTATATATTAATTAAATTATGAAAAAAATAACCCTATACCTATTAGCGCTGTTTGCTGTGGCGTGTGCAAAGTTGTCAGATAGTAGCTCTGAGACTATGCCTCAAGCTCCTGATTATACTAGCTCGGAGTGTTGGTACACCAACGTTTCGGGCGAGGCTTTGGATGTGTTTTATATCCTGCCCACCTGCGTCTTTGATTGGACGGATACTAGTGGGGTAACTTACCACTTTGCAGATGTTTACAATGATGAGCAACGCGCCTTGCAGCTATACTCTTATAAGCTCGCAGAGGAGATTTTCGGCTCTGAGGCGAACTTCTACGCTCCATACTACAGACAAATTACTCTCAACGTTTGGATGTCTGGTGAGCAGGCTGTCGAGCGACTTTTCCCAGCTGCGATGAAGGATGTAGAGTCGGCCTTTGATAATTTTATCGAGACTAAAAACAGCGACCGTCCGTTCATTATCGCAGGCTTTAGCCAAGGAGGGAAAGCAGTGGTAGAATTGGTGAAAAGTCTCACAACTGAGCAGCGAGCGAGGTTGGTTGCAGCCTACGTGATAGGCTACAAAGTGACCGAGAATGACCTGCTGAGTGGTAATATCACACCAGCAAAGAGTGTCGACGACACAGGTGTTACTATCTGCTATAATTCAGTAGCCACTGTTGATGCAATAAACCCTATGATATCGGCTGGGGAACTATGTATAAACCCCGTGAATTGGGTTGCAGATAACACCGTAGCACAGCTTAATGATAGCGTTACAGTTGCAGTAGACGCCATACACAACGTGCTGATTGTAGGTGGTTTAGATAGCGATGCTCTTTATGTTCCCGAATTGTCTGACCTCTTCCCCCTCGGCAACTATCACCTGCAAGAGTTGGAACTCTACAAGGATTGTCTGCGTGAGAATGTTGCTGCTAGAGCAGCTGCGTTTAACAAATAAATTGCAACCCCTAATAAGCCCCTGCCGAGTAGGTTATCTCGTAGGAGTGGGTGTAAAGCTCGAAGACAACCCCGAATGGATCCTCGACGTAGCACATTCTAAATGGCTTATCGCCAGGGTAGTACTCTCGGATTGGCATACGTTGCTTGCCGCCTGCCTGAGTGATGCGCTCGATAAGAGCTTCGATGTTGGGGTCTTGCACAGAGAAGTGGAATAGACCCGTGCGCAGTGGGTTGAAATCGGGTGTTGTCTCCTTGGTCGTTGGGAACTCAAAGAGCTCAATGCCAATCTTATCCACGGTTGCAAGGTGTGCAATTTTGAACGATCCCCACTTCTCGCCAAAGACATCTATGCACATCTGTCCGATGGCGGTTTCGCTCTCCTCGGTGATTTCGGTTGGCTCCATTATGACGTACCAGCCCATCACTTCGCTGTAAAATTTCACGGCTGCCTCAAGGTTTGGAACTGTGATTCCGATGTGTGAGAATGCCTTTGGGTATGTTTGATTTTTTGTTTCCATTGTCTTTTTTGTTTGTTTTGTTTGCAAAGTACGTCTATATTCGCTACTTTTGCAAGTACTTACAGAATTGATATATAGTAACAAAAATGTGTATTTTATGGATAATCAAGATGTTGCATCTAAATATAATTTTCAAGAAAAATCATATTACTGCTCCTTAGCCTTGGCGATGGATCTAATTGGCGGCAAGTGGAAGGGTATGGTCATCTACCACCTGAAGGATGGTGCAATGCGCTCAAATGAGTTGCAACGCTCGCTCAAAGGGGTGACAAATCGAATGTTCACGCTCGCTGTCAGGGGGTTGGAGGAGTCGGGGTTGGTCGACCGCATTGTCTATCCCGTTGTCCCTCCTATGGTTGAATATCGCTTGACCGAAAGGGGTGAGAGCGTGCTGCCAATCATTATGCAGTTGGCTCAGTGGGGGATTGATATGTCGGAGTAAATAGTGTAAGATTATGAAATACAAAGAGATTAAAGAGCAACTACTCTTGCTCGGTTCGCCCGAAAAAGCAGTGTTGCAGCAGCGATTTTTTAAGTGTGGCAAGGGTGAATATGCCCAAGGGGATAGGTTCATCGGAGTCACTGCGCCCGAACTTCGAGAGGTGGCGAAGATGCTTGCAGGTGTGGAGATTGCCGAGATTTGGAAGCTCCTGCAAGATGAGTTTCACGAGTGCAGGATGTTAGCGCTCTTTGTTCTGGTGGAGCGATATAGGCGTGGCGATGAGGTTATGAAAGAGGTGATTTATAACGGTTGCCTTGCCCGAACAGCGCATATCAACAACTGGGATTTAATAGATGTAAATTGCCCGAAAATAATAGGAGAGCACCTCTTGAACCGTTCACGTGAGATGCTCTACACTTTAGCCCAGAGCAGCGATTTGTGGGAGCAACGCATAGCGATAGTCTCGACCCTTCAACTAATCAGGGGCAACGATTTTGCCGACACCATAGCCATTTCAGAGATGCTCCTGCACCACCCCCACGATCTAATCCAAAAGGCAGTGGGCTGGATGCTACGTGAGGTCGGCAAACGAGAAATCACCTTATTGTGTGATTTCTTAGCTAGCCACCACAACACCATGCCTCGTACCATGCTACGCTACGCAATCGAAAAATTCGCGCCCGATGAGCGAGCGCATTATATGGGGCGGTAGGGGTGAAATGTTAGAAAGTTTTAGTAATTTTGCTATAAAATAACAAAATATGAAAAGAGCAATAGTGATAGGTGCAACTTCTGGGATTGGAAAAGAATTAGCAATTTTGTTATCCAACAATGGATATAAGGTTGCTATAACTGGTCGTAGAGAAAACCTACTTAGTGAAATATCTAGCAAATCAAATGGTTCTATTATCTCAGAGGTAATGGATTTAACAAATATTGACTCTACTTCAATAATAATAGATAAGATAATTTCTAATATTGGTGGTTTAGACTTGGTTGTTATTTCTTCAGGTTTTGGCGATTTAAATAGAGACCTAGAATTTGACATTGAGAAAAAAACGATAGATCTAAATGTAGTAGGATTCACGGCAGTAGTTGATCATTTATATAACTATTTTTCAAATCAAAGTGAAGGACATATTGTGGCAATTACTTCGGTTATGGGATTAAGGGGCAGTTGTGCTGCACCTGCATATTCAGCAACAAAAGCTTATCAGATTAATTATCTTGAGGGTTTGAAGCAACGTGCATTTGTGCAAAAGAACAATGTTGTAATCACAGATATTCGCCCTGGTTCAGTAAACACAGATATGATGAAAGGTGAGGGTCATTTTTGGATAGCAACTCCTCAAAAAGCAGCAGCGCAGATTCTACATGCAATAAAGAATCACACCTCAACAAAATACGTAACAAAGCGTTGGAGAATTATAGGCTGGCTTTTAAAAGTTTTGCCAATATCTTTATATAAGAGAATGGGTAAATTATAATTTTCCATTCTTTATCTGCTTGTTATTTACCAATGC
>JAWXTK010000035.1:0-8284 GCA_044433645.1 Rikenellaceae bacterium | reverse complement strand
TTGGTGGCACCACCATCTAAAAAAAGCTGATTTGCATAACTTGCAAATCAGCTTTTTTGTTTTTGCTAAATCTTTTTTAGATTATTTTTGTGTGTTGTTTGCGATAGATGTTAGGGCTCTGATTAGCTCTGCTAAAACGCGAGTTACTAGGATAATTACAAAGCCTGTGATGATGCAGCTAAGTATAGCACCAACTAGCGCTCCTGATGGTAGATCTAAATAATATAAAATCTCAGGTGCTGTAAAAGTGCCGATGATAACAATTAATGTGCCAGCTGTTGCTAAGGTGACGCCAGCCCACTCGCCAATGTGTTGGATAAGACTAGTTAATACGGGTGTGCCTACGTATTCAGATTTGCTATCCGATATATCTTGAATATTAGAGCTTCTCTCAAGCCAGTAACGGAAGCTAAAAATAGCAGTAATAAGAAGTACGATAAATATAAAGAAAAATCCAAAGAAAGCTGCTGCGTTAGCATGTCTAAAGAATCCACTATCAATAATTTCATATAAAAGATAGAAAGGTGATAGGGCAGAAGCTAATGCAAAAAGAAGGTAGATGAAAGAAATGGGTTGTTTGAAAACATCTCCGTTGTTTAAAAAGTTCATTACTGGGTTTAGTAGGTTTAACCCTGGGATTGCTTTGATTTTCTCAAGAATCATTGATGTGATTTTTTTCATAAAATTTAATTTTAGGTTTGCTTACTTGTGTTAAAGGCATCGGCTTCCCCCTCCCCCTTTTTTTTTAAATATTGTTTTTCTTTGTTGATTTTGAATGTGGGCATACAACACAAATATATGTAAAGTATTTTAAAGAACCAAATTTTTAGAGGTATAATAATGTCTTGTTTTTGTGTTCTAAAAGGGTGAAAAAAATAAAATTTTTCTGTGATTTTTTTGCTCAATAACGGATAAAAAATAGTAACTTTGTGGCTATAATTTTTAGGTGTAAAATATGAAAATAAATTTAAGTTTTAAACGAAAAAAATGCTTGGCGACACTACTGCTTGCCCTGTGTTTTTCGTTGCCCTCGTATGCTCAACAACAGAGCGAGAGGTTGGTGGATTCGCTTATTCATAAAAGCGAAATATTCTTCTCATTTGATAAAAGTGAGAATATTGAGCAAACTGAGATTGGCAAATTCACTCAATTACTTCAGTGCGTATTATCTAATCCTAATTCACGCATCCTAATTGACGGGTGGTCGGATCAGTTGGGTACTCAGAGATATAACGAGAGATTATCTTTAAGACGTGCTCAAACTGTTAAGAAAAACTTAGTTAATGGTGGTGTGGAGGCTAATCGCATAACTTTGAAAGGTTATGGAGTGGATAAAACTGCACCTAATGATGAATATGCTAGACGCGCCGTGGTGAAAGTTAACGATATGGTCTTAGTTACTATCAAACAAGAAGTAGAACCAGAGCCAGAAGTTCAAGCTGAACAAACACCTGAGGCTGAGACAGAAGCTAAGGAGCAGCAAGCTCCAGAAGTTGAGTCAACTCTAGAGCCAGAGCCAGAGCCAGAGCCAGAGCCTCAGATAGAGCCTAAACCAGCTCCTGCGCCTAAAATCAAAAAAGAGGTTAAGGTAGAAAATGGCTTGACTTTGAGAACTAATCTTTTGCATTGGATAGCCTTGACTCCTAATGTTGGTGTGGGTTATAAATGCAGTTTCAATATTGAGGTGATTGCTGATATAGACTATGCTCCATGGCAGTGGGAGGAGACTACACGTGGATATAGAATCTTTAATTTCCAGCCTCAAATTAGATATTATTTGCCTGAGAATTGGTATGTAGGCGTTGAGGCTCATGTGGGTCAACTTCGTTGGAAATGGAAACAAGTGGGTCACCAAGGAGATTTCTATGGTTTTGGCCTAGTTGGGGGTTATAGAATGCCTTTAAATGAAATGTTTGATTTAGATTTTAACTTAGGTTTTGGTTACACATCTTATACCTATGATAAATATCATGACATAGACGGTTATCTAATCCCTATCGAAAAAGGACTTACAAAAAATTATTGGGGCATTGGCTCAGCAGGTGTAACTTTAGTTTATAAATGGTAATGAATATGAACAAAATAATATACTTAGCACTTACGCTTGCTGTGGCAGTAGGGTGCGTAAAACAAGACTATACGGCAGAGACTCTTCATCCTACAAAAGGTCTAGTTACGATAGATGAGAGTAAATATACGCTCAAAAATGTGAGTGGCGAAGTTAATCACTTTGTAAGTGGCATTTACAAAGACGTTATCACAGATATGTTGCTTTCGCCTAAAGATTATGTGTTTACAGCTTATAACCATACTTCAGATTTTGGAAGCTTTAGTGGGGTTACAACTGATGTAGAAGGTGATGTAGTGATTCTTTTGCCTATAACTAACGGTTATATTTCAACTACTCTAGAAGACATTTACACCTCTAGAATTAATATGTACATAGACAGAGATAAAGAATATCTTATTACACCTGTGCCAGAGCTTTTAACCAGAGAGCTTACTATCAACGTAAATATCTCGGACGGAGATGTAGACTTAATCGAGGCAGGAACTAAAGGCGAACTTTCGGGCTTAGCTGCAGGTTGGGCACTGGGTAAGGATGCTCCAAGTGGTGATACTGCATCTGCAATTCTAGAATTTACTAGGACAGGCAATGTGCTCTCAACTACCATAGATATCTTGGGCGTTGATACTACTCTAACTCAAAGTCTTGACGTAACTTTAGAGTACACAAATAACAACCCTGAACCTTACACCTTTACATTCGATGTAAGCGATAAATTAACTAATATTAACACATTAAACACTCTTGTGATAGATGTTGATGCTGTTTCAGCGCCAACTGATCCTGACGTAGATGGCGATATCTCAGGTTGGGAACCAGGTACAGGTGGTAGTGGTAATGCAGAATAATCTAGAATTGTTTGATATGAAAAAGATACTATATACAATATGTGCATTGGGGCTAATAGTTAGTTCGTGTACAAAAGATAATGAGATAGATTTCATTGGTGCAGACAATACCATAAGTTTTTTCGCAAGTGATATTTCGTCGCGTGTGATAGATAATGGCACTACACTTTCGTGGGAGCTAAACGATGAGATTTCAATTTTAGCTAACTCTTCTACGGATTATTTATTGTCTGTTCATAAGATTACAGATATCTCTTCGGGTGAGTTAACTTACTCATCGGGCGAGCAATATTATACCGATAAATACGCTTTGTGGAATTTTTATGCGTGGTATCCTACCTCGCTCGCGCTTTCTGGAAGCAACACCTTGAGCCTAGATGTGAGTACTTCTCCCTCTACGCTGAAACAAATGGTGTATGCATCGACTTTGGGTAGCGCAACTGATGAAGTCAACCTTACTTTCTCGCCTTTTTACACCAAACTCACCTTTAGCCTTACGGCAGGGGGTATGGATGTGCTGGATTTAACGGGTGCTAAGGCAACTCTTTCGGGTGCTATTACAGAGGCTGAATTTGATGTTGAATCAGCAGCGTTTGTAACTACTAACTCTACTGATATTACTTTGGACGTAGATGTTGAGGCAGATAACACTACTCGAGCTAGTGTAAGTTTCTATGTGTTAGAGACTTTGGATATGGACGGCTCGCTTACAATTTCAGTTGACGGCAAGACTTTCACAACTAACTTTGATAGTAAAGAGTGGCTTAGAGGTAAAAAATATGACTATAACCTAATGGTGGGTGAGATAGTATTCCTATCTGACTTTGCTGACTCAGGTAAATACGCTACTTCTTTGCCAACACAAACTACATGGGTAATTAGCGATGTTGGCGCACCTACGACAGCAGAATTTGCAGCTCTTAAACAAAAACTTTTAGACCTTGGTGCATCTACTCAAATCAGCCTTGTGTTCCCTTACTTAACTGCTGTGCCAGATGACGCTCTTAGAAGTGCTAAGGCTTTGGTTAGCTTTGAGGCCGAGAATCTTGTGAGCGTTGGCTCTTATGCTTTCTCTGAGTGTACGTCGCTTACTGGCAGTCTTGCTTTGCCTACTACGCTTAAAACTATAGGTAGTAATGCTTATGCTTATTGTAGTGCACTTTCGGGTGATTTAGTTATCCCTGATAACGTGACTGAGGTTGGGGCAAATGCTTTTTATAGCTGCTCGGGCTTTGACGCAGAGCTTACTCTTTCATCTTCGCTTACAACTATTGGAGATTATGCTTTCTCGGGTTGTACTGCTTTGACTGGTGATATTAGCTTGCCTAGTGGTCTGCTTACTGTGGGTTATAATGCATTTTATAATTGTCCAAGTTTTGACGGAGCGCTTACTATCCCAACTTCGGTTACTAAGATAGGCTCTACTGCATTCTATGGTTGTAATGCCTTGACTTCGATAGAGGTTTTGTGGACATCAAGCATACCTAGCGTAGATCAATATACCTTCCCTATTGGATATAGAACCACTGGCTCAAGCTCTATTTCTATTCCTTCTGGTATGAGTACAACTTATACAGCTGTGTCGGGTTGGAGTAATTATTCACTTTCAGACATTTAAAAATATACATTATGAAAAAGATAATAAGTTTTTTCGCTCTAGCGCTTGCGCTTATTTCGTGTAGCGATAATATAGATACAGATACAGTAGTTGCTGATTTCAGCGACGCTACTGTGTCTAAGGTGATGAATAACACTTGGCAAACTGACGATAAGATAGGTATTTATATGAAGGACGAGAACCTTGATTTCGTTACCTATGCCAATGTGCCTTATGTTGTAGGTGCAGCAGGTGCGACTGGTAGTTTTTCTGCTGTTGGCACTGTGATTTACTACCCCGTAAATGGTGATAAGCGTGCGTTTTATGCTTACTCGCCTTACGATGCTAGCATTACAGACTACACATATAAAGTAGATGTTGAGGACCAATCAAATCCTGCTCTAATAGATTTAATTGAGTCAACGGCAGGTGATAATTTCTACTCTAAAGATAACTCAAGCGTTAGCTTTACTTTCACTCATGTTTTGTCTAAGTTAATATTTACTTTAGTGAGTGGCGATGGCATGAGCTTGGCTGATTTAGAGACAGTGACAATTTCAATCGAGGGTGCTTACACTCAAGTAGACTATGATTTCCAGACTCAAAGCTTTGTAGAGGGCACTTATGCTGACGTTAGCGCAATAGAGCCTTATACTGCAACATTAGGCGTTACTTACGAGACTATAATGATACCTACATCATCTGTGGATTTAGTTGTGAGCTTTACTATTGCAGGCCAACCTTACTATTGGTCGCCAACTGAGGTGCTATTAGAAAGTGGCAAAGAACACACTTACACTGTTACTATTTCTAAAACAGATATAGACGTTGAGCCAGTTGAACTGCTAGGCTGGGAGGACGGTGACGAGGATGGTGAGGATCTTGAGGCTCCCTTAGTATCTTAGCCACCCTATATAAAGTATAAGAAAGGAGCAACTAACTTTTGTTAGTTGCTCCTTTCTTTGTAGTTAACATATATGTAAAAATAGAGCTCACTGAATTTTCAGTGAGCTCTATTTTTAAGTAATGCTTATCCTTTTATGGATTAACAGTTCCTGTTGATTTATTACCACTCTCAGTTAGAGTGCAGTTATCACTTATCATAGCAGCAATCTCTCCTGTAATAGTCCCAGCTATTGTACCTGAGAACGTACAGTTTGTGATAGTACTACTGGCGCTTAACCATCCTGCTATACCACCTGAGTAAGTATACTTAGTATGACCATCATATATTGAGATTGAGCCTGAGAACGTACAATTATTAATTGTGCCACCAATTAATTTACCTACAATTCCTCCATTATATACATCCTGTTTTCCATGATATGTTTGAATATCTATTTCGGCATGGCAGTTATCTATTAAACCAGTACAACAACCAGCAATACCCCCAGTACTAAACGTAGACCAAGATGTCTCGTAAACAGAAAGTGATGAGTTTTTAACCGTAAGGTTTTGAAGTGTGCCAAGTACCTGAGAGAAAACACCATTCAAGTTTGATTCTGTATATACAGAATTAAAATTGTAATTTTCAATATAATAGCCTTTCCCGTCAAATTGTGATCCATATCCAATTTGAATATCTTCCCATGAGTAGCCGTCTGCATCAATATTATCTCCAAGTTCGTAGTAACCACTTAGGGTTGAGCGTGTTAGACTTTCCATTTCATAAGCTTCATATATTATGTAAGGATCATTAGATGTGCCTGATCCTTCTAAGTCTATGGCCTTAAGAAGTCTAACATCAGCTTTACCAACTAGAACTTCTGTGCCGTCGCTTGTTACTACAGTACCATTATCTCCGTCATCGGCTAATTCTATCATGTAGACCATGTTATCTACTCCGTCAGCTACTTCGTCAATAAATGTTGTGCCGTTGATGATATTAATAGTATTGCCTGTGTTTGCAGCTTTTCTAACCTCTATTATCCATTGATCACATACACCACTACGATAAGACTTGATAGTTGAAGCATCTATGGTCAAAGCAACGTCTTTTGTAGCAGCAATAGGACTGTCATACGTGCCGTCATAAGTAAATACGATAGTTCCAAAATCGCTGTTTGTAGAATAATAGTTACGGCCAATAATAGTTGAGCGAGTAATATCAAAAGTACCTCCCATAGCACGGAACATAATACCATAACCACTAATTTCTGAATCTGTGATATCTATGTCTACATTTGAAGGTGGGTAAGACTTATAGCCTAAGTAACCATAATAAACGTTACGTATTTCAGAGCCGTTTTTTATGTCAAATTTGAAGTTCTCTATTTTACCTAAAGACAAACCTGCTGTGTAAGTAGCATTATTAGGATTGTCCGTAGTTGCGAAGATTAGAGTATTATCAAGAGTTAGACTTGAATTGTATTGTTGTGCCTCAGGCATAAACGCAACACCTGTTTGGTAAACACCGTTTAGGTTAATTGTAGAGCTTGTGATTACAACATGTACGCCATCTATACCCGACTCAGGGTTAACCACTACAACACCGTCATTTAGTACAGTAGTGCTTTCGCCAGTTAGGTTATAGTCTATGGTTGAGTTTTTGATGTTAAGTGTGCAATTTGCATCTTCAACATAGATAGTACCTGTTTTGATTGTTGTCTCTGATGCGATAATCATGTTATCTAGAGTAACATTGCTTTTGATTACGAATCTACCACTTCCTCTTGTTGTAATTTGTTGTTTTGCACCATCAAAAGTTACTTCGCTAATAATATTTATAGGTTTTGTAACAGTGATTTCCTCTGTAAGAGTGAAGTCTGAGATTATGTTAATAGCATTTACAGCATCATTTGCAAGTTGAGCAGTTAGGAAAGCCTGTGTTGTTGCTACTGCCACAACAGTGTAGTTTTCTAGATTGCTAGAGCTTACAAGAGAACCACCTTCAAATACTTTGATAGTGCCTACCTCTAGGTTTGTGCTAGCTACTTTTACTGTGTCAACAGAACCATAGATTTCAACATTACCTTTTTCGACTGTAAGAGTACCAACAGATGCGCCCTCAGCTACTATAAATGTGTTTGGACCACTTGCCGATGAAGCTTGTATTACTGTACCGTTGAAGACGATAGTTGCATTAGGCATGTTGAATGTTAAGTTTTCTATTGTAATCTCTGAGTTGATGTATACAGTGCCTGAGTAGTTACTCTCATTACCATTCGCATCACCTGCGAAAGTGATAGTTTTGTCATCATCATCATCATTTACACTCTCAATGTTGAAAATAATGTTGTCTGTTGACATACCATTTACAACAATGTTGTCGCCCTCTGTAAGTGAGGCAATAGTGTAAGCAAGGTCGTCTGTTACAGCTTTGTCTGCTACAATAGTCTCGTTAAGCTCAGTAGCATCATTGATAACTGTGTTTTCTATTGTGCCGTCAAAATCAGGAGTTATAGTCACGTTGATAGTGCTCGATAGAGTCAATAACTCACCCGAGACGTTAGTTCGATAGTTGCGCTGAACTGGGATATTCACAAACTTGTCGTTTGTTGTAAGTTCCTTGCCATCTGCATCATAGAAAGTCATTTCAAAATCCACTGTGTTTTGCTCGCCCTCGGGTGCAAAGATATAGTCAGTTGATAGGTGTAAATTGCTGATAGTTGATGTGCTAAAGCTTGCGCTAGAGATAGTGCTCTCGGCAATCTCAGCAGTTAGAGCATTAAACCCAGTAGGGAGAGCAGTTACATACTCAACTTTAACGCTCGCAGGATACATGTCTGCAATAACGTCAGTTAAATAAGTTGTGACATTAACCTGAGCGAA
>JAWXTK010000034.1:0-10167 GCA_044433645.1 Rikenellaceae bacterium | reverse complement strand
GATTATGAGAAAATCTCTACTGCATAGCGAGGATGTATAGATACATATTATTTAAAAAGCTTAGTTTTTAGAACTTTTTGATTTAACTTTAAAATTTAAACTCCAACTATAAAAAACAATGATAAAATTAAAACTCACCCTATTTTCGGTGCTCTTATGCGCAATGATGATTACCTCTGCCTTGGCAGATAGTAACAAAGGATATCCAGAGTTTTCGTGGAATACAGTGCCCGTAGCACTCCATTTGGGCAAGGATAATGATTTCACCAAAGAAGAAATTAAGTTTATCGCACAGTTTCCACTTGTCTGCTTTGAAAAGAATCAGGCTGAAAGGAAGTATCATGATGTTGTCCAGGGAGCTTATGTTGCTAATAAGGCTGTTAAGGAGATTAATCCTAATATCAAGGTTCTCTTTTATTGGAATAGTTTGATTGACTTCGGTCGTAAATACAAAGGTGGAGAGAATTTTACCAAAGGTAAGCCCGATTGGATACTTCGTGGTAAGGACGGTAAACCATTAATGATACGTGATGTGGAGTATGTCTATAACGTTACGCGCGAGGATGTACGCGAGTGGTGGTTAAATACGGCAATGGATGTTATCGACAACTACGATATGGATGGTGTGTTTATAGACGGAATCCATCAGTTTTACGTGCGTCGCGACTTTTTAGCTGCTATAGGCGAGGAGGGCATGAAGGAGGTTCGTAAGGGTGCTGAAGAAATGGTGTCACACTTGGGCGAGAAGCTTATGAATCATAACGCAGGCAAGATAGTCTTGTCGAATAATATCCACCCTACACAACAGTATGGCACTGATATCCCTGCCAAATCTAATGCAAGTATGTATGAGCACTTCTGTTGGAAAGAAACAGAAAATGCCGATGAGCGCGCACGTCAGATTGAGCTATTGCAGCTTTGTGGCAAGCAAGAGCGTATTATGATGATAAAATGTTGGCCACGCCACTATTTTAGGGATAACACCTCTCGTAAGGGTCTTTCTAATGAGCAGATTATCGAAGATATGAAGGAGGATATTGTCTACCCATTGGCTTGCTTTTTAGCAGGTGCAGGTAAGTACTCATACTTCTGCTATTCATGGGGCTGGAAACACAATACAGGCTGGTTGGTTGACTTCCCTGAGTACCACAAGCCTCTTGGCGAGCCCTTGGGCGATGCTGTGCGCGAGGGATACACCTTCACTCGTAAGTTCAAGCACGCAGATGTTTGGGTTGATGTCCAGAAAAAGGAGGGTCGCATTGACTGGAAGTAATTTAAATATTTTTTGTACTAATTTTGCACTAAACACGTTAAAGAGAATATGAGAGATTTTCTATTACATAGTATGCCTTTTCTGATTTTGGCGATAATGGCCTTGGCGATTTATTATCTTTCCTCGCGCCTTGCATGGGCGTTTGGGGCTAGTCGGTGGCTTGTTTTGAGCATTGTTGGGGTGCTGAGCATTGGGGCTTTTGTGGCTATGATGTTTATTATGAGGAGCAATCAGACCTCGGCCGTGAGTCATTTTTTGAGCAACTTTTCTAATATTTTAATTGGGGCGCTGATGTTTCTGGTCTGCGTTACCTTGGTGGTTGACGCAGTAAATCTTTTTGTTAAAATTCCTCCTCGCACCTTTGGTTTTTTAACTCTTGGCTTGACTGCTTTGCTTACTATTTATTCGCTGTGGAACGCTGGTTATACTAGGGTCTATCATGTGGATATTACCCTGCCAAATCTTACACATCCACTTCGCATAGCCCACGTTAGCGACACCCACTTTGGCCACTACTGGGGGAAAAACAAGGCTGAGGAATTAGCCGAGATAATTAAGGGCGAAGATGTTGATTTTGTGGTGATTACGGGCGATATGTTTGACGGACGTGCAAGGCTAACAGCTGATGTTATCACGCCTTTTGTGGAGCTTGGAGTGCCAGTATATTTTTCGGAAGGAAATCACGACGGCTATTCAGGTGCGCGCGATATCAAACGCTTATTAACCGAGAACGGCATCAGCGTTTTAGCAAATGAAAAGGTGGAATTTAAAGGTCTACAAATCATAGGTTTAGACTATCTTTTGCCCGACAATAACTCGACCGACAACTTCCACGGAGCGATGTCTAGAGAGACCATGCAAAGCATACTCCCCACCCTAGATATAGACCCAAACAAAGCCTCTGTCCTGCTACATCACAACCCCGTAGGCGCAACATACGCAGCTGAGAACGGCATAAATCTCTACCTAGCAGGCCACACCCACGCAGGGCAACTTTTCCCCGCAACTCTTATGGCGAGTGTGATGTTTGAGTACAACAAAGGTCTATATAAGTACAACGAAAATATGCAAATCTACGTCTCACAAGGCACAGGGACTTTTGGTCCACCCATGCGTCTTGGCACTCATAGCGAGCTAACTATTATAAATTTGAAATAATATGGATATATTAACCGTAGCCACTCAGTGGGCAAAGGACGAAATTTTCTCGTCAAAACTTTTTATTCTAGCTGCAATCTTGTTTGTAGCTATCGCGATAGGCTTTTGGCAGTTGGGCAAGAGCGAGATTGCAAGGGCTTATATCATCCCTTTTGCTGTGTGTGGTGCTCTGCTACTTATCATAGGTGGTGGACTTACCTACAACAATTACTCACGTCTAAACTCATTCCCAAAAACTTATAGCGAGAACAGTAATGAATTCATAAAGGCTGAAATTGAGCGCACAGAGAGCACAATAACGAGCACAGAAAAAACCATTTTTGTTTGGATTCCAATACTAATTATCGTAGCAGCCTTGCTTATTATCTTTGTTGATAAACCTGTGTGGCGAGCAGCCTGTGTAACTACAATAGCATTTTTAATAACCCTATTAGTTGTTGACAGCAACTCGCATAGCAGAATTGTGGGCTACGACAAGGCACTAAAAGAGGTGCAAAGTGCAGAATTAAATAAAAAACAATGAAAAGCTTAAAAAATTAATCCACAGAAATATTCATTCGTTGAAGTTCACTAAACAACTCATTATAAGCGTTTTGCTCATCATCGCTCAGCTCAGTCTCCAGAGAAATAGAGATATCTGTATAGTTTTCTAACTTTGTTAGCTCCGAGGGCTCACCACCAACTGTAATGAGTTTATAATCCTTATTGCGAATAGCATCTGTGTATGGCTTAGCTCCAGAGACAACACCTGTGTATGAATATTGGCGTTTGCTTGTACCTGTCCCTTTAATAACATCAGCATAACTAAAACTATCTTGATATTCACTCATCTCAACACCAGCCAACTCTAGTGTTGTGGCAAAAATATCTGGTGCACTAATTAACACATCTGAACGACTATTCTTTAAGGCTACCACCTCCCCTGAGACAATAAGGGGTACTCTTACACCTCCCTCATAAACCGAGCCTTTAGCCTGAGATTTTGAGTAAGGTGCTTGTATTACTTTTAATGATGTTCCATTGTCACCCATAAATATAACAACGGTATTCGTTCTCGTAGAATCATCCATACTCTCTAGTAAGCGCCCTATTTCATAATCCACACTCTCTATCATGGCCAAAAAATATGGCAAAGGATTATCATCTATAGTTGACTCATCTGAAGGTAAATCACCTTGCGAGTGTAAATAACTAGGGGGCAAATGATAAGGTGTATGAGGTGCAACATGCGTAAGCCAACATAGCCATGGAGTATCTTGCGAGGCTATCCAGTCAATGGCTAAGTCAGTGAGCTTAGTTGTGAGATAGTCTGTACAAGTTACTTCAACTAAATCTTCTGTAAGTGGCCAACTATAATAGTCATCCACAGAACCACCCGATGCAGCCATGCCTGCATAATAATCTATTCCGTAAGTTTCGGGATTAACTGTCTGTTTTGAGAGATGCCATTTACCTATTACGGCTGTCGTATACTCATCAGGCATAGATGCGTGCAAAGTTGGAATATCTACTGAGAGCGAATTTCCTAGCGAAGTCACCCCAGAATTACAACCATACATACCAGTAATTGCAGCAGCGCGCGTAGGACTACTAAGTGGCGAAGACCATGCATTATCAAAGACTATACCTTGTTGTTGCAATGCATCTAAATTAGGCGTGGAAGCCTTTACTACAGTGCTAGTTCCTGTGTACTCATAAGCCCCCATGGCATCTATACCTAAATCATCTGCTAATATAAAAAGAATATTAGGCGTAGAACTTATAATATTTTCGCTCTGCTGAATCAATAACTCTGTGTCTTGTTCGGGCTCATTAGTGCACGAGACTAAGGCTATTATTGATAGTCCTAGAGCAGTATTCGAGCAAGAAAACACAGGTTTGATTATTCGCATAAGATTAGGCTTTAAAAAATATTAATATGCCACGCGAACAAGGCGCACAGTCATTGTTTTATCACCCATATAAGGGCGCGTATTACAACGATAAGTAATATATGAACTTTCGCCATCGGCCATCATCCAACATGTACCCCTGATAGCTTTTTGCGATCCAGATTCAACACCAGTAGGATCAACGAGTTGTGAGCCCTCGTCATAGTCGTAAGGCATAGTGCCGTCTCTCCAATCAGGACACCAATCCCAACACCATTCCCAACCATTGCCCGTCATATCATAAATCCCAAGCTCGTTAGGTAATTTTTCGCCCACAGGGTGAGTTGTCCCATCGGCATTACTTCTATACCAACCTACTTCGTCTATATTATTGCTGCCTGCATAATTATAGCCTTGATGTTTAAGACCCCCACGTGCTGCCCACTCCCACTCTGCTTCGGTGGGTATACAGTAACCGTTAGCACCCTGGTTTATAGTTACTATCCATTTATAACTATCATCTTCGTTTAGATTGTTTGGGTCTATATTATCTTTGTCAACCGTATAATATGGATCTAAACCCTCTCTTACACTTAATTCATTACAAAATTCAATAGTAGTATACCACGACATGAAATTCACTGGTAGCTCATCACCTAGAAGTTCTTTACTAGGATTCGATCCCGTCACCTCTTCCCACTTGCTTTGCGTGATTTCATACTTAGATATATAAAATGAGCGAACAGTTACTTCATGATCTGGTAGTGTTCTCGAGAATGTTCCTCCCTCAACAAAAATCATTTCAACAAAACCCCCATTTAAAATATTATTATCTACGGTTATCTGTGTAGAATCTACACCATCATCCCCACTGCCGACTAAACTATCGCAAGAAACTACAAAAAATACAAATAGTAAAATTGCATAACATGGTTTAAAATTCTTCATCTTATTTAGTTTTAGAAGTAAAGTATTTCTTTTATAGAAATAAATTTTGTCTAAAAGTTAAATTAACATATCAAGTAATTTTAAATATTTTTCTCACTTGAAAACTCCGAAAGTGAATAATAGCAAACTCGTTATCTTTAAACTTTTGCAGGTCCTCTTTGGTTATTGCCCCCGGGTGAGTCATCACTAATAAATCGACAAATTCGCCCTCCTTCTGCTGATATGAGGGGTGGCGATACTCGTACTCATTTAACACAAAACCTATGCGCTCATAAAAGCCTATGCGCCTGCGTGAAAGCTCGTCTAAGGGGTGTTCGACCTCTAGGAGTATAGGTTTTATGCTCTCTGAAATTATCGCACTAAGTATTTGATTACCAATACCTTTACCTCTAACATCAGGGCTTGTAGCCAGGTGCTCCACAAAAACAAAATCGCTCAAATCCCACCAAAAAAGCAAGCCCACAGGCTCATCACCCTCAAGTATTGCATCACAATGAAATTTGTCTTTAGTCATAGTTTCAGTGTGATAATCAAGACTCCTGCGCTCATTTTCGGGGAAGGCCGCAAGGTATAGTTCCCACACAAATGGGAACAAATTATCACTAGGAGAAGTTACGCTTTTGCGCCTTAGCATACGTCAAGTTTTTTTGTTTGGTGATAAAGATAGAAAATATTTTGCAACTTTACGCTAAATAAGAAGAAATAACTACCTTTACAATTACTATGGAAAATAATATTGTAATATATCAGACTCTAGACGGCACAACTGTAATAGATGTTAAAGTAGAAAATGAAACTATCTATCTGACACAAAAGCAGATAGCCTAACTATTTGAAGTTAAACGACCTGCAATAACCAAGCACCTCAAAAATATTTTTAACGAGGGTGAATTGGAGGAAAATTTGGAGGTAGCACTCTTTTTGGTAACGAAAAAGACGATTCATTCAAAGGGTCAAAGGAGCTGTGTATCAAACTTTTGAAGGCAAAGATTTATACCCAAGCATAGAAGATAAAGCTGCAGTTTTATTGTATCTAGTAACGAAAAACCACTCTTTTAGCGACGGCAATAAGCGCATTGCAGCCTTTCTATTTCTATAGTTTATGGAACGCAATGGCATACTTTATAATAAAGATAGCTCAAAACGCATAGGCAACAATGCACTACTCTTCTCACCTTATTTCCAAGACTCTTTAATCTCGGTGCGTCGTGGGCCTTCATCAAAGAAACGTACTCTCTCACCAATAATATTATAATCGCCCAACTCTTTGCGAGCTTTTTCGACTTCTATCATTATATCTTTGATAACATCGGGGTGTTTTGCTGCTACGTCAAATTTTTCTTCTACGTCATTTTCCAAATCGTAAAGTTCTATTTTTTTGACACCATTGTTATACATATTTTTGCTGATAGTCCACTGTGCGTGCTCTGGACGTGGCAAGACTAGTTTCCATTTATTTTTTCTAACAGCTTGCAAATTAGAGTAGTTATAGTAATAATACACCCTATCTGGACGGTGAATAACTTGTGGATTAGTAAACACATCCATAACATTTATCCCGTCGCGCTCAACCGAGGCATCTAATTTTCCACCTGCCAAAGACACGAAAGTAGGATAAAAGTCCATAGAGGTAACTATCTCTGAACTAAGCGTATTTTCGGGAACTACACCTTTGTACCTCACAATACATGGCACACGGTGGCCACCTTCCCAACTAACTAACTTATAACCACGCAGAGGTGTTGCCGTGCCTGAGTGACCTTTTGGGATACGAATTTTGGCCTCTGGCGAAGGGTTGTTACCTGATGTAAGCTCTATCCAAGGGCCATTATCCGAGAAATATACTACTATTGTATTCTCATCAAGGCCTGATTTTTTAAGGTATTCCATAACTTGACCTACCGACCAATCTATCTCCTCGATAGCATCGGCATAAGGGTCGCCTGGGTTTTTGCCCTTAAATCCTGGGCCTGCGCCAAGAGGGATGTGAGGCATATTGTGAGAGTAGAATAAGAAGAAAGGATTTTCATCATTTTTATGCTCTTCCATCCAATTTATCGCCTCCCTAGTGTAATCGCCTATGATAGGATCCCAACTCTCAACTCCGTCGTTTACTACTTCGGTATTTTTAAAAATAGGTTGTTTGTGTTTGATGCCCACAGTAAAACCATTGTATAGAGGTGTGCCATAGAAATAATCAAAGCCCTGGGCATTAGGCATGGTTGTTTCATCAAATTTATGTTTTTCCCTAGTTTTTAGTTTTCTACACAAGTGCCACTTACCGATAAGAGCTGTTGAATATCCACACTCTTTTAATTATTCGGCTAGGGTAACTTCCTGAGGATGAAGCACCGTATGTAGGTTTTTGAAATTATCTGGCTCGCCTATGCGTATAGGGTACGATCCTGTCATAAATGATGCACGACTAGGGCCACTCATGGGCTGAGCATAGAAGCTAGTAAAGCGAAGCCCCTCTGTTGCTAGTTTGTCAATATTAGGAGTTTGAACCCTAGTACTACCCACACAACTCAAATCAGCATAGCCCTGATCATCTGTCATAATAACAACAATGTTTGGCCTCGGCCGTAGACACTAGAGAACACAACAAGGCTGTGGAAACTACTGTAGTTGTAGAGTTAAATAATGTTTTATTATTCATTTTATTAGGTTTAAGTGAATAACAAAGTTAGAAATAAATTTTTTAATATCCTAGGTTTTCCTAAAAAACTAAAGAATAGACACCACCACAACCACCGTGTCCACATCGCCACGATTTTCGCCACAGTGCACTTTGCCCACCACTTCTATGGCTGGCTCGCCCTCTGTGTAAGTCACTGTTTGGCCACTCTCTAGGGTTATGGTTAGCTCACCTGAGATTATGTAGCCTAGTTGCATTATCGTGTGGCTGTGAGCCTGCATTTTGGTGTGAGCAGGTATGGTTATTTTCTGCATACTAAAGCAGGGTTTGCCCTCGGGGTAACTCATTAATTCTGCTCCGTCCCAACTTGTGGTTGCTTTATCTAGCAGGGTTTCTATTGTTGCTGTTTTCATACTACAAATTTGGCAAATATTTTTTAAAACAGCAAGACCACGTTTGTTAACCTAACAAAATTAGCAATGGAAAAAAACAATCACACTAAATCTTTCAGGGGTGCTGATAGAAAGATTCATACTCGAAGACTGCGAATGCGAAAAATTTCAAGACTTGACAGATGAGCAAATATCTGGTTTAGTTGAAGATATAATATGCGAAGCAATCCTAGAGAACAGAGTATTTTACGATTTTGACGATGCCGAAAACGCTACCAACGAGATATTTCCGGCAATCTGCGAATTAATACTCAACCCCAGATTTTCTCACGTGAGAGCTGACTTTAAAACTCTACTTGAGACCGTCACATATTTAGCAGTTCAATTAGGATAGGCAATAATCTCATCAAAAAAAACACTATCTTTGCAAAGAAAAACTAAAATCTTTGCAGTATGCAAGTAAACCAGGTAGCCAAGGCTGTATTAAAATATTATAGCAATTTTCCTCACTCTATGCGCGAGGATATACTCCACACCCAGGAAGTTGTGTGTTACACCAGGATGATAGCCTCGGGCGAGAATCTCAGTCAACAAGATACTGATATGCAGGAGATTGCAGCATGGCTGCATGATATAGGTTGCCCTCACTCTAAAGAGATACACGGCAATTCTTTGCCCCAAAATCAGCAAAGTGTTGGCCGCGAAGTTGCCCAGGAATTACTGCAAGAATTTACAGAGATTACGCCCCGTGAAAAACAGTGGCTAATTGAGGTTGTGGCAACTCACCACCAATTCGAGGACTCTCTGCGCCTAGGATTCACTCCTTTATTTGAGGCCGATTTGATAGTAAATCTGCTGTCGGGCTACTATAAAAAAGAGCAGGCCGAGAATCTTTACAACAAAATAATGGTTAGCAAAACTGGCAAGGCCTTATTTTTGGAGGTGGTTTGTGGTGCGTTGGATATAAAATTTTAGAAAATGAGCAAAAGAGATATAATCAAAATAGATGAAACACTTTGTAATGGTTGTGGTGTGTGTGTTAGTGGATGTCACGAGGATGCTTTGCAGTTAATTAATGGTAAAGCCCAAATTATCAGCGAGTTATATTGCGACGGACTAGGTGCTTGCATAGGCGATTGCCCTGTGGATGCTATATCTATCGAAAGCCGCGAGGCTGAGCAGTACAACGAAACGGCTGTAATGGAGCGCATAGCTAGTAAGGGAAGTGAGACTATTTTGGCCCACCTTCGCCACCTAAAAGATCACAACGAAATGGGATATTTTAATGAAGGTGTTAACTATCTCAAAGAAAATAATATAGCAATAGATTTAAGCTCGCTGGAGGCAAAAAAAGAAGTTAAATTATCGTTTGGATGCCCCGGCACAACTTCTCGTAGTTTCTCGATTGCTCCCACGCAAGTCGCTAGCGCAAGTGTAAAATCTCAGCTTACTCACTTTCCTGTGCAACTGCATTTAATAAACCCTAGCGCAAGTCATTTTATGGGTGCAGATTTATTGCTCGCTGCTGACTGCACGGCCTTTAGTTACTCAGATTTTCACAATTCACTACTTAAAGGGCGCAAACTTGTTATCGCCTGCCCAAAATTAGATAGCGACAAGGAGAACTACATAAATAAAATTATTGCACTCATAGATTCATCTAAAATCAACACCCTAACCATAGCAATTATGTCTGTACCCTGCTGTGGAGGACTCATGCAAATTGTAAAAACAGCACTAGAGAAAGCATCGCGCAAAGTACCTATCAAGAAAATAGTTATCAGCCGCGAGGGGTCTATAATCCAGGACGCATGGTTATAATATGATTTTAACTAGGATATTAGTTATATTTTTTATAATTTTGATATAAATCTAATAAAATTATGA
>JAWXTK010000033.1:0-11210 GCA_044433645.1 Rikenellaceae bacterium | reverse complement strand
TACTTGCACTAGAGTTTACTTCAACACTGACGCTGCAACTGATGCTGATGCAACTTATGCAACTGTGTTAGCAACTGACGGTTTCGTAACATCAGCAGCATTATACTTGAATGGTTACGCAGGTAACGTTAAAAATGTTACAGACGCACTTGACTATTACTTAATGGGCTGGGATGTTTCGGGCAGCTACCCAACATTAACTTCTACAGTTTGTGCGTTCCAAGACAACGACGGTTACTTTACAAGTGGTAATGGTTCAGTTACTTTTCCTTACATCCTTTCTTCAGATGATGATATGGCAGAACTAGTAACTTATGTAGAGAATGGAAATACTACAGAAGGTCTATACTTCAACTTGACTGAAAATGTTACTCAAACTGCTGTTATTGGTACAACTGCAGCATTAGGTTTTGCTGGTACTTTTGATGGAGGTGGCAATACTATCTTAGTTGATATATCAGCTAGTACGTATGCAGGTGTTTTTGGTTGTGTTACTGCAACGGGCGTTGTTAAAAACTTAAGAGTTGAGGGAACTATTACTTCATCTAATCACACGGGAGGTATTGTCGGTTACAATTATGGTTATATTTATAATGTAAGTGCTAAAGTTGAAGTTCTAAATACACTCACCAAAACAGGTACAGGAGGTATTGCCGGTTATATGCTAGCTGGTTCGGTTGTAAATTATGCTGTTGTAGAAGATGGTAGTACGATTTCCAATACTGGTGCAACAGGCTATTCTGGTGGTATAGTAGGAGTTTCTGACGGTCAGATTATAAATTGTGCTGTTTATGCAACATCTGTATCTGCGATAAGTAATAATGGAGGTATAGTTGGTATTATGAGAGCTGGACCTGTTTACAATTCTTATGTTGTAGGAACAACTGTATCTAGTAGTGCTCTTTCTGGTTGGTTTGCCAACAGCGCAGCTAATATTATGTCAAACTGTTATTATTATAATGACGATGCAACAGAAACGGATACACTTATTATTTTTGGTAATACTACTAATTCATTTGGCACAACATCTAATCTGTACACTGTAGCATTAGCTGAAAATGCGCAGTATAGCTACAATGTGTTGACACTTGCTGAATTTGCATCTACTGATGAAGACTGTTTAGTTGATACTCTTAATGCTAACGTTGCTACTGCAAACGATTCTGGTTCTTATACTTATGATTGGGGAACATGGGAGCTTCTTTCTGGAGCTAAATACCCAACTTTGGTTCCTCTTACTGAGTAGTTCTAATTGGTGGTAGGTTTTCTGCCACACATATAATATTATTAAAAAGCATCCTTGCCCTTGTGGCGAGGATGCTTTTTTTGTGCGTCTATATCTTACTTACAAATCTTCGATTTGTGGCACTCCTACGGCATTAGCATGCAGCTCCTATTTTGCTGACATATAGGTATGAAAAAGCCACAGACTTTTTTGTCTGTGGCTTTCTAGAAACTAATAACTAAAAACTATCTTTTAGTTATTCCTATCTTAAATTCTCTTTCGTCAATATCAACGCCGACAACGAACTCCCCACTAGCCTCAGCGCTCGTGATAACGCTCTCAGCCAAGGTTTGTGTCGCTATATAGTCAGCGAAATCAACAACAGCAGCATCCAAAATCTCATGGCTCTCGATAACAACATTGATCTTGTCGGTAACCTCCAAACCACTGTCCTTACGGATGTTTTGAATACGGTTAGTAAGCTCACGCGCTATGCCCTCACGTCTTAGCTCCTCGCTGATAGTGATATCTAGCGCAACAGTCAACGTGCCCTCGCTCGCAACCAACCAGCCTGGCATATCCTCAGAAGTGATATCAAAGTCTACAAGCGTCGTGATAACTTCAACACCCTCGATATCCATAGTGATGCCACCGTTAGCCTCAAGAGCTGCGATATCTTCCTGGCTAAAGCCTGCGACCTTAGCTGAGATGCCTTTCATCTGCTTGCCGTATTTTGGGCCTAGGGTCTTAAAGTTAGGCTTGATTTTCTTAGTGATAAGACCCGAGGTTTGCTCAATAAGTTCTATATCCTTAACATTCACCTCGCTCATTACCAATGACTTAATAGCCTCGATATGCTCGCCCATAGCTTTGTCCAAAAGTGGGATGAGTATTTTAGTAAGTGGTTGGCGAACTTTGATATTAACCTTACGGCGAAGTGCCAAGACCATGCTTGAAATCTTCTGAGCCAAGTCCATAGTTTCTTCCAAATCCTTGTCAACTAGGCTCTTATCTCCCTCAGGGAACTTAGCTAAGTGCACAGAGCTAACATCAAACTTGCCACTTAGGGCGTTCAAATCATTAAAGATTTGCTCGGTGATAAATGGTGCGAAAGGTGCAGAGATAAGCGCGATAGTCTCCAGGCAAGTATGCAGAGTTTGGTAAGCCGACAGCTTATCCTCGCTCATGCCACCACCCCAGAAACGTTTACGGTTCAATCTCACGTACCAGTTTGATAAATTTTCACCCACAAATTCGCTAATAGCACGTGCTGCAGGTGTTGGGTCGTAGCTATTTAGCGATTCATTCACCGAAATAACCAAGCTATTTAAAAGCGAGATAATCCAACGGTCTATCTCAGGGCGTTTCTCAATAGCAATCTGAGGCTCAGCGCCTGTGAAACCGTCCACATTAGCGTAAAGCGCAAAGAAACTATAAGTGTTGTAAAGCGTGCCAAAGAATTTACGGCGCACCTCATCTAGCCCGTCCTCATCAAATTTAAGGTTGTCCCAAGGCTGAGAATTGCTAATCATGTACCAACGAACCGAGTCAGCACCATATTTATTGATAGTCTCAAATGGCTCAACTGCGTTGCCAAGACGTTTACTCATCTTGTTGCCTTTTTTGTCAAGAACAAGACCATTTGAAATAATATTTTTAAACGCAACGCTATCCATTAGCATAGTCGCCAAGGCATGAAGCGTGAAGAACCAACCACGTGTTTGGTCTACGCCCTCAGCAATGTAATCAGCTGGGTAGACTTTCATAAATTCTTCCTTAGAAATCTCAAAAGGATAGTGAACCTGAGCGTAAGGCATAGCCCCAGAGTCAAACCACACGTCGATAAGATCGCTCTCGCGCATCATCTTCTCACCCTTGTCAGACACCAACACAATATTATCAACATAAGGACGGTGAAGGTCAAAGCAAGTGTAGTTGTCCTTGCTGAAATCGCACTCAGCAAAGTCTTTTAATGGATTTTCGCTCATGAAGCCTGCTGTGATAGATTTCTCAATCTCAGCTTTAAGTTCAGAGACTGAACCTATACATTTTAGCTCTGTGTAGTCCTCATTTGCCCACACAGGAAGAGGTGTACCCCAATAACGCGAGCGCGATAAGTTCCAGTCAACCAAGCCCTCAAGCCACTTGCCGAAACGTCCCGAACCCGTAGAGGCTGGTTTCCAGTTAATGGTGTTATTTAGCTCTATCATGCGCTCTTTGACAGCTGTGGTTTTGATAAACCATGAGTCTAGAGGGTAATACAATACTGGTTTGTCCGTACGCCAACAGTGAGGGTAGGAGTGGACGTGTTTTTCTATTTTAAACGCCTTGTTCTCTAGTTTTAGCATCACCGAAATGTCTACATCTAGGCTAGCGTCTGAGTCTGCAAGAGAATCGTCGTAAGCATTTTTTACGTAACGGCCAGCCCATTCTTTGTAAGCCTCTACGTCTACGTTTTCCTTAACGAAACTTTCGTCTAGGTCCTCGATTCTAAAGAAACGACCACTGCGGTCAACCATGGGCTGAGCCTTGCCGTTTTTGTCTATCAAAAGCATAGGAGCTATGCCCGAAACCTTAGCAACTCTATCATCATCAGCACCAAAAGTAGGCGCAATGTGAACTATACCCGTACCGTCAACTGTGGTTACGAAGTCACCCGTGATAACTCGGTAAGCATCGCCACTGGGTTTAATCCACGAGATTAGTGGCTCGTAGTTTACGCCCTCCAAAGTTGAGCCTTTGAACTCGTCTACTATCTCGTAAGTACCTTCCATTTTGGCTGTGAAATAGCTAGAAACTAGGTCTTTGGCCATGATAATGGTTTGAGCCTGAGAGGTATAAGGGTTATTGCATTTGATTTTTACGTAGTCTATGTTTGCTCCAACAGCTAGGGCTGTGTTTGAAGGCAGGGTCCATGGTGTAGTTGTCCAGGCCATGATGTAAAGTGTGCCTTGAACGTCGCTGAAAAGAGCCTCGCTTTTAGCATCGCGCACGACTTTGAACTGAGCCGTACAAGTTGTGTCTTTTACATCACGGTAGCAACCTGGTTGGTTTAGCTCGTGGTTACTTAGGCCTGTTCCTGCTGCTGGAGAGAAAGGCTGGATAGTGTAGCCTTTGTAAAGTAAACCCTTGTTAAACAGCTCTTTAAGCATCCACCACAGGGTTTCAATGTATTTGTTGTCATAGGTAATATAAGGGTCGTCCATGTTAACCCAGTAGCCCATTTTAGAAGTCAAATCTTCCCACATACCTGTGTATTCCATAACAGATTCGCGGCAAGTTTTGTTGTACTCCTCTACGCTAAGTTTTGTGCCTATATCTTCTTTGGTGATGCCAAGTTTTTTCTCAACGCCTAGCTCAACTGGTAGACCGTGAGTATCCCATCCTGCTTTACGGTGAACACGATAGCCACTTTGTGTTTTAAAACGACAGATAATATCTTTGATAGTACGTGCCATAACGTGGTGAATACCAGGAGTTCCGTTAGCTGAAGGAGGACCTTCGTAGAAAACGAAAGTAGGATGACCCTCGCGAGTTGATATACTTTTGTGGAAAGTATCGTCACTTTTCCACATCTCAAGGACTTTCTTATCAATTTCTGTTAAGTTTAGTCCCTTATATTCCGTAAATTTTTTATTATTCATACCTATATTTAAAATACAATCCACAAAAGTAGTAATTTTAGGTGGTCTATCCAAATAGAAAAAAATATTTTTTACAAGCTTTTTTTAGCTATAAAATCTTAACTTTGTAAACAAATTTAATTGTAAAATATGTATAAAGTCGGCATGACGGGAGGTATAGGTAGTGGCAAAAGCACTCTGTGTGAGAGGTTTAGCTCTCTTGGCGTGAGCGTGTACCTTAGCGATGAGCGTGCCAAAGCGCTTATGAACACCAACGATAAATTAATCATGGAGATTAAAAACATTTTTGGTGATGAGGCTTACACGCTCGGAGAACTTAATCGCGCACTGATTGCAGAGCTAGTTTTTAAGGATAAAAAGAAACTTGCTGAGCTTAATGCTGTGGTGCATCCTGCTGTGTTAGAAGATTTTAACGCTTGGGCTGAGGCTCAGACTTCTCGGTATGTGATTTTGGAGAGTGCTATCTTAGTTGAGAGTGGATTTTATGCTCACATGGATGCTTGCGTGGGGGTTATTTCTGATAAAGAACTTAGGATAGAGCGAGTTATTAGCAGAGATAATTGCACTCGCGAGCAGGTTCTCTCGCGTCTTGCAGCACAAATGCCCGAGGAGGAAATGATTAAATTTTGTGATTATACGATTAGCAATAATTTAGGTGATGAGCTAGATGAGCAGGTGGCCTATTTAGATAAAATTTTCAGCAATGAAGCTTGAGTTTAATTCGCCAAAGGTGATGAGCATAATTAATGCTACACCCGATTCTTTTTTTGCTAGCAGTAGAACCTTAGGCGAGGAGGATATAGCTAGGAGGGTTCTTAATGCAATTAGTGAAGGTGCTGATATTCTGGATGTTGGGGGTTATTCTTCGAGACCTGGGGCAGATGAAGTCGCTGAGTGTGAGGAGATAGAGCGAGTGTGCAGAGCTGTGAAAATTATACGTGAAATTGATAAATATATCCCTATTTCAATAGATACTTTTAGGAGCAAGGTGGCCGAGCGAGTGTTAGTGGATTTTGGTGAGGTTATCATAAACGATATATCTTCATCTGAGCTTGATTCGGCTATGTTGGACGTTGTTTCTAATGCAAAAGTGCCTTATATTGCTATGCACATGAGGGGAACGCCCAAAAATATGCAGACTAAGTGTGAGTATGATGATATCGTGAGTGATGTATGTGAATTTTTTGATAAAAAATTAGAAACTTTTGCGAAAAAAGGAATTTTTCAAGTAATTTTAGACCCTGGCTTTGGCTTTGCTAAGACTCAGGAGCAGAACTATCAACTTTTGTCTGGGATGCAGACTTTAAAAAGTTTTGGTAAGCCAGTTTTAGCTGGAATTTCTCGTAAGAGTATGATATATAAATTGTTAGATGTGACCCCAGAGCAGGCTCTAACAGGTACAATAGCTCTAAATTGGCAGGCCTTAAGCTGTGGTGCAGACATATTAAGAGTGCACGATACCAAGGAAACTGCACAAATTATTAAAATATTTAATTATTATGAAAGCCTTAATCGAAGTAAATAATCTCGTCAAGAGTTACGGCTCTTTGCAGGTGTTAAAAGGCGTTGATTTATGTATAAATCAGGGCGAATTGCTCTCTATTGTGGGCTCAAGTGGAGCTGGGAAAACCACGCTTTTGCAGATTCTGGGTACACTTTCGGATTTTGATTCGGGCAAGGTGCTAATCGACGGCAATGATATAAGTTTGTTTAAACAAAAACAGCTGGCGAGCTTTAGGAACAAAAAAATTGGGTTCGTGTTTCAATTTCATCACTTACTGCCTGAATTTACGGCCCTGGAAAATGTTGCAATACCTGCTCTGATAGCTGGTACTAACAAAAAAGATGCCTATGCTTATGCCGAGGAATTGCTCGTTAAAATGAATCTAAAAGATAGGCTAACTCACAAGCCTTCAAAGCTTTCGGGGGGAGAGCAACAACGTGTAGCGATAGCGAGAGCTATGGTAAATCGCCCTTTGGTGCTTTTGGCTGATGAGCCTTCGGGCAATCTTGATTCTAAAAATAAACAGGAGATTCATAAGATTTTCTTTGATATGAGAGATGAGTTTAATCAAACAGTTGTTTTGGTGACTCACGATGAGTCTTTGGCTGAAAGTGCTGATAGAAAGATAGTTATGGTTGACGGTAGGGTGAGTGAATAGCATGAAAGATTTGTTGGAAAGACTGCATGATAAGTATAATAATTCAGATTTTATAGAATTTGATCCTATCTCTGTGCCTCATTGTTTTTCTTCATTGCAGGACATAGAAATCAGTGGGTTTTTATCTTCGACTATTGCTTGGGGCAATCGCAAGGCTATAGTTAAGAGCGCAGTTAGGATGATGGATTTCTTGGATAATGCGCCCTATGATTTTGTTGTAAATGCCTCGGATAATGAACTGTTGGGGCTTAAAAAATATGTGCATCGCACTTTTAATGGCGAGGATTTTACTACTTTTATTCTGGCCTTAAGATATATTTATTCAAGGTGGGGCTCGATGAAGAATTTTTTTGAAACAAGTTATTCTCAGAGCCAAGATTTGCGCGTGGTTTTGCGCGAATTTTGGGATGAATTTTTCACGCAAGAACATGATAATCACGCACATAAGCATCTCTCAAGCATAGCCAAGGGGGCAGCCTGCAAAAGGCTTAATATGTTCCTGCGCTGGATGGTTCGCTCTGATGATAGAGGCGTAGATTTTGGCCTATGGACGGGGATACCTATGAGTGCACTTTATTTGCCACTGGATGTTCACACGGCGAGCATGGGGCGTGCTTTGGGACTTTTGGAGCGCAAACAGAATGATTGGAAGGCAGTTGAGCAAATTACAGCTAGTTTGCGAGAATTTTGCTCTGAGGACCCTGTGCGTTACGACTTTTCGTTATTTGGTGCTGGCATAGACGGATTTTTAAAATAGACTATGGCAAATTCTTATTTTAATTTTAAGCAATTCTCTGTAAATCAATCTAATACTGCTATGAAAGTAGGCACAGATGGAGTGCTTTTAGGAACGTGGGCTGAGTGCGAAGGAGCTAAAACAGCCTTGGATTTAGGCACGGGAACGGGACTTTTGGCACTAATGTTAGCGCAGAGGAATAAGGATGTAAAAATCACGGCCATAGATATAGAAAGCACTGAGGATGCTGAAGAAAATTTCAGAAATTCGCCCTGGGGTGATAGATTAACAACTCAAAAAATTGCTGTGCAAGAGCTTGAAACTCAAAAATTTGACTTAATAATTTGCAATCCCCCTTATTTTAAAAATTCGCTAAAGTGCCCCGGCAGCAGCAGAACCGTGGCCAGACATAGCGTAGGCCTTAGTTTTGAGGAATTGGCTGAAAATTGTAGAAGATTATTGCATGCGAATGGAAAAATTTCTTTAATTTTGCCTAGTGATACTCTAGGTGAGATAGAGCAGATTTTTAAGGATAATAATTTATTTGTAATAAGAATTTGCAGGGTTTTTCCACGCGAGGATTTAGCTGTAAAACGAGTGATGCTAGAGTTTTCATTTTTGCAGCAAGAGCCTCAAAATGAGAGTGTTACCATTGAAATTTCAAGACATAATTATACACAAGAATATAAATATTTAACTAAAGATTTTTACCTGGAAAAATGAAACTAACAACAAAAAATTATTATCGCCTAGCTGTCTCGGCCTTCTTTTTTATTATGGGTCTTACTTTTTCGACCTGGGCGTGTCGTATTCCCGACATTAAAAAAGCTATGGAACTAACTGAGGCTGGTCTGGGCGCAGTTCTACTATTTATCCCCATAGGACAGCTGTCTGTGCTGATTTTCTTAGGCAAATTAATAGAGAAATATGGGAGTAAATTGTTTACAATAATTTCGGCAATTTTCTTCCCCTTTACACTTATATTAATAGGTCTTGCCAAAACGCCTGCCATGCTTTCGGGAGCGCTGTTTTTCTTTGGCATGGGCTGTAATATGTTTAATATTTCGGTAAATACTCAGGGTGTTGGTGTGCAGAAGATTTATGGGCGTAGCATTATGGCGACGTTTCATGGTTTGTGGTCTGTGGCAGGTTTCTTGGGTGGTCTTGTGGGTTCTTTGCTAGCTAGTGGTGAGGTTGCTCCTTTACGCCACTTTTCTATTATTCTAGGCCTTTGCTGTGTGCTTAATATTATATTTTATCGCTGGTTGATGCCTCGCGATAAATCTCGCAAGGATTACCTAGTTCAGGAATTTCAAGCTAAGCCAAAAACTAAGTTGAAGTTTGCTATGCCAGAGAGGATTATTATTATTTTAGGTGTGATAGTGTTCAGTAACTTGGCCTGCGAGGGTACTATGATGGATTGGAGTGGTGTTTACTTTGAAAAAATTATTCAGCCCTCAGAGCAGTATGTTCGTCTGGGTTATATAGCAGCCTTGAGTACCATGGCCTTGGGTCGTTTCTTGGCTGATAAGCTGGTTATGCGCCTTGGCTATATTCGTGTATTGCTTGCTAGTGGTGCTCTGGTGTTTATGGGTTTGATGCTGGCCGTGTGTTTGCCTTATTTGATTCCTGCTACCTTGGGATTTATGTTGGTGGGCTTTGGTGTGTCGGCTGTTGTGCCTATTTGTTATAGTATTGCTGGTCGCATCACCTCGGTTTCGGCAGGTGTGGCACTTACTACGGTGTCGAGCATAGGTTTCTTTGGATTCTTGGTTGCGCCGCCGGTGATAGGATTTATTGCTGAATTGTCAAATCTTAGATGGTCATTGGCTGTAATGGCTGTGGTAGGATTGCTGGCTGCGGCTCTAGCTCCCATGCTTAAAAAAGAAAAAGTGAAGTTATAATTGATTTTTTTGCTTTAAAAATTTGCAGAGAACAAAATAATTGCTACTTTTGTGCCTGCAATTAAGCAGTTAATGCAAATCAATGGCGGGATAGCTCAGCTGGTTAGAGCGCATGATTCATAATCATGAGGTCCCGGGTTCAAGTCCCGGTCCCGCTACAATTCAAAATCAAGCACTTAGGTAGGTTAAACTACTTAGGTGCTTTTTCTTTTTGCACACAATTTGCACACGGGAGCATAAACAATAGGGTGCTGTTTAAAAAGTAGACTATGAGTAGAATAGATCGTATTACGGGATATAACGATTTACAATTCTGGCAAGGAGCAAATTTCTATTATCTTTTTCCAGTTGAAGTATCCTCCTTCATTAAAAAGATTTATAGCATTCCATAATATAAATTCATACTTCAAGAATTCAACACGAGTTGTTTCGCCAACTTGTCGTTTGCGATTTCGCTTAATCATCCCTCTTTCTTCATATTCAGCTTCCATAGTACGCCTTAGCTCACTCATAGGGCATTCACCCCCATGAATATTTCGCAAATTATCAAGGTCGAAAATTAAATCCAAATGATGCCCCTGAATCAAAATACACTGAGTAAAGTATTCTATGAATAATTTACTATTTGCTCCATTGACAAGACCTAAGTGATAAAGTTTAAATCCGAGATCAGTCATATTGCCGTTAGAATCAATAACCCCTATATGCTTAGAGAAGGTAACAAAATTCTTTCTTATCGAATTATAATAATTATCTCCTACATAATTGGTATTTAGGTCTTTAATAAGTGATTCTCTTAATTCAACCCTTTTGCTACTATCTTCGCATTTTTTGTAAGTGTTAATTTTCTTTTCAAAAAATGAGATGTTTTTGGATCCAGACAACGTTTTTATTGGGTTGCCAGACAAATCTACAACTAATGCAGGCTTCATCGTTTCTAATATCGTATCTGGAGCCATGTAATGACTCCAACAATATGCAAATGCATCACCTGTTATAACTCCTGTTTTCTTCAGATAATAACAGTGTAACATTAAATGAAATAATGGCAGTGGCAGGTCTTGATGTTTCGCCCAAAATCTACTCGTATTTCTACTGCTGCATTCAATCGTATTTGATGTTGTTTGAACATTTTTGATTAAAGACACATTAGTTGGGTTGTTATTATCATACTTAATTAATCCAACAGGTAGATTATCTTTGATTTGTTTGCTAAATAAATCTGTCATATAATCAGCAATTCTAAAATCTTCCAACATCTCTGGTATAATCAAATATGAAAGATTTGAATTTGATAAATATGCAATAGATTGACCCAATCCTGTAAGAATACCACGTTTTGTTTCTGTTGGAGGTTTAAACTCAAATGTAATCATCATTTTAGCAGAATCCTCAAAAAATGCTGCATCAGGTGATGGGAATGAATTAGTGTGGTCTCCTAAAAATGACTCCAGAATGAAGCGACACGCAATTGATATTACGTTAGATATACCCGTTGAAGATGCGACACAAACCTTTGAGCTATGAAGTACAAATCAA
>JAWXTK010000032.1:0-11947 GCA_044433645.1 Rikenellaceae bacterium | reverse complement strand
ACCAGAACCAGAGCCAGAGCCAGAACCAGAACCCGAACCCGAACCCGAACCAATAGTATATTTAGGGCCAGAAATAGTGCCTGTCTTGGCAGTGAAAACTAACTTGTTGTATGATGCACTAACGGCTGTAAATGTTGAGGTAGAATTCCCTATTGGCGATAAAATTTCGATAGCCGGAGAATGGATTTTCCCTTGGTGGACTTCGTGTAAGGATGAGGATGAGAACAATCGCAGGACTGTGCAGCTGTTAAATGCGCATTTAGATGTTAAATATTGGTTGGGTGATAGAAAAGCGCAGGCAGTAATGACGGGATGGAATGTTTCGTTGGGTGCTGGGTATGGATTATATGATTTGGAGAATAACGAGAAAGGTTATCAAGGTGATTTTTTCTCAGTAAATGTAGGTGTTGGTTATGCTCATACGATTAACAAAAAAGGTAATTTAAGGTTAGAATATGCCTTAGCATTGGGTTATGCGCGTTCTAATTTTGATTACTACACCGAACATTACGGCTTTAATGAGGGCTGGCATAATAATGTTGTTAACTCTGAAAATTATAATTGGTTTGGACCAACCAAAGCCAAAATTTCTTTGGCTTGGCTACTAAATAGAACAAAAAATAAAGGAGGCAGAAATGAATAAATTAATTAGAAATCTAGCTTTTGGGCTAATCCTGCTGACGGTAAACTTTGGGTGTGATAGAAAACCTATAGGCACAGAATGTTTGTGCGATGTCACTGCCCTATTGCCTGTTGATATAGACTGGTCTAACCTTAGCGAAGATCCGAATAATGTTAGGATTTTGGTGTATAATCAGTCTGATGGTGAGCTTGTTACAAAATTTGTTTATGAGCAAAATAGTAACGATATTCAGGCTTACTTGCCACTTGGTATAGGTGAGTATAAAGTTATTATAGTAAATGAAAAACGAGGTGATCTAGAAAATATCGCAATAGAAGACGAGTATGATTTCACTACCACTGCGTTTTATGTTAGCGAGGCAACTTATGCGCTTGATGATCCATGGGACGGCGACCAAGTGTATCTTGATGAATTAGATGAGTTGGCAGTGCATGTGGTGGAAAATATAGAAGTTACTGAGGATATGGTTATCTCGGCAACTGGCTCATCTGTGGCATCGGCAAGTATAGCGCGTGCAGATGCTTCTGTGGCAGAATATGTTAGTGAAAAACTAATAGGAATTAAACCTTTGCGTAAGGATGTTGCAATGGAAATCACTATACAAGTTGAAAATGTCGAGGGTGCTATCTTGCCTGTTTTAGTGGATTTGGCTAATGTGGCTGACGGCTATATAGCCTCTACGGATAAAAATACGACAAGTGCAGCTTCGATGCAGTTTTATATGGACAACAGATATTCTGATGATGACGATTTAACAAACGGGATAACTAACCTAACAAGTGAGATTACAATGTTTGGGACTTTGGGCGAGAGAATGTCTTTGTCTTCTTACACAGAGCTTGGCAAGAGTTTGGAGTTTATTCTTCGCTTTGATATGATAGACGGCACGGTGGAGACAAAAGTTATGCAAGTTTCAGAAATTACTGTTGATGATTCGAGTATGTCGGGAGTTATACGTCTAAATCTTATGTTGGCAGTCACCGGAGAAAATGCTTTGCCCGAAGATGTGCAGCCAAATACTGACCCAGATGGAGGCTCAGGCCTTTATCCTTGGGAGGATGGTGATGAAGAACAATTAGGTTTTAAATAAGAATAATAATTTAAAGTAAATATAAAATGAAAACAAACAGTTTATTAATTTCGCTTAGCTTCTTGCTTAGTGCAGTGGTGCTATCCTCATGCGTTAAGGAGACTGAATTAATTGAAGATTTCAGTCAACAAGAAGTTGTTTTTGTAATTGATGATGCTAGCTTTTCTGTCTCAAGAGGTGCTATGGTAGAGAGCCAATCTCAAATGCCAAGTATGCAAGTGTTGGCTTATGATAACTCAACGGATGCTGAGTTTATTAACCAAACGGCAATGTACAGTAATTCATCTTGGACACTTTATCCCGCTGTTAATTGGGGTAATGTTACCTCGGCAAATTTCACTGCTTTTTCTCCTGTTGTAGATATCTACAATGAGAACGGCATCTCGCTTGAGGGCAGCGATATTGATTACACGGTATTAACTTATTACATGCCTGAGTATTCTGAAAATCAACCCGACTTGATTGTGGCAACTACAAGCGCAGCTGCTGGCTCAAGTGTTAGTGTGAGTTTTAAACACATGCTAGCAAGCGTAGGCTTTAATGTTAAAGGTACTGATATGACAGTTAAAAGCATAGCAGTTAAAAATATCAAAAACTATGGTACGCTAACTATCGAAAATGCCACGACAAATTATATGTGGACTTCAAAATGTACGGATGCTAACAAATCTTTTTATGTGAGCATAGAGCAGGATGTTGATATTGACAATTTGACAAGTCCGTTAACTAGTGATGGCTATATGATGGTTTTGCCTCAACAAATCCAGGATTATACCCTGCTTACTGTCAACTATGTTAACGGCGAGGGTTTGGTTTATGCTCAGGATTATGGTTTCCCAGACAACACTCAGTGGGAGGAAGGTAAAAGCTACACTTATAACATATATTATGATAAGGACGATGCAGTTCTTCAAGAGGATGATGATGAAGACAACACGGGCTCTGGTGGTGGTTCTTCTTCTGGAGGCACTGGTTATGAGGGCGATTACTTGGTTTGGGACTACACTCCTTTGAGCTCGTCAAACTGTTATATCGTTAATCCATCTACCGAGGCAGATGATGCAGGTGTGATATATTATATCCCAGTTGAGGATCGTGTAAATGATTATTATGTAAATTATGCCCAGGAGAGTGATCCTCTAGCATCAAATCCTGTGTGGACTACTAAATTAATTTGGTATGATGCAACAGATGCCTCTGACTTTAAATCCGAGCGTGCAATTACAGGATTTATGAATGACGGCATAACATCTGCGCTTAAAATCACTGTTCCTAAGTCTATCCAAGAAGGTAACTTTGTTGTGGCCTTGCAGATAGCTAGCAGCACGGTGTGGAGCTGGCACTTCTGGGTTACTACTTATAATCCTTATGACTCTCCAGTTATGGCTGATGCCGACGGCAGACAATTTACTGTTGAGGGAGGAGAGCTGCACCGTTATGTAGATGCTGGGGTTTTCCAAGATGGAGGAATTTACCAAGACCTATATGTTATGGATAGAAATATAGGTGCTAGGTGGTCTAAATATGGTCACGGTGGTGCAGCTGGTGCAGTGTATTACCAATGGGGACGTAAAGATCCTTTCCCAGGTTCAGGTGGTGTTTATTACTCAGGTTACGAGAATTTATATACTACTAACAGTACAGACGGTTTCCCTTACGCAGTGACTTACTCTAACTCTACAACTATGTCTGTGGCAGTTAAGAATCCAGAAGTATTTATGGGAACTATTTATGAAACATGGAATACTTGGACTGAGCCAGATTTGGCGGGCCATGGTGATTGGTGTAAAGGCCCATACGAGTACACAGATTTGTATAATAATATGTGGCGTGATGTAAATGTTGCATATACAACAAGTCTTGAGGAAGAGACAGCTAAGAAAAAATCTATTTACGACCCATCGCCTTGGGGCTGGAGGGTTCCTTTGTCTGATATCACTGAGGATTTCTTTGCTGTTTCAGACGGTAAAGCATCTTCTTCTTATAATACTGCTGATACAGAGTTTGATTATGCTGCTAATGCTAGTTCAAATATTTCTAAGGAGTCTTTCTATTATATTTACAGAAAGGTGGCTTGTTATCCTTATGAAGGATATTTGTACGCTTACAAAGGTAACTACACTTACAGGTCAAACTATTATGATGCATTGTCAGTGGATGGCACAGCAGCTTATAACTGGACGGCCGATGTATATAATATCAAGAATTTTACTTCATCAAATGGTTCGTGGTACGCAGACGACTACGCTAAGTATATGTATCAAGATTATGATGCTTCTTATACTTATAAATGTAAAGGAGGATCTAGAGGCTATGCTTACCCTATACGACCAGTGCAGGAGGTGAGCGAGAGTCCTTATGATTTGATTAAAGCTGAAATGGCTAAATAATAAAACTTACAGCTATGAAATCACATAAAATAAATATAGCTTTAGCTTTACTGCTTTTGCTTGTGGTGGGATGTTCTAAGGATATCTCCACCACCATGCAGCTGCAACTCTCAGACAATGAGATTGCATTTGTGCCTGATGCTGATTCTCAGTTTGCATCTAAGGGGTCTATGGTTGAGGTTTTTGATGATATAGATTCTATAGGAATTTTTGCTTACTACAATAATGCGATTTATATCAACAATTCTAAGCCTGTTTTGCAGCAAGACGGTTATTGGAGCTTTTCGCCAGCTGTTAATTGGCCAAGTTCGGGTAGTGTAAACTTTATTGCTTATGCTCCTTATGTTAATACTGAAGCCCACTCGCTTGCTGGATTTACGCTTGATAGTTCTGTGGTTAACACTTTAAAAATAGACTATCTTATGCCTGAGGATTGCTCGGCACACGAAGATTTGTTGGTGGCTAGTGCATCGGGCAAGGACGGCGAGATCGTGTCTTTGGTGTTTAATCACACTATGGCTGCTGTGTGCTTTAAAGTGCATGAATCTCAGGATGCCAGCCTTATTAACAAGGGATTTACTTTGTCGGGAATTTACGATAAGGCGACTTTGACTATTACAAGCAGTGGATTCTCGTGGGCTACGCGCTCGGTAAATTCTCAGTCGGTTTACACCGAGTTTGTAGAGGGGCCAAGTGGCATGGATCAGAGCCTAATATCCAAGGATAACTACATTATGGCCATGCCTCAAAACATACCTCAAAGCGTTAGCTTGTCTACAACTCTTAGCGACGGCACACCACTTTCGAGTGTGATTGCAGGTACATGGAGTGCAGGTAAAATTTACACCTACGTGCTTTATATCTCAGATGAAGAAATCTCTGTGCTAGATGTTGAGATTGATAAGTGGGACGATGAGGGAGACGCTGATGCAGGAGACTATTCTCCAACTCCAGGCACTGACGTGGATTTAGATATAGATTCATGGGGTGATGGGGGTAATGAAGATATGATTAACAAAACTGTATAGACGCTTAAGTGTGGCAATGAATTTGCAGAGTATTTTGGTTTTAATACTTTTTTAAAAATGAAAAATTACGACGTACAACATTCGCCTAGCGAGCAAAAATTCTTTGTTCAAGAGCAGGGCTATACAGCCTACCTTATATATAATATTTTTAACGGTGCGCTCAGTGTGGCTACAACTCAAGTGCCCAAAGCCTTAGAGGGGCAGGGCATAGCATCGGCCTTGGTTGGGGCCTTTTATGACTATTGTTTGCGCGAGGGTTTAGAGCCCAGAGCTACGTGTTCTTATGCCGTGGCTTGGCTCAAAAAACACGCCTAAAATCTGCGCTAGAGTCTAGCGTCTGCGACTTTTTTGGGTAGGCAGCCTTTTACGTCAAAGATTACACCCTTGTCTTTGAGCATGTGTTTTATGTCCATGCTTAGGAATTCGTTGTGAGATACGGCAAGTATTATTGCGTCGTATTTTTTGGTTGTATCTAGGCTGTTTTTTATGTTTGTATAGTTGTATTGCGAGAAATTTTGTATATTTGTAATAGGCCGTCGTATTATGCTTTTCGAGGCAGTAGTATGATAGAGGACATATAATTTAAAGGCATTAGCTTTTATTCGGCATACTGAAACTTAGACACTCTCGCACCGCCGTGTTGTTGAGATTAAAATCTTTTGCTCACGTATATTTTACGTGGGCTTTACTCGGTATTATGTAGCACAGGTAGTCTAAGACCTCAGCAGCGAATAACGTAAGTCCACGTTTTTTTTGTGGGGTTATGTTATGCGAGTAGAAGTTAATAATAGGAATGTAATTTAACTTAAACAAATACAACTATGAAAACTAAAACGCCAGAAGCGGTATTAAGTCTAACCGCAACAATAACATTAGTTATTGGGTTTATAACTTTTGTTGGATCTTTTTTTGTGTTCGAAGATGGAATATATCCGATACTTATTTTACTATCTGCCATTATTTCGTGGGCGGTAATGAGAGTGCTATGCAATATCTCAAACTCTCTTAAAGAGATAAGTGATAAGTTAAATAAATCAGATAAATAATAGGCTATTATGAAAAAGTTATTATCTATATTACTGTTAGCTATATTGGTTGTAGCGTGTGGTAATAATGCCGAAAAGTTGGCATATAAAAATATAGACGATTATATGCTCAATATTATAAGTGATGATGATGTACCAGTAACATTAATATCTGCTAATTATAGTAAACTATATATTATTTACCCTAAGCATAGTGACCGTATTCCTAAGCCAACAAAACCAGAGGATACAGGGGATTTCGCAGGGGATTTTGGCAATATGTTAGAGCTATATGGTACAGGAATCTCTTTAGCTGCAAGTGGGTGTACATATAAGACTTTCGATCAGATTGTAAAAAACGATAAAAAGTTTAACGAATGGAAAACAGATGGTGAAGAGTTTGTAGTACTCGGAAAATTTGAGTTAAAAGACAAATGGTTGAATACTCACGAAGTAGGGCTATGTTTTAGACTTGACTCTATGCTAAACATATATAAACCCTACCCAATAGAAGCAGACCTTGATAGGATTTGGGGATTAACAGAAAAATAGTACTAAATGTTAAATTAAAGCCAACGAGGAACGGGATATAACACCTCAACAATATTATGGAGAAAATAGAATGTAAAAACTGCGCAACTCGACTAACTAAGGATTTGGAGTTTTGCCCTAAATGTGGTTGTTACAATGAGCTATCGGAAGAGTGTAATACTTCGCAACCGCAAGACGAATTTAATAAACAACCTCAATCGAAAGAGGATATACTCATAGGCATAGGTAAAGATATATCAACCATTAAAACCATATTGGTGTTCTTTACTTGGTTATGGGGAATTGGAGCTGTTCTTTGGATAATACTATTGCTAACAGGAATGTAAATTTAAGCCGATCGGGGAATGTGCATATAAGACCTCAGCGGCGAATAACGTAAGTCCACGTTTTTTTTGTGGGCTTATGTTAGGTGAATAAGTAGTTATAACCCCCAACGAAATGTTTAACTTAAATACATAAAGAAACTATGAAAAAACTATTACTAATCTCTTTATTTTCTTTTTTCGCATTTAGTATGGCAGGAGCACAAACCAAAAGTACAGAATCAAACGTGATAAAAGTTGCAAATGTTAGTGTGTATAGCGACACATACAAATACGCTTTTGGTAACCCTATTAAGCTTAATGGAAATCGTAAATCTGGTTTTGCCTCGGGAGTGATGTCTTTTTTTATTCCTGGATTGGGACAATTCTATAATGGAGACGATGTAGGTGGTACTACATATGTATTAGCAAGTGTATTGGCAAAAATATGGCTGATGTATCCTCCTAAAACAGAAACAACCTATGGGAATGGTAATTATTCATATACTGTCACCGAGGGTGATTACACTGCTCCAGTCATTGCAAATGTTATTGTGGCTATCGCATCTGCTGTTGATGCTATAATTATGTCTAAAAGAGTTAATAAAGCTAGAGATGGGTATAGGCTTAGTGGAAATAGCTATTTAAAAGTTGAGCCAACAGTAATGAGTAGCACGCCATCGCTTAATTATAGTTGTAACGATTTAGCCTATGGTCTTAATTGCTCTCTTAAATTTTAAGAGATTCGTTAACGAAATAATTGTTGACGCTTGGTTGACAAAAACCCACAAACAAAAAAGCCAACTATCTAATTTATAGATAGTTGGCTTTTTAAAAAGTACCCAGAGCCGGGATCGAACCGGCACGAATTGCTTCACTGGTGTTTGAGACCAGCGCGTCTACCAATTCCGCCATCTGGGCATGGTATCGAACTTAAGATTTAATCTCTTTTCGGTTTGCAAAGATAGTAAAAGTTTATTTATTTGCAAAAATTATAGGGATTTTATTGCTTTATAAATTCCTTCGGCGTCTATTTCGCATAGTTTTTGCAATTCACTCATGCTGCCTTGCTCTATAAATTCATCTTTGATGCCTAAGTTAACTGCCTTAGTATTAATGTTTTGCGAAATAAAATAGGCGTTTATTGCCTCGCCCACTCCTCCCTGGAGACATCCGTCTTCTATGGTGATGATTTTTTTGAATTTCGCGCCTATTTCGCTTAGCATTTTCTTGTCTAGTGGTTTCGCGTAACGTAAATCTATGTGCGTAATTGAGATTCCTTCCTGCTCTGCCCTTGCGATTGCATCTTTTGCGAAGTTGCCCACGTGACCCAATGATAAAATCGCTAAATCTTGACCCTGGCTCACTACTCTTGACGTGCCGATTTCTAGCTCGCTAAACTCCTGGTTTGTTCCTTCGCCCGAGGATTTTCCTCGTGGGTATCTTATTATAAATGGGCGATTTGCTTTGGTGGCTGTGAACATTAAATTCCTCAGCTCGCTCTCGTTCATGGGTGCAGCTATAACTAAATTTGGGATAGCTCTTAGGGCTGCTAAATCGTAAGCTCCGTGGTGAGTTGCTCCGTCTTCGCCAACTAGGCCTGCACGGTCTAGGCACATAACTACGGGGAGATTTTGTATGGCCACATCATGTATGATATTGTCGTAGGCGCGCTGCATAAACGAGGAGTAAATATTGCAAAATGGCAACATCCCCTCGGCTGCTAGACCTGCCGAAAAAGTCACTGCGTGAGCCTCGGCTATGCCCACATCAAAACACCTATCGGGGAAGGCATCCATCATATAATTCATCGAACAACCTAGTGGCATAGCTGGTGTGATGCCAACAATTTTCTTGTTTTCCTTAGCTAAATCGCACAAAGTTCTACCAAAAACTTCTTGGTAAAGTTCGCCTTGTTGAGGTTTTGAGGAGTTTATTCTATCGCCTGTTTTTGCATCGAATTTGCCTGGTGCATGCCAGAGGCTTTGGTCTTTTTCGGCTGGTAAATAACCCTTGCCTTTAACGGTGATTACGTGCAATAGTTTTGGGCCTTTTATTTCTTTTAGGTTGCGCAAAACTTTGGTCATTGCCTTTACGTCGTTGCCGTCAACGGGGCCAAAATATCTAAAATTTAAACTCTCAAATAGGTTGCTTTGTTGCAGCAAACCTTGCTTTAGTGTGTTGGCTGTGTTTTGCAGTAAGCGTCTAAATCTAGGCGCAAAACCTAGGCCGTTCCAGAGTTTATTTTTGAATTTATTATATCTTTTTGAGGTCGTCATGCCTAACAAATAATCAGTCAGCGCGCCTGTGTTGGGGGCTATTGCCATGTGATTATCATTGAGGATAACTAGTAAATCTGTGCCTGAACTTCCGGCGTTGTTTAGCCCCTCAAAGGCTAGGCCACCTGTCATTGCTCCGTCGCCTATAATTGCCACTACTTTGTTGTCTTTGCCCTCGATTTTACTAGCTGTTGCCATGCCTAAAGCTGCTGATATAGAGATAGATGCATGGCCTGCGCCAAAGGCATCGTAGGGGCTTTCACTCATTTTTGGGAAACCACTCAGACCTCCTAATTTACGATTTGTGTGGAATCTTTCGCCTCGTCCTGTGATGATTTTATGAGCGTAGGCTTGGTGGCCAACATCCCAAATTAATTTGTCGTCGGGCGTGTTGAAAACATAGTGAAGAGCTGTGGTTAGTTCCACAACGCCAAGGCTTGATGCTAAGTGCCCAGGATTTGAGGCAAGGGAGCTGACGATAAATTCGCGCAATTCTTTGCAATATTCTGGCAACTCGTCCAGTGAAAGCTCCTTGAGAGAGGCTGGAGAGTTGATATTTTCCATATATTTCTTGTTTAAATCTTCCGACATCTTAGTTTTTTGTAATAAGGAGCTACAAAATTAATGATTTTTATTGAAAAAATTGTATCTTCGTGCTGTGGATAACAAAATTAAGTTATGAAATACAATAGAATACTTTTAAAATTAAGTGGAGAATCGCTTATGGGGGCTCAGAAATACGGACTTTCGTCTGATGTTTTAGAGTCTTACGCCTTACAAATTAAACGTGCAGCCAGCACAGGTGTGCAAATTGCTATCGTTATTGGTGGGGGAAATATTTTTAGAGGACTAACTGGTGAAAAAAAAGGTTTTGACCGTGTGAAAGGCGACCAAATGGGTATGCTTGCTACCATAATCAATTCTTTGGCTTTGCAGTCGGCGCTTACGGCTGAGGGCGTGAAGTGTAAGGTTTTAACTTCGATACGCATGGAGCCTATAGGTGAATATTATTCTAAGGATAAGGCCTTGGAATATCTCGGGGCAGGCTATGTTGTGATTATCGGGGGAGGGACTTCTAATCCTTATTTCTCTACTGACTCGGCTTCGGCACTTCGTGGTATAGAGGTTGAGGCAGATGTAATGTTTAAGGGCACAAGAGTTGACGGTATTTACACGGCTGACCCAGAGAAAGACCCAGAGGCTGTGAAATTTGATAAAATTAGCTTTGATGAGGTTTATAAGCGAGGTCTTAAAATCATGGACTTAACGGCATTTACTTTGTGTAAAGAGAATAACTTGCCACTAGTGGTCTTTGACATGGACACCGAGGGGAATCTTGAGCGCGTGTTATCGGGCGAGGGCATAGGTACTGATGTTGTAAACGAATAAAACAATTAAAAAATATAGTAATGGAAGAAATTAAACAAGTTTTAGATGCTGCAAGTGTAAAAATGCAGAAATCTATAGATCACCTTAACGATGCGCTTATGGCAGTGCGTGCAGGCAGAGCTAGCACCAACGTACTTAATAGCGTTATGGTAGATTACTACGGTTCGCAAATGGGCGTTTCGGCAGTTGCGAGTGTTACTGTGCCAGATGCGCGTACGATTTTGATCCAACCTTGGGAGAAAGCCATGATTGCGCCTATCGAGAAAGCGATTATGATAGCTAACCTAGGTATGACACCATCGAACAATGGCGAGCAAATTCGTCTTATGGTTCCTGCCTTGACAGAGGAACGTCGTAAAGACCTAGTAAAAACAGTTCGCGCAGATGCAGAAACTGCAAGAGTTAGCATAAGAAACGCACGTCGTGAGGCCGTGGATGCATTCAAAAAAGCTCAAAAAGATGGTCTACCCGAAGATGCAGCTAAAGACGGCGAGGCACAAGCTCAAAAACTAACTGACAAATTCATGAAAGTTGTGGAAGATGTTATCGCAGCTAAGGAGCAGGATATAATGACTGTGTAATTTAGGTTTAGAATTTTATCGGGGGGGGTAATAAGCATTCATCTGCTGCCTTCTAGCTTTTCATCATAATACTCACGTACGCTAAGGTGCGCTCAGTTTGTGCTGAAAATCAGAGCATTGCAGCTAAATGCTTATTAGCCACCCTTCGTTGTGTTTACAGGGAGTAACTAACATTTAGACGTGTTAGTTGCTCTTTTTTGGTTTTTCCTAAAAGATAAGTCGTGGGGATTTGTTTTTAGAGAAAATTATCATAACTTTGTTACATCACAAGAGGAGAAATACTTGTGATTTTTTATAGCGTAAGCTATTGTTTGAGGTTCAAGAAACGACCAATTTTTATTAGACACCTTCATGCAATTAAGTTTATGCTCGCGTTTAGCGTGGGCATTACTTATTTGGTGTCGTGGTGCTTGGTCGTACCTCTTAATCGATAAGTATTGACCACGCGTTGTTTTTAGGTAAATCACGTGGTTTTATATGTAAACTTTGTTTAATTAAAATATAAAACTATGAAGAAACTATTACTATTATTTTGTGCGCTGATTTTAAGTGCTGTTTTTGTTCAAGCTCAAGAACATATGGAATTTAAAGGTATTCCAATCTCAGGGCATATTGATTCATTTGTTGCAAAGCTAGAATCGTCTGGTTTTAAGAAAAAAACTGTAAAT
>JAWXTK010000031.1:0-13104 GCA_044433645.1 Rikenellaceae bacterium | reverse complement strand
AGCTCTGATGCCCTCCTACAAAATGCTAACGCATTTTGTTTTATAGGAGTGGAGGGCAATTTCCACTAGCGTATAACGTCTCCGACGGCCGGGGTGCTCCCCGGTGAGCTAATGAGTGCCCCTGACCTTTGGGAATGTTTTAGACACGTCAACGAAAAATAATTCATAACCTATAATTCATAATTTTATAGTAGTGTCGTGCCCCGTTGACATACAACGCCCTCACGCCGGGCAGGCGCGACTAGCATCGAGCTTCTAATTTGCTGACGTTTTGGGTCTATGGTTTTTGTGAATGGTTGGTTACTGTCAGAGCTTAGCTCTGATGCCCTCCTACAAAATGCTAACGCATTTTGTTTTATAGGAGTGGAGGGCAATTTCCACTAGCGTATAACGTCTCCGACGGCCGGGGTGCTCCCCGGTGAGCTAATGAGTGCCCATGACCTTTGGGAATGTTTTAGACACGTCAACGAAAAATAATACTAGTCGTTATTATAATATTCTAGCAATTTATTATTCATAGGACTTAATCCTTTATTCTCACGATACCATATTGCCCATACTAAAACAGTAGCTCTTTTGTATTCTAGCTCTTTTGCTCTATAACTTAAATTTTCTTGTTCTTGATCTTCAAAACTCATTTCTAGAAATTCACTACTTAGTTTTGGAGCTTTAAGTTTTTTGAGTTCTTTGGCAAGAGAGTCTGATGATTGCAAGAAGATTTGCTCAGTGTTGTTCCAGAATAAAGCAGGAAAACTATTGTTGATGATTGAAAACATCTCACTGTTATGGGTGTTTAGATAGCCTTGGGCATTTTTATATAGTGATGAGCCTTTGATATTAGACATTATTGAGTCTAATGATTTTCTATAATATATTAATTGCTTAGCACTTATATCTTCTAAATCTGGGATAGAGTGAGTTATGCAACTAGTTTTATATATTTCGCTCATTAAATTTACATAACTATTATTTATATGACTATAAAAATCGGTGTTAATTTGCTCTCTGCGTGAAAATTCCTCTTGGCTCACTCCGTCTACTCTAGCCGAGGGGATTTGTGATTGTCTATCTTGCTGTATGGTGTAAAATAGGTAGCAGATAATAAAGAAGAATAATAGTAGTATTACTGGTATGAAGTTTTTTAAACTTGAGTTTAGTGCTATTGACAGAGCCTCGACGTTTTTGTAGCGAGAGTTGGGGTAGTAGGATGTTGCTCGCGAGACTATTTTCGCTATTCTGCGTGGTGGTTGTGAATTAAATAATTCGCTTATAATAATACCAAGTGAATATATATCTGAGCGCGAATCTATCTTTTTGCCCATGAGAAGTTCTGGCGCAGCGTATTTTCTTGAGCCAGCAGGTTCTTTTAGGCTGACGTGTTGGTCTGAATCCGAGAGACCAAAGTCTATAAGTTTGACGTTATCACCGTTGTGGGTGATAATGATATTTTGGGGTTTGAGATCACGGTGAATAATCTGTTTCTTGTGAGCGTAAGCCATAGCCTCACAAAGTTGAGACAATATCCTAAGGATTTTCTCCTTGGGGTGATTGCCCTCGGCTATGTATTTATCGAGTGTTTGCCCGTCCACATATTCTAATATGATAACGTTGCCTAATTCGGGAAGTTTCTCATAAGAGTGGGTTCTGCAAATGTTGTAGTGATCAAGTAAGTAGCTAATTTCAAACTCCTTACGTAGTATTGCCTCGTATAAAATATCACCTTTATATTCCTCAGATATAGCCTTTGCGATAAATCTTTTGCCCTCGCGCTCAACGCAGTACAAAGTGTTAAACCCTGATTTACTCAAGAGTTTTATTTCTGTGTAGTTGTTAGAGGGATAGGTTGGGGTAGTGAAAAATTCAGAACTCATTTATAGTAGTGATAAGATAGTAAGTCCTCCGTTTTTGCCTGCTACAAATGAAGGCATAATTGTTTTATTGCGCAAAACATAGGGAAGATATAAAGGGTAGTTTAGCATAAATGTTGTTATTGAAAATTCATCACCTGCTAAAAGTTTAGAATTTTCGCTACTTTCTATAATGTATCTATTCTCGCCCAAATATCTTAGCGTAAGGTAGCGATCTGGTTTCCATCCAATTTCTAAGCGTGTGTTAATTTCTAAATCACTAGAAAGAATTTTAGTCGGGGTTATAAAATCAGACTCCGAAGGGTTTTGCTCACTATGCCACAGACAAAATTCATCAAAATCTTTGTGACCTATATATTTTGAAAGCACATCTAAAGTGTAACGTCTAGGTGAATGTTTGTCGCTAACGTAGCCCCACAAACGTTTTAGTGTTGACGAAGAAATGCGCTCGTTTGTTTGATGCTCAACTGATATGCTCAGCGCTTCAAAATCCATAGTTGTGCGTATAGCACGTGAGTGATATATTTCGACTTGCGCAAGAAGTCCTTGAATATGAGGTTGATGTGTTTTCATAGTACAAAGATAAAAAAATATTTTTGAACAATATTTGATTTTTTTAAATGAACCTATATGAACTTGTTTGGTTAGAGTTAATATCCGAATTTTGCACTATGAACTTAAAAATGGAGTAAAGCTGAAAAGCCAAAAAAGTGAGTAGGCAAATATAAAAACTTATTATTATGAAGAAAAATTTTTACCAAATCTTTGCGATTGCACTCGTGGCATTTTTCGCCTTTTCGTGTAATTCCGACAAATCAACTACTAAAACTCTTGAACTTTCAAGTGTGAGTGTTATGGGTACAGACAAGAAGTACATAGAAATTGTCCCAGGTTCTTACGAACTTAGTTTTGCTAAGAAACCTAATGTTAAGGATAGTTATCTTACAAGTGTTGTTTTAAATGTGAAACTAATTAAAAAAGTTGGAACGCTTAAAAACAAGGAAGCTAAGTACGGAGATATTAAATTAGCTTTACTTGATTCATCTTCGCAACGAGTTGATATTGACCCACTATCGCCAGTAGACGGTGGTTGGGCTCGCCTAGAGGAGTTGTTAAGATCAGAAGTAGGTACTGAGATGAAAATCAAATTCGCACCTTTCGGCCTTAGTGTTAGAGGTGATAAACTTGCAGAATTTGAGAAAATTGAAGAGCTTGGAATCGAGAACGCTGACTTCTCTGTGATATATGAGGCTTCTGAACCAGCGCCTGCTGTGTCTAGCTCATCACGCAAAAGCTCAGGCAGCGGTAACTGGACTACTTTGCTAAACAAATATGAGAAATACATTGACAGCTATATTAGCTGCATGAAAAAAGCAAATAACGGTGATATGACTGCTATGGTTGACGCAATGTCTATGCTTGAGCAAGCTACTGAATTGTACGAAGAATTGAAGCAAGCGCAAGGCGAGATGTCTGCATCAGATGTAAAAAGACTTACTGCTATTTACAGCAAAATGGCTAACGCAGCAATGAGCTTCTAATTAAACATTAAAACTTAAAGATTATGATTAAAATAAATTTTGTAAAAACTTTTGTGGGAGCATTTACTCTTGCTTTCAAAAACATCCCTTCAATTTTTGGATGTGCTATATTATGGTTGCTAACTTTTTGGATTCCTTACATCAATGTGGGTACAAGTATAGCTATGGCTAACCTGCCTATCGCTTTATCTCAAGGTAAGGTTATTAATCCTTTGTCTATCTTTTCGTCTGTTTATCGCAAGAAAATGGGTGATTACATCATCTTTAATTTCTTGGCTTATGGTGCTATTTTTATCGCATGTTTCTATTTTATTATCCCCGGTATTGTGTTGATGATAGCATGGAGCATGGCCAAATTTATTATGATAGAAAAAGATAAATCACCTCTTGAGGCTTTGCGTTTGAGCAATAATATTACTAATGGTAATAAATGGATGATTGTTGCAATTAAATTAGCAACTAACTTTGCTATGATTATTCTAGCTCTTATTATTCTTAGTATTTTGACTGCTATAGAATGGCCTACTCTTGATATTATTGTATGTTTTATCTTATTGGTATTCTATATCGGACTTGGAAAATCTGTTGATGCTATGCTATGGCAACAACTAAAGAAAAGTGAAATGTTAGATTAAATTTAGGGTCGTTTCCCCGCGAGCAAGTAACAACGCTTAAACTCTTACCCAAGTTTCCCCCAAAAAAGAGTTTTAGTGTGTTACTTGCTCTTTTTTTTGACACTAAAAAGAGATTTCTTTAAACATGTAGCCTTTGATTTGGCCGTCTTGAAGTTCGATTTTAAGCTCGCCGTTTGTTTCTGTGCCTAGGATTCTGCCATAGATTTTTGTCCCGTTGGCCTCGGTGTATTCGTGCCATTTGTTAAGTAGATACATTTTTTTGTGATATTCCTTGTGTATCTCTTGGTTTTCGCCCTGCTCTAGCATTTGATATCTTTGAGCTAGTTTCTCGTATAGCAGTTCAAGAACTTGTTGAAGATTATTTTCTTTAGCTGTTAAATTTTTTATTGAAGTTGGGTTAGGCACCCAGTCCGAGAATTTTTCTTGGTTAACGTTAAGACCTATGCCAACAATGCTGCGAGAGAGATTATCACCACACACGTCATTGTCGATTAAGATGCCACAGATTTTTTTGTCCCCAACATAAATATCGTTGGTCCATTTAACTTGTGCCGTAATTTGATACTCAGCGAGCAAATCAACTACGCCCAAGGCTAGGGCTTCGAGTAGAGAAAATTGTTCTCTAGCCTTTATGTTTTCGGGCTCTAAAATCAGCGTGAAAGTGAGGTTCTCGCCTGGTGCAGAGTCCCATTTATTACCCTTTTGGCCTCGCCCCTTACTCTGAGCTAGCGACCAGATAATGTCGCCGTGAGAGTATCTTTTATCTTGTGCTTGCGAGTTGGTTGACTCTAATTCTTGGAATTTATATATCGGGCTCACTTTGCTTAAATTTTAGTTATTTATACAAAAATAGTAAAATTTATAGCGCGCTATTGTTTTTGCGAGCAAAAAATTAGTATTTTTGTTTCTTTAAATCAAACTTATAATTTTTTACACCTTGAACTACCCAAATAGCTTTGCCGAGCCCTTAGAGGAAAATTACCATGGAACTATGGTGAGAGATTCTTATAGGTGGTTAGAAGATGATAATTCTCTCGCTACCAAAGAGTGGGTTAATGAGCAGAATATCTTGACACACAGCTATTTGAGTAAGATTCCTTATAGGGATAAAATCAAAGGTAGGCTCATGGAATTAAATAAATTCTCGCGCTATGGGATGTTTCAAAGAGTGCGAGATTACTATTATTTCACTCTTAACGACGGCACTCAAAATCAAGCTATATTATATAGGTGTAGGGATTTTTCTCTAGAACATACTTTGGTTTTAGACCCAAATGTGTTGTCGAGCGAGGCTGTAGTTGCTATTTCGGAATTTTCGTTTTCGCCTTGTGGTAAGTTTTTGGCTTATTTGCAGAGTGAGGCAGGCTCTGATTGGAGCGAGATTCGGGTTTTGGATTTAGAGAGTTTAAAGGTGAAAGAGAATCCTGTAAGTTGGGTGAAGTTTTCTGCTGCAGTGTGGCGTAAAGATAGCACGGGATTTTATTATAGCGCTTATGATGAGCCAGTTAAGGGCGAGGAATTAACATCTGCAAATGGTTTCGAGAAGGTTTGTTTTTATGATTTAAACTCTTCGGCTAGCACGCTAATTTATAGCGATAAGGATAATGAATTTAGATATTATCACCCGTTTTTAAGTGATGATAATGAGCATATTTTTATCTCGGTATCCGAGGGAACGCATGGAAATGAGATTCTGTGTAAAAGTAGTGAAGATGCTGATTTTAAGACTATTATAAGTGGTTTTGAGTGTGATAATATACTTCTAGGATGCAATGAAAACTCAGTTTTTGTGATGACAAATTCCAAGGCTGATAATTATAAAATCATAGCTCTTGATTTAAAGAGTTTTAGCGCAAGAGATTTAGTCGCTGAGCGTGAGGATATGGTTTTGGAAAGCGCTTTAATGGTGGGCGATAATTTGCTACTGCATTACCTTTATAATGCTCATAGTAAGCTATTTAGCTTTAATATTTTGCAGGGGAGTATCAGTGAAATTGAGATAGATGACTCGTCTAGCGTGGTGATTTTTGATACTTTCTCAGATGAGGTTTTCTTCTCGGTTTTCTCGTATTTAACGCCCTCGAGGATATACTCTTATGGTCTTAAAAATCATGAATTAAGCCTTGTTACTGAGGCAAAATGCAATTTTAGAAAGGATGATTTTGTAAGCAAACAATTATTTTTTACGGCTTCGGATAACAAGCAGGTTTCTATGTTTGTTATGCACCGTAAAGATTTGACACTTAACGGTTTAAATCCTTTATATTTATACGGCTACGGAGGGTTTAATATAAGTTTAACGCCCTTGTTTAGGCCTTTGGCGATAGCTATAATTGAGCAAGGAGGCGTGTTTGTCGAGGTGAATCTTAGAGGTGGAGGCGAGTATGGAGATAAGTGGCATAAAGCCGGCATGAAGGAAAATAAACAGAGGGTGTTTGATGATTTCATTGACACTGCTGAGTTTTTGATAGATAAAGGGTATACTTCGGCCAAAAAATTGGCGATTGCAGGAGCATCAAATGGAGGTCTTTTAGTGGGAGCTTGTATGTTGCAACGACCTGATTTATTTGCTGTTGCATTGCCTTCTGTGGGAGTTTTGGATATGTTGCGCTACCATAAATTTACTGTTGGTTGGGGCTGGGTTGTTGAGTACGGCTCGTCGGATAATGCCCAGGATTTTGAGTACCTAATTAAGTATTCGCCCTTGCATAATGTAAAAAAGGGGGTGGATTATCCGGCTTGTTTAATCACGACTTCGGATCATGATGATAGGGTAGTGCCAGCTCATTCGTTTAAGTTTGCAGCAACTTTGCAGAGTGTGAAGGCTGAGAAACCTCAGTTAATTAGAATAGAAAAAAATGCTGGGCACGGGGCAGGCAAACCTCTTAGTAAGGTGATAGACGAGCAGGCAGATGTGCTGAGTTTTATGTTTAAAAATACAAATACAAATTATATATAATGGAAAAAATTACGGTTACAAGTGGTATTCGCTCTACGGGGCAACTACATTTAGGAAATTATTTTGGTTCGCTAATTAACTTTGTGCGTATGCAGCACGATGCTAATTGCTACTTCTTTATAGCTGATTATCACTCACTTACAACGCATCCTGACCCTAAGATACTACACACTAATGTCAAAAATGTGTTGTCGGAATACCTAGCAGCAGGTCTAGACCCTGAGGTTGCTACGATTTATGTGCAAAGTGATGTTCCTCAGGTGGCTGAGCTTTCGCTTTTGCTTTCTATGCACGCTTATGTTGGTGAATTAGAGCGTACTAGCTCGTTTAAGGAGAAAATCAGAAAACACCCCGAAAACGTAAATGCCGGTCTGTTGACCTACCCTGTGTTAATGGCTGCCGATATACTTTTGCACCGTGCTCACCGTGTGCCTGTGGGCAAGGATCAAGAGCAACACTTGGAGATGACGCGCCGATATGCACGTAGATTTAATACTATTTACGGCGTGGATTATTTCCCAGAAAGTATGCCTTATAACTTTGGCGAGGAACTAGTAAAAATCCCAGGATTGGACGGAAGTGGCAAAATGGGTAAGAGCGAGGGCAACGGTATTTTCCTAAGCGAGGACGAGGCATCTATGCGCAAAAAAGTTATGCGTGCAGTGACAGATTCAGGTCCTACTGAGCCAAATTCACCAGTTAGCGAGAGCGTTCAAAACTTATTTACTATAATGAAGGCTGTGTCTGAACCTGAGACTTTAAAATTTTTCCAAGAGCAATATGCTGCTTGTAGCATACGCTATGGCGATTTGAAAAAACAATTAGCCGAGGATATTAATAAAACAATAGCTCCTATACGTGAGCGTATAACTGAGATTAAAGCTAACGATAAATATCTTCACGAGGTGGCCATGGCTGGTGCAGAGAAAGCACGTAAAAGCGCAAGCCAAACTCTAAAAGATGTTAGAGAAATTATGGGTATCAAATCTTTCTAGACAAACGATATGAAGCAAATTTTACTTATCCAACTCACTATCATCAGACGATATATACTGATGATTTCCAAGCAGATGTCTGAAAAGCAACTTATGATGTTGCTGGCCGTTTTGGTTGGGATAGTGTCGGGTTTTGGGACTTATCTTTTTGAGACTTTATTGCACTTTATTAAGAATACGTTGGTTAGTTGGTTTGCTATTGATAGTGCTAGTTTGTTGTATTTGATTTATCCGGCTATTGGTATAATTTTAGCGTCGCTTTTTGTTAAGTATATAGTCAAAGACGGTATATCTGAGGGGGTTACGCGCGTGTTGTATGCCATGAGTAAGCGTGGTTCTAGGATAAAGTCGCATAACTGCTATACCTCGGTTGTGGGTGGAGCTATTACCATAGGTTTTGGGGGTTCGGTAGGACCCGAGGCGCCTATCGTCTTGACTGGTTCGGCCATAGGCTCTTCTACGGCTAAGTTTATGAGGCTTAACTATCGTAACACAACCTTGCTTTTATGCTGTGGGGCTGCAGCAGCTCTGGCTGCGATATTTAAAGCGCCTATCACGGGTGTGATTTTCGTGCTTGAGATTTTGATGTTAGATATCACGATGCGCTCTATTATTCCACTTATTATTGCGAGCGTTTCGGCCACAGCTTTGGTGTTCTTTTTGCATGGTTTCGACCCCATTTTGAGCATACAAATCAGCTCTTTTGAGCTTGCAAATTTGCCTATTTATTTTCTCTTGGCTATATTTTGTGGCCTGCTTTCCTTTTATTTTAAGTCGGTAAATGGTAGGATAGCTGAGAGATTTGAGAAGATAAATTCGCAGTATAAAAAATGGATTATTGGGGGCTCTGTTCTGGGTATTTTAATCTTTATTTTTCCTCCACTTTATGGTGAGGGATACGAGGGTTTTACTGAACTTATGAACGATAATGTCACCTCGCTTTTTAACAATTCTTTGTTTTATAGATTTAAAGATACGCCCTGGGTTGTGGTGCTGTATCTGCTTGCTATACTGTTCTTTAAGGTTATTGCTACGGCTACTACTAATGCAGCTGGAGGGGTTGGTGGAACTTTTGCGCCCTCGCTTTTTGTAGGAGCTTTTGCAGGTGCCTCTACGGCCTTTATTGGCAATGCATTTTTGGGTCTAGATTTGCCACTTTCTAACTTTACGCTGGTGGGTATGGCCGGGGTTATGGCCGGGGTTATGAATGCCCCATTGACCTCGATTTTCCTTATCGCTGAGCTCTCGAATGGTTATGCTCTGTTTGTGCCACTTATGTTGGTTGCTTCGACCTCGTTTGCCATAGGATATTATTTTGATCCTCACAGTATTTACACCAAAAAACTGTATCAAAAGGGCGAGCTTTTAACTCACAACAAAGACCGTTCGGTGCTGGTTTTCCTTGAACTCAAAAAACTAGTGGAAACGAATTTCACCGTCTTAACTCCCATGAATACCCTGGGCGATGTGGTGAGATTAATCGCCAAGGATAATCGTAATGTTTTCCCTGTGATTAACGACGAAAGTGTGCTTATTGGCGTGGTTCAACTTGATGATTTGAGGGCTGATATGTTCTCTACTGACAAGTATCATTTGAAGATAGACAACTTTATGATTCCACCTCCCGAGAAAATTTTAATCAACGAACAAATCCAAAGTGTGATGAAGAGTTTTGACGATTCAAAAGCATGGATGTTACCCGTTGTAGATAGCAAGGGAAGATACCAAGGATTTGTGTCAAAATCTAGAATTTTGCAGGCTTATCGCGAAAAGTTAATGGAAATTAGCGACGAGTAGCCAAAAATAAGGGTTTTATTACCCTTTCTATGAGAAAAAAGGTAGTTTTTTCTTTGTTTTATTATTTTTTTACTATATCTGCTATAATGTTTGGTGTGTAATATTCTGAGCATTAAAACCTAAAGAAAAAATAAACAAATATAAACCTATTAAACTACTTTTTTTATGAAAAAATTACTTTACTCTGTGTTTGCAGCAGCCTTGATTATAGGTTGTGCAAAAGAAGATGGAGGCGTGATTTCGCCAGAGCAAGATTCTGGTAAAATTACTTTTAGCGCTACTGAAGTATTAGCGAGAGGTGTAGAGGAAAAATCTGCATGGGTCGTTGGTGATTCAGTGTTAATCTATCAAGCAGTCGACCAAGCAGACATCACAGTTGCATCAGGTATTTATAAAATTACTGATGCTCAAGGAACTTTGGAATATGTTTCGGGTAATGAGTTTGCTTACTACGAAGACGCAGATGTTGTGGATTTCTGCGCAGTGTATCCTTACATTGACGGTATGTCGGTTGAAAGTGCTGGTGTATGTTTAGGCGCTGATGCTTTGGCTTATGATGTTCTTTATGCTAGGGCTACTCAAAATGCTGAGTGCGTTGAATTTACTTTCTCTCATTTGTGTGCTAAAATCGAGCTTGATTTAACTTCTACGGCTCTGTTTACTATGGATAGCGATACTGTAACATTCAAAAACGCATTTATCGGAATTAACGCTATTGGCTCGGGTGCAGAAACTTACGTGACTGGTGATATTACAGTTGTAGCCGACTTTACTGACTCATCTAAAGCATCAACTTCTGTATTTGTATTTGTAGACTCAGCATCACCTTACACTCCTGATGTGGAAGTAGTGTTGCTTGACGGCACAAAATACTATGACCCACTAGGCATGGCATTCTCTGAGTCTGTAAGCGAGTCAGGCGAGAGATACAAATATACTTTGTCTTTGTAACTAATCTACCCTAAGAATATATGAAAAAGTTATTACTTTATTTTAGTCTTGTTGTTGCAGCAATGACAGGATGTACAGATACAGACGATTTGGATGTAACGACAACCCCTACCAGGGATGAGGCTACTTTCACATCGACTAAAATTGTTACTATGGCTTCGCGCACAGATTTTCGCGAGACATGGACAGGTGGCGAACAAATTGGTGTTTTGATGCGTCGTAATATAGACGCTGACACAGGTATAGATACCTATTCTTTGTTTGAGAACACATCTTCGGGCTCTACTGCTACTTTCAAAGCAGTTTCTGCCACAGACAAAATCGTGTTGGATGATTATTCTGCTAAAATCGTAGCTTATTATCCTTACACTGAGTCTTTGCCTGAGAATGGAGCTTATGCTTTCTTTTCTGATGATATGACAGATCTTTTGGTGGCATCTAAATCAGGTGTTACAATTAATGATAATGTGTCAACAGGCATAGAGCTAGACTTCAATCACGTTCTTTCTAAAATTCAGCTTAAAGTTGTAAACAAAGAGGGTGGTAGTTATGATTTGTCTGCTGATAGTGTTTCAGCACAAATATTAAATTTCTCAACTTCAGGTTCTTATGATATCTACAAACAATCGTTTAGCTTTGACGATAGCAAATCTACTCAAAAATTAGATGTTGCTGAGACTAACAACGATTATGAGTTTGAGACCGTGTTCCTTCCTCAAGATTTTGGCACAGCGCGTTTGAGCGTATATGCTAATGGTATCGAGGCTAGAATCGCTTTCACCGAACTTATCGAAAATGCTACAAGCTTTGAGCAAGCTAGCATCTACACTATCAAAGCAGTTGCTACTATAGAGGGATTTGACTTTAGTATCTCTAACATAGAGGGCTGGGATGATTCAGGTGTTGATGCTAATGGTTCTCTACAAACAGGTTCTGAGGCTAATCCTATTTTGATTTCTTCACAAACGGCTATGGATAAATTCGCAGCAGGTGTCAGCGACGGCTCTATTGAAACTGAGGACGTTCACTTCAAACTTACTACTGATGTTACTGCAACTACTCCTATTGGTTCTGATACTTATCCATTTAAAGGTGTATTTGACGGTGATAATAAAACTATCACAGTTGTTATGAGCTCAGCGTCAGAGATTCACAATGGTATTTTTGGTCGTATTGATTCACCAGCTATTGTTAAAAACATTAAAGCTACTGGTTCTATCAAAGTTGTTTTAGCTTGTAGATCAGCAGGTATTATCGCTGGTTGTCTTACTAATGGAGCTACAATCACAAATGTTGAAGTTTATGATGCTTCGATAGACGGTGGTGCAGCTACATCTACAGCTGCAACTTCTTGTGGTGGTGTTGCAGGTCTTTCTTTTGGTGTTATTAACTTAGCTAAGGTAACAAACATTACTTCTGTTAACTCAGGAACTAACTCAGGTGGTCTTGTAGGTTATGCAAATACTGCTACTGAAATCTACAACTCTTATGTTGACGTAGCTACTATTCACGGAACAAACCGTTGTGGTGGAGCTGTTGGTTATGCTGTTGCTATGAGTGCTACCAATCTTTATGTTAAAGATGCAGATGTTACAGTTGACGGTGAAAAAAAAGCTACTGTATTTGGTCAAACTTCAACTTCGTCGGTTGTGTCTAATGTGTTCTATTACAGCACAACAGGAAGTGGATTATACACTGTTCAAACTAATGCTGCTAATACAACTTACACAAACTTCTACTCTTTAGAAGGTTCTACTCTTGATGTAGATACTCTATCTACTGTCCTTACAGCAGTTGAGTTCACAGGTACTGGAAACACAGATCTTCCTTACCTATTAAATTACTACGCTGGAATGTATAACTCGGGACTTCCTGCTTATCCTCTTCAAGGATGGGCAGTTGTACAAGGTGATGGATACCCTACATTTACTGGTAGTGATGCTAAAGAGGTTACTTCAGACGGTACATATTCAGATGGTGTTGGTAACGAAGGTAATCCTTATGTATTAGAAACTAATACAGACATTACTATATTTACTTCTTATCTTGCAGGTGGAGCTACAGGCGAGGGATTATACTATAAATTAGGATTTAGCCCATCTATCTCAGCAACCCTTGGTTCATCTTTCGCAGGTAATTTAGACGGTAATGGCAACACAATCACAGTAGCTATCACAAGCGACAGTGAAACAGCTGCAGGTGTCTTTGGCGCATTAACATCAACAGCATCTATCTCTAATGTAACTATCACAGGTAGCGTAGCAACTACAGCAGCCTCTGCATCAGCAGGTGCTTTGGCAGCTTCAAATGCTGGTGTTATCTCTGGGGTAACTATCTCAGGCGTAACAGTTAGTGGTA
>JAWXTK010000030.1:0-13384 GCA_044433645.1 Rikenellaceae bacterium | reverse complement strand
TAGGACTGCGCACCATCGCTGGTGTTAGCGGCATTTCACGCAACACACTCAAGAAGTATTTGCGCATCTACAACAGCTTAGACATCTCCTTCGAGGAGCTACTCTCGAAGAGCGATACGGATAGACAGGTGATGAGAATATTTTTATTACCTTTGCAAATAGGTTCTTATTTTGAGAAAAATCAGAGTTTGTCTTGATAAGAAATCGTAGCTCCTTTAGTGTAAATTAGGAGTTGTGATTGAAGAAAAATGATATTGCCTTTTGATGAAAATCAAAGATTATTTTTGAAAATATCAAGACACTCCGACAACAACTTTTCTACTTTTCAAACACCATTTTGGGTGGGTCAATTTAAACCGTTTTTAGGGGGTCAATTTCATCGGGTTTTCCACCAAATAAACACAGAGTAGTTATCTTCTGCTCTGTGTTACTAATTTATCTATAAATAAACTATGAAAAAACTGCCAACACCAACTGAACTTAGGAAAATTGTTGGTGATTTCAATAATAAAACTGCTTTGCAGCACCACCGATTTGCTTCGTTTGATATGTGTTATAATTATTTTCTAAGACATAAAGAGTGCCTCATAGATGATATGGAAAAAAGTTGTTGTGTATTGTGGTCATATCTGGGAAGTTGGGGTATGCTTAGAGGTTCTTCGTTCTTATTACAGGATAAAAATCCCTCATTTTTTGAGGATTTAATTAGGTATATTCAAAACGATTGCCAGGATGTTTTTGATATAGATGTCGATAACTATGTTGACAACGGGATTATCGAGAGGATAATTGAAGTTTATAAAAAGATATATCTTTTGCTTGGGGGTGATACAACTACGCCATCATCAACCTTAGTAACAAAAATTATGCTTGGTGTATTTGGTTGTATTACTGCCTTTGACCAGTTCTTTTGTGAGACTCTTGGTGATTTGATGCCAGGTACAGGAATTAAATCTAAGATAGTTTCAAAAAACAGTCTCAAAGCAATATATGATTTTTATAAAAATGACAGTTTAAAGGGTGTGATAGATGAATACTCTGAGAAAATCAAGGTCGCAAATATTTTCGGGGCAGACGATTTGATTTTTGACTACCCCAAAGCCAAAATAATTGATATGTATGGATTTAATAAAGGCGTCATAAAATAGAGATAAACATTGAACCACCAATCAATCAAAGGTTGGTGGTTTTTTTTATCTCTGAGGGTTTAACTTTGCAAAACCTTTAGATTATAATATCTCTTGGCTATTAAAAAAACTTTATTTAATCAACGCTTTGTTTGTTACCCTCTTTTTCGGTATTGTGAGGGTGTGACGGCGAACTGCTGAACGAAGGCAGGTCTGAAAATGTCTATGGAATTGTAGCCTACTTTAAAGGCTATTTCGTTTATTGTGAGCTGGCTTTGTATGAGTAATTGCGCTGCTGTTTTTAGCCTTGCGTTGGTTACAAAACCGTTGGCTGATAGGCCTGTTAGTGATTTTAATTTTTTGTTCATTAAATATTGGGATGTGCCCATTTCTTCGGCAAATTTTGCTGCCGTGAATTCACTGTTGTCTAGGTTTTTGGTGGTGATTTCTATGCATTTATCCAAGAACTTACGGTCTGTTGCTGTGGTAGTTAGCTGCTCGGTGTTAATGTCTAGTGAACTTTGGAATTTCTTGCGTGAGCTCTCACGGTTTTTTAATGTAGACTCACATAGGGCCTCCAGAACTTTGTTCTCAAAAGGTTTTGTAAGGTAGGCATCGGCACCTGATTCGTAGCCTTGAATTTGAGACTCTGGGGTGGTTTTTGCTGTTAAAATTATGATAGGAATATGAGAAATTTCACTGTCTTGTTTTAGTATATTACACATTTCTATTCCGTCCATAACTGGCATCATTACGTCTGAGATTATTATATCGGGTTGATTCTCTCGGCATGAAATTAAGCCTTGCTCGCCGTTAGTGGCTGTGTCTACGGTGTATTTTTTCTCAAAATAATCTTTTAGTAGGTTTAATATTGAGATGTTGTCCTCGACGATTAACATTCGGCTTTTTGCGCTAAAGTCCTCGAGGATTTTTTGCTCAGATTTTTTAGGTGTTATATCAATTTGTTTGGTCTTGATTTCTATATTTTTATTTTCCACTACTGGAAACTCCATAGAGAATTTTGTGCCCTTGCCAAGAGTACTTTCAACATTTATTTCGCCCATATTAAGGTTGACTAGGGTTTTTGTGAATGCTAGGCCTATGCCTGTGCCTCCCTTGCCTGTTGTTCCTTGTTTAAAACGTTCAAAGACGTGTTTTTGCAGCTCTATATCCATGCCTGAGCCGTTGTCTTTGATGCCTATTATAATATCTTGCTCCTTAGACTCAAGTGAGATTGTTATTTCTCCCGATGTGGGTGTAAACTTAAACGCGTTATTAATAATATTATATAAAATATGGTCTAACATGGTTCTATCGCAGCTAATGCTAGCTTGAGAAAGAGTTGTTTCAAACTTAATATTTATGTCTTTCTCGTCGGCTACTGAGCTAAATTGTGCTGTGATTAGTGAGAGATATTCTACGAGTTCTATTGGCTCGCGATTGAGTTTTAGCTCGCCCTGCTCGTGCTTAGCGTAATCAAGTAGTTGATTAGTTAGACGCATTAGAATCTGGGCGTTATTGTTGATGTAGCTATGTAGTTTTTCTACTTTCTCTTGGTTTAGTTCGCGCTGTTCCATTAGTTGCTTTATGGGGGCAATAATTAGGGTTAGGGGAGTGCGAAACTCGTGTGAAATATTAGTGAAAAAGTCAACCTGCATTTGGGCTATAGCTGCTAGTTTCTCACGTTTAAGACGTATGATTTTCAGCCTTATTTTATCTTGTTGAGCTTTGTGAACGTAATAATATATTATGATAATAGCTGCCAAACACATTAACACATATAAAATAATAGCCAGGTGTGTTCTCCACCAGGGTTTTAATACCCTGACTTTAATCTCGCGCACATTGCTCCATGCTCCGTCGGGGTTTGAGCTCTTTACTTTGAATGTGTAATTGCCTGAGGGTATATTGGTGTAGCTAGAGCGTCTGTTGAGCGCCGTGGCTGTTATCCAATCATTGTCAAAGCCTTCTAACTTGTATAAATATTTATTTTGTTTGGCGTTGATGTAATGTATGCCAGCAAATGAGAAAGTAAACGTGTTTTGAAAATATTTTAGCGTTATGCTACTTGTTTTGTTGATAGATTGACTTAGTATTTGGTTGCCCTGATGCTCCTCGCCTGGACGAATTACGGTGTTAAATAATGTAAATTCATCTATTACTAGGTTAGGGGCAGTTGTGTCGGCTTTGATTTTTACTGGATTAAAGATGTTTACGCCATTTACTCCACCGAATAATAATTCACCGTTTTCTTTGCTAAAACTTGATAAATCGCCAAATTCCATATCTTGCAATCCGTCGGCTACGTCATAGGTTATGATAGTTTGGTCTTGGTCTTTGATTTGGGCTAGACCTCGGTTGGTAGACACCCATATATTACCTGCTTTGTCTTGCTCTATGCTTTTTATGGTGTTGTTGGGCAGGCCATTGCTTGTGTTGAACTGAGTGATATGGTTTATTTTGCCCTCACTCTCAAGGGAGCATTTGAATAAACCTGTGCCAAAAGTTCCTATCCACACATTGTCTTGATTGTCAAAAAATATGGGAGAGATATAGCTTTTTTCCTCAGGTAGTAGTTTTACAAGATTTGGTGTAAAAGTGCCATTATTTATAGATTCTTTAGAAATTATGATTATCCCCTCGCTGCTACCTATCCATAAGTCGCCGTTTTTTGCAAATGCAAGGCTTCGTAAAACTACTCTATCATCATCGAGGTTTAAACGCTTGATATTGCGATTAGAGAATATATTGGTATTAACTACCTTATCTTGCTCTAGGTCGTAGTAATATAGCCCCGAATTGAATGTGGCAACATATAGTTTTTTATTATCCTCAGATGCAAGTAGTTGGGTTAGGGCCTGAGTGTAGTGGCAGGGTATGTCTATTGCCTGTTGCTCAACTTTATTATCAGAAAAAGATAATTTAATAAGTGAGTTGGTAGAGATAAAAACATTCTCGCCTAGACTTACTATAGACCTAACTTTGTTGCCTCCAGCTATTGGTTTTATAAATTTAGGGCGTTTGAAATTAGTATCCAGTCTATCAAAATACACTGCTCCTGAGCTATATCCCCCAAGCCATGTGCGTGATTTGTTATCTATATGTATAGAATTTACTTTGTTGTCAAATGACTTATTTGCAATTTTTATGTGACTAAAGTTGCTTTGAGTGGGGTTGAATATAATTGCCCCATTGCGATTAGTGCCTAACCATAATTGGTTATTTTTATCGCTTGTAATGTTTTTTATTTCAAAGTTACCACCTAAATCTGTTTTAATAAATTTATTGAAACTATTCTCTCTCGCATTGTATTTGGCTCTATATAAACCCGAACTAGTTCCTAGGTAGATTGTTTTTTGGCTAAAATATATGCTAACACAGGTATTGTCGCTGTGTATAAGGTTAAAATCGTTTTCTGAATTACTTTTAAAATATACCCCTTTATTGTTTATCCCTATTAGTCCATGGGGTGTTGTGCTAATTCTATTTAATCTTAGAGAGTTAGTTGATATCATTTGCCCATCGCGCAGGTGGTTTACTCCACGGGTTGTACAAACATATAAATCCTCTTGGCTGCTATATACGTCTATTATGCTGTTGTTAAGGGTTATTGTATTGTTGGTAGTGTAAAATTCATCGCCTATTATTGGGGTGAATCTACTCAGCGAACTTTGTCGGCTAATCCATATATCACCCTTGTTATCTTTTACTAGGTTAATGTTTGAGATTACATCGGCCGTTGGAAGTTCTACTTTCTTGCTAACTAAGGTGTTAGGGTCATAGATTATTACACTACTAAAAGCTGCTATCCATAGTCTGCCAAAATTATCTTCGGCTATATCTCTGTAAATTTGATAATTATTACTGTTGGGTAGGTTGATATGATAGGATTTAATTTCCACTCCGTCGCTACGGTTTATGCCGTCGTTGGTAGTTAGCCATATATACCCATCTTGGCTTTGAATTATGGCATTTACATCACTTTGAGATAGTCCATTATTGGTGTTGAGATATTGTATCTGGTAGTCATTGGCTATCAGATATTCACAAGAAAACAGTAATAATAATAAGACTAAGTATTTCTTCATTTTGGCTTATTAGTTTAAAACAAAGATAGTAATAAAATAGTAATATTAGACGGTTTTTAAAAAACCACGGTATTTTTTTTATAAAAACATAGTCTCCTAAGAGTTTATTGTCTATAATTTCGTATTAAAATACAATCGCAAACTAAGACATTTTTTTAATATGAAAACTAATTTAACAATTTTAACTTTATTTTTAGCTTTATTCTCAGTAAAGATGCTGAGTGCTAAGGCTAATAAAGAGCCTGACTTCTCGTGGGATAAAATACCTGTGTGTATACACCTTGCGAGCAAAACAGACTTTAGTGAGGAGCAATTAAAATTTATGGCCAAATTTCCTATAATTTGTCTTGAGAAAACTCAGGGTGTAGGAGTTTATGGCAATATGGAGAAAGGGACTCAGGTTGCAGCCCAAGGCATCAAAAAATACAATACTAATAGTAAGGTGCTGTTTTACTGGAATAGTCGTATAGATTATGGTGATGTTTACAGTTTTGGCTCTATCCTAGAAAAAAAACCAGAGTGGATAATGAAGGATGCTAAAGGCGAGGCTATCACTGTTCATGCTCAAAAAAGGCTTACTTATAATCCTATGATAAAAGAATTTAGAGATTGGTGGGTTTCGGTGCCAACCGAGCAACTAAATAAGGATAAAAATCTTGACGGGGTTTTTGTCGATGCTGTGTTGCAGTATTTGGCATCGCCAGCTGCTAAAATTAAGGCAGAGGGCAAAGAAAAATATGATAAGACTCTTGAGGGTGTTTACTCTATGCTAACTGAGATGAGAAAAAATATAGGTGATGATAAATTAATTGTAGCTAATTCGCTAAGAGGTCTCGAAAAAACTTTCCCTAACATGGGCTTAGATTTTTATGATTATATAGACGCAGGTATGATGGAGCATTTTTGTGCTCTCTCGGCCGAAGATAAAGATGTGATTGTTAAAGATATAGCCTTGATTCAAGAGGCTGCAAAACGTGGCAAAGCAGTAATTGTTAAAGGTTGGCCAACATTTAACTTTGCTAATATGGGTGAGTTAAAACATAGCTCACAAAAATCGCTTGAACAGCAAGCTATGCGTGATATAACTTTCCCTCTAGCTTGTTTTTTGGTTGCAGCTGGCGAGAAATCATATTTTTGTTACTCGTGGGGCTATAACGAAAATCAAGGGGGCCTTATAGACTACCCTGAATATAATAGAGCACTTGGCAAACCTAAAGCAGATGCTAAAAAAGATGGTTATGTATATACTCGTGAGTTTGAGCATTGCTCGGTTTGGGTAGATATTGCATCTAGAGAAGCTATGATAAATTGGAAAAATTAAAACTTAAAAACTTAAAAATATGAAACTAAAACTAATTCTTTTTTTATGTCTTTCGTCACTATTTATTGGATGCAATGACATGAGCGATGAATACATGGGCCTGCTGGAGGGCAAATGGAAAACTACATCTGGCAAAGAAATCACTTCTATTAATGGTCTTTACACTGAAAGCTTTTATATAGAATTTGAATTTTTTGCAAACAAAACCGTGGACTTTAAAATGCGAAACGCTTTGTGCGCTTGCGATGGTGAGTGCGACGGTAGTTGTAATACAAATGGTACTGTTTATTCTTATGCCTATGATGAGACTGGTAGTTACTCTGTGGATGACGATGAGCTTTACATATCAACAGATAACCTTATGCAGACGGGCACTATTACTAAGCTAAATAATACAACCCTTATCTATACTCTAGAGAATGTCTATGACAGCACCTCTAGTATGTATTTTACAAAGAAAGACTAACTAAAATAAACTAAAGTCTATGAAAAAATTATACATCTTAATTATATCCCTAATAGTGATTGTGTTACCCTCGGAGGCTTTCTCTCAAAAACTCACTATTCAAGGGACAATAACTGATCAAAATAAAGAAGCGTTGATTGGCGCATCAGTTATTATTGAGGGAACTAATACCGGCGTGATAGCAGATTTGTCGGGTAATTATAAAATTACTGTTGATAAGGGTGCAAAACTTAGCTTCGCTTTTTTGGGTTACGAAACTCAAATTAAAACTATCGAAAATGATAAAACTTTAAATATTACTCTAGCCACAGAGGATAAAACCCTGGACGAGATTGTTGTTGTGGGTTACGGTACAGTGTTAAGAAGCGATTTGACAGGTTCGGTCTCTAGTCTTGGAGAGGAAGTTTTCTCTGAAGGTACGGGAGCATCGCTAACTGAAATGCTTTCGGGTAGAGTAGCTGGTATGCAGGTTATCACTAACTCAGGAGTTCCTGGGGGTGAGTCTACTATACGTATCAGGGGTAGTAATTCTATGGGTGATAGCGAGCCTTTATACATCATCGACGGGGTGCATTATGACAATACTGCCATTGATGGTTTTGAGGAGGAAGGCTCGTCTATTAGCCCACTTTCTATGATAAATCCTACTGATATCATGTCTATGGAGATTCTTAAAGATGCTTCGGCTACTGCAATTTATGGTTCGCGAGGCTCTAACGGGGTTATTATTATCACAACAAGATCGGGTGAGGCTGGTAGAGCACGAGTTAACTTTGATATAGATTATGGAATATCTAATCTTACAAAAAGAATAGACCTACTAAACTCTAGCCAACTAGCCATACTTAAAAACGAGGCTTCGCTTCTTAATGGTGGTACAGGCTCGGGTACATCTGCTAGCTTGGCTTTGGCTGAGTTAAACTCTACTCCTAGCGATGATTGGCAAGATATACTGTATCAAACAGGCCATAGCATTAATGCCTCGGCTTCTATATCGGGAGGAACAGAGAAGATTAAATATATGGTATCATTTAATGCTTATTCATCCGAAGGTATAGTGCCCAAAACAGACTTTAATAGGTTGACTGGTCGTGTGAATTTAGATTATAGCGTAAACGATAGGCTTAAATTTGGCACTCGCATTACTCTCTCTGAGATAGAGACTTCGGGGTTGCCAACATCTTCATCGCTGGGAGCATCAGCTGGTACAACATCTGTGATTACGCGTGCTCTGAGAACTAAACCTACCGTAGTGCCTAATTATAATTATTCGACCTATGATCCTGACAATCCTTATGGACTAGAGGATGAGGATTATACTCCACTAATGGCGATTTATGGCATTACTCAGGAGAATATAGCCTCGCAATACCTTGCAAATGTTTATGGAGAATATATTATTATAGACGGACTAACATGGAAGTCTACGGCTAATATTTCTGAGCGTAAAACAGAGTCTAATTATTATCAAAGTCGTATTATGCCATCGGGTTATGATGTTGGTGGTAGAGCTAAGCTTAAATCATCTAGTTCAAGTAGTTTTACACAAGAGAATACGCTTTCTTATAACAAACGATTTAACAGAAATCACCGTGTAAATATTGTTGTTGGTAATACTTATTCATCGTCATCGTCATCATCTAAGTCAATTACTGGCGAGGGTTTCCCTAATGATGATTTCACTTGGACTGATATATCTTCGGCAACTAGCATTGATGCGTCTAACTCTGAGACTAGCTCTCTTTTATTATCTTATTTCGGACGTGCTAACTACACTTTGAAATCAAAATATACCTTTACTCTTACAGGTCGTGCCGATGGTTCATCAAAATTTGCCGATGGTAACAAATGGGGTTTCTTCCCAGCTGCTGCTTTTGCATGGAGAATAGACCAAGAGCCATGGATGAGGGATTATAAAACAACTATATCTAACTTTAAACTTAGAGCATCTTATGGTTTGACAGGTAACTCGTCAGTGTCTTCTTATTCGTCAATTACTCTTATGAATAGTGGTAATGTGATTTTTGGAGGTTCAACATCTGATGACAGTCAATATATTAGCTATCAAACCTCTTCGGCTCTTGCAAATAGTGGGCTTAAATGGGAGACAACCTATCAGGCTAACTTTGGTATAGACTTATCTCTATTTAAGTCTAGAGTAGAATTTAGTTTAGATTTATATCAAAAAGATACTAAAGACCTATTAGTTGGCGCAGAAATAGGTGCTGTGACAGGCTATTCTACTATGACCCTTAACTTTGGCGAGATGAGAAACCGAGGCTTAGAGTTTAGTGCCTTAGCTCGTATTTATGACAAAAAAGATTTTAGTTGGACTATTTCTGGTAATATAGGTTTTAATAAAACAATAATTACTGATTTGATGAGCGATTATTTTGCATCAGGAGTTTCAATGCCATGGAATGGTATAGACACTCAGATTCTTATCGAGGGCGAGGAGTTAGGTATATTCTGGGGCTACCAGCGCGATGGTATCTTTAAAGAGGGAGATGATGCGCTAATGGTTAGTGGAGTGTATATCAGTGAGGGCGATCAAAAATACGTAGACCAAGACGGCAATGGAATAATAGATGATAATGATAAAACTATCATAGGTCGTGCTCAAGCAGATTTCACTTATGGTATTAATACTTCAATTACCTACAAAAACTTTGATTTAACTATCAATATCGACGGATCTTATGGAGGTGAGATATGTAATATGAACGCTATCCAAGGTTTGATGTATGGCACAGCTCAACAATTTGAGTCTGTGTGGTATAATCGCTGGACTCCTGATAATCCTTCGGACACTTACCCAAAACTTTCTAATACAGGGAGTTTGTCGTCATATAATTTTTCTGATTTGATTATCGAAGACGGTTCTTATATTCGTCTGCAAAGTATTACTCTGGGGTATAAGGTGCCTTTGAAAGCTGTTAATCGCATGAAAATTTCTACGATACGTACTTATGTTTCGGTGCAAAATATTCTTACTATAACTAACTATACAGGTTACTCTCCAGTGGTTTCTTATGGTGGTAAAAATAGCCTTAGAATGGGTCATGACTATGGTGCATATCCTAATCCGTTTACTGTAAAAGTAGGTCTTAACCTAGGTTTTTAATAATATAAAATTCTACTAAAATGAAAAAATATATATTAATTTTAGCAATGTCATTAGCTGTTTTTATGAGCTCTTGTACAGATATGCTTACTGAAAATCCTACGGGAGTTGTAGATCAAAGTGAGTATCTTGATTCTAAGGATGATGTCGAGCGCGCAATCTATGCGATTTATGGTATTTTGCGTACTGCGGACGCTTATGGTCGTTATTGGCCTGTGATAGATATAGGCACTGATGAGATAGGTGCTAGTTCTACAAAAACTGATATTCTTTCGTTTGTAAATCACACTCTTGACGGAGAGCTTGAATGGTTTAGCTCATCGGGTAGTTGGGAGATATGGTGGAAAGGAATTAACTATGCTAACTATATTATTTATAATGTTAGCGATGCAGATATAGATAATTATACAGATCAAGAGCGCACGGCTCACATTGCTGAGGCTATGTGTATGAGAGCTTTCTTTTACTTTCAATTAGTTAGAGCGTGGGGCGATGTGCCTATTATTCAGTGGTATGTTACTGATGCTAATTATCTGTACACTATGAATCTAAGCCGTGATAAAGTTGATGATGTGTACACTAAACTCATACTTCCTGACTTAAAATTCGCTGCTGAGTATGCACCCGATACTCAAGCCTTGCGTGGACGAGCTACCTCGTGGCTTGCTAAAGTAATTCTTTCTGAGGCTTATATGACTTATGTTGGTGCTAGACGTGATAGCGAAACAGGTGCATTTAAAAGCGTAGATTACGGCTCAGAGTATTGGTCTTTGGCTAGAGATATGGCTAAAGACGTGGTTGATAATAGCCCTTATTATTTGCTTGATAATTATTCTGATAACTGGGACAATGATTTTAGTGATGAGTCAATTTTAGAAGTAGGCCAAATTGCTAGTTCTGGTATGGGTAGCGTTTTAACACGTCAGTGTTGGTATAACAGAACAGGAACTACTTTCTGGGGAGGTTCTACTGCTACTCCTTTGTCTTACGAGGGTAATACTTCTACGGTTACTCAAATGGCTTTTGGTGGCATAGCTGTTACAGGCTATTATTTGCCAACACCTGATTTGTATCATGCTATGGAAAGATATCAAGAGGGTGAATTAGATGAGAATGGTAGTGAAATGACTGCTTATCACGTCAAAGACAAACGTAGCTGGGGAATCCTAACGCGCTTTGAATGTAGCTCGGGCACTTATGCAGGCCAAACATTCTTGTGTACGCCTACATTTACTAAATATGTTGATTATGATGTGGCAGTAGGCGAGAGTGGCACTAGTTACGGTTATGCTGATGTTAATTTTGTGGTTTATCGTTATGCTGATGCTTTATTATTATTTGCCGAGGCTGAGAATGAGGTTAATGGCCCAACTAGCGATGCTATTGAGGCTGTGAATAAAATACGTCGTAGAGCAGGTTTATCTGATTTATCATACGATGCAATTTCTTCGCAAAGTGCTTTTCGCGATGCTATACACCAAGAGCGCAAGATAGAACTTCATGCAGAGTGTAAACGTAGATTTGACTTAATTCGTTGGGATAAATTCAAGAGTGAAACTCAGAGTGTAGACTCATCATGGGAATGCACCGACAATATTATGTCTAGAGAAGTGTTTGAAACCTACGCTGAGGCTAATAGCATACCTGTCTCGGGGGCTAGTATGATTGATTGGTCTTATATGACTACTCCTTCAGTGACTTATATGACAATTCCAAACAATGGATTCCAAGTCACAGATGAGTTTTATTTGTTGCCCATACCAACAGCTGATTTGGCTAAATATTCTAATTGGTATCAAAATAAAGGTTACTCTGGTAATTACTAAAATTTAATGATTATGAAAAAGATATATAATAAAATATTATTGCTCTTAAGCCTAGTTTTGCTGGGCGCAGGCTGTACTACAGTAGATGTAGATGTTGTTGACCCTACCTCTAACGGTAGTTTAAATATTATCGAGTCAGAAATCGAGTTTCATGGCACTTTTCGCGAGGGAGTGTCAGTTGAAGGCAACTATATTGAAGTTCCTTTCTACAAGTCAACGGGAGCTCGCCTTAGTATAGATGCTGCGGATCTGCCCTATGGTATTAGTTTAGATTATGAGGTGCAAATTCCTATTAGCTCAGATACTAGTTCGTTTAAAATTTATATGTATGGCTCACCTGAGGTCTATGGCCAAGATGTTCCATTCAAATTCACTTTGTCTAACGATGATATTAAGCAAACAATCAGCACTTCTACTCGTATTTATGGCAATGGCGAGGAGTTAGAAAATCTTGTATTTAGGTCTTTAGGTGTTTCGTTTAGTGATGTTTATAGATACACTGAGACTCAGGGCGAACTTTCTATTACTTACTACAATGCGTGTGGTAGGACGGTTACTTTGGAGCTTATCTCAGATTATTTTTCTTTAGATATAGATGATAATGCTTCAACTATTACTTTGGCTAACTCAACTGAGCAAAGTGTTATGAAAGTTCCTATTGTAGGTAGTGTAAATAAATCTTCCGACGGTGAAACAAACACAGAACTAGAACTTGTTTTAAGTTACAGAGATGAGTCTAATTATTCTCAGAGTTCTTCGCGCAGTAGTATTGTAAATATTTTGTCTAATGATTTTCAGGTTACCTCAGATGAGTTTGTGGGTGTGAATACTTATGGCGAGGAGTTGGGTGATGATGCTAAACTTGTGTTGTTTTACTCGTATGGCGAACAGCGCGAAGTAACCTTTAATGTTACCTCTAATACTACTGGTATTACTGTGGATACTCCCAAAACCATCACCTTAGAGCAAGGCGAGGGTAGTGTGGAATTTAAACTTGGGGGCACACCTTTAAAAGGTAAGCTTGAGGTAGCGTTTTCTATCTCGTGCGATGCTTATCTTGGAGCTGATTCTTATACTAGTGATGATTATTATTTAGTTGATAACCCCACACTAAGTAATTTAGTGTTTAAAGCGCCTTTTGTTGAGGGCTATGATGATACTCAGACACCTATGGTTTATGTAGACTACGAGGGTGTTGAGGCAGGCTCATCACTTAAATTAAATGCTATCTCAGGGCTTGAAAATTACGTGGGAATAGATGCTGAGAACCTTTCTGGGGTAGATGCTTTTTATGCAATCAAAAGTAGTGGCACAGCATTTTTTGATATAAGTGAATTGATAGGTGATGGTAATGTATTAGAAACCAATACTTATCCTAGTTCACAAAATCTAATAGTAGAGATTTCTAATGCTTATGGCTCTGATAATTCAA
>JAWXTK010000029.1:0-13627 GCA_044433645.1 Rikenellaceae bacterium | reverse complement strand
TCGGTTTTATGGAACAGACGATGCAGGGTCTGCACCTGCGTTCGATTGGTATTGAACGAGCTAGTGGCATTATTGGACTTATCAACTTAACTTACAATCTGTGTCGCTTTGAGCAGATTGTAAGATTGAAAATCGCTTTGAGGTAATACACTAATAGATAGATAGATTTTGTTCAAAAAGTTTGGATTTCAGAACTTTTTGATTTAACTTTGATGTCAGATAAACGCTTCAATTTAGGACGTCACGGGTTCTTGTACTAAATTTTGGAGTAAAAAATGAAAATTAGAATCCTCCTTAACATAAAAGAACTAACCCATGAGACTAAAACAACTACTAATCGCCACAACTAGCATGTTGCTGGCCTTACCTTTTACGGTAATCGGAGCTCAATTTGCTCTGCCTTTCACTCAGGACGCTAACTCTCTCACCCTTAAAATGAGTGACAAAGAAGTCAAAATTGAGGTTATGAGCGATAAAATAATGCACGTAAGCAAAACGCCACTTAACAAAGGCTATTACTCAGTTCCAGAGCTAGTAGTTACCATGCAGCCTCAAGCCACAAAGTGGGAACTAAAACAAACAGCAAACAAGCTTACTATTAAAACCCCTAGCCTAGAAGTCAACATCAGCGACAAGGGCGTTATCGAATATGTAAACTCTAAAGGCAAACAATTAATTAGCGAAACGCTAGAAGAAAGCTACATCGACCTAACAAAAACCGAGGGCTACATGATTTCTCAGGGTTTCACCTGCGAGGATGAGGCTCTTTACGGTCTTGGCCAATATCAAAGTGGCATCATGAACTGGAAACACGTGCCAGCCACCTTTATTCAATACAACCAAGAAGTTGTCATACCTTTTATTCTTTCTACCAAAAACTACGGCATCCTATGGAATAACTACAGCGTCAGCCAATTCAACCCAGCCTCTAAAGAAATAACTTTCCAAGGCCAAGAAGCAGGCAGCACAGCCGTAAAAACACTAAGCCAAGGAGCTGAATCAGAAGACGTTGCAAAAATTAAATTCAAGGACAACGGCAAGAAAAACATACGCGAAACTACCTTCACCCCTAAACAAACAGGACGCTACGCCTTCCACGTTCACTGCGACAATGTTCACAAAGCCAAGGGCGTGGTTTCACTTAGTCTTGACGGCGATACTATTATCAATTATGAGACTATGTGGCTACCTCAAAACTACTCTGGGGTTAAAGAGCTTGAGGCAGGCAAAACCTATAAAGTTATCTTTGAGAACACAGGTTCAGAAATCGCAGGTAATGTTTATTACAACTCTCCCGATTACAACAAAACAGTCTTTGCTAGCACTAAAGCTACCTCTGTTGACTACTATGTAGTTGCAGGCGAAAGCCCAGCCGAGATTATAGAGCTCAACCATAAATTAACAGGCCAAACCCCTATGTTCTCTAAGAAAACCTATGGTTTTTGGCAATGCCGTGAGCGCTACAACAACCAAAAGCAACTTATGGATGTAGCTAAAGAGATGCGTGCTAAAAAAATTCCTTTTGATATAATAATCCAAGACTGGCAATACTGGCCAGGCAAAACCAAAGGCCCTGAGTGGGAGAGAAAACGCTACCCTAGCCCAGAAGGCATGACTAAGGAATTAGCCGAAATGAACGCCGAATTAATGGTGTCAGTTTGGCCTATGCTTAAAAACAAACCTACTGAGAAAAAACGCAAAATAGAAGATTGCTTCCTTAATGGCTCTAATTACTTTGATTTCTGGGATCAAAGAAAGGGAAATGCTTTCTACGAGCTAGTTCGCGATAGCATGTTTAATATGGGTGTCAGCTCTATTTGGCTTGACGGCTCAGAACCTGGCTCTGAATTTAAAGACGTTAGTTTCCAAACAGGCGCAGGCGTATATAGCTATGTAGTAAATACTTACTCGCTTATGGTCACTAAAGCCATGTATGAAGGTCAGCGCAAAGACGAACCTAACCGACGTGTTATGAACCTTACACGCTCAGCCTTCTCTGGCCAACAACGCTACGGCGCAGTCACATGGTCGGGCGATGTTCAAAGCTCATGGGAGCAATTTGCCGAGCAAATCTCAGCAGGACTAAACTTCACCATGGCAGGCGTTCCTTACTGGACTCACGATGCAGGAGGTTTCTTTAGAGATAGCAAGAGCATGAACCCACGCTACAAAAGCCAGTACACTGATAAAAATTTCATCGAACTCTTAACTCGCTGGTTCCAATTCGCAACCTTCAGTCCTATCTTCCGTATTCACGGCTATAAATCCACTACCGAGATATGGAACTACGGCAAAGAATTTGAGTCTACGGCGCGCAAGTTCATAGACCTACGCTACAAATTTTTGCCTTATATCTACTCTGAGGCATGGAAAGTAACTCAACGTGGCCACGCTATGATGAGTCCTTTGGCTTACTATTATCCTCAGGACAAAAACACTTGGGACATAGACGACCAAATATTCTTTGGCGAAAACGTCATGGTGGCTCTAGTTACAAAATACGGCCAAAGAGAGAAAGAAATCTACCTACCCCAGGGTGAGTGGTACGAGTTTTTCACCGACAAAAAAGTTAAGGGTGGTGGGTGCATAAAAGTTGCAACGCCTCTAGATTCCACACCTGTCTACGTCAAAGCATCTTCAATTATTCCTTACGGAGCTAAAGTTCAATACGCAACTGAGCCCACAAAAGAGCCTATGCGCATTAAAATCTACCCAGGCGACAAAGAAGCAGAATACACCTTATATATAGATGATAACCAAACCTACGACTACGAAAAAGGAGAATACTCTGAGGTTAAATTCTCTTACAAAAAACGCACTCTAACAATAGAAAAAGGCGAGGGAAATTTCCAAGACTTCTCTGCCAAACCTCTTGAGCTAGAGATAGAAGTTGCAGGCGAGAAAAAAACACAAAAAACGACATTTAAAGGAAGTACCTTAAAAATCAAATTATAATGAGAAATCCAAAACTTTATGCCACTCTAGGTTGTGCATTATGCCTAGTACCTAGCGTTTTGGAAGCTAAATCAGCTCCAAAAAAACCTAATGTTATTCTTATCCTAACCGATGATGTTGGTTACGGAGACGTAGGCTACACAGGCAACAAAATTATCAAAACACCTGCTATCGACAAGCTACACAGCCAAAGTATCTGTTTTGACAACTTCCAAACAGGCACTACTAGTGCGCCAACACGTTCAGGTCTTATGACGGGCGTTGACGGCAACCTTTCAGGTGTATGGCACACTATCTCAGGCCGTTCTATCCTAGATACTAAACTTTACACTATGGGTGACGCATTCAAGGATAATGGCTACACAACAGCTATGTATGGTAAATGGCACTTGGGAGACAACTACCCTTACCGTCCAATAGACCGAGGTTTCGACAATGTTCTTTGCCTTAAAGGTGGAGGTATAGGCCAGCTGCCCGACTACTGGGGTAACACCTACTTCGACGACACTTATTATCGCGACAGAGACATACCTGAGAAACAAACAGGCTACTGTACCGATGTTTTCGTTGACGAAACTATAGACTTCATCTCTAAAAACAAGAAAAAACCTTTCTTTGTTTACCTAGCTCTTAACGCAGCCCACGCACCATTTAACGTCGAGGCTAAATATGTTGAGCCTTACAAAGACAAAGTAAGCGATAGAACAGCTAGAATCTATGGTATGATAGCTAATATAGACGAGAATATCGCAAAACTTCGCGAGTCACTTAAAAAAGAAGGCCTTGACGACAACACAGTTATCATCCTATTTGGTGATAATGGTAGTAACGTACCTGTGCTTGACAAACAAAAATTTGCTATCGAGTCAAAAGGCTACAACGGAGGCCTTAGAGGTAGGAAAGGTGATCCATGGGATGGTGGCCACCGTCAAGCTATGCTCATGTATCTTCCATGGGAAAACAAAGGTATTCAAGTAGACGATTTAACAATGTACTACGACCTTATGCCAACTCTTATGAGTATGTGTAATCTTAAACCTAGCCGCGAAGTTAACTTTGATGGTGTAGATATCTTTGCTAAAGATTTCGACAAAGATCGTATCGAAGTTACAGACACTCAAAGAGGTGAGTTCTTGGTTAAATACAAAGAGCCTTGCGTTATGAAAGGCCACTGGAGACTTGTTTACGGAAAAGAACTTTACAACGTTGCAAAAGACCGTTCTCAACGTAATGATGTTGCAGCACAAAATCCTAAACTTGTAAAAGAATTAGCTGCGGCTTACGAAAAATGGTGGGATAAAATCTCCGTTGACAAAGATTACCGTCACCCAGTTTACTTATCAACTGATGTTAAGGGCGAGAGTGTTGTTATGAACAGCCACGATGCTCACTCTATCGACCCTAAAGTTACACCTATCTGGAACCAAGGAGCTGCAAATCTTGGCAAGAAAACTCCTGCTGCATCAGCTTTCTGGACAGTTAAAGTAACTGAGGCTGGGGTTTATGATTTTGAGCTTTATCGTTGGAATCCAGTAACTGGTCTTAACCTTAACGCACAATCACCTGCAGGCCGTCCTGTACCAAACTCAGGTAATGGTTCTAAACCAGGTCGCGCAATCATGGACATGAAAAGTGCCAAGATCGTAGTTAACGGCGTTGAAGTAGCATCATGCGAAGGCTTCTCTTTAGACAAGCCATCTATCTCTATCCACAATGTTAAACTAGAGGCTGGTATCCACGAATTTAAACCTATTATCGTAGATAGCAAAGGGAATGAGTTCCTACCATGGTTTGTTAAATCAACCAAGAAATAGTGGGCGACTAATAAGCATTCATCTGCTGCCCCCACAAAATCAAGAAAGGAGTAACTAACAGAAAATTTGTTAGTCACTCCTTTTTTTCATTCAACACCCATCATTACTTAAAAGAAGAATCCCACATTAAAATTCCACTGACTATCGCTTTTAAGATTTAACTTCGTAGACGTTCCGTTGTAAGTAGCAATATCATAACTATCCCCTAGATAAGTCGTATAACTTATATCTATAAAGAAACGTTTGATATCAAATCCACAACCTGCCACCAAGGCAATGTTTGAATCAATATAATCCATTTTTAGGTCTACATAATCGTTAGTCTCCGACGAGGAGGAAGCTAAAACGAACTTAGGACCAGCAAAAAATCTCAAGGCCGAGATATTAAAACCCACCATTACGGGCACCTCAAAACGATGACTACGCACCTTCACCTTGCTAATATAACTAGCATCAGTTACCACATAATCATAGTCATTAGTAGAATACATAAGCTCTGGCTGAATGTAGAGAAACTTAGGAATAGACACCTTCATAATAACCCCAGCTTGGAAACCAATGTTACCATTTGTTCCTGGCGAGATAGTAGCACCGTCCACAGTGGTGGTCTGAAAATCATAAATTTTGGTAGACACCCCACCCTTAAGACCCATTTTCAGAATCTGCGCCGATGCCATTTGCACCCCCACAAAGGAGAGGGCAAGAATCATAGTAAAAATTTTTTTCATAACTTATAGTTTTAAAGTGAAACAAAATCACTAACACCTCCTTTTTAAAAAATGAAGCATTAATTTACACATTTAAAAAGGTTCTATAAGTAGAAAACAATTTCTATAATAAGGGGCCCAGCAAACGGGCAAAGGATTCATAAATACTTTCTCTCAACGGTCGTTTTCTCCACTGAGTCATATTTAATTGTTTTGCATCATCTATATCCCTCTCAAAAGCAACGCTTAGCTCAGTTGCTGTTTTTTTATCATAAATCAGCGCAGCAACCTCAAAGTTGTGTTCAAAACTACGAATATCCATATTAGCCGTACCTACCGACGCAAAATTTTCATCAATTATTATCAACTTAGAATGATTGAATCCCTTTTTATAAAAATACACTTTAATCCCAGCCTCCAACAATTCCTCGATATACGAGCGCGTAGCCCAATACACAATTTTAGAATCCGACCTGCTTGGCAACAATATCCTTACATCCACGCCACTCATTGCAGCCACCTTCAGCGCCGTGAGCACTGCTTGATTAGGCAAGAAATAGGGCGAACTAATAAATATATTATTTTTAGCCTTACAAATAGCAGCAAAAAAAGCCTGCATTATCGACGCCCAATGCGAGTCAGGCCCCGAGGATGCTATCTGCACAGGCAAAAAGTCATCAATATTAGTTTGCGGGAAATATTTTTCATCATCTAATAGTTGTTTTCTACTTACAAAGAACCAGTCCAAGGCAAACACTTTCTGTAATTGCGCCACAGCCTCACCCTCAATTTTTAAGTGAGTGTCACGCCACTTACCCAGTTTTGTGCCTTTAATGTATCTCTCTGCAATATTTATGCCACCGGTAAATGCTACTTTTGAGTCTACAACTACTATTTTTCTATGATTTCTGTAATTTAATTTACTTGTCAGCAAAGGGAACATAACAGGCATAAAGCAATATACCTTGACCCCTGCACGCTGCAACCTTGCAATATATCTCCTACTCAGCGACCAACTCCCCACATCGTCATAAATAAGCCTAACCTCCACACCTTCAAGAGCTTTACTCACTAATATATCAGCAATGCTTTCGCCCAGAGCATCATTTTCTATAATATAATACTCTAGGTGTATGCTTTGCTTGGCCTCATGTAATGTTTTGATTATTTCGGGGAAAGTCTCGCTGCCGTTATTAAGCACCTTTACTCTATTGTGCAAGGTGAGTAGCGAGCGACTATTATTCAACATCAAGGTTATAATCTCCTTATTTTCAGATATTTCACCTTCTAAATTAGCCGTACTAAGTAATTTTAATTGGCGTTGCGAGAGTCTTTTTAGCAATTTTTCATCGCGTGCACCTTTGCGCGAAAATATTTTTTCTTTTCTAAAGTTTCTTCCAAAAAATATATATAAAATTATACCTGCATAGGGCAATAGCGCAACCACACATATCCAAGCCAAAGCCCTTACAGGCTCACGCTTATCCATAATAATCACCACGATAATAAAAATCACAGGTATTAAATACAAGAACCAAAATATAGTCGAAATATTTTCCATACGCCCAATATAAATTGCCTAACACAAATATAATAAAATCATTTATAACAAACAAGCGACCATTTTTTTTGGCATCATTCTTGAATTTATAGTTGCAAAATTAAAATAAGTTTTTTACCTTTGTTACAATGGATGAGGGTCTCAATCTTTAGTAAGGTTGAGATTCTCTATATTTTTGTATTTAGAAACAGAAAAATTATGGCAGAAATTCATCACTTAACCGAGGCTGGTTACCAGAAATTAAAACAAGAATTAGAGCAACTACGCTCTGTGGAACGCCCTGCAATCTCAGCTCAAATAGCCGAGGCGCGCGACAAAGGCGACTTGTCCGAAAATGCAGAGTACGATGCAGCTAAAGAAGCACAAGGCATGCTAGAGATGCGCATAGCTAAGCTCGAAGCTGTTATTGCTAGTTCACGCATTATAGATGAATCAAAAATAGACACGAGCAAAGTTCAGATTCTCAACAAAGTCTCACTTAAAAACCTGGGCACAGGCAAAACAGTGGTCTACACCCTAGTATCCGAAAGCGAAGCCAACCTCAAAGAAGGCAAACTATCGGTAGGAACTCCTATTGCTAAGGCTCTTTTAGGCCATAAGCTAGGCGATCAAATCACCGTTAATGTTCCAGCAGGAGTACTAAATTTTGAGATAACCAACATTGCCATAGGTTAAACATATAAATAAACACAAATAAAATGCCCAGAACTCATTTGAGAATTCTGGGCATTTTATTTGTTTCAAAGATTCAGATTAAAAATCAAAAGGATTTAAATACCATTTTCCCTCAATAAGGCTCAAAGGCAAAGTTTCAGTAATAGTCTCGCCATTCACCACAAACGAGTAAGTCACCTCAGCTTTATCGCCGTTAACACTTTCGCTAACAACCTTAAAACCAGTTACTTCAGTCATCTGCGCAGCATTTGCATTAAAATACTCCACAAGATAATCTATCTCGCCAGATTCCAAATTAGGGTTTAGCACCGATTTATAAGTCTCTACATCATTACTAAGCAAAGAGTTAAAAAACACTGACATAGCATCAGATGCGCTAGCTGTAGGCTCACCACACGATGCAAAGCAACATGCTGCAACAAGCATAGCAAAGAATAATTTTATTTTTCTCATAATTATAAGTTTTAATAGTTTAAAGTCTTAGTGACAAGATAATACAAAATAACTAAAAAAACAAATATTCACATCAAAATTTACTAATCCTGAGGATTTCCTGCTGTAACAAACCAATCATTATCCACATTAACCAATAGCAAATATTCTCCCTCGCCATTAGTGAATCCCACCTCTACGCCAGCAAAGTCATCTCTTATATCAATAGACACGATTTCAAATCCTTCACATATTTTAACATAGTCTCTATATTCCTGAGATTCAAATACTTCCCTAGCCACCGGCTCATTCAACAAGTCAACTCTATCACTAGCCTCAAAGGTATTAACACAAGCCTCAAAGTCACCTTTAAGCATAGTCGTATAGTAAGTTGCAACCTTTTCTGCAATTTTTTCTTCAGCCGTTTTCTCGCTACATGCCACAAATGCTAGGGCACACAACATAGTAAAAAATAATCTCTTCATATTATTAAAATCCTGCAAAATTAACATACCATTTTCCATCTTTTTTCATCAGTGGGAAGTGTTGAGTTTCCTGAGTCCCGTCTGTACCCTCTATACTATAAGTTACTAAGGCATCGTCGCCCGTAATTTCTACTCCCAACACCTGATAACCTTTTATCGCACTCATCATAACCTCAAATCCTTCTGTTTGCATTAAATCAATTAATTGATTTAGCGCATTAACATCTACACTTGGTGCAGCCACCTGCTTCATTACCTCCACTTTAGAGTGCAAGAAAGCATCTAGGAAATTATCTGCCACTTTAGTAGCATTACTCTCATCCGAGCCCGTACAAGATATAAGCCCACAACAAAGGGCTAACATCAAAGCTACAACACGTAATTTTCTCATAATATTTAGTTTTTAAAAATTTCTTCTCACAAATATAACAAAAAAAACGTCATAAGCACTCACTTACAACGTTTTTTAACAATATCTTATAAAATTACTTAGCCTTTTAAAGCCTCGATAAATTTATCCACCTCTGCTTCAACATCCTTAGTCTGCATAAAAGGCCTTACAGCACAAACATTCTTAGCTCCGGAGGCCAAAACGCAAGGCAAATTCTCTAGAGTTATTCCCCCAATCGCTACCACAGGCACACTCGCAAAATCTATCACCTGCCTTAACAATTCACAGCCCACGACAGCATCAGGCACAGCCTTAGTTGGAGTTTTATACACAGGCCCAAAACCTATATAATCAGGCCTCTTTGCAATAGCCTCCCTAGCCTGAGCGAGCGAATGTGTCGACAAACCCACTATTTTATCTTTGCCCAATAAAGCCCTAGCATCCTCTATATTCACATCTGCTTGGCCAAGATGCACACCGTCAGCTGCCGAAAGATAAGCGATATCCACCCTATCGTTGACAATAAACTTAGTTTGAGTACCTAACGTCAGCGCTCTAAGCTCTCTAGCCAAAGACAAAAGTTCTCTATCCGAGAGATTTTTTTCTCTTAGTTGCAAGTACTTCACTCCTCTACTTACAGCCACGCGCGCAATCTCACAAGGCGAGGCTATAGGCGAAGTAATTATCATATAAAGGCCAAAATCCTTCATATTAATTATATAGATAAGTTTTCGTCTATCAACTTAGCCACTTTCTCGCCCGAAAGCAACATACCACCAAAAATAGGGCCCATACGAGGAGCACCCATCACACCATTAGCAGCCATGCCCGACACATAAAGACCTGGGAAAATCTCTTTAGTATTCTCAACGGTAGTTTTCTCTCCAAGCTCTACATCAAGCGATTTCTCGCCCTTCACCCCACCCGAAGGAGTATCAAGCGCCACATCATTTTTTTTGGCCACAAGCGTTGATATCTCACAATCATGACCCGTACCCTCCAACACAGCCTTAGCCATAAACATCAAAGGATCTACATGCATACCCTCTCTAGCAACGGGCGCCCAGTTCACTACCAAACCACTCACTCTACCTTGCTGAAACACAACATCTTCCACTGAATAACAATTAAAAATCGTAACCCCAGCCTCAGTCGCTTTATAAATAAGAGCCGAAGTTGAATGCACAGAATCCACCAAGAAATAATCGTCATTTTCAGTAGCTTTGTACTGTACTCCTAGCTCATCAAATATATGTATAGCCTCTTTTTGCACCATAATCTCATTAAACATCATAGCGCCACCCCACATACCTCCACCAGGAGCTAATTTTCTTTCAAACAAAGCCACACGACGACCAGCCTTGGCCAGGTAATAAGCAGCCACAAGACCCGAAGGACCACCACCAACAATAGCCACATCCAAAGAAAGATTTTCAGATAATTTCTTGAAATAAGAATCCACGATTCCTTTTGAAACGATTTTTTCCATAATGATACAATTAGATAAGTTAAAATTTGTATCACAAATTGGATGGCATCTGATGCACCAAATCTCAAGCACTCACAAGAATATGAGTCTCATTTACAGATTCCCTACGACAGCATTGTCCGTATCAGGTTCTATGGGTATAATCTCAGACTGCAAGAAAATCAGGCAGACACCCCAACTGTGATATCACAAAGGTAGTAAAAAATATCACTCTAACAAAAAATCAAAGCCCTCACGACCCTTCATGACCCTCTCGACCCCCTCGACCCCATCACATACATAAATTTAAAAACAACTTTTGATTTTTACCCCTCAGATAAGAAATGAGCATAAAGAAAGGAAACATGAGATTCGCATCTCACATTTCCCCTACTAACCTAAAACCACTAACCTAAAATGAACTTTAAAACTTCTCTACAAAGATAAGGCAAGAAATTGGAAAATGCAAATTTTTTCAAAAAAAATCGTCAAAAAAGTGCATTTTTTAATTATTTACCCCCTTTATTGCACAAAAAAGCTGTTTTTCATGCTTAAAATTTATTATCTTTGTTTAAATCAAAAACCTAAAATTCAATAGTTATGAAAACTACAAAATTAATTGCCCTACTTCTTTTAACAGTCATGTTGAGTTCATGCTTTGTTCAAAGAAAGCCAAAACAAAAGGAAGAGACTAAAAAAGAACAAAGCTCAAAACAAGACAAAAGAAGATAAAATTCTTATTTTACATATAGGATTTTATCCGTGTCGTCATACTGTTTTTTTGCAATAGGAGTATCAGTTGGATAACCTAGAGCAACTACGCAAGCAACCGACCAGTTCTGAGGAATATCAATTATCCCTTTAAGATAATCCTCTACCGACCCCTTATTCTCATCACCATCTACATGCAATCTTGAATGTACATGCACCCAACAAGAACCCAGGCCTAAGTCATGAATTGCAAGCTGCATAAGAGTAGTAGATATAGCGCAATTATCCACCCAAAGATCTGTCAATGAATTATCGCCACAAACCACTATTGCCATGGGTGCACCTTTAATAAACGAAGCTCCACGCGAGCGCATTTGCGAGAGTTGTTCTAAAATATCAGGATTAGTAACAACAATAAACCTAGACGAACGACTGCTTTTTGAAGACGGAGCAGTAAAAGTAGCCCTAAAAATTTGATCAAGCAGATGATTTTCCACCATTTTAGGTTGAAATTTGCGAAAACTTCTCCTAAAATCAACAAGTTTTAAATATTCCATAAAAAAAATATTAGATAAACAAACAATATTATTAAAATTTTATTACCTTTGTAAAGGTACGAAAAAAAATCTAACTTTAAATGACTATAAAATTATGAAAAAGATTCTTCTCTCTTTTATTCTTGTAATTGGCGTCCTGAGTGCATCGGCGCAAATTAACTGGGGTATAAAGGTTGGTTTCAATGGGGGTATGGCAGGCTATGGCTCAGAGGCAGACATGAAGCCTAGTGTTTATGCTGGAGCCCACATGGAAATAGACCTTACCAGTAAACTCTCAATTCAGCCCGAACTTATTCTACTCTCGTCAAGGTTTTATCTACAACCTGATTGCGGATGAATATGCACAGGGAAGTGATACATATCGTCTAAATTACATCAATCTGCCAGTAATATTTAAATATTACGTAGGAAATAGATGGAGTGTTGATTTTGGACCTCAATTTGGTGTGATGCTAAATGCTTCATACGTTGAGGATGATGGCTACCTTGCTAAAGATCCTGTAGGTGTTCACTATCAATTTAGCAGTTTCGACACAAGTTTTTGTATTGGTACAACATTTAATTTCACTGATAATATCGCTATTACAGTGCGTTACAACCAAGGTTTAATAGACTGTTATAAAGACGAAGTTATCTCTATTCACAACAACGTACTTCAAGCAGGTCTAGACTTCTCGTTCTAAAAAACTTCAACCAAAATACAATTAAGGGGGTATGATTAATTTCATATCCCCTTAAATAGTTATGGATTATAGGTTATTTGTCGCTGACGTATCTAAACCAGAGTTCAGAGTAACTTACTTCGGCTATATGCATACGCTAGTGGCTATCTGCTTGATGCTAGTCGCGCCTGGCCGGCGTGAGGGCATTATATGTCAACGGGGCACGACACTACTATAAAACAAAATGCGTTAGCATTTTGGCTGGAGGGCATCAGAGCTAAGCTCTGACAGTAACCAACCATCCACAAAAACCATACACCCAAAACGTCAGCAAATTAGAAGCTCGATGCTAGTCGCGCCTGCCCGGCGTGAGGGCGTTATATGTCAACGGGGCACGACACTCCTATAAAACAAAATGCGTTAGCATTTTGGCTGGAGTGCCACAAATCGAAGATTTGTAAGTAACCAACCATCCACAAAACATCATCATACCCTCCAGACCCTCATCACCCAACCGACCCAAAATTACAACATTTCTTACAACACTACAATATTTTTTACAACAAATAACACATAGGCACAAAAAAAAGAGCCAAGTGAAAAAATCACTTGGCTCCTGAAGAGGCGGCTACCTACTCTCCCACAATAAATGCAGTACCATCGGCGTAAATGGGCTTAACTTCTCTGTTCGGAATGGGAAGAGGTGGAACCCCATTGCTATAACCACCTAAATTTTTAAGTCTGTATTACAAGACTAATTCTTAGTTCTTATAGTAAAGGTATTCATCTTCAAATCATTAAGATTTGAAGATTACAGAATGAGAAAAGAGATAGTTTAAAGAAAGTCTTTCGGGTAATTAGTACCACTCGGCTATGACATTACTGCCTTTACACCTGTGGCCTATCAACGTAGTAGTCTCCTACGACCCTCAAGGGAAATCTCATCTTGGGGAAGGCTTCGCGCTTAGATGCTTTCAGCGCTTATCCTAACCGAACGTAGCTACTCGGCACTGCACCTGGCGGCACAACCGATACACCAGAGGTTCGTCCAACTCGGTCCTCTCGTACTAAAGTCAGGACCCCTCAAATTTCCAACGCCCGCAACAGATAGAGACCGAACTGTCTCACGACGTTCTGAACCCAGCTCGCGTGCCATTTTAATCGGCGAACAGCCGAACCCTTGGGACCTTCTCCAGCCCCAGGATATGA
>JAWXTK010000028.1:0-15034 GCA_044433645.1 Rikenellaceae bacterium | reverse complement strand
AAGTGAGAGAAAATACATAATATTTTTCTCTCACAATTTTCATAATATTTCAGCTTAACACACTATAAATCAACAATTTAAGTTGATTATTTCTTCTTTTCCACCAGTTTTGTGTGCTGAATATTCTTACCCTCGATTAAATATACTGCCGCCTCAACTATGTTAGTTGCGTAGTCGGCAATACGCTCGAAATTGTGAGCCAAAGCGTTAAGCGAAATAAGCTCTTTTAGCTGCTGTTCGCCCAGGTTTTTGCCTGTTGAAACAGCTATAATTTTCTCGCTAATTAGTCTAAACTTAGCGTCCACGTTATCATCGCATTTTATGGTCATACGAGACAATTCCATATCCTCCTGAACAAACGAATAGATAGAATCTTTGGCCATAGCCTCAGTCAAAACTAGCAGTTCGCGCAAGTCCTCTTTGATGCTTTGATAAAGCTCACCTTTGAAGTCTACATCACTCAAAGCCTTGTCGATATTTTGCAACAAATCGGCTATTCTCTCAAGCGAGATAGTAATATCGTAGCACGACATGATTTTACGCAAATCTGATGCTCGGGGCGAATAAAACAAAACCGTAGCTATAACATTTTTACGTATTTTTATCTCTAGACCGTCTATCATGCTCTCGTTTTGAACTATATCATCGCTATAAATTTGCGCATCCTCCAACGAAAGTTTTTCTGAAATAAATTTAATCTGTTTGAAAACAACTTTAGACATGACGATAAGGTCATGGTTGATTTTTTCAAACATTTTTTCTCTGTATAAAGTCATAATTGTAAAGTTATATAATTTTTAGCTATTATCCAAATTGTCCGTTCAAATATTCCTCAGTGCGTTTATCTTTAGGCATGGTAAACATCTGTTTAGTGTCACCAAACTCAACCAACTCGCCCAAGTACATAAACATACTCTTGTCGGAAATACGCGCTGCCTGAGACATATTATGCGTAACGATAACGATAGAAAGCTGAGATTTAAGCTCCTGGATAAGCTCCTCTATCCTAGTTGTGGCTATTGGGTCAAGCGCCGAGGTAGGCTCATCCATTAGCAAAATATCGGGTTTTAGGGCCAAGGCGCGAGCTATGCAAAGTCGTTGTTGTTGGCCTCCCGAAAGGAAAGTGCCTTTTTTGGTTAGTGAGTCTTTCACCTCGTCCCACAGCGCAACGCTCTTAAGGCTTTGCTCTACTATTTCTGCTCGCTCGCTTTTAGAGAGTGAGATGCCGTTGAGTTTATAGCCTGCAAGCACGTTGCCCTCTATGCTCATAGTTGGGAAAGGATTAGGCCTTTGAAATACCATGCCTGCCATTTTACGAACTGCCACAGGATCCATAGTTAGCACATTTTGCCCTTTTAATAATATCTCGCCCGTAACATTAATGCCCTCATAAAGTTCGTGCATACGGTTCACTGCGCGCAACAGGGTACTCTTGCCACAACCCGATGGGCCCATGATAGCTGTAATGGTGTTCTCCTCTAGCGAGGCAGAAACTTGGTTTACAGCGTTTTTAGCACCCCCGTAGGATACTGAGACGTTTTTTAGCTCTAATATATTGTTTTTCATTGTCTATTTAGTTGTTTTCTTAGCCATGTATTTAGCCAAGATGTTCAAAGATAATATAATTATTAGCAGGAATAAAGACGCGCTCCAAACCAAATTAGCTAGGTTAGGGTCATTGTAAAATTCCCAAATAAGTAGCGACACAGCACTCGAGGGGCGCGAAATATCCCAGTTAACCATGGTACTACCTAAGGCCGTAAGCATAAGTGGCGCAGTCTCGCCCATAACCCTAGAGATAGACAGCAAAATACCTGTGAATATCCCGTTAAAGGCCGTTGGCAGCATAACTTTTAGTATCACTCTCGTATAATTTCCTCCCAAGGCCAAGGCTGCCTCTTTAAGCGAAGAAGGCAACATTTTAAGGGTTTCCTCCGTAGAGCGAACAATAAGAGGTATCATCATAATAGCAAGCGCCACAGCACCAGCAATAGCTGAATAGTCGCCAAGTGGCACTACAACCCACGCATAAACTATAAAACCTATAATAATAGAAGGTGTACCCTGGATAAGTTCAGTAGAAAATCTCACCACACTAGAGAAAAACCCCTTAGGCTTCTCATACAAATAGACCCCACCCAAAATTCCAACAGGGATAGACACCACGGCAGCCATTACAACCATAAGCAAAGTACCTATAATACCATTTAATATACCCCCAGGGATGCTCGCCCCGGTTTGTTTTGCCATCATGGCATCAAAGGTCGTAGGTGCAACCTCGGTAAAAAACGCTAGATTAATTTGGTGATACCCCTTCATTACAACCTCAGCCAAGATAGCCACCAAAGGCACAGCTGCCAAGATAGAAAAGAGTATAACCACAAGATAAAAAGCCTTATCTTTTAGTCTACGCTTAGTGATAGAAGATGTTTTTGCCATTTTTATCTTAATTAAATCGTTTTACAATCATTTTACCCAAGAAGTTTATCACAGCCGTGATCAGGAACAGCAACAAACCTATTGCAACCAGCGAACTAAGTCTTAAGTCCGAAGCCTCGCCAAATTGGTTAGCTATGATACTGGCCATACTGTTTGCTGTGCCAGTAATCGAATCAGGCATATTATTAGTATTACCTATAAGCATAGTCACAGCCATAGTCTCACCCAACGCACGCCCCAAAGCCAACACAAAGCTAGCCGTCATAGCAGCCCCAGCATTAGGGAAAATCACTCTTCGCACAACATCTAGTCGTGTGCCTCCAAGGCTGTAAACCCCCTCTTTTAAGTCGTTTGACACCAAGGTGATGAACTGAGTACTAAGCGATGCAGCATAGGGTATAATCATGATAGCCAACACAATAGATGCCGTCAAAATACCAAAGCCCTGCTCCGACAAGCCCAACGAAACAATAATCGGCCTAAGAGTATAAAAACCCCAAAGACCATAAATCACCGAGGGAATACCGGCCAATAAATCCACCACAGTACTAAGCACCGTAGCTATCTTTTTGCCCCTAAAATATTCACCATTAAACAATGCAACAGCCAAAGCAAAAGGTATGCAAAAAAGCAGAGCCAAAAACGAAGTTAAAAGCGTACCCATAATAAAAGGTAGTGCCCCATAAGCCTCTCTATCAGGGTTTGGGTCCCAATGTTTACCAGTTATAAATTCAACGATACCAAAGTGAGAGAACGCACTTATAGAATCAGTGAAGAGCGAATAAAAAATCGCTCCACACATAAAAAATATTAAAATTGAGGATAAAACCAAAAGTGTTTTAAATATCCTATCTCGCATATTATGCTTATTTTAACGTGAGTTCGAGAATAGCCCTACCCTCAAACTCGTTGAAAATGTTTAACTTGTGTGGTGGGCTATTCTCGACCACACTTTAAGTGTTGTTAAAAAACAACACAGAGTGTTTAAAATCTCCCCCAAACCCCCTTCTTTGTAAAGAGTGGGCTTTGTCGCAATTTTACAAATTGCTCCGTAATGGGAAGTTATGAGTTTGATAATTATCGAACTCACGTTATTTAAAGTTTTTCGCCGTTATAAGTTACGCCATCTAGCAATTTCATTGCACCTGCAACCACCTCAGAAGAAAGTGGAGAATAGTGAACTTTAGTTGTAAGATCTTGAGCATCAGAGCCAATAATCCATTTTGCAAGTTCTACTGTATTTTTAGCAGCTTGCTCAGAACGCCCATTGTAAGCTTGTTCTTTGTAAAGGATAATCCATGTGAAACAGCTTATAGGATAAGCAAACTCAGCAGGTGAATTTGTAATCATAACTCTCATGTCAGCAGGTATCTCAGAAGAAGCCGATGCAGAAATGCTCTCAGAAGTTGGTTTCACCAAGTTTCCAGCTGAGTTTTTCATAGTAGCCGTTGCGATATTAAGCGCAAAACCATATTCTGAACCTACATAACCAATAGAACCTTCGCTCTCTTTAATCACACCAGCCACACCTGGGTTGCCTTTAGCAGCTATGCCTGTGTTCCATTTAAGTGATTTAGCTGTTCCCATTTGCTCAGCCCAATCCTGGCTAACTTTAGTCAAATAATCTGAGAATACGAAAGTTGTACCACTACCGTCAGAACGATACACTGGAGTGATGTTAGTGCTTGGCAGTTCAACACCTGGGTTTAAGGCTTTGATTTTAGAATCATCCCAAGCAGTGATTTTACCCAAGAAAATATCCGCAACAGTCTCGCCGTCAAGTACTAAATCACTAACCGAGGGAAGATTGTAAGCCAATACAACAGCGCCCATACAAGTAGGGATGTGAATTACCTCAGCGCCCATATCAGCTAATTCTTTTTCAGAAAGGTAGGCATCTGAACCTGCAAAATCAACAGTTTTGTCTTTAAGCGAGCGAACTCCACCACCACTACCTATGCCACCATAAGAGATAGATGTACCAGTTTGAGTTTGGTACTCTTTGAAAGCCATGTTATAAAAAGGTAGGGGGAAAGTTGCACCAGCACCAGTGACGATTTGTTTAGATGAACCCGAACATGCTCCTAGCAAAACAGCTAGCGATGCAATGATAAATAGATTTAACTTTTTCATGTTATAATAATTTAATGTGTTTTCTTAAATAATTTTATGCCACAAAGATAAATCAACTCTTACATCAAGCTATGTTTTAACAATATTGCAGAAAAAAACACCCTATAAAAGCACCTAAATTCTGCAATGTTGCAGAAAAATTACATAAAAGCATGAATATTAACACTATAAACCCTGAAAAATAACATGATTTTAACATAAAATTATTGCAATTTCATAACTTAAACCCTATCTTTGGAGCACGTTTGTAACACAACTTTAACAAAGCAAAATCTCAAAGCTGATGAAACTAATACAAAAGTCATCAATTATACGTATTTTTAAAGACCTAATAGGGTCTAATACTGTTATAAATTCGCACAAAATTGACATTTACAACAAATTACTTTCCTCTTACGGTTTTGACTTTGAGGACGAACTTCGTGCCGAGAAATTAAGCCTAGAGAGAGCTTGCGCCACTTGCAAAGAGTTAGAAAACATAGACAAACAAAAACTCCTTACTCAAATCAAGGAAATCACTAACGTTCAAGCACATAACACCCAAAAAGAAACTCTAATAAGGGTTGCAATCGAGCTAGCTATCGACAGCAACAGTGCAAATAACACCTATATAATATCCACAAAAACGACCAAAGAGGATATAAGCGACGACCAAGTTTTGTATATAGAAAACTCTTTAAACGAGGCAATAAATCAGGACATAGAACAAAATTATAGCCACATATCTAAGGAGCTGAAATACGTAGGCCTTCACCTACTCTACCTACCCCATATTATCAAGAATTACAGCTCACTCGAAGGCAGAGACTTTGACAGAATCATCAATTTTATTCACCCCTCTAGCCAGAGCCAACAAATAGAGAGTATCAAAAACAATTTCTTAAACATCACCTCAGCAAGATTTACTAATGAAGTGATTATAAGCAGGTTAAACATAAAACCTGAGGACATAAACTCTCCTTCTTTAATAATAAAAATAGGCACAACACACAGAGAAGATGAGGATTACACCAACTTTTTAATCATAAAAATCACTGAGGCCATAACCAAACACATCTATTCGCTGAGCGAAGGATTTGGCTCGTCGCACAATCCCAGTGCTATGGAGCAGAGTTATAGCATCAAGGATAATTTGGTATTAAAAGGCTATTATAAAATGCTTTTTGAGCCTAATCTTGCCACAGTGCAGCAAAAAAGCAGCATCTTAATTGACACCTTAAAGGGCGAGATAATTTTCAGCGAGATAAACGAAAAATTGCAAGGGGTAAATCGCCGCGAAAAGGCTTTGTATGTGCTATTTTTGCTTGAATCTTCGTCGGGAGGGATAGAATTTAACCTCTCAGAGAATCTCAAACAAATGAAAGATAAAGCCGCGAAAAACAAGAAGTTACAAAATAAATACAACTCCATTTACAAGATTTTTGGGGGCGAAGTATCTAAGGCTCCCGATATTAGCATAGCCGAGATACGCCTACCCATGATTAGCCGTATCAAAAAGAGTATCAACAAGTTAGCATCTAAGTTAAGTGACCACGAGCGTTATATCATAAAGCGCTCACCCAGTGGAACTTACAATCTCACAATAGATACAAACATGATTTATTGCAGAGATATAAAGAATGCCAAGGGTGTTTTGATTTCACAAAGCGAGGCCTTTAAGAAGGTTAAACCTTTATAAGAAAAGTTTTTACACCACCTCACCCTCTGGACCCTTAACACCCTAAAAGACCCTCTAGGCCCTACAACCCATACCCATTCCTAAAATTAAGCTCTGAACTATAATGTGTAGCATCAGGATATTCCACCGAAACATACCACTGATTATAATCCTCAGGTATCTCAACTGAGAACTTATCTCCCTGAATCTCAATAGCTGTCTTTTCCCACTTAGCAACGTGCGAAATTTTTGCAGCCTTAGAGTAAACCAAATATGCTTTATAACCCTCAGTTGCATCTTTTAGCGAGCCTGAAAGTGTGTTTTTCTTCATTTTAAATGACTTGAAACTAGGAGGTGCAAGTCTCTCTTTCACGCCAAGCGTAGCATCTACGAAAGCATAAATCTCCTCAACTGCCCAACCATTTTTATGACCATGATTAAATTCATGTCTTACGCTTCGGCGAGCATTCTTAGCAAGTTTTACCGTTTTTTCCCATTGATTCAAGTAAAAATGTTTGTCATTTGTACCATTTACAAACAACATAGGTATCTTAGAATCAACCACATAAAGCGCTGGATCATACATATTTGTCCATCTATAAACTGCTAGCTCGCCGTCCTTTTTAATCTGTGGCTCCATAGAACCCGTTTCATACAAAAATCCACAACCATATACCGGAACGGCAGCTTTGTAACGAGGATCTAAGCCCGAAATAAGCGTAGTAAGTATACCACCCCAACTAATTCCCGTAATAGCCGTGCGAGTTTTATCAACCTCATCAAGCGACAAGATAAACGAGTGTGCCGACAACACATCGGGCACAGCATTGTAAAACCAATCTTCCTTTTGATCCTCAACAACATGCAAGTAAGTTACCCCAGTAAGCTGCTCATAACCACCCTCAAGCCTCACTTTACGCTTAGGTCCACAACCAAAATGATCCATAGCAACAGCAGCATAACCACGCTCAGCCCACATTTTTGCCCATTCAGCAAAGGCACGACCACCACCTCCGTGTACACAAACCACAGCAGGTAGATTTTTATCTAGGCTCGCGTCACCTTTAAGGATTCCAGGCGTTGAATAATAAGCAAACACTTTCTTTTTAGCTCCACGATAATCTATCGACTCATAAATTACTGTTTTTACGCCATCTTTGGCCTCACTCATAGTGTAGCCTGGAGTAGTATTAATTAGCTCCTCTACTGGCCAAGGGTTAATTCTGTTGACTTTTTCTTTTGCGCTAACACAAAAAACACTTAGCACACAGCATAACAATAATAATTTTTTCATATTTTTTTAATTAAATAAAACATCGTCTCTAAAGAAAATCTCCGAGCTGTAATTTGCCCCGTCTGATGAGTAAACCACACTCACAAAATACACGGTATAAGTATCTAAGATATCAACTGAAATTGCATTATTATCCCCTGGGGTAATCTCTACCCTAGCCCAAGAGGCATTCTCGTCAATTTCTTCAGTAGTTGTATAAATAAAGTAAGTAGTAACTTGTTTCTCCACTGTGGTGAAAGATCCTGTTAATTTATCATCCTCTACTTTAAAGTCTATAAATTTGGGTGACTCGCTTTGCTCATCGCCCATTAAGTGGTAATCCATAAAATTATAAACCTCCTCCAAGGTACTTCCCACACTTTGGTTATGCTTAATACCATAACCTATACTACGATAAGGATATTTTGCCAATCGAGCCGACGACTCGGTTTGGTTCATATAAAAATGCGAATCCTTATTGCCATTTGCAAATAAGATAGGTATATCAGCCTTAGGGATATGCACAGCTGCATCATACCAGTTGCTCCAGCGATACAAAGAATAATCATAGGGCTGGATATAACTTATCATAGAACCCACCTCATAAATATAACCACAACCATACACAGGCGCAGCAGCTGCAAACCTAGTATCTATACCACACACCATAGAAGTAAAAACACCACCCCACGACACGCCCGTTACCCCTATCCTGGTTTTATCTATCTCATCAAAAGATCGCAACAGAGAATTTGCCGACACAGCATCACATATAGCAGAATATGCCAAATCCTCACGATAATCATCCTCTAGACAGCCGGCATAGTGTATAGTGATTCTATTATATCCATTCTCCAACACATTTTTACTATCAGCTCCCTTACCAAATAAATCCATAGCAATAGCAGCATAACCACGCTCAGCCCAGCCTATAACCCAAGCGCTAAACGCCTCTCCTCCACCACCATGCAAACACACCATGGCTGGCAAGTTAACATCTAAGCTTCTATCTCCTGCCAAAATTCCTGGCGTACAGTAATAAGCAAACACGGTTTTAGGTGCGCCACGATACGAACATGGCTCATAAATCAAGGCCTCAACGCCCTCAACAGAATTTGTAGTAGAATAATATTTAGGTGTCTGATACAGTGTATCCAAAGGCCATGGATAACATTCGGTATAGGCCAGTGATACATCAAGATCATCGTCTACTGAACCCCAGCCACCTAGGCCGTTATCCAAATCTAATTCTAAAGTATCAGAATCTGGAATTACACCTGTCAAATCAGATATATCCTCGCTACAAGAAAGGGCGAAAAAACAAGTACACAAAACAATAATTTGCGAAAATTTCTTCATAATAATTAGCAGTTTTCACAAATATAAGTATTTTAAAATCACAATACAAGTTATCTTTGATACACGCCCTCAGAGAAATTGTACCCCCCGAGATTAAAGCTTTGAAGTTCTTGCTCAGTATCTATCTTTTTTTGAATAATATAGCGTGCCATAAGCCCTCGCGCCATTTTTGTGTGAACTACTATGCCACGCCCCTGGGTCTTAAACTCAGGCTCTATGACTTCTACCTGAGATACAACGCGCCCCCAATCAAACAAATTTTTCATCTCCTCGCTAGCTAGGTTACACAGCACTCCACCCTGCTTTTTTGCCCTAGCAATCAGCGAATCAGTTAGTTTTCCTTTCCAAAAATCAAAGACTTTAACGCCCCTTTCCAAGCGAAAATCACCCTCTAATCTGTAAGGAGAAATCAAATCTAAAGGGCTGAGCAGGCCATACAAAAACGAGGTAAAACAAATATGAGAATTAGCATAAACCACATCTTCATCGCTCAAATTTAAAACATCTAAATTCTTGAATACTATGCCATTATAAGCATACACAGCAGGATTTTGCAGACTCTCTCCCCTTAACATCATCTGATAGCGCTGGAAGTTTTGTTCGGCTAGCTTTTCGTTAATTTTAAGACCCACGGCCAATTCCTTAGCACTCGCCTTAGCTAACTTAGCTGTTAATTCTTGGGCATAAAAAGCAAACTCAGGCTCTGAGAAATTTCGACACAAAATATCTGAGAATTTTGGCAATTTATTCTCGCGTATGGTTTTTGCAGGTGATAAAAGTAATAACATAACAGCAAATATAAAGGAAAAGGGTGACTAATAAGCATTCTTCTGCTGCCTTCTAGCTTTTCCTGCCTAATGCTCACGTACCTTAAGTACGCTGCGCTTAGGCTAAAAATCAGAGCGTTGCACCTAAATACTTATTAGCCACCCTCAGCAAAATTATATATAAAAAAAGGAGAGATAAAAATCTCTCCTTAAATTGTGTTGACCCATCGGGACTCGAACCCAAAACGACTGAACCAAAATCAGCTGTGTTACCATTACACCATGGGTCAATACCTTGCTTACAGTATCCTTATCGGACTTAAAGCGAGTGCAAAGATAAGTAGAATTATCTTATTTCGCAAATAAATCTCGAAAAAAATCTCTAATATTCTTCTTCGTTAAAGAAAAAATCTTCTTTACTTGGGTAGTCAGGCCAAATATCCTCTATACTCTCGTAAATATCTCCCTCGTCCTCAATCTCATTAAGGTTTTCGATAACCTCAAGTGGCGCTCCACTTCTGACTGCGTAATCAATTAATTCATCCTTAGTTGCAGGCCATGGTGCATCCTCCAATTTTGATGCTAATTCTAGTGTCCAGTACATAGTTGAAAAATTTTAAAATTGTTATTTTTTGCAAAAGTATAAAAAAAATCTAATTATCACTCATTCCTAAGCGTTTCTTTTACATTAAAATCGCTTGTAAATTTTCTACCTAATATATATAGGTAATCCGAAAGCCTATTGACATAAGTCTGAACCATAGAATAATCGCCCTCCAAGGCCACTATTTCTCTCTCGGCTCTACGTGCTACCGTTCTACAAATATGAGTAAAAGATAATATTTCATGACCACAGCCAAGTGTAAAATCTGAAATAGGGGTAAGCGTAGAATTTATTTCATCTATACTTTGCTCCAACTCCATGATTTCGCTCTTGGTGATTTCACGTGGGCAATAAGTTGAACTCTCGCCAAGGGCTAAAACTTCGGCCACGTCCATTAATTTTCTGAGTATCATCTTAAGACTTGCTCTTGAAAGCTCCTGCTCTGGGTAAGGCAAAAGTTTATCGTGCAAATGTGCCACAAAGGCCATAAGTTCGTCTACGGAGCCGTAAGCACACACTCTCTTATCGTCTTTTTTTACTCTCTCACCTCCTATAAGTGAGGTTGAGCCTTTATCGCCAGTCTTAGTATAAATTTTCATAATCTATAATGTTGTTTACGATAGTTTTCGTCGTTTAAAATCAAACAATAAGCCCTTTTATCAATACTCATACCACAGTGATGAGAGAGAAATTCTCGCCTAAGTTTAAAATTAAAAACACAATTCATAAACCCTTGCTCAAAGCTATAATCCTCGCTCTCAAACACAAAATTAATCTTATAATCAGCCTTAAAATCCACTAAATTTTGCAGCTGCCTGGCCGAGCGCCTGCCAACTTTCTTATCAAGCAAAAAATTATACACCTCTCTATTATCGCTCAAAAAACCTCGCTGCATAAACACCTCGCGTACCAAAGAATAGGCCAAGGGCGAGTGCACACCGTGCCCTCTGAAATGCTTAAAACGTTTTAATGAGCTTCGTATCATAGTAATTTTCCAGCTAATACACCTGTAGAAAATGCAATTTGTAGATTATAGCCACCCGTGTCAGCATCTAGGTCCAAAACCTCGCCTGCAAAATACAAACCCTTAATAAGTTTAGATTGTAAAGTATTGGCATCTACATCATTAACATCCACACCACCAGCTGTAACCACAGCCTCCTCAAAGGGGCGATAATCGCTCACAGGTATCACAAATTCTTTAAGTACTGCTATTAATTTCTCGCAATTCTCCTCACTAAACCACTCTACTGTTGCCTTAAACGGCGCTTCTATGGCCTTAGCCAAAGGTGATACTAATTGTTTAGGCATAAGTTTACGCATAAGTTGCTCCATACCCTCGCTAGGCTCTAGCATAGACAGTTCGCGCGCAATTCTCTCACGCAAAATCTCCTCGCTAAGCGCTGGTTTTAAATCTATTGCGATTTTCACCCTACGCTCATCTATTAAAGCATCCACAGCCTTGCGCGAGATGCGAAGTATCACAGAACCACCAAGCCCTTTGGTAGTAAATTCCATTTCACCAAATTCCTCTGAGGCAATTTCACCGTCAATCAAAAGCTTGACCTTCACATTTTTAAGCATCAAACCCTGCATGGCCAGCACCCCAGGGAAAGTACTCTCCAAAGGCACTAATGCTGGACGAATTTCCTCTATATTATGACCTAATTCATAAGCAAAATTATAACCATCACCCGTAGAGCCTGTGCCTGGATAAGACACGCCCCCTGTTGCAATTATAACATTTTTACACTCAACATTGCGCGGGAAACCACGTTTTGTGATATAGCTTACGCCCGAGATAAAATCAGACAAGACCTTGATTTTCTCAACCCTAGAGTTAAACCACATTTCAACGCCTGCTTCCTCACACCAATCCACCAAGGCATTAGCCACATCCCAAGCCTTGCCACTGGAAGGAAACACCCTCTCGCCACGTTCAACCTCTAGCTCTAAGCCCAAAGATTCAAAGAATTTAAAGCAATCCTCATTATCAAAACCCTCGAATGAAGGTGCAAAAAATTCTCTATTAGCACGCACCTTACTAAGGAACTCCTCGCTAGGGCGCATATTAGTTATATTACAGCGACCTTTGCCCGAGATACGGATTTTTCGTCCTGCTTTTTCCATTTTTTCTATTAGCAGAACTTTCTTTCCTTCTCTAGCTGCTGTGCCTGCGGCCATAAGTCCCGAAGCACCTGCGCCTATTACTACTACGTCGTAAACCATATTATGTTATTTTTTAATGATGCAAAGATACAAAAAATTATTACTTTTGTTATAAGTATACGAATTTTGGATAACACTTATCCAAAAACCTCTAGAAGCAAGTCTCCCCCAACGGTTTGGGGGAGATTTAGTGGGGGTTATCGAATATGAATTGGCTTTTAAAAAGCCAATAACCTGAGTTTTAGGTAAGGTTAATATGGTCGATTGTCTAATAGAATATGGATATTTAGGGTTATTTATTGGTGCTTTTTTGGCTGCCACGCTCATACCCTTTAGCTCAGACGTGCAGATGGTAGCATTGCTATCACTTGGAGCTGAGCCAGTTATGTGCGTTATAGTAGCAACTTTGGGGAATTGGCTAGGGGGACTTAGCTCGTATTATCTGGGTTACCTTGGCAAGTGGGAATGGATAGAAAAATATATGAAAATCAAGCGAGAGAGGCTCATCGCCCAGCAAAAACGAGTCAATCGCTATGGTTCAGCCCTCGCCTTGGTGTCGTGGCTGCCTCTTATTGGCGACGTTATAGCCGTGGCTCTTGGGTTCTACAAGGTTAAATTTTTACCTACGGCAGGTTTTATGCTCCTGGGCAAGGGAGCTAGGTTTGTTATGTGGGCGATAATATTTTTCTACATTAAGCCTTATTTTTTGTAGATTCAATTTTTTTGCATAATTTTGCACCCAAATTAAAATCCGTTCTAGAAAATATGTTAAGTAGAAGACTTCTCCGTATCAAAACAGTCAAAGCACTGTATTCTCACTTCAAATCCGAAACTGAAACGATGGTCGCTTCAGAAAAAAACCTACTTAACGCAATAGACAAAACCTATCAGCTTTACCACCAAATGCTCTACCTTATAGTAGACGTTAAACGCTATGGCGAATCTAGACTTGAGCTTGCAAAACAAAAACACCTTGCAACTAAAGAAGATTTGAATCCTAACACACGTTTTATAGACAATCCCGTTATAGACTTAATCGAGCAAAGCACTGATTTAAATGCTTTTATGACTCGTTTTGCGCTGGGTTGGGCAAAATATCCTGAGATGATAAAAATCATCTACGATGCTCTTATCGAAAGCGATTTCTATAAAGATTATATGAACTTAGAGAAAAGCACTTTCAAACAAGATTTGAAATTTGTCTCTAATTTTTACATCAAATTAATCGAAGATAATCCTGAAATTGAGCGTGTTGTCGAGGAGCAATCTATACTTTGGATGGACGATATAGATTTTTCGCTTATTATGGTTATTCGCACACTTGAGAGCATCAAAGCAGGTGATGAAGAAATAAAATTACTTGATAAATTCAAAAATGATGATGACCGTGAGTTTGTCGTTGAACTTTTCCGTAAGACTTTAGTGAATTACAAAAGCTCGCTTGATTATGTTGAGCGTTTCACCAAAAACTGGGATGTTGACCGTATCGCCTTTATGGATATTTTGGTTATGGTTACCTCTGTTACCGAGTTTGTCACCTTCCCTACTATACCAGTTAAGGTTACAATGAATGAGTATATTGAGATTGCAAAATATTACAGTACCACAGAGAGTAATTTGTTTATCAACGGAGTTTTGGATAAAATCATCACAGAATTAAAATCAGAGAACAAACTAAATAAGATAGGCACAGGACTGTTATAGTTTCTAGTCAACAGTTTCTAGAGCCACTAGCGTAAAGTTAGTGGCTTTTTTTGCCCCTCTTGTCCCAAAAGACCCTAAAGACCCTCACTCATGAACCTAAAAAATTTAAGACTACAACAAAAAAAGACAAAAAAGTTGCATTTTTAATATAAAAAAATTTTTTCTTTGTAAAAGTTTTATCCCCAACATTTAATTTAAATTTTTCACCCTTATATTAATTGAAATTTTTAAATTATGGAAAACGAATCAAAATTTACTGGAGGTGTTCTTGGTTATATTGGCTGGAGCATATTGTCTTTTATCGTGACTGTTATTACTCTAGGTATTTATGGATTATGGGTGCCTATCAAACTTGAACAATGGAAAGTTAAAAACACTCATTTTGACGAATAGTACAAAGTTCTATTTTTAACACAAAAGGGCGAAGATTTCATCTTCGCCCTTTTTACATCATACCAATACCTTCACGCCCAAACAAAAAAAATCACAATCAAAACGATTGTGATTTTTTCGTAGCGGGACCGGGACTTGAACCCGGGACCTCATGATTATGAAGCTCAAAAGGTTGCGTTTCGTCCCATTTCGTATAATTAGCGCACGTCGCTTGAAGTATTGGTTTCCAAGCGTATAAGCAGCTATCTTATTTCAGCTCTGTACATTAAGTTTCGTCCTTTAGACATCTGCGCGTGCAAATTGCGTGCAAATAGAGTTTATCACCCTTTCGATTTCCTAAGCCCTCACCGTGTGCAAATCGTGTGCAAAAGAAAAAAGCACCTAAGTAGTTCGACCTACCTAAGTGCTTGATTTTGAATTGTAGCGGGTCCGGGACTTGAACCCGGGACCTCACGATTATGAGACCCAAAGGAGTATGTTTTGCCCCATTTCGTAAATTTGTCGCACGTCGTTTGAAGCGTTGGTTTTCAAGGGTA
>JAWXTK010000027.1:0-17717 GCA_044433645.1 Rikenellaceae bacterium | reverse complement strand
AACAATCCTCGCTTACCTGTACTCTTAAAAATCATATCTGCATTTGCTTTAATTACAATGTAAAGATAGTGATAATTTACTGAATTACAAAGACTTAATTTTTAGAAGTCCCCTTAAGTTATTAGTTATTTTTCTTTAAAAAATTTGCTTTTGCACACAAAGAAAGGATTTTGCAAGCTACTCTCTTTGTTATAATCCATAGGTTTCAGCGAATCTAACTCAAGTGTTTCACCACCAGTCATTTGCAGTATAACTTCGCCAGCTGCCGTATCCCATTCATAGGTATTTGTTGTACGCACATAATAGTCTATTACACCCTCGGCTAGCAAACAAAATTTATAAGAACTACCCTGAATCACGGTCTCCAAATCTGGATATTTTTCTCTAAGTGAGTCTATATATTTATAGGTCAACTCATTAATATGTGAGCGACTCACCCCTACTTTTATAGGCGAGTTACACTCAGTTTTAAGTGGCAAAGACTCACAACCCTCAACTATGTCTGCATAGCTAAAATCAGCATTCTCATCAGCCACTGCATTAACTTTAACAAACGAACCTTCTTGGGTGTCGCTAAAGTAAATTTTGCTTAAATAAGGCACATAAATCACCCCTAACTGAGGTTTATTATCCACCATAAGAGCTATACTCACCGTAAATTCTCCGTTACGTTTCAAAAATTCCTTAGTTCCATCCAGGGGGTCAACCATCCAAAACAAGTCCCAATGTGAACGCTCAAAATATTGCATCTCGCGCCCTTCTTCCGACAAGAGAGGTATGCGTGTTTGCGAAAGATATTCTTTGATAGTTGCGTGAGCTCGCAAATCTGCCAAAGTAATAGGTGTCAAATCTGTTTTAAGGTCTATATCTTGGTTTTTATCAGCGCCCTGCTCATATAATTCAAGTATAACCTTGCCTGCTCTAAGTGCTGCATTGTATGCTTTAGTTAGCAGAAATATTCTTTGTTCGTTGCTTAGCATATTTATAGTTTTTTTTTAGTTTCTAGTTTGTTAGTTCAAAGTAAAGTATTTGGCCTTTTTCGGCACTGATACTCTTAACAATAGGGCCTTTAATTATCTCACCCTTAGCCGATTTCCACACTCCACGAGGGAATCTCACTAGAGTTTTAGAGGAATTTTGCTCGGGCAAAACAACCATGTATTTATCAATAAACATAAATTGATTAATACAATCAGAGTATCCAAGGCGTGGGAATTGATACTCCATATTCCTAATTATAGGCTCAGAGCTAGCACCAAGTCCGTCCAAGGCTTTATTTAAAAACTCACTTATTGAACTTCTTATTGTGTACATTTGTTTAATTCTCTCTCTTAATTTTTCATCCTCGACTCTCCAAGGCGCAAAATCCACCGAACACACAGGCATAAAGGCCGCTAGTTGCAAGTAATAAGCCATTAAAAGTTCATCCTCATACGCAGCTTCAGCCACGCTCTTAGATATCAAACTATGGGTGTAGCCATAACCACACAAAGCCGAGGAAATCAAATTATTTATCCTAGCATTAAGCGTTTTATAGCTAATAGGCGTATTATCCTCAAAGCAATTAACGTGTACCATAAACTTATCCATAAGCCCAGGCATATACTCTTTAACTCTATCGCTCTTACCAAAGCTCAGCCACTCGCGCATAAAAGCATCCTTAGCCCCCGTGTTGTTCAAAAAAGGTAACACGGCACTAGCATCATATCTAAAACCGTCTATGTTATACATATCTCTTAGGTAATCAACCTCAGATTTTAACATAGATGATGCCTCAGACAAAGCTATATTCACACAGGCCTGATAACCAGCATCATTGCGCACAATTTGCACTGTGCCACGCTTGTTTTTGAGCAACAGATTTTTATCTCTAAGATTCATGTAATCCACACCCACCGGAGTAATAAGAGGGGTGTAAGTTAGCATAAGTTTAAATCCCATTTTATGCAGCGTCTCCACCATGGCCTTAGCATCGGGATAAAGCTGTTTATTAAAATCGCACGAACCACTAAGGTTTCTCCAGCCATTTCCCAAAACTATAACACCGGTAGGGTAACCCTCTTCTTTCAAACGCTTGGCATAAGCAAGAAGCGACTGTTGGTCTTGCTCAAAACCTAGCTCCGAGGATGTTTCATATACAATAGAGGTTATAAGTTCGCTCGAAGGGAGCTTATTTGAAGGAGGAAAATTTTTGTGACAACACACCAAGAAGGCTTCACGAAGATTACGCCCACCTTTATTAATTTTCACTTCGCTAGCAGATTTCACCACCAGGGAATCACCCGTAAAACGCACCTGAGCCTCATCAGCGCACCACATATAACGTCCCTCAGAAGACAGCATCACGGCTTTAGTAAACCCACCACCCTCTTTATACTGATTAGTCGTTTCGCTAAAAGGCTGCATAAAAGGTTGCGAGGGCGAGTCATTGACATAAAAGCCCCACCACTTCTCGTTATTTTTGAATTTCACAGCTGTGGTTTTTGCGCCAAGATTATTTGTAGCGCACACACAAAGTAAACTAAGGATAATATATGTTAACTTCTTATTCATTTAGCACCTTCATTACAGTAGTAAACCAAACAACGCGTGCACCAAACAAGGGTTCGGCCACGGCTGTATATTCATCAAAGATAACACCTGTAAGTTTTTCGTAGTCTGCAATATTGTCTATATCAACTAGTAGAGAATAGGTGAAATTAGACTCGTTCTCAGCTGATAATACGCGCGAGAGACAAACCTGGTTAAATCCGTTTTCTTTAAGAAAAGGTATATAATTTTCGTTTATAATATTGAGCCAACGATTGTTCTCACAACCCTCGACAACAAAGGAGGTATTAACTTTATACATTGTTTAACTAAAAAATTTTGTATAAAGATATAAAAATTTATTGGTTTTTAATACCTAATCAAGCGAATTAATCTAAAAATTAAGAAAAAAGGATAAAATATAACAGCCACTATCACACCCAGAGAGTTCTTTGGCCTAAGCATCCCAGAGCAAGCATACACGCTCATAGCTGCCACACAAACACTAAGAATATATACAAAAACAACAGTCAAAACCACCAAACTCAGATACTCGCTAAGCAAGCAAAACATCATCAAAACAAGCAGCATCCCAAACACAAAACCCGATGAAAACAGACACTTCTTAATGTCTAATCCACTAGCATTTCTGTCTCTTAGCATCACCTTGGGCATAAGCATTACTTTGGCATCGTCCTTGGTTCGCTCGTTCATTCTTTCTATGCGCTTAACTAATTCATAATCAAAATGTTTGTCTATACCATAGCCACCTGCCTGCACCAAATATTCTCTATCAAAAACCACACTCACATTCTCGCCCCAAAGCGAAAGTTTTGCAAAACCAGCCCCCACAATTAGCATCTTTACACTTAGATCCACAATCTTAAAAATATTGCGTGGCAACTCACCCAAACGAAAGCCCCCTACGGCGCAATATTTTATCTGCGTATTTTGCTCTAACAAAGTACGCACCACACTGCAAACTGCCCCTGGGGTGAGCAAACAACCTTTTTCTAAGGCCATGACATATTCATATCTAGCAATATTTGCCCCACAACTAAATCTTTGAGCATTACCCCCTTTATTCATATCCACTATAACCAAACGCGAGTAAACACTCTCTCTAGAACGATAAACCCCACGCACAGACATACACGAAAGTTCGCTAGTTGGTACTTTATCAACCTTTAGCATATTATAGCGCGCAAGGATATTTCCTACCAGAGCACTATCATTAAAATCTAACAAAAGCACCACCTCATAACGATTTAAATCCAGACTAAGCAAAGATATCAAATCGCTTTCCCTCTCCAAATCTGCCACTATAATAGATATAGCAATCTCATTATAAGCATCAGAGAGGCGAGCATTTCGACACTCCATCAAAGCATCATTTAACCTAGAATCACCCATAGAGCGCACCCCAATACAGGCAAGCAGAAAAATCCTTAAACAAACTAAAACAAGCAAACCAACAGTAATGCAAATTAATAACATAGCAAATAAATTATTTAAACCAATTTATACTTACCACCCTGAATCAAACTCACCACATAATCAACCATAAAAGCGTGCTTTTCGACCATCAAAACCCTCTCCAGTGCACCCAGAGAATAGCCCTCGCTTGCTGCTAGGCGATATAAATACTTGCGCTTTTCGCTTTTTTGCTCTCTCATTAGAGCCACCACTCTCTCGTGATTCATATCATAATGCACTACAACCAAAGTCTTTAGCATTTCAAAAACCAAATCATCATTCTCCGTTGGCAAATATTTAAGGATATCCCCACCTGAGGAAGATAAATTCCTCATTCTAATTATATATAGAGCAAAAAACTGCAACCTCTCATCCTCATGGCGTAAAAGCCTAAGATGAAAATCTTTGGTTAGGCTCCTACGATGAAAATACTTAGCCAACATACAATAATCCAAGGTTCTATATTCGCCCTTGAACTCGTGCAGAATATCTATACTTCTAGAAAAATCATAATCCAGATGAGACATAAGCGCAAACAAACGCACATAAGCATTTTTATCATCCTCAAACCTTATTACCTTTTTCTCGCTCCACCTGGGCAGCGGCAAAAGAAACAAAGTTTTAACTATAAGCGCACGTTTTAATCCTCGCCTGCGATTAGCTAAACGCAACAAATATTTATCAAGTTTACGCCATGCCACAAATCTTTCCAGTCGCATAGGTATGTGCCCATGAGTTACCTCGCGAAGTTGCGCTAGGATTTTTATAGCCAAAGAGCGCGACCTGTGATGCAGCATGTGAGAGAACTCCCCACGAGGAATATAACCCTGATAAATCCACTGATAAAATGATTTCAACAGACGGCTAATTGCTAACTCTCGCCTGCGTTTTATCCACTTAAAATTGCTATTTACGCACAAAAATCTTATAGAATAGCACACAAAAATAATCAAAAACACGCCTATTAACACACCCAGCAATAACTCCATAACAGCTTAAATTTTAGAAATTTCATTTGACAAATTCTTAACCATGCGCTTTAAATCCATGGGTAGCATATAATATTGATTAACCTTGCCCTTATACATGCTTATCACCGTATTTTCATCAGAAATTGAGCTCAGCAAAAATATTTTAGGCCTAGCCTTTAGCTGTAAACGCTCAAAAAATTCACTGCACCAACCCCCGTTTAGCAGGCTGTGATGACAAAAACTAATTATTACGCCCACCTCATGCTCATGGCAGTAATGCTCAACTTGCTCTAAAGGGCACACCCCACACACATCCAAGCCCTCAAAGTAGAGAGCCTCTCTAAGAAAGCCACCCTCTATAAAATCATTGCTAACTATCAGTATTTTCATCTGTTTGATTATTTTTTGATAGTTTGTTAAATCAAAAATCGCTCCTTATATCATAAAATCAAGATTTTTTTTAAAAAAAAGATTCATAAGTTTTGGCGATATCAAGTATTATCATTATATTTGCGAACTAATTTTTTGTAAATAAGCATACAGATGTACGTAATCGCAGAAATTGCAGGTCAACAATTTAAAGTTGAAAAAGGTCGCAAACTCTATGTTCACCGTCTTAAAGGAGAGGAAGGTTCTTCTTTGAGTTTCGACAAAATCCTGCTAACAGACAACGACGGTCAGGTAAATGTAGGCACACCTGTTATTGAAGGGGCCTCAATCAATGCTACGATTCTTAAACACTTAAAAGACGACAAAGTCATAGTGTTCAAGAAAAAACGTAGAAAAGGATACAGAGTAAAAAATGGTCATAGACAATTCCTAACTCAAATCCTTATTGATGATATTATTATTGCTTAACGTTAAAACTTAAAGAGAAATGGCACACAAAAAAGGAGCTGGTAGTTCTAGGAATGGTCGTGAATCAGAAAGTAAACGACTAGGCGTGAAATTGTTCGGTGGACAATTCGCAAAAGCAGGAAACATTATCGTTCGTCAAAGAGGTACGGTTCACAACCCAGGTGAAAACGTGGGTATGGGTAAAGACCACACACTTTTTGCACTTACAAACGGTACAGTTTCTTTCTGCAAAAAGACTTCTGGAAAATCTTACGTTTCAATCACTCCAATCGCTGAGTAGGTTAAAACACTAAGATGTTCAAAATTTGCTCGTCCTAATTAGGGCGAGCTTTTTTTTTGATATATACAACCCCTACAAAACAAAAACAGCAAATGACTAGAATGTCATTTGCTGTTTTTTTATTTATAAAAAAGGTTAAATTTAGAATGAATCTTCGCTTGTGCAGCAAAGAACGATAAAATCAATAAATAAAATTATAGCTGCTAGCCAAGCACCAACTACCGAACACGTTAAGACAAGGTAGCCTATACCTCGCCAAGTGTTGCCAAGATAAAATTGATGTATGCCCAACATACCTAAGAAAAAGCACAGAATAATAGCCGTAGATTTGCTTTTACGAGGTCTTGGTGGAGCTTGATTTTGTCTCATCTGCGCTGATATTCTTCTTAACTGTTCATCGCTAAGAGTTGCTTGCGCAGGCTGAGCAGGTGGAGGAGTGGCAGGTCTCTCTAAGCGTATTTCCTCTTCACAATAAGGGCAAACCATAATGTATTGCGCCTCATCAAAATTCATTTTCGCGCCACACTTAGGGCAATTTGATTGTTTTGACATAATATTTAAGTTTTTTTTTAAATTATAATTGAGTTGCGTTATATTAGTTCCTAGAATTAATATAACTAATAAGGTCGGCGATTTTTTCTTTTATAGCCTCTTCGCTTGAGTCGTTATCTGAGGATAGAGTATTGATTTGTTCAAGGTAGCTTTGCGCAAGATCGTCCTCACCTAAGTTAGCTGGAGAAAAACGAAGTTTGTCGTATATAGTATTAACCTGCAAATTTATATCGCGTTTAGCCTCAACCGACAGAGATGATTTTGTAATGTTTCTTTCAATATCGCTTTTAGAAACAAATACTTTTGCAGTGGTTTTTGCTCTTTCCTCTACTCTAGCCTGCTGAGCCTCGTTCACCTCTATTTGTTTGGCGCCTGCGCTATTAAGCACAAAGGCTGATATAGCAAACCATGCAAGAAGGGCAATATGCACAACATAATACCACTTAATATCAACATTTTTGCGAAGAGCCACAGCATAAATCACAAGCCACAGAGCTGCAAACACACCATACTTAAGCACACGCACAGCCACGGTTATGCTCTGAGGAGAGTAGTTTTCTTTTTTAGCTGTTAGGTATAAAGCATTGATAAACAGCACTTCTAACAAGATAATTGCTGCCATATTGAATTTATACAAACTACCGATTTGCTCTGGTCTAAGCAAGTATTCTATACCTAAAGTTGCAATTACACAGATTACTGTTATTATTACATTTAATTGTTTTAGTTTCATATCTTTAGTTTTTTTAAGTAATGAATATTAAAGTGTAGGGATAGCTGGTGGTAAGAATTTAAGGGCTCCAGTTAATTCTGTTGAACTAGAGATTGGCTCCCAGTCACCCATTCCTTGACACCAATAAAGTGTTTGAGAATTTGCCTGAGCTTGATTAATCATTTCTTGAATCCCTGCCACGCCCATAGGCCCTGCTTGCTGTCCGTTAATAGCTAGATAGTATTCCTTAGCCTGAGGAATCGGAGGAGGTGCAGTGGGCGAAGATGCCTGACTAAAGCCTTGGTTAAGGCTGTTACCCATAGCCTGACCTACGCCAGCGCCCATGGTTAGTCCCATGCCTGCTCCCATTAGTGAGCCTACTGTGCCACCTTCGTTTTTGGCAGCATTGTCCATAATATCAAAGTGGCGCTCCTGAGCATAAGCCACACCAAGTTGATCAAGGCGTTTTCTTTCTGCTAGGCCTTTAGTTTGCTCTTTAAGAACCTCGCGATATTCTTCTGGGATATTAAAATTCTCAACTGCAAAGTTTTTAATACAAACACCATAGGCCTCTAGCTCGCGATTAATAAATTCCTCAACCTTTATCTCAAGCGTTTTTCTGTTTCTTTGAAGTGAAAGCATAGACAATTTCTCAGTCTCAACCACATCTGAAATAGCCTGAGCTACGATAGAGCGAATTTTTTGTTTGAAATAACTAAGAAATTCATTAGTTGAGAAATCATCAAGTGCACCCACTAATTTCATCAATAGCAATGCTCCGTCTACGATTTTAATATTGTAACCACCTCTAGCTCCGATAATAAATTCTACACCCATAGAGTGGTCCATAATTGGCAAATCGCCCAAACCCCACAGAGCAGCTCGCTCAGTTTCTACATTTACAAACCAAATCTCAGCAGGGCTGTGAGTTGTACCTCCGGTAGCAGCATTAAGCCACTTAGCAAACAAGGGGATGTTTGCAGTTTCAAGTTTGTATTGGCCCCCTGAGGGAGGAATACTGTGAGCAAGTGCTCCGTTAAGAAACAAATACGCTCTTTGAGATTGGTGAGTTACAACAATAGCTCCGTTACGAATATCATCGTGAGCATATTTATAAACCATTGCCTCATTAGATTCAGGGCGCCAGAATATAGTAGAGCCCACCATTCCCTTGTTAGTTCCTTTTGACTGTTGACCGTCATAGGCCTGAGTCGATTTATCAAATAATGCCATAATATTTTAGTTTATTTTTATAATTTATTCATCCTAATAATCAAATTAATTGTAATCTAACCCAACAAGTATAGGATAGCCGTCGTTATAATTGTTTGTATCTTGTTTAAAGTAAGTTGAGCCAGCAGCCGAGTTAAGTGTAGTTACAAAACTAGAAGCTTTCATAGTCGCTTCACTAGATGCTGTGCCATACTCATTAGTATAAGAAGTGCCTGTTATCTCTAAATAATAACAAGATGTAACAGAGTAATCAGAAAAATATCCGACAACTGCGCCTGAGTATTGACCTACTTGAATAGAAGGCTCTTTGACAATAACATTTTTAATAGTTGCGCCACTCACGTAGCCAAATAGTCCTTGGTAATCATCCTCAGAATTAATATTAAGGCCCGAGATAGTAAAACCTCCACCAGAGAAAACACCAGAGAAATAATTAGAACTAGTGCCTATCGGTGTCCAATTATCATAACCAGACAAAGTAATATCATTCATCAAAATATATTGCCCCGAAAGATCATCTCTAATATTGTATAAGTCCACGTCAAAGTAAATAGGGGTATATCCATCTGGGATATAAAACAAAGTAAGTCCTGGTATAGTAGCTATATAATTTTGACCCTCATAGTAAGTTGTAGAGCAAACTAACTTATAATAATATAATTCGTCGTGTATAGTTGTGATGCCATACGATAAATTTCTCTCACCACCCTCGTGTGGGAAAATCACATAATACACAGTATAACTATCCGACGAGCTAACATCACTCATATTAATAGTGTATGTAGCGTAATCACCATCTGTAAATTCTAATTTTGCAGGAATCTGATTATCCTCCAAAGAAAAAGTCATGCGCATAGTGGCAAAACTATGTGCAAAACTAACTTTTGTGCTAGAGCTAGAAGAATAAGTAAAATTAGCCTCCATACATAGCGCATCGTTTAAATGGTCCATAGAATTATAGCCCCTTGTGTTTGCTCTAAGACTCTGCCTACTAATATTTCTCTGTGCTCATCAAGGTTTGTAGCATTATCTACGGCAGGGTAAACGGCTGTGTAACTGCTACCATTAACCAACAAATTAGTGTTATCACTAGCTTCAAACAAAGCTGCACCACCCGAACTATTTGCCGTATATTTATAATCTGAAACTCTTTCACCAGCGCTATCATACACCCCAAAAGTATCGCCACCTTTCCACGTAAGCGATATTTCACCATTACTATCAGCAAAGCTCACACGTGATGAGTTATCTCCCCCAGGAAGTGACACTAAAAGCAAGGCCTCAGGCACAACTATTGCCTCAAACTCTAAATCTTCTTGACACCCAGCAAAAATCAGTGCCGATAATATTAAATAAACTATATATTTTTTCATAAATCAAATACAAGTATTGTCTACCAATAGGAGGTCAAAGGGTTTATTTACTAGTAAGTTACAAATATAATATTTATTTCTTAGATAAATCACAAAGGCGAGGAAAATTTAATTTCCTCGCCTTTGCTCCTTAATACATACACTAATAAAAAAAATTATCTCCAATTAATTTTTGCTTGTCTACTTTCTAAGTCTACCCATACGCTTGCTCTCTCAAATTCGCGCGTGTAAACCCAGTCTGTTTTAACGGCATCGCCTAAGGGTTTACCCAAAGGTTTATTATACTCAGCGTAATCAACCAAACCCCCTTGGGTGTGTTCGTAGCCCCACGAATAGCAGAAATAAGCCCACTCACCTGCTCCAACTAAAAAACACGCCAACGGAAAGACTATATCCTCCCTTGCTTTTGTCTCTTTTACCTTCTGAGATTTGTTTTTCATATCTCCCATCTCCATAAAGTTAAAAGTAGGCCATGCTTTTACAACTACAATTTTCTTTCTTTTGGCTGCATCCTGAATTAGCTCTATATCCTTTGCGATATGCTCTTTTGGCGAACAGGTTAAAATACCCAAATGTTCTATCATACCTCCGTCGGTGTAGTCATGGAAGTGAGTTCCCATATCAGGCATAATTTTCTCGTTTCCTCTTAAAAAATTACCTATCATAAGTTTTTCGCCATTAAGCTCGGTTTTTAGCTCACTTAAAGCTGAGTGAAGACCTGCGTAAATAGCATTAAATTTCTCCTCGCCCCATTGTTTTTTACGCGTTGGTGTTGATGCTGCATACTTTGGAATTGCATCTATAAACACACCGTCTATATATTTATTTCTAGTCCATTTTCTCGCTGTCGAAACCCACCATTCGCGCATATTATCGTTTGAATAATCATACATACGTCTGTTGGTTCTGTTTCTAATTAACACATACTCGCCATTAAGGCTTTTAACAGCCCAATCTGGGTTAGCATCATCGCTGAGCATATAACCTGTCATATACATTTCGCCAAAATCTATACAGCTATTAAAGTAAAATAAGATTTTTGTATCTGGGTTATACTCTTTAATAGCTTTACCAGCTGCAATAGTGCCAAGTTCCATGGCTCCGTGTTTATTAAGGCCTTGATTTTTTTCTAAGCACACTATGGGAAATCTCGAAAGAAATTTCGTTTCCTTAGCCGTAAAATCATCTGTACTCTTGCCCAGGTGTATGCAAACCGACACTTTATCCCACGAAAAATCGGGATAGGCCTCTGTTGGCTTTTGAGCAAAAAGATTTACACTACATAAAATGAGTGTGAAAAAAGCAATTAAATTTAATCTCATAAAAACATTTTAAAGTTTTGTATTTACAACCAAGTTATTTCGGCTGTGAAGCTCTCAATATCAACCCAAACGTGAGCATGTTCAAACTCGCGAGTGTACTCATAACTACTACTATCGCCAGGTTTAACCTTTACCTTAGCACCCTGAGGAGCACCCAGGGGTTTATTAAATTCTTCATAGTCATACATCCAACCGTGCTCCATACGATAGCCCCACGAGTAAGCAAAGTAACTGTACTCACCTGCCCCTAGTAAGTAGCAAGCCAATGGGAAAACTATATCTTCTCTAAGCATAGCCTCTTTTTCAGCATCGCTCATTGTGTCTAATATATCATCTGTCCATTTATATCTAGGCCAGCCCTTCACCACAGTGATTTTGCCTATGGATGAGGCTGTTTCTATATACTCTATATCTTGGAGTATATAATCTTTAGTATAAGAGGCTGTACCTGGGCAAGCAAAATGCTCTAACATACCTCCGTGACAATAATCAAGACCTAAGAATCCGTCTCTACCCTCGCTATCAGGCAAGGCACTACGCTGAGCACGAATACAATTAGCAATTACAAGATTTTGATTATTATAACTAGAGGTAACATTACCTAACATATCTAGCCCTTCATAACGGTAAGCATCACCCTGCCCTGCGCCATAATAAGTATCTAGGCGCGTCATAACAGTAGAGCTACTTTCAACATAGCTCATAACACCGTCTGCAAAAATTCCGTCAAGCGAGCTATGCTCAGCTATCATATCCACAGCAACAGAAGTCCACCACAGGCTCATTTCTTCGTTTCTAGGATCAAACCTATGGCGATAATCCGTTCCATCATTATAATAGGTAACTCCGTCATAGAGTATCCACTCAAAATTCTTAGCCGAGGCTGTATCCTTGGTCGTAGGGTTATAAATTAAATTTGAACCCGTAGACCACATATCACCATAATCATTACGAGTGTTCCAATACAATAGCACCTTACAATCAGAATTATATTGTTTAATCAAGGCAGCATCCTTAGGAGTCTCAATATCAGCCCCCACATCTGGGTTACCTTGATTTTTTTCTAAAGTCACAAAGCTGTAAGTGTTGGCGATAAACTCAGCCTCCTCGTCTGTAAAGTTATCAGTATCCTTGCTAAAGTGACCATTCAAAGGCACTTTATCCCACGAAAAGACTGGGTAACACTCAGGGGCATAGCTCAAATCTAGCTCAGTGTCCTCATACTTTTCGCCGTTGGTTACAAACTCAACTATTTCTTCGCTCTCACACGAGAGCAGCAACAAAGAAAATATAATTAACAAATATCTCATAGCTCATTATTTATTTAATAAACATCTAACAGGCATTGCTCTCTCATATCTCATAGTTTGGTTTGCAATCTCGCCACTTGCTTTACCAACTACTGTTTGCACATAAGTGCTAGCTGTGGTAGTTAAGTAATCACAAGTTAAAATTGCAATTTCACCCACGCTCTCAGGGTTACTTAAATCACCCAGAGTGAAACCACCCTCGCCTTTCCAATAAGGCAAAATAACATCATTATTACCGTTAACTATCATACCTACACCACCTTGCGAGCCTCTGTAATTATGAGAATTATAAAATGCGTCTGCATTCGAGCTGTAATACAGCGTTGAATTAACAAGTCCTATATGATGAATATAGCCAGAATAAGCAAAGTTCATCTTAGTAATTAATTTATTTAACGAGCTAACCGTGGATTGTGAATAATCCACACCACTCACGGTAATAAACATACTCTGCACCTGAGAGAGAGTGGGTAATCTATAACCTTCGGGGCAGGGATTATTCTCACCTCCATTCTCGCTATTCCACATATTATCTAGCGTGGTTTCATAGCCCGATGAATATGTAGGCACAGCCAAATCATCAGTTGAAGGATTAGTCCAATAACCATCTTCCCAATCGCCACTTGTAGGGTCTAAATAAGGTTTTGTATAGCTCTGGAGCGAGTTAGCTGCATAAGGATTATTACTATCAACTTTTAGTTTAAGTCCCGTTGAGCGACCTCGCTGATAAAAATCTCCATAAGCCTTCCAATTATACTCACAACCAACGCTTGAGGCGTATTCATCACTAGGCTCTATGCTACTTGCCCCCAAATTTCTATCTAACCACAGCTGGCCGTTAGCTAGCGTGATAGTGTAATAAGGAAGTTTATTAAAAATCAGACCCGAGAAATTTATTTGCTCGCTTTGCTGCTCATCTAACGAGGATTTATTATAATTTAAATTAACTAAAACAATATTTTGCTCACTTAGGCCTGTTGACGAGCTGATATTTTTGCTATTTAAAATCACATCAGAGCCTAAATTAAACCTAGCCGTAGCGCTCTGCTCCTTAATAAGAAAACTAGACACCTCAGCCAAGGCTTCGCTATCATAATCAAAGCACTGCGAAAGAGCCTCAACAAATAGTTCTTTGCCCTGTGTACCATTAGAGTAATCTACCTCTAAAATAAAGTCATCATCCTGCACACCACCTTCAATTATAGAGCCTAATAATCTTATCTCGCTTATCAAAATATCTGGCGTTTTCTCTGCCACTTCTATTTCAAAAGTTTCACTCTGATTAGACTCCACAGCCTCACCCGAATACTGAATATCAACTTTCATCTGCCCAGAAAGCAAAGGAGATTCTGAGTTAAAATACAAATAAATCTTACCCTCATCGCTCTCAAGAGCATATTCCTTAGAGCTTATTGCACTAAGTCCAAAGCCCGATTCAAACTCTGCGCCCAGAGTAATTAATCTATTGTCTCCACCCTTATACGACAAGATAAGATACTCGTTATCAAGGCTTCGCGCTTGCTCTAAATCCACAGAACTAGTAAGAGTTTCAAACACTAACTCACTCGCATCTTTAACCTCTAACTCGCCCACCACACTAAACACTTGAGTTTGGGTGGTAGTAAATTTCACCGTAAAGTTAAGTAGTGATAAATCACCGTTATATTCGCCCTCAATATCAAAACTTAGAGTTGTCTTTTGAGCATTATTTACTAGTTCTACCTCAGAGAGCGAAGCTATGCTCAAACCCACGGCATCTTGAATCTCAAAACTAAAATCACCTTCTCTAGCAAATCCATTATTATAGCTTAGCTCTATTTGCGCTTGTTTAAGACTCACTCCTCTAACTATACTAGGCTGAGAGATAATCTCAAGCTCAATATCGGGCAAAAGATAATCCTTAGCATAAACCTCAATATCATCTAAGCAAACATTCCAAGAATAACTACCATAGGCAATAATATCAAAATCAAGGCTAAAACTAGCATTGGCATCATCTAGGCTACCATAAATTGGAACTTTCAACTCACCCTCACCCTTTTCTAGGGTTTGCGCACTGTTTGATACCATAATAGAGGATGAGGAGGGATAACTATTATTGATTTCTACTTCGATTATTTGCTCTGAGTCGTTTAAGTAAGGCACTGCTACGTAGGGACATGAATCATCACCACTGTAATACATCCTCTCACGCACTATACCACCAAAACTAGCAAGTTCAGGGTAAATATTAAGCTGTCTATACACTACTTCCTCTGTTGTACACGAGAGTAAAACGCCCAAAAGTAAAGCAAATATATATATTATTCCTTTTCTCATTTATATTTATTTTAGTAGAATCTCCTTAAAAACAATACTATAATCACCACAATCTAGTTGTTTGTCTACAACCGTAAAATCTTTACTATAAGCACCTAAGCTAAGACTTATAGACGAAGGTTTAGTTTGGGTATTAGATCCCGTAAAACATCCCTCGTCTACATAACTAAGCAAAGCATTAAGCGATGTTGATAGCTCCAAAGTAGTAAGATTTTTACACTTTGTCAAAGCATCATAGTGAAGTTCACCACACATCCCTGCCACAACACTAATTAAAGATGAGCATCCTCTAAAAGCACTATTGGGCAATACAGACAACATAGGCAAAATAATTTCTGATAAAGCATAACAATTATAAAAAGCCTTTTCTCCCATTTTGCTGAGCGACAAAAAGTTTAAATCACTCAACACATTACACCCATAAAACGAAGCCTCGCCCACTTCACTCACCGACCACATAGGAAACTGTCTCAACGAATCACATTCATAAAACGCATAACAGCCTATTGTCTCACTAGAGCTAGTAATCTCTTGTTCTAGTGGGTATACACTCGCTAAGTTTGAGCACAAATAAAAAGCATAATCTCCCACACTAAGCACAGAAGAACAAACTATGTTCTCAAGATTCTGGTTATTGTAAAAAGCATACTCCCCTACATAATTAAGCTTAGGTGCATATATTTCTCGTAGAGAATTACTCTCAAAAAACACCCAGCTACCTATGCTTGTTGCTTTAGGCAAAGACACACTAACCAAAGAAACAATGTCTCTAAAGGGAGCAATTTCAAAACTTATAGAACTAGGAAACTCCACCAAATTTACAAACTCTAAACTTATCTCTCTATCTTGAGCAGCCTTTAGCGCAGAGCAAAGCCCCTGTAAAGACTCTAAACTTGCCTCTTGGTCTGTAATTATCCACGTATTTTCCATCTCAGGATAAGAATACTGAGAAAAATCACTCAAACTAGCAACATTATCAATAGAGATAAAAACATCATCACTTACACTTAACTCTTTTTGGCAAGCTAAACAAAGCAAACAATTAACTAATATGTAAACTATTTTTCTCATCATCTAAGGATTTTCTTCGTGCCAAGTTGTTCCCCAATATTCAAAGTCTATCTCATTGTAATAAGTTTGAACTAAACCATATAATTCCTGTGCCTTGCTTAAATATTTATCATAACTAGGGTTAGTTGTATCCTCTAGCAAATTCACATCCTCACCCCAATCATTTAAGTGATTATAAAGTTTGGTTGTTCCTCCCATAAACATTTCCTCATATTCATCACTAACCAATTTATATGTATTATCCTTAGCCGAGAGTCTAGGCCAAGTATCTGTATCAGATAATCCCTGCCAATATTGCAACACAGGTTTGGTTTTCTCAAAAGATTTATTTTCAAACAAATCTAATACATCCTCGCCGTCGCACTCATAATCATCAGGTAAATCTACACCTGCAATACTAGCAAAGGTAGGCAGTAAATCCACTGCAGCAAACTGAGTAACATCATTAACCTTACCCTTGGGTACTGTCCCTGGCATATAGACTATAAAAGGCACTTTCACGCCTCCCTCATACAAGCTACGTTTCTGTCCTCTTAGACCTGCTGTTTGTCCTCGCGAGGTCCAGTTATCACCATCATCAGGGGTCTCTGGTCCATTGTCTGAGGAGAAAATCACCAAGGTATTTTCATCTAAACCAGCCTCTTTTAAGTAATCCATTAAACGCCCTATATGACTATCAGCCGAAGTAATCACAGAATAATATGATTGATAAGGCTCAGCTGTATTAGGGTATTGTTCGCGCATTAGAGGTGTTGGCTGTATGTCTTGATGAGATTCGTGTATCCACAGATTCACAAAGAAAGGATTAGCCTTATTTTTCTCTATAAAATCTATGGTATAGTCCACACAATACTCTGTCCAAACAGATGATTCGTAACCCACAGGTCCATCCTCTACCTGCGCACCACCTCCGTTATACACTATGGCATCATCATAACCATAGTCTTTAGGAATAGGAGCAATATCCACAGCATGGTTGCTAGTCAAATGCCACTTACCGTAGTGTGCCGTTTTGTAACCTGCGCTCTGTAAAAGCCTGGGTAGCAATACCATATCAGCATCATTTGATAGCCAATGCGGCATACACCTAGATTTATTTGTTTCTAAAGTTGATAATTGTTGATGAATACCATGCCTAGAGGGAAAATTACCCGTAATAACCCCCACCCTCGACGAAGAGCTCACTGGACTACAAACATTAAATTGTTTAAAATCCATGCCCTCGCTTATCATCTTATCTAAATTAGGAGTTCTCAGCTCACTATGACCATGAGCCGAGAGATCTCCATAACCCCAATCATCAGCAAAAATAAAAATAATATTAGCCTTAGAGTTTTTCAAACTACCTGCACTAGTGACACTATTCTCCAACTGCGAGCAACTAATAAAAGTCACGCACGGCAAAAGCGTGATTAAACACGGATAGTTTTCTTTAACTCTAAAATTCATTTTCTTTAACTTTTAAGGCTTTGCTTGAGAACTTAGTGCCTTTTTTAACACTAAAGTCTTTAGCTGCGCCCATATCTGGATAGCTATAATAGAAGTTAGCATCATCAACCAATCCCCACAAATAATGAGTAGCATCCTCAGGCAAAGTACACTCAGCACGACCATTAGCGAATTTTACATCCTTGATTCTAAACCATTCCTCATCGTTAGCTCCACCGTTATTAGTGTAAAGCACATCAACTCTTATAGCTTTGTTTTTTGA
>JAWXTK010000026.1:0-23175 GCA_044433645.1 Rikenellaceae bacterium | reverse complement strand
AGTGCTGTTTTTGTTCAAGCTCAAGAACATATGGAATTTAAAGGTATTCCAATCTCAGGGCATATTGATTCATTTGTTGCAAAGCTAGAATCGTCTGGTTTTAAGAAAAAAACTGTAAATCTAAATGATAATGCTTGTGTACTTACAGGGCAATTTGTTGGCAAGGCTTGCGAGGTGTTTGTAATATGTTCCCCTAAAACAAAACAAGTATGGAAAGTTGCAGTATTTTTACCTAAATCTAGTGGCTGGCATTCAATTAAAGGAGATTATAACTCATTTAAAACACAGTTTACTACTAAGTATGGCAACCCTACTAACTCATTTGAGTTCTTTTCAAAACCATATTATGAAGGCGACGGTTATGAAATGACAGCTATTAAGGTGGATAAATGTAATTATATGAGTTTCTGGACGATGGCGCAGGGAACTATATCTGTGGCAATAGGAACAACAGCATCAATAATATTTGCTTATGAAGATGAAATTAATAGAAAGTTAAAATCGGTGGAAGAAAAAAGTAAAATTCAGGACGATATTTAATTATTCAATTTTTTTACACAAAGGGAGTAACTAACATTGTTGGTTACTCCCTTTGTGCTTTGAAGAGAGCAGATGAATGCTTATTAGTCAGTCCTATTTCTTAGACGGCTTGGTGACTATTATTGGGGTCTTGGTATAGCCTTTCATGGGTTTGGTGTAGTGTTTGTGCTTGAGTTTTGCTCGGTGGCTGGCGCGTGGTTGAACCATGCACGAGCTGAGGGATGCGCAAAGGGCAATGACAAAGAATTTTAGTGCTCGCATATTTTTAATTGTTTTAATTTATTAAAAAATAATATACCTTTGTAACTAAATAAAAATTACATGCTATGGATAATACACAAATAAAATGCCTAATTATCGGCAGCGGCCCAGCAGGTTTCACTGCAGCTATATATGCTTCGCGCGCTAACCTTTCGCCCGTGCTTTACGAGGGCATGGAACCTGGAGGTCAATTAACTACAACAACAGAAATTGATAATTTCCCCGGTTATCCCGAAGGAATCTCGGGCTTTGCTATGATGGACGATCTTAAAAAACAAGCCTTGCGCTTTGGGGCTGACGTGCGTTATGGGGTGGTGACTAAGGTTGATTTTTCTTGTCGTCCATTCAAAGTTATAGTGGACGAGAGCACAGAATTATTGGCCGAGACAGTGATTATTTCTACCGGTGCTAAGGCAAAATATCTTGGCCTGCCCTCGGAGGATAAGTTTAAGGGTCTTGGCGTTTCGGCGTGTGCAACGTGCGACGGATTTTTCTTTCGCAAAAAAGATGTTGCCGTCGTGGGAGGTGGTGACACTGCTATTGAGGAGGCTACTTACCTTGCGAATTTGTGTAATAAAGTGTATTTAATTGTGCGCCGTGACGTGCTTAGAGCCTCAAAAGCTATGCAGGAGCGTGTGTCGAAAATCGAAAATATAGAAATTCTTTATAACTATTCTACCAAAGAAATCGTGGGTACTGAGGACGGTTTAACAGGCGCAATTTTGACAAATAACGTTGACGCATCGGAGAAAACCATAGACATCTCGGGCTTCTTTTTAGGCATAGGTCACGAGCCTAATACAGCAATTTTTAAAGGGCAAATCGAACTTGATGATGAGGGTTATATCAAAACTCAGCCAGGCTGTTCAAAAACCAATATTGAGGGAGTTTTTGCAGCTGGCGATGTGAAAGATCCAGTTTATCAGCAGGCCATAACGGCTGCGGGAAGTGGATGCATAGCTGCCCTTGATTGCGAGCGTTATATTCTTGAGGGATAGGTGTTTAGCATAGATGAGATATTAAGTGTTGATAGTGCCTCGTTTGAGGACTATGCCCTGAGATTGTTTAAATTTCAGGCCGAAAACTGTGTGCCTTATAGAGATTATATTGCCTTGTTGGGCGTAGATGTCGAGAGCGTAAAAACGCTTAATGATATACCTTTTTTGCCCATAGAATTATTTAAAACGCACAAAATATATTGCTCTAAGAGCGAGCCTGAAATCATCTTTACCAGCAGTAATACCGGGGGAGCTAACCCCTCAAAACATTACATGGCTCACACAGAAATTTATGAAAAAGCGTTTTTGCGCGCCTTTGAGATTTTTTATTCTTCGCCTCGAGATGTTAGTATCTATGGTCTGTTGCCAAATTATCTGGAGAGAGAAGGTTCGTCGCTGGTGTATATGGTTGATAGTTTGATTAAGCAAAATAAGTATGGCAGGGGAGGATTTTATCTTGATAATTACCAGGCTTTGATAGAGGATATGGCCTCGGATAGTGCGCCTAAAATCTTGCTCGGGGTGAGTTATGCGCTGTGGGATTTGGCCGAGCAGTATCCAGGTAAGGTGGCTGGGGAAAATACCATAATTATGGAAACTGGAGGCATGAAAGGTAGGCGTGAGGAATTATCTAAGGATGAATTTCACGCTATCCTAACCTCGGGCTTTGGGTGCGAGAGCATACATTCAGAATATGGCATGGCCGAACTTACTTCGCAGGCATATTCTTTTGGTGGTGGAATTTTTCGCGCGCCAGGGTGGATGAAAATTTTGATACGTGATTTGAACAACCCCTTTGCTATAGGTGAAAGCACTCGTGGGGGAGTGAATATTATAGATTTGGCGAATATATATTCCTGCGCTTTTATTCAAACGCAGGATATAGGACGTGTTTTTAAGGACGGCACATTTAGCATCCTAGGTCGCAATGAGCATAGCGAGATTAGGGGTTGTAATTTGCTAGTGGCCTCGCGCTAAGAAGTCTCTAGTATATTTTCTCAAGAGCTAGCTTAACTGCTTCATTATCAAGGTATTCATCGTAAGTTGTGTACTTATCTATCATACCTTTAGGACCGATTTCTATGATTCTGTTTGACACTGAGTTGATAAATTCGTGGTCATGAGAAGTCATTAAAACCACACCTTTATAGTTAATCAAACCATTATTAAACGCTTGTATGCTTTCCATATCAAGGTGGTTGGTTGGTGAATCAAGAATTATAGTATTAGGCTCTTCTATCATCATTTTTGCTATCATACAACGCATTTTTTCGCCTCCCGAAAGCACATTTACAGCCTTGTAAACATCCTCGCGAGCAAATAACATTTTACCAAGGTAGCCTCTTAGGAATAATTCCGTGGTGTCAGATGAATATTGACCAAGCCAATCCATGATAGGCATTTTGTTCTCAAAGAAAGGGTGGTTGTTTAGTGGCAAGTATGCTTTATTAATAGTCACCCCCCAGTTTACTGTGCCCGTGTCGGCAGTGTCGTTGCCTGAGATTATCTCTAAAAGTGCAGTTACAACTCTAGGCTCGCGCGAGATGAAAGTTACCTTGTCTTCTTTGGCTATGGTGAAGTTTATGTTAGAGAATAGAGTCTCGCCAGTTACGGTTTTGCTAAGATTTTCAACCTCTATAATATTAGTTCCTGGTTCGCGCGACATGGTGAAAATAATACCTGGGTATTTACGCATCGAAGGTTTGATTTCCTCGATATTTAAACGCTCAAGCATTTTACGGCGCGATGTTGCTTGTTTAGATTTTGCAACGTTGGCACTAAAACGTTGGATAAATTCCAAAAGTTCTTTTTTCTTTTCTTCAGCTTTTTTGTTTTGTTGAGCTTGTTGGCGTTGAGCTAGCTGGCTAGATTGATACCAGAAACTGTAGTTACCCGAGAAAAGATTTATTTCGCTATAATCTATATCTAATATATGTGTGCTGACTGCATCAAGGAAGTGACGGTCGTGAGATACTACCAAAACTGTGCTCTCGTAGTTAGCAAGATAGTTCTCTAGCCACATGATAGTGTTAACGTCCAAGTCATTGGTAGGCTCATCAAGAAGCAAGTTATCGGGCTTGCCAAACAGAGCCTGCGCTAGAAGTACCACAACTTTTTCTTTAGCATTTAGTTCGCTCATTGTGGTGTGGTGTTTGTTCTCTTTGATGCCCAGACCACTTAGTAGCATTTCTGCTTCACTTTCGGCATTCCATCCGTCAAGTTCTGCGAATTGCATTTCTAAATCAGCTGCTTTTTCGCCATCTTCGTCCGTGAAATCTTCTTTGGCGTAGATAGCATCTTTTTGTTTCATTATGTCCCACAATACAGTGTGACCCTGCAATACAGTATCCAAAACTGTGAAATCATCATATTCGTGGTGATCTTGTTTTAGCACTGAAAGTCTTTCGTTAGGTCCGAAAGTCACATTGCCTTTAGAACATTCCACTTCGCCACTTAAAACTTTGAGAAAAGTTGATTTTCCTGCGCCGTTTGCGCCAATTACGCCATAGCAGTTGCCGTGGGTAAATTTAAAATTAACATCTCTGAAAAGCACCCTTTTCCCAAACTGAACTTCTACGTTTGATACTGTTATCATATTTATTATTTTTTATTTGGGCACAAAGATAGGAAATAATTTTATACTTTTGTAAAAAAACAAATTTACATAACAATCGCATGAAAAATAGCTGGAAAATAATTGCGCTTTTGCTCGCCATGGCCTTGGTAATATTGTCGTTAAAGGATTTATCTTTGCCAACGGAGAATGTCTCTGTTGTGGACTCTGAGACAGTGGCTTTAGAAAATATCTTCTCGCGTAGCAGTATTAGAAGTTACAGCGATAAAAAAATAGAGAACGACAAAATAGAAATTTTGCTCAAAGCAGCCATGTCGGCACCAACGGCAGGCAATAGCCAACCTTGGGAATTTTTTGTTGTGAGCGACACCTCTATTATCAAACAGTTTAGCAAGGTGTCTAAGAGCATGACGCCCATGAACGAACTTTCTTCCTTGGCGATTATCGTGTGTGGTGTGCCTGAGCTAAGTTTTCAGTCGCTGCCCCTGTATTGGGTGCAAGATTGTTCGGCTGCATCCGAAAATATACTTCTTGCATCTAATGCTATGGGCCTAGGCTCAGTGTGGTGTGGGGTTCATCCTCGTGAGCAGAGAGTTGGTATGGTGCGCGAGTTAGTGGGAATACCTGATAATTTAGTGCCCTTAAATATTATTATGTTGGGTTATGCAAATGTTGAGGCTGTTGTCAAAGACAAATGGAAACCCGAAAGAGTGCACTATGTAAAATAAGTAATAGCCTGAGTTTTTGATATGGGGAATTGATAAAACTGACAGGAAAATAATAAATTCCCCTTATTCAAAACCCAGGCTAATATATGAAACTAGTATCTTGGAACGTTAACGGCATACGTTCGGCAATAAGCAAAAATTTCCGTGAAAAAATATCGGCTATAAATCCAGATGTGTTGTGTTTGCAGGAAACTAAGGCGCAGGACGAGCAAGTTCGCGAGAGTTTAAAAGATTTTCCCGAATATAAAATTTATATGAACTCGGCCGAGCGTAAGGGTTACTCAGGCACAGCGATTTTGACTAAAACTGAGCCTCTAAGTGTGAGCTATGGCATAGGCGTGAGTGAGCATGATAATGAGGGCAGGGTGACGTGTGTGGAATTTGAGAAGTTTTTTTTGGTGGATGTTTACGTGCCAAATTCTGGTAGTGAGCTTTTGCGCTTGGGATATCGCCAAAGTTGGGACAAGGCGTTTTTTGATTACCTAAAATCTTTGGAGCAGACTAAACCTGTTGTCGTATGTGGCGATTTTAATGTTGCACACCGTGCCGTAGACTTGGCAAGACCCAAGGCAAATTACAATAAATCAGCAGGTTACATGCAGGAAGAAATAGACGGCATGGATAGATTCACACAAGGTGGTCTTGTAGATACTTTCAGACATTTACATCCTGACACTTTAGGTGCTTATTCGTGGTGGAGCTATCGTGGTGGAGCTAGAGCCAAGAATGTGGGCTGGCGTATCGACTACTTTTTAGCTAGCGAGGCTTTATTATCTAGTATTACCGATGCTTATATTATGCCTGAGGTTGAGGGGTCGGATCATTGCCCCGTTGCTTTAGATATAAAAGATTAATTTGCCCACAAAACTTTACAATATTGCTGATTTACTTTGTGTTATAATATAAAATGCTTATTTTTGTACAAAATTGGTACACACTTTGAGTATTACACTTAGATAATTATATAAAAATAATACAGCTATGTTAGTTATTAGTTCAAGAGAGTTTCGTGCAAATCAAAAAAGCTACTTCGATAGAGTTGATAGTGGCGAAGAAATTATAGTTCAGAGAAAGGGTAATAAAAGTTATAAAATTTCACCTGTCTCTGAGGATGATACGCTCATGAGTAAAAGTGATTTCATAGAAAAAATCGCTGCGTCTCTCAAACAGATTGAGGAGGGCAGAGCAACAACCCTTAAAGGAGAAGATGAGATTGCTAATTTTTTAGAGATGCTTTAAAGATATGTACACACTTGTTTTGTCTGATAGAGCAAAAGAGGATATTGCTAAATTAAAGCGTAATGATGCAACGTCCTTCAAAAAAATTGGTAAATTTACTCCTCTTTAAACAAATCTATCTCGCCTAACTCGGCTTTTTTGAAGATTGTGGCTAGCTCGGCTACCAGGGGTGAAATAAGACTTATTACGTCTTCTATATCTTTTTGTTTGCTCTCATCGCCCTTGATGCGATAAAGCACTACGGCGTATAAAGCTCTGAAACAAATTTCTATATCGCCCATTTCTTTTTTGCCCAGACCTTCTTTTAATTTTGGCAGCTCTATTGATGCGCTTGCGTAGATTTTACGGTAATTTTCACCTACGGGAAGAGTCATTAATCTGTTGTGAAGATCCTGCAAATCATTGATAAGGTGCAAGGTGTGATTTAAGTGGCCTACTTGCTCTTTGCCCTCCTCGCGAAGAAGGTTTGTGAGTTCCATGTACCACAAAAATATATCTTGTTTGCGCTGCTCGTCATCACCCACACGTGGGCTAACTAGCTGAGAGTAAATAGCCTCGGGGCTAAATTGCAAAGCGCGAAGTATATCCTCTAACTGCCATAGATAAAGGATATATTCTGCTATGTTTTCTTTACGTTTGCTCTGAGCTATGTCCATTTTTTATTTTTTTGAACGACGTTTTCTTTCGTTTTCGTCCAAGTAGATTTTTCTTAGACGCATGCTTTTAGGCGTAACCTCTACGTACTCATCATCTTTGATGTACTCAAGTGCTTCCTCTAGTGAGAATACGATAGCTGGCGTGATGCTGACTTTGTCGTCCGAACCACTCGCACGCATATTTGTAAGTTTCTTGCTCTTAGTTAGGTTGATTACGATATCGTCGGCACGTGAGCTTTCGCCTACAACCTGACCTTCGTAAATATCCTCTTGTGGAGACACAAAGAATTTACCTCTATCTTGCAATTTATTGATAGCATACGCAAAGGCGTTACCAGTTTCCATTGCAATAAGTGAACCATTAGTACGCATTTCAATCTCACCTTTGTAAGGCTCAAAACCTTTAAGACGGTGAGTCATAATAGCCTCGCCAGCAGTTGCAGTCAGCAAGTTGCTACGAAGACCTATGATACCACGCGAAGGAATCTCAAACTCTAGACGAGTACGCTCGCTGTGTGAAGTCATGTTCAAAAGAACACCTTTACGCTTAGTTGCAAGCTCAATAGCACGACCCGAAACATCCTCTGGAAGGTCTATGGTAAGTTCCTCGACTGGCTCGCATTTTACGCCGTCAACTTCTTTGATAATTACTTGAGGTTGACCAACTTGAAGCTCGTAACCCTCGCGACGCATAGTTTCGATAAGAACTGATAAGTGAAGTACACCACGTCCGAAAACTATGAAACTCTCGGCTGTCTCTCCTGGTTGAACTCTAAGTGCAAGATTTTTCTCAAGCTCTTTGTCCAAACGATCTTTTAGGTGGCGTGAAGTTACAAATTTACCGTCCTTACCAAAGAAAGGTGAGTCATTGATAGTAAACAACATGCTCATAGTTGGTTCGTCAACTGCGATAGGCTCTAGTGGTTCTGGGTTGTCCCAGTCACAGATAGTATCACCAATCTCAAAGCCTTCTATACCTACAAGCGCGCAAATCTCGCCACATTTAACCTCGTCAACTTTAGCTTTGCCAAGACCTTCAAAAACCATAAGTTCTTTAATCTTAGTTTTTACTAAAGTAACTCCGTCACGCTTAGCTAGAGTTACGTTCATGCCTGTTTTAAGTGTGCCACGAGTTAGTTTACCCACTGCGATACGTCCTACATAAGAAGAGTATTCTAGTGAAGTAATAAGCATTTGAGGAGTGCCCTCAACTTGCTCAGGCTCAGGTATATCATCTATAATTACATCCAATAAAGGAGTGATATTATCCGTTGGCTCGTTCCATAGGTGAGACATCCAGCCTTGTTTAGCACTACCATAAATAGTTCTAAAATCAAGTTGCTCTTCGCTAGCCTCAAGCGTGAACATAAGGTCGAAAACTTCCTCATGAACATCCTCAGGACGACAGTTAGGTTTGTCTACCTTGTTAACAACAACAATAGGTTTTTTGCCCAAAGCCAAAGCTTTTTGAAGCACAAAACGTGTTTGAGGCATAGTACCCTCAAAAGCATCTACCAAAAGTAGAACCCCATCACACATGTTAAGCACACGCTCAACCTCACCACCAAAGTCACTGTGACCTGGAGTATCAATAATGTTGATTTTATATCCTTTGTAAATTACAGATACATTTTTAGATAGGATAGTGATACCACGCTCACGTTCCAAATCGTTGTTATCCATAATAAGTTCGCCCGAGGTATTTGTACCCTCACGAAGCAGTTGGCCCTGCTCTATCATTTTGTCTACTAGAGTAGTTTTTCCGTGGTCAACGTGGGCGATAATCGCAATGTTGCGTAATTTTTGCATAGTTAAAATATTTTTTCTTGGCGCAAAGTTAACAAAGATTTCATATCTTTGTGCATTATAATACAAAACAGATGAAAGAAATTATTGAAATACCTCGCCCACATCGCACAACTTCTAAGGTTTGCATAGGTGATGTGATACAAGAACTTGATAGCTATCTTCCTGATAATAAGATAGTTGTAATCACAGATTCTAATCTTCATCGTCTTTACAGACCACTGATAGAAAAATATGAATATATTGTTATCGGATTAGGCGAAACTAACAAAACTTTGCTCACAATAGATGAAATTTACAACCAATTAATAGAAATGGGTGTAGATCGTCACTCTTACATCGTGGGAATAGGTGGTGGAATAGTCACCGACATAACAGGTTTTGTAGCATCTACTTATATGCGTGGTTTAGGCTTTGGATTTGTAGCAACTTCGCTGCTTGCTCAGGTTGATGCTAGCGTGGGAGGTAAGAACGGATGCAATGTTGGAGGTTACAAAAATATGGTGGGCACTTTCAATCAACCTGATTTTGTGCTTTGCGACACATCCATGCTGTCAACTCTGCCTGAGCGTGAGGTCAAAGCAGGTATTTCAGAAATAATAAAAGCAGGAATTATTGCTGATAAAAATCTATTTGAGAAATTTGAAAATACATCTTTCGCTGAACTATATTCTAACAAAGAAATCCTTAGAGAAGTAATCACAGATTCTGTGAAAGTTAAAGCCAGGGTAGTGGAAATGGACGAAAAAGAAATGGGTGAGCGTAAAAAACTTAACCTAGGTCACACTTTTGCCCATGCCGTAGAGAAAAGCACTTCGGATTTTCTTCATGGTGAGGCAGTTGCCATAGGCATGGTTATGGCCTCGGAGGTGGCTTGTGGGCTTGGAAAACTCTCAAAAGAAGACCAGGAGCGCATAATTCGCTCTATCAAAAACATGAATCTGCCAACAGAATGCAGTATAGATAAACGCACGCTGCTCAAAGCTATGCGTTCGGACAAAAAGAAAGATCAGGCGAGCATAGATGTGATTATTCCATGCAAAATTGGGCATTGTGAAATAATTAAGATGAGTTTTGAGGAGTTAGAAAAACTTTTCTTGGAAAACTAGAGTTTATTGTTTATCTTTGCACACCTATTTATATAAAGAGAAATGGATAATTTTGTAGTATCAGCCCGTAAATATCGCCCTGCCACCTTCGCTTCTGTTGTTGGTCAGAGTCATATTACTTCTACCTTAGTAAACGCTATCGCTAGAGGGCAGTTATCTCATGCTTATCTGTTTTGTGGGCCTCGTGGGGTTGGTAAAACCACTTGCGCACGTATCTTTGCTAAGGCTATTAACTGCCTTTCGCCCAAAGATAATGAGGCTTGTAATGAGTGTGACTCGTGCCGTGGATTCAATGAATCGCGTTCGTTTAATATTCATGAACTAGATGCTGCATCAAATAATTCGGTGGATGATATACGTACTCTTACCGAGCAAGTGCGCATCCCACCACAAATAGGTCGTTACAGTGTGTACATCATAGATGAGGTTCACATGTTATCGTCTCAGGCCTTCAATGCTTTCTTAAAAACGCTTGAAGAGCCACCTAAGCACGCAATTTTTATTCTTGCAACTACTGAGAAACATAAAATCATCCCAACTATTCTTTCGCGTTGTCAAATCTTTGATTTCAATCGTATAAGAGTTGAGGACGGAGTTTCGTATTTAAGATATATAGCTGATAAAGAAGGAGTTAGTTGTGATGATGAGTCCCTTAACTTAATAGCTTCTAAGGCTGACGGAGGTATGCGTGATGCGCTTTCGATGTTTGATAAAGCTGTTTCTTTTTGTGGTAACGCGCTTGATTATAAGAGTGTTGCAGCTGCGATGAACGTGTTGGATTATGACACTTATTTCTCGCTAACCGACCTGCTTTTTGAGGGCGATTATCCTAAGGCACTCACAAATTTTGACGAGGTTCTAAGCAAAGGTTTTTCGCCTCAGATATTTTTAACGGGGCTAAATTCTCACTTTAGAGATTTGTTAATGGCTAAATCTGAGCATACTATTTCGTTGTTGGAGCTAACGGGAGGATTGCTCGATAGGTATAAAGTGCAGGCTGGTAAGATGGATACTGGTTTTTTATTCTCGGCCATATCCTTGCTCACGAGCATAGACGGCACGCTGAGAGTAGCTAGCAATCAGAGATTAAATATAGAACTGGGTCTAATGAAATTATGTAGGCTCGGTCAAAAAAAAAATAGTGACACCTTAACCGAAACTTTTGAGCTTCCAGAACTTGTAAAGGTTCAAGCCTCTGAGCCTAAAAAACAGGTTAAAGAAAACCCTGAGCCTGAAAACCCCACTGTGCAGCAAGCAATTCCAGAGACTAAGCTAAAAGCTGAGCCTCAGCCAAGCAAGGCAAAGTCCGTGTCGGGACTGTCAATAGCTGAGATACTATCTTCCAAAAAACAAACTCCGGATAAAGAGGATAGTGCTAAGCAAGAAGAAAAAGATGTTAAAGTTGATGAGAGGATAGAAGAAAAATTACTCGCAGCTAAGGATAAATTCATAGAAACGCTCACTAAGCAAAGACCACGACTAGGCATAGCCTTTAGTGAAATGAGCATTAAGGGTGCGAGGATTAAAATAACAGTGCCTAGCGATGCGCTAAAAGAGGAGATTATTAGAAATCAAACCGAGGTGCTGATGCTTATGAGTGAGATTTCAACAGCTGAAGGACGTGTTGAATTGGATATTGAGGTGGTTGAGAAACTAGAGGGATTTGCACCAATTAAGGTGGACGATAAGTTAAAGTTTTTGTTAGAGAAAAACCCACTACTAGGCAAACTAAAAAAAGCAATAGAACTAGATTTTGAATAAAATAATGGGAAAAAAAGTCGAGGAAAAAACCAAGAAGAAAGTAGAGAAGAAAGACAAATTTAAGCGCCTGATAAGAATTTTCTGGGTGCTTTTTGCTTTGCCTTTTGTGCTTTTGGGTGTGTTGATAACCCTCACTTCTACGGGCTATTTTGGTGACTTGCCTACATTTGAGGAGCTTGAAAATCCTAATAGCGACCTTGCAACTGAGATTTTTTCTGAGGATGGTAAGTTGATTGGTTCGTTCTTTTTGGAGAATAGGTCTCATGTTGAGTATTCTGATTTATCGGTTAATCTTGTCGCAGCCTTGGTCTCAACTGAGGATGTTAGGTTTTATTCTCACTCGGGTATAGACTTTATTTCACTTGCTAGGGTGGGTGTGAAAACCCTTGCTATGGGCAATAGAAGCCAGGGGGGTGGTAGTACCATAACTCAGCAGCTAGCTAAAAATCTGTTTCCTAGAGACGAAAATGTTTATACAAATCCTGTATCAAGAGCTGCAAAATTAGTCACTCAAAAACTTAAGGAGTGGATAACAGCAATCAAACTAGAGCATAATTATACTAAGGACGAAATCGTAGCCATGTACCTAAATACGGTGGCCTATGGCAGCAATGCTTTTGGGATAAAATCTGCGTCAACAACCTTCTTTAATACTACCCCCGACATGCTTAAAGTTGAGCAGGCAGCCCTTTTGGTTGGTGTTGTGAACGCACCTACTAGATACAGCCCTGTGAGAAATCCTAAAAACGCGCTGGCTAGACGTAATACTGTTATTTCACGTATGCAGGCTAATGGTTATTTGACAGCTGAGGTGAGTGATTCTCTGCAAAATATGCCTTTGGGACTAGATTTCACGCCTATCTCTCACTTGCAGGGAGCAGGGACTTATTTCCGTGAAATGTTGCGTGGGGTTATGACAGCTAGTGAGCCTAAAAGAAGTGCGTATAACTCTGCGTGGGACTATAATGAGGCTAAAAAACAATGGGAGGAAGACCCAATTTATGGCTGGTGTAACAAAAATTTTAAGGCCGACGGCACAAAATATAATATCTATCGCGACGGGCTTAAAATTTATACAACCATTAACTCTTCTATGCAGAAATATGCCGAGGAGGCAGTGCAGGAACATATCTCTAAAGTGGTTCAACCCATGATGGAGAAACAATATCATCCCGATTCTACTATCTTTAATGATGTAGACTCGGCAGGTATAGCTCGCATAATGCAGAGCGCGATGAGGAATACGGATAGATATCGTGGTCTTAAGAAATCAGGTAAAAGCGAGGAATATATCACGGAGGTGTTTAATAAACCTTCTAAGATGAAAATTTTTACCTATAACCGAGGTGATGTAGATACACTGCTTTCGCCAAACGATTCTTTGCTGTATTACAAACGTATGCTCAGAGCATCGCTGGTTGCTATGGATCCTTTATCTGGTGGGGTTAGAGCCTATGTAGGGGGTACAAACTTTGTGCACTTTAAGTATGATATGGCGCGCCAGGGCAAACGACAAGTAGGCTCAACGATAAAACCTTTTATCTACACCTTTGCTATCGACCAGCTTGGTTACAGCCCATGTACTATGGTGCCTAACCTGCCAACAACGATAGAAACCGACACGGGAGATGCTTGGCAACCACGTGAGTCGGGTAACGCAGATGTTTACGACGGTACGATGAAACCACTTCAGTGGGGCTTGGCTAAGAGCCGTAATAATTATTCGTCGTGGATAATGAAGCAAGCTAAACAACCAGCTGCCGTGGCTGACTTCATACATAAACTTGGCATTTCGAGCTATATCTATCCAGCCTATGCTATGTGTTTAGGTACGCCCGATGTATCGCTTTATGAAATGGTTGAGGCCTACTGTACTTACGTAAATCGTGGGGTGCATACAACGCCGGTTTTTGTCACTCGTATAGAGGATAGGCAGGGTAATTTAGTCTCTAGTGTGCCAGTTACCACTTCGGATGTGATTAGTGAGCAGAGTTCTTATACTATGATAGGAATGCTAAAAAATGTGGTTGATGTGGGTACGGCAGCCAGACTAAGATGGATGTACGGATTTTATAATGATATAGGTGGTAAAACAGGTACTACACAAAATAGTTCAGACACGTGGTTTATGGGTATAGCACCTAAGCTTGTGGCTGGCGTATGGGTAGGCTGTGAGGATAGGTCGGTGCATATAGATAAGGCCGAGGGTTCGGTGCTTGCCATGCCGATTTATGCTGGGTTTATGAAAAGAGTTTATGCAAATGATAAACTTGATGTTAAGCGAGCTGATAAATTTGATATCCCAGTGGGTACGCCCGTGTATGACTGCAAAGAAGAAATTGAGCAGGCTACTAGGCAGACCCTTGAGAGTGATAATGATGAAGATGAATTTTTCTTTTAAAAAATATAAAACAAAATAAATATTTAATTAACTGTTATGAAAATTGCAATTGTAGGCGTTAGTGGAGCTGTTGGTCAAGAGTTCTTACGCGTTTTAGAGGAAAGAAATTTCCCTTTTGATGAGTTGGTATTATTTGGTTCTGCACGTAGCGCAGGTAGCAAAATTACTTTTATGGGCAAAGAGTATGAAATTAAATTACTTGCTCATAATGATGATTTCAAAGGTGTAGATATAGCTTTCACTTCGGCAGGAGCAGGAACTTCTGTGGAATTTGAAAAAACCATTACTAAATATGGCGCACTGATGATAGACAACTCGTCGGCTTTCCGTATGGATGCTGATGTGCCTTTGGTAGTGCCTGAGGTTAACCCAACTGATGCTATCAGCCCAGCGCGTGGTATTATCGCAAACCCAAACTGTACAACTATCCAACTTGTTGTAGCACTTAAAGCCATAGAAAATCTTTCACACATCAAACGTGTTCACTGCTCAACTTATCAAGCAGCCAGTGGCGCAGGTGCATCGGCTATGGACGAGCTTGTTAATCAATACAAAGAAATTGGTCATGGCCAAGAGCCAACTGTTGAGAAATTTGCTTATCAACTAGCATATAATGTGATTCCTCACGTAGATGTTTTCATGGAAAATGGCTACACTAAAGAGGAAATGAAAATGTATCACGAGACTAAAAAAATCATGCACTCAGACATAGAAGTTAGTGCTATGTGTGTTCGTGTTCCAGTTATGCGTGCTCACTCTGAGAGTGTGTGGTTAGAAACTGAAACTCCAGTGAGCGTAGAAATGGCTAGAGAGGCTTTCGCTAACGCTGAGGGTGTGGTTCTAATGGATGATACTAGCAAAAAAGAGTATCCTATGCCACTTTTCTTGCAAGGTAAAGACCCAGTTCATGTTGGACGTATCAAAGCAGATTTGTCTAACCCTAACGGCCTAAGTTTCTGGTGTGTTAGCGATCAAATCAAAAAAGGAGCAGCACTTAATGCAGTTCAAATCGCTGAATATCTTATCACAAACAAACATATCTAAAAGATATCATTTTGATAATAAAAAACCCTGCAAGATGCTCTTGCAGGGTTTTTTAATTATTTTATGGTGTAATCCTTATCCCCTTTTCACTTGGCTGTATATTGGGCTAGATTTTGAGATTTCAACTATCATTTTAGGCTCACGGCTTGAGTGGTAAAAAGCTCCGTAGCCTAGCGTTTTTACATTGTTAGGAATGTGTACTGACAGTAGGTTTTTGCACAAGAAGAATGAGAATCTATTGATTTTTTTAACCGACGATGATATATCAACTTGCACAAGTTTGTCTGTTGTCCAACAAGCGTAATCTTCTATAACCTGCACACCATTAGGTATTTGCAGTTTGCCATAAGTATAAACAAGAGAGTTTAAATAGGTCTTGGCAGTGTTGAGTAGCATGCCGTTTTCGTACACAAAATTTCTGTTGTTAATAATAACTGTTGGCTCACCTTTTTTGGCATCTAGGTCTATGCAAAATGCACCTCCCTCTATTGTTAACACCGAGCTAGGAATAGAAATATATGATAGCTGATTACAAGGCGAAAATGCTCTTTCTTTGATGTGAAGAACTGAATTAGGCAAGGTGATAGACTCTAATTTTGAGTAGGAGAATGCCTGCGAGCCTATTGTTTTTACGGAGTTTGGCAAATCTATAGTTTTCAGCCCACGGCAAAACATAAAGGCCTGCTCGCCTATCTCAACCACAGAGTTTGGTATGTAAACTTTAGTCACTTTACTATCATAAAAAGCTTTTTTGTCTATGGCAGTGTAGCCGTGAGGTATGGTGCAGACTGTGGGTGAGCCACTGGCCTCGTATATTTCCTTGGTGAATAGTTTTGTTGGCAGATTAGTTTGCATGGCGCTACTATTTGCTGAACTTGTGTAGCTAGATGTTGAGCTAGGTGTGCTGGCAGTGACTTTTATGGGAGTTAGCGAGGGCATATTTAGCGTAAATACTTTGCCTTCCTGCACGCTAACTTGTGTTTCATAAGACTCATAACCCTGTTTTGAACAGCGCACAGTGTGACTGCCCTCAAGGATGTTTGAGAAAATATTTGGTGCTTTGCCCACTTGCACTCCGTCGATTGAAACATTAACATCAAGTTGCGAAGTGTTGACATTTAATGTGCCATACATAGGCGTTGGTGGATCTAGGTTTAGCACGTGAGTTTTATCTCTTTGCACCGTCAGAGATTTTACTGTGCTGCGACAGCCTGCTTTGCTGGCTTTAACTTCGTAGATTCCTGGCAGGAGCATACCTATCCAGTTATTTGTTCCTTTAAGCTCGTTATTTACGTAGATTTGAGCCTTAGGGTCTATTGATGATATTGTGACTTGGCTTAAAAATGACGCAAGTTTTCTTGATATGCCCTCTGTCTGGCCACCTACACTAAGAGTGATAGTTTCTTTGAGGGTCTCATGGTCGGGTGCAGATAATACTATATTATATTGACCCAGAGGCAATTTGTCTGAGGTGTAGGGCGTGTTGCCTATGGTGATGCCGTTGAGGGTAATCTTGGCCGAAGGGGTAGAATTTATGGTTAAATATCCAAAGTTAGCCTCTAGGTTAATACTTCTTACAACTGCCTCATTTGCCATGTTTATCTGCTGAGTAACTGTTTTGTAAAGCGAAGATTCTATGGTGAAGGTGTGCTCGCCAAAGGGCAGGAATACGCCTATTTCGCCGTTTGTTATCACTCTGGCTGGGTCGTTGTCTATGATAAGCGAGGCATCGGCATCTTGAGGCGAGACTTTTAGTTGCAGGTAATGACCTCCGGCGCTTTGTTCTACTATGGTTAGTACTTTCTCTGAGGTTAGTTTCATGCGATAGACCGAGGCCTCTTTGATTGCTATGGGAAACTCATATTTTAGCGTGCCTAGCTGAGCATGCTGAATCTCCATTCTAATAACTCCGTGAGGTACATAAACCCATGTTTGGGCTGTCTTGTCAACTACGGCAACAACACCTAATTGACCCACGTCAAAGAAAAATCCTTTTTCGATAGATTCTAATTTAATTAGGGCTGCTTTTCTTCCGTTTTGGTCGTATTTTGGCTCATTTACACGCGCATCCATATCCTTTTCTTCAAAGGTAAAAGATGCTACACTCATGTTTTGGGCCAAAGATATTTGGCAACTTAGTGCAAGGAAAATAAGGGTAAGGGTTCTTTGTAAAAATGTCTTCATATTACTGAGTTATATAATATTGTACGACAAAGGTAGTTAAAATTATCAAAATTTTAACTACCTTTTATTATTTTTAACTTAAAGCTTATGCCTTGTAAGCCAGGGCTTCTATCTCTATTAATAGTTCGTCACGGCAAACATCGCTGATAACGTACACTGCCTCAATGTCGGGGTAGCGCTCTTCGATGATTTTGCGAGCTGGAGCTACTAGTTCTGGTCTTTTGATGTAGGCTCTCATGGCCTCCATAGGCTTGGTGCCTGCTTGCTCAACTAGGTGTTCTATGTTTTCAAGCGTCACAATAGTTTGTTTGTCTATATCATCCCAGCCTATTGAATCTTCGCCACGAATAGATGCTGTGCCTGAGATGTAAAGTGTGTCACCAGCTATTTTTGCACGCTCAAACTTAGGTGTTCTTTTGTGTACGGTTTGTTTGCCGATAAGAACTTCTTGCGAATAAACGTGAGCTGCAACTTGAAGTAAGTTGTCTATGGCTTTCACATTGTCAAGACCCGTGGCAGCATCAAAGTCAACAGATATTTTACCACAAATAACGCCTATGCCCGTTGCTGCAGGATAGCCTTCTGGCCACTGGGTTTGATCGTAGAAATAACTACGAGCATCGTTGAATTGTTGATAATTTTGAAATTCTCCAACCACACCAACTATCTTGCGCACGTAGTTCCATTGACGAACGATGGAGTTAATAGGCATCTGCTCTAGTTTAAGTAGACGGTGCATCTTAGCGAAAGTTTCTTCGCATTGCTCTATTACATCGTAAGTGTAATTGTTGCGTATGCCAGATACGTAAAGTTTTTTTACCCCGTCTAATTCTGTTACAACGTAAGGCCTATTTTCAAACATTCTAAATGAAATATCTTTTTTGTCGCATTCCAAATAAGATACTTCGGCAGCTAGAGGAAAATGTTTCTCGGGCACACCGTCTGTGTGATTAGTACAAATAGGTGATTGACCTATTAGGTTCCATGTAGGGATGCTGTCACCAAAGTGGTCATTGATGATAGCTCTAGCAGCCTGTCTTTCTTCTTCTAGTTCCTCGTCTTGTTCTGCATCAGAGAAAAACGTAACACGAACAGGGGTGATACCCTCAACGTCGGTAATTTGAGACAGCAAGTTGCTAAGCGTTAGGTTAAACGAAGCGCTAAGCTCCGGAGTAAAACATTTAGTTATCATTTTTAAAATAGTGTGTTTTGTTGAAAACGGTTTCTTTGATGCAAGTTAGTAAAAAATAATTGGAAAATAACAAATTTTTTTTAAAAATACCTACTTATTGGTATCATTTTTCTCTGTCTCTTTCTTTTTTACCACCCTATTAGGGTCTTCTGTTATGGGTGTGAGACAATGAAAATAGGGGCTCACTACCATTACTGCTGCACTTATACTATTTCTTTTCTGCCCTGCAACCTTGGCCTGAGTGGTGGCTTTGACTGTGCCCAACAAGCTGCAATTTAATGCGCTTTTGGGCTTGTACCATTTTACACATTCTATTTCTAAGGTTACAAATTCATCTTCGGCAGTTGCGGTTACTAGGTCGGCAAATATGGCCTTACTCATGCCTGAGCGATACATTATAAGTATGGGTTCTGTGTAACCCTCTTGGCGTTTAACTCTCACTTTTAACTTCACTTTATTTGTGGCATCAAGTTGCAGAGGGAGCTCATTGCAATCATCCACGCTCAAAGAGAAAGGCTCGGCTTGGGCAATGTCAACCCTAAACTCATCGGTGGGTATAAGGTGAGTAATATAAAAGGCCTGCAACATAGCCTCCACAGGTTGAGCTACGCTTTTTGTCACTTCGCCTTTGCGGCTTTTAGACTCACCATAGAGCGAAAAATCAACCTTGCCTACAGGAGCATTTTCAGGCGCTGTGATGCTCATTTTATAGGATTTTGCACCTTGGTTTATCACTGCGTTGCTGAGGGAAAATCCTTCGGGTAGGTTGTCAGATTTAATCTCTATGCTTTGGCGAAATCCATTGTCTCTTTCGGGGAACACGGTGAAATGAGCACTGCCACCTTGGGGTATAGATATAGCCGAGGGTTCTATTCTTAAACGGAATCCAGGGGTAGATTGGTAGGCGTGTAGGCGATAAGCATAGTTATCTCCAAATTTGTTCTGAGTGTCAGTGACTCTTATATAATAGCGCCCTATTTTTGTAAATTTATGAACCAGCAGTGCATCTGCATGATGAGTTATCATCCCCTCGGATGGGTTGTTGGTGTCATCTTCTTGTTTGACCACCACGCCTTGTGCGTCCATAATAGTTATCTTAGCATCAAGCGATGAGCCCAAACGGCGCGCTGTAATTTCAAAACTCCATGTGCTGTTTTTCTTGTCCACATCAAAGTAATACCAATCCTTGTCGTATTCGTGTTCTATGCGAGCATTTACGATTTTGTCTTCCACAAGGGGCGTTGCCGATGAAATTTCATCGCCTAAATCCTTTGCAATTAACTCTTCTTTCTTGTCGCTAATTTGCAGGGTGAAGGCGTTGGACTCGTGTTTATTTTTGTTTACCACAAAGCTCGAATATCTGTCTTGAGCCTTTGGTGTTTTGATTTTGATTTTTTCTTTCGCTAGGTTTTCTCCTTTGATTTCAAACTCTTGGGTGCTTTTCTCGCTCCAACCCAAAGGGAAAATCGAGGTTACAAAAGGTATCTCACCCAAGTCTATGCGATATACAAAATCGGCACGTCCACGGAAGATAGCATCTTTGATTTCCAGGTAATATTTGCCTGTTTTTTTGGGTGTAAAGATAATTGTTGGGTCGGCCACTAAGTTGTAGTCATCGCTATAAGCCACCTCTTTGAAATCGCTATCATAAATTGTAGTAACGGCCTGAAACCAGCCTGGAACTGCGTCAGCTAAATAGGGCACAAACCTACGCGCAAGAGTCTTTGCAACTATTCTTTGCCCCTTTTTAGCCTCAAAGCAGAAGAAGTCTCTACCTCCTCGCTCCACTTGGCCGTTTAGCACCGTGGGCAAAGCATCTACAAGGTTTGCCTTCTCAATAGAACTGTTTGATTCTGTTTCTACAAAGTTAGGATATTGGCCTATTTCAAAGAATAGACGGTTGGACATCGTTCCGTTGGGGGCTTGTATTTTCACATCGCGCATACCAAGGCTAGCTGTTTTGTCTATGGTGATTTTCACCTTGATAGCGTCAGCTAGTTGCAGGTTGTCCTCGTCAGATATGTTTTTCTTTTTCTTTTTCTGAGCTTGTTTTTTCTTGGCGATTTCTTTGGGGTCTTCGGGTATAATTTCGGCCTTGATGCCCTCGCCACTCACTAAAACGGTTTGGCTACCAAGTATGCTTTGACCACCTATTTCAATTATAAATTCGCTGCCACGTGGCCCTCCCGAGGGGAAAATGTAACCAATATATGTTTTCTGCGCAAGAGTTATTTGAGCAAATAAACAAAGCGCTAGGGCAAAAAATATCTTTTTCATAGTTCGTGGTTTTCTTAGTGGTTAAACAAAAATTCGGAGCTGTTGATAAGTGCCCAAATTAAATCGCCTACAAATGTTTTGTCGTTTCTTGTGCTTGCGCACACGGCTATAATTTGCTTGGTTTCCTCTGCGCTGGCCTCTCTTGAGAGCATGATAAGGTAGATGCGCTTAATTAAATCCTCGCGCGTGAGTTTTTCTTCGAGCAGTAATTTTATCTTATCGCTTGAATTTATTTTTTGTAGAATTTTTGCAGAATTTAATAGGTAAAGCACCTGCTTAGAATTTAAATCGTTGTTTCTATCGCTCTCCATAGACACATCTCTTGAAGGTCGGCCAAAAAGCTCAATAGCTGCCGAGGTTACTGTCCCATCTCCAAGTTGCACGGCACGAATATCCGAGGGAAAGTAAGAATAAGGCTCGGGCACACGGCTAATGTAGGTGTCAAAAACTCCCGTCACGTCGTTTATTGCATCAAGTAGTTGCTCAGAATTTAGCCTAATAGTTGGGTAGTATGCAAAATACTTAGCTCCTTTTTCTTTGTCACACTCCGAGATAGAACTGCGCGAGAAAGCATCCGAAGAAAGTATAAGATAAAACAACTTTTTAAGGTCGAAACCCGAGGTGATAAATTCTTTTTCTAAATAGGCCAAAAGTTCAGGATTTGATGCCGTGTTTTGCTGTGAAATATCATCCACAGGGTCTATGATTCCTCGCCCCATTAACCAATACCACACTCTGTTGGCCATAGATTTTGCAAATAAATCGTTTGTGGGCGAGCATAACCAACTTGCAAAAAGTTGTCTGTAATCAACGCCTTGTTTTAGCTTAATTATCTCGCCGTCGGGCATGGTAATTTGCATAGAGGTAGGTCTGTGGTCGAGGTCAACGTACACTATTTCTTCCTTCCACTCGTTGGTATTTTTGTATTTTAATTGCGTAAAAAATTCTTGGTATTGATCAGGTGCAGTCCTCACACCAGTGAACAATACAGACACATTGTCAGCTATTAATTTGGGGTCACGATCTTGAAATGCGCGAAAGAAATTTACCCCAGGCGAGCGAAAATTACTACCCGATGAGGTCAATAAATCGTAGACCATTTTGTCGTAGCTAACATTTGGTGCGATGTATTCTCTAATCCACCTATTGTAGGCCTGCACAGCGTTGGGCCAAATGTTGCTAGGGAATTCAGATTTGATGCGAAACAAGTCGCCCCATTTCATGATTTGGTAATCTACGTAAGGCTCAGAGGCTAGCAATTCTTTGATTAATTTTTCACGTTTTTTGGTGTCGCGGCTAGCTGTAAATTCCTCGGTTTTTTGCCACAGAGGTAGTCTTCCTGTTATGGTTAATGTGGCGCGTCTAATAAAGGTTGCATCATCGCATAGGGGCGAGAGCGTGAGATTTTCTTGTTTTGCTTTTTGCTCTATTATACGGTCTATCTCGTTGTAAGACAGAGCGTTGAAATATACACTTAGAGCTAATAAGGTTAGTAATATCTTTTTCATTTTTACTCAGTTTTAGCCTTTTTGCGTTGGTTAAACTCGCGTTTTGTTTTGTTGCGTATAGAGTTTTCAGTTTGGTAGAATTTTATTAATTGCGTGCCTGAAAGCACCTTAGAAAATTCGCGCAAATATTTGTTTTTAATCTCTAAAATTCTGTCTGCATTAGCAAATTGCACGTCAATAATTTCCAGTGCCGTTTGGGTGTCTACGCCATCCTCTATCGCCTTGCTTGTTGACATTTTGGGCTTGTAATTTTTGTACACATTTAGGATTTCTGTGTCGTAGTTTTTGTAAATTGTGCGAAAATCACTAAACTTTTCATCGCTTATATCCAATGATTTTTTCATTTCCTGAGCCTTGGCCTCAAAGAGTAATTCATTAAAATTAGTATTTTGAGCAAAGCTTACCTGTATGCTCAAAAATGTAAACATTGCTAAAATTAGATATCTCATAATTAAATGTTTAAAGGGTCCATATAAACTAAATCCATCATTTGCTCAAGCTCGTCGTTAGAGGCGTTTTCGAGCACGTAATCCAGATCGTAGTTGATTTTCTGACTTTGTTGCCAGGGCGTAAATATTCCTATAATAAAACTCGCAGCGATAGAGACTATGCCAATTTTTAGCGAGAGTCTCAATCGTTTTTCGCGCTTGGCTTTGTGTAGGATGCGAGCCTCCATGGCTTCAAAATATCCTTCGGGAACTTTGTAAGCTGAGGTGTGTTTATTTTTTATTTCTTCAAGATTTATCATAATAAAAACGATGATATATATTCTTTAATTTTTTTTTCTGCTAAATGGTAAGACACTTTCAATGCACTCTGAGAGGTGTCTGTAATTTTTTCTATCTCCTTGTAACTTAGTTCGTTGTAGTATCTTAAGGAGAACACTATCTTTTGTT
>JAWXTK010000025.1:0-26317 GCA_044433645.1 Rikenellaceae bacterium | reverse complement strand
GAGATACACAGTGGGCGTTATCCGTTCAATAATTTCTTATACTAAAAGAGCGACTAATAAGCATTCATCTGCTGCCTTCTAGCTTTTTTATCAAAATACTCATTTACTTCAAGTAAACTCCGTTTTTAAATGAAAATCAGAGCGTTGCATCTAAATACTTATTATTCACTCACTTTCGACTTGAAAAAGCGCAAAATCTCAAAAAATTTTCTTATCTTAGCAATTAAACCCTTAATTTGTAAATTATGATAAGAATATTAGACGAGCAAAAAACAATCATGAATCAATTTGTTGCCGAACTGAGAGATTTTCAGGTGCAAAAAGACAGCATGAGATTTAGGCGCAACCTAGAGCGTGTGGGCGAGATTATGGCTTACGAAATAAGCAAGACACTAGAATACAAAGTAAAGCAGGTAGAAACCCCACTTGGCATATCCGAGATAGAGCTTTTTGAGCAAGACGATATAGTTGTTGCAACGATACTTCGTGCCGGCATACCTTTTCACCAAGGTTTTCTGAATTATTTTGACAAGGCATCTAGTGCCTTTATTTCTGCGTATAGAAAATACAGCAAGGACTTAACCTTTAATATAAATATAGACTCCATATCATGTGGTGATTTGGTTGGTAAGACACTTATCATAGCCGACCCAATGTTGGCCACGGGTCACTCCTTCGTTGTAGCCTATGATGCACTAATCAAAAAAGCAGGCATGCCCAAACACACCCACGTTGCAGCCGTAATATCTAGCGCCGAGGGAGTGGAATACGTACGTCGTCACACCGACAGCGCAACAACAACTATCTGGAGCGCATCGGTAGACCAAGAATTAACGGTTAAATCCTATATAATCCCAGGCATAGGCGATGCTGGAGACTTAGCTTACGGTGATAAGATGTAAAAAATTTATTACCTTTGCATCATGGAACAGATGATAAATAAAGATTTTTGTTGGGATGATAATTTCACTAAAATCCAGGTAAAAGACTTAAAAGAAAACACCATAAAACTTATCAGCGAGGACTGGATGCTGGTGGGTGCAGGCACTAAAGAAAAATTCAACGCTCTAACAGCTAGTTGGGGCGCCATTGGTTTTATATGGAACAAACCTACTCTTACGGCTTACATAAGAGACAATCGCTACACCTATGAATTTATGCAACAATCTAATAACTTTACTGTTAGCATACTAGAGGACGGGCTTAAAGATGCTATGATGATATGTGGCAGAGAGTCGGGTAGAGACTCTAATAAAATACAAAAAGCAGGCCTAAAACCTGTGCTTACACCAAGCGAAAATGTTAGCTACGAGCAGGCGAAAGTTGTGATAGAGTGTCGCAAACTTTTTGTGTCGGAAATAAGCTTAGATAGCTTAGTTTGCGAAGATAAAGAGGATATAAAAAATGCTTTTTATGTTAAAGACTCAGCCCTTCATCAGCAATTTATAGCCGAAATTACAGCCCTTTGGATTAAGAAAGATTAAAACTGTAACATAATTGTAACATCTAAGGCGTATCTTTGCAAAAATAAAAATATTTTAGCAAAAAAGATGAAAGCAAATAAAATCATAGAAGACAATCTACTGCCAAGAGACATTAGTTGGCTACATTTCAATAGGCGCATTATGCAGGAAGCAATGCGCGAGGATGTGCCTGTGCTTGAAAGGCTGAAATTCCTAGGGATATATTCTAATAACCTAGATGAGTTTTTTCGTGTGAGGGTCGCAACCCAAAATCGTATCACTGAATACACTCACAAAGTGGCCAAAAAAGAAAAAGAAATGGCCGAAAAGTTAATCAAGGAAATCAACAAGATTAACTCTAAGAATACCAAAGAATATTACGCTGCGATAGAAAAAGTCCAAGAAGATCTAGCTAAGGAAAACATCTTTATAATTGATGAAACCAAGCTAAACCAGGAGCAAGAGCTTTTCATACGCAGTTTTTACAGCGACAAACTGCGTGGTTATGTTTACCCCGTGTGGTTCTCGGCCATAAAATCCATAGTTAGCGAAAATGACGAGAATATTTACATGGCTGTCAAGATGTATAACGCCAACACTAAAGCACCAAAATACGCCATTATAGAATTACCCGTAGCAGCCCAAGGCAGATTTCTAACACTGCCCTCAGCCCAGGGTACTAGTTCACTTATATATTTAGATGATGTGGTTCGTTTTTGTTTGCCTTTTATCTTCTCGGGTCTTGGCTACACTCATTTTGAGGCTCACTGCTTTAAATTCACCAAGGATGCTGAAATGGAGATAGACGATGACCCAAAAACCAGCATGCTACAAAAAATAACCAAGGGGATTAAAAGCCGTAAACGAGGTGATGCCATGAGGGTGGTCTACGACGCTGCCATGCCCAAAGACATGTTGCGCAGGCTTATCAAGATATTAAACCTAGAGACTCTGAGCACCATGATTGCAGGAGCTAAGTATCACAATCACAAGGATTTCTTTAGCTTTCCAAATTGTAATCGTGCTGACTTATTGTTCCCTAAATGGGCACCAGTGGCTAAGCGCGAACTTATGGGGCAGAACGCTTTGATAGATGTAATCAAGCGAAAAGACCAATATATCCACGTGCCTTATCACAGCTTTGATGCCTACATTCGTTTGTTGCAACAGGCAGCTATCTCGAGCCAAGTGCACAGCATACACACCACACTTTATCGCCTTGCCAAAGACAGCAAAGTTGTCAAAGCACTTATCAACGCAGCGCGCAATGGCAAGAAAGTTACGGTGATAATAGAGCTATTGGCCAGATTTGACGAGGCCTCAAACATAGACTGGTCTAGAAAAATGCAGGAGGCTGGCGTGAAAGTAATTTACGGGGTTAAAGGTCTTAAAATCCACTCAAAAATCACTCACATCACCATGAAAACTGGTGTAAACATAGCATGTGTAAGCACGGGTAACTTCCACGAGGGCAACGCCAAGAGCTACACCGACTACATGATAATGACTGCCAACAGAAACATAGTTAAAGACGTTATGGCCGTTTTTGAGTTTATAGAAAAGCCTTTCCTGCCTCTCAAACTCAAAGAATTATTGGTATCTCCCAACGAGATGCGAGCTAAATTTATAGCCCTAATCAATCAGGAAATAAAAAATAAACTTGCAGGCAAGGAGGCCTACATAAAAATAAAAATCAACCATATCACTGACCAACATCTTATCAAAAAACTCTACGAGGCATCTTCATGTGGGGTGAAAATTGAACTTGTGGTAAGGGGCAACTGCTCTATCGTACCAGGTGCTAGAGCTTTGAGCGAAAACATAGAGATTCGCGGTATTATAGATAGGTATCTTGAACACTCACGCATCTTTATTTTTGCCAACGGTGGCCAAGCGAAAGTTTTTATGGGTTCTGCCGATTGGATGACGCGCAATCTTGACTCACGCATAGAGGTTATCACTCCTGTGTATGACGCCCAGATTAAACAAGATTTAATCCAAGTAGTTGATTTTGCGCTCAAGGATAACTCTCAGGCAAGGATAGTTGAGGCCAAAGGCGAAAATAAAATATATGATAACGGCCAAAGTGAAAAATTCCGTTCTCAAGAGAAATTATACGAATATTATTTAAAGGAAAATGTGTAAGGTAAATTACGCAGCTATAGATATAGGATCAAACGCTGCTAGATTGTTGATAAAAAGTGTGAGCGACGAGGGAGTAATGGAGAAACAGCAACTAGTGCGCGTGCCCCTACGTCTTGGTTTTGATGTTTTTGCTGACGGCAAGATTTCAGACTCAAAGTCTAAGAAACTAATTAGGCTGATGAAATCTTTTTACCACCTAATGCGTATTTACGATGTGAAATATTACCGTGCCTGCGCAACTTCGGCCATGCGTGATGCCCAAAACTCTGCCTCGCTAATTAAAAAAGTGGAAGAGAGTACCAAAATCAAAATAGACCTTATCTCAGGCATGGAAGAGGCCAAAATAATTTACGGCAACCATATAGAATGTCAAAAGAACAAGAAAGGTAGCTTTATTTATGTTGACGTTGGTGGTGGTAGCACAGAGATTAACCTGCTGCACAAAGGCAAACTTTCTTACTCAATGTCCTATGATATAGGCACAGTGCGCATACTAAGTGGCGCAGTAAAACAAGAGACTTGGGACAAACTAAAGCAAGATTTAAAACGCATCTCCAAGGGCATAGACACCATAAACATAGTCGGTTCGGGAGGCAATATCAACCGTTTATACAAACTCTCACCAAGAAAAAATATCAAGAATCAAACCATGCCTATCACCTCGTTAGAGGAGCTGTATGAGGAGTTAAAAAAATATGATTCTTCTCAATTACAAGAGTTGTATAAACTTAAAGCCGACAGAGCCGACGTGATAGTGCCAGCTGCCAAAATTTTCATGACCGTGTCTAGCGCCGTTCATTCACAGTATGTTCATGTACCAGTTTTGGGACTAACCGACGGAATAATAGACGAGATGTATCTAAATCCTAGCAAGGAGTATTTATTTTAGTTTTCAGTTTCTAGTGCCACAATAGCCCTATTGCCTAACACTAAGTCAGCATATAAACAACACTTAGGCAAGAGTTCTATTTGTGAAATTCATTTCTTTTTCTTAGCTTTGTAATACTCTACATATTCACGTAAGGTGGGATTGCCTACCTTAATTTAAAGAACAGACCTATATTCTGCTCTTTATTCCACATAGGTGGTTTTGCCCCTGTGTGGAACGTTAATGCGTCCACTGCCTTACGTGGTGTAGAGTAACAGGTCAGCGAAATCACCTCTTTTTTTTCGCTGAGCCATTAACCTTTAAAACACCAAAAGTATGGAGCAGAGAATTAAATTAATCACAAAAACAGTTTATGATTTAGAACCAAGCGAATTACGTCAGTACTACCTGATGATGGCTCTTATGTTATACCGTCACAGCTGCAAACCTGAGTACAACGAGAGAAAAATGCTGTTACGATTAAGAAACGAACTTAAAAGATATAATCAAGAAATGATTAAACTAAGAGAAAAAGATTCTAATAATCTCACCTTGAGTCAAATACAAAATTTCATGCAGAAAAACTACGGATTTGTGCGTAAATTAGTTAAGCAGAACTTCGACTAGTTGCACTTAGTTTCTCCTACATAGAAGCAACATAACGCTCAATATCTTCTTTGAGTTTTTGATACAGAAAACACTCCTTATAATTTTCATTATCTAGGAGTATATCTCTCACATTGCGCAGAGAATTGTTGTAATTACTCATCTCATTTTTTAGAGCTACGCCCTGTTTGGTTGAGCAGGCTATGCGCAGGTTAGACATTTTTTTGAGCTCATCACACACGGCGTTCAACATAATGAGTATCACGTTTTCCATAAGAGTGTGCCCCTGCATAAACAGATAAGTGTTTTCGGGGGTTATTTCTTTTGTAGAAAGATGTTTGCCAAATTTTTCTATCTCGCTAATTAAGTTTGGATTATGAAATTCAAGGCTCTTAACTCTTTTGGCAACTTGGCGTTTTAACCATGAAAGAGTTGCGCTACCATTATTTTCTACCTCCAAGTAATTGAGCCTCACACTACTTCTAAAATCTATAAGCGTAAAAACCTTTTTTTGATCCATTTGCGCCGAATAACAATACCACACAAACAAGGGGTAAATAATAGTAGAATATTCAGCTAAGAACTTCTCAAAATCAAAGATTCTGGTATCATTCTTGGTGGCCTTCACACACACATTATGCAGCGTTGGCGCATAACAAACATAGTTTTCGGTGGCGTAGGCATAGGTGTGAAACATAAATTGCGAACTATTGAGCAGAGCCGATTGCTCGGTCAAATCATCAAAGAGATAATCAAAATCGCTATCCACACACATGATGTTGGTGTGCGAACTAAACGGCAACATTTTAAGCAAGACTTTTTTGCCCTTGGCCAAGTCCTCACGAGGGGGTACCGACACCTCAAAAGTTAGGGTGTCACTCTCAAAGTCATCAAAGATTCCACGCCAAAAAGCCACATCCTCATAACCCTCAACATAGGCTTTCACCAAACGTTTGCCTTTGTCGGTAGGCAGTCGCTGAGCCACAAATTCGTGTTTTGGAGTCTCTTTTTGCCAAGAAAATCGACCTCTATGTTTAAAACGTTTATCCATATTAACACAAATTTAAAAAAAAATTATAAATTTGTCACTAAAATATAGGAATATTATGAGTACTAATGACTGGAAATCTCGCCTAAATGTAGTTTATTCTACAAATCCTGACTTTAATTATCAAAACCAGGAGAGCGAAAGCGAGCAAACGATAGAAAAAAACAAGCAACAACTCAGAGTGTGGCTAGACAGAAAACAACGCGCAGGCAAACAAGTAACTCTTGTTAAAGGCTTTGTGGGCAGTGACGAAGATTTAAAATCTTTGGCAAGCCTACTAAAAAGCAAATGTGGTGTTGGAGGAAGTGCCAAGGACTCTGAAATAATCATCCAAGGCGATTTCCGTGACAAGATACTCGCAATTTTACTAAAAGAAGGCTACACGCAAACCAAAAAAGCTGGCAACTAAAATGCAAAAAAACCAAGCCTTAAAACTTACTTTTTTTCTGACGCTTATCTTAATTTTCTTCACGCCTAAGATAAGCCTTGGCCAGTATTTTGACCTGGGTACAGCGCCCCACTCCATTAAGTGGAAACAAATCGAAAGCAAGGGTAACAAATATATTTTCGCTGAGGAAAATCTCTCCGAGGCTACTCGCTATATGAATTATATAGACACCCTGCGCCCCTATATCAACTACGGATTCACCCACCCAGCCAGCAATTTTCCAATATTGATGCAGCCCCAAAACCTGTCATCAAACGGACTTATGATGTACGCCCCTAAGCGTATGGAAATAAACCTTCCTCCCGATATCGAGACTTACAGCTCGCCCTGGTTAAAACACTTGGCAGCTCACGAATATCGCCACGCAGTGCAGTTTAACAACGTCAATCAGCACTTTATCAAGGGGCTTAGTTATGTCATAGGCGATCAAAGTGTGCTTATAGGTGCTGCCCTACTCTCGCTGTGGTTTATGGAGGGTGACGCTGTGCTTGCCGAGACCCAGATGAGTGAATATGGCCGAGGACTTCAACCCTCATTTTCTATGGAATATCGTGCTGCGATAGACGAGCTTTTGAACTTGCCAACTAGCAAGATAGACAAGTGGTTTTGCGGCTCTTACAAAGATAATGTGCCTAGTCATTACAACATAGGCTACCAACTAGTATCCTACTCCAACGAGCGCTATGGCCCAGAGTTTTGGGATAAAACAGTGGAATATTGTAGCAAATATCCCTTCTTCATTGCTCCAGCGACAATAGCGCGCAAAAAATTCTACAACACCTCAACAAAACAAATTTTTTACGACACATTTAAAGACCTAAACACTTATTGGCAAAGCGAAGGGCAAAACGAAAATAGCGCCACACTCCTAGAGCTCAAAAATACTAGTTTTACAACTTACAACAGTCCTATGCCCTTAACAGACAGCACCCTACTAGCTGTGAAAACCTCATTTAAACGCTACTCAGCCCTAGTTGAGATAAACATAAATACACTAGAAGAGAGAACACTTTTTCACACAGGCATAATAAGTTGTAAGCCTACCATGGATGAACTAGGCCGAGTTTTTTGGAGTGAATACCGACCTAGTCGTTTCTGGGATCAAAAGATAAATTCTCAACTGTGTTACTATGACGCGAGAGAAAGCAAAAGACCTAAAACCATAAAACACGAGCGCCAAGCACTGTTCCCCCTAGGCCTTAGCGACGGCGAAGTAGCCTTCATAAACTATGATTATAATGGACGTTACAGCGTAAGATTATTAAACTCCGACACTACAATCAGAGAATTTTCTAACGACACTTCTCTGCACGGACTATGCTTTGACAATCAAACACAAAAATTCTATGCAATAGCCCTGCAAGATAGTGGCATGAGCATAATTTCCCTAGATTTCAAGGGTGAGGTTTCGGTTGTAAAACCAGCTGCCTACATTAGTCTCTCGTCGCTCAAAGCAAAGGACGGCAAGCTATATTTCAACAGCATAGCTTCGGGTCTTGACGAGGTTCACATGCTGGATTTACTCACTGAGAAAGAATATCAGCTCAGCACTTCGCGCTATGGAAGTTTTGAGGGTATGGCCTCAAAAGATAATAAAACAATATTCTCGACTCAATACAGCCTTGATGGTTATTTATTAGCAAGCGAAAGTGTAGACACCACAAAACAAGTGCTCTACTCTAAAATACCGACCAACAAGGTGAACCCACCACGCAAAAAATGGGATGTGCCTAACATGGACACCATAACGGTGAGCGATTCTACAAAAATAAAAGTAAAATCTTATGACAAACTCACTCACCTATTTAATATACACAGCTGGGCGCCCCTGGCCTTTAACCCCAACACGATATTCAGCGAAAACACCATAGACGTAAATATAGGTGCAACCGTAATGTCGCAAAACATACTAAACTCAGCCACAGCCTACCTAAGTTACGGCTGGACTTCTATGGGGCACACCGTCAAAACTGGGTTTGATTACCGAGGTCTAGCACCAAAATTCTCTGCTGATTTTCAGTATTCTTCATCAGGGCGCGTGAGTTATAATTATGCTGATTCAACTCTTAGAAGCTCATCTATGCCTGGGGGTAAATCTAGTGGTTTCCTCTCTGTTACGGCATCTGCTTACTTGCCTATTTACCTTAATACAGGCTATCATATACGCCTTCTTCAACCCTCGGTAGGATTTTATCACGACAACACGTTGTTTGTTCAACGCTCGGGCACAATCACGCAAAATATGCAGAAAATGACTGTGATGCTACAATACATAGAGCAAACACGCATGGCGACTCAAGACCTACAACCTCGTTGGGGTTATGCGCTCAGGGCTTATTACACGGCCAACCCTTTCTGCAAGGATTTCAGCTATATTTATACTGGTTATGCGAGTGCTTATGTACCTGGATTTTGGGTGAATCACGGCATAAAACTAGAGGCCACGGCTCAACGCCAAGAGTTTAAATATTGGTCTTACTCTCAAAAAGAACTTTTGCCTCGAGGTGCTAGCGACGATTTTAACCCAGCCAACTATTTAGCCTCAAGTGTAAATTATAAGCTACCTTTGTGGTATCCCGATGCAGGTATAAATTCCATACTTTACTTCAAACGTATCAGCGCATCGCTTGGCTATGATTTTGCGCGTTTCTCCCTATCGAGCAACCGTAACAAATACTATAATCTACAATCTTACGGCGTAGAATTAATCTTTGATGTAAATGTACTTAGAACACCCTCGCTGGCCACATCTCAATTTGGCCTATGGTTTTTCATCCCCAGCGACACCAACAAATTAACTTTCGGGGCGAATCTTTCAATTCCTTTATAATAAAAAAGTAGCAGAGTGAAAATCACTCTGCTACTTTTTTATTATACTAAGGGCGGCTTAGAAACCTTTACCTATAGCTAGGAATTTCTCAGCAACTAGTGACGCGCCACCGATTAGACCACCGTCAACATCTTCTTTAGAGAAGATTTCTTGAGCGTTGTTCTCGTTACAGCTACCACCATAAAGGATAGGAGTTGAAGAGGCAGCCTCACCAAATTTAGAAGCTAATACCTCACGGATATATTTTTGGATTTCTTGTGCTTGATCAGCAGTAGCAGTTTTACCTGTACCGATAGCCCAAACTGGTTCGTAAGCGATAACAACATCAGCATATTGCTCAGCTGTAAGGTTGAAAACCACTTCTTCGATTTGTGCTTTCACAACATTGAAATACTCACCAGACTCTCTCTCTGACAATACCTCGCCAATGCAATAGATAGGTTTAAGAGAATTAGCATAAGCCATAGCCATTTTTTTGTTAAGCGTCTCGCTAGTCTCACCGTAGTACTCACGACGCTCAGAGTGACCCAAAATCACGTACTCAACACCTAGAGATGCAATCATTTTAGCTGAAACTTCGCCTGTGTAAGCACCTTTTTCTTCAGCAGCACAGTTTTGAGCAGCAACAGCAACACCTGTTCCACGAGTAGCTTTAACTACTTCTGAAAGGTGAGTGAAGGGAGCGCCAACGATAAATTCTACCGATGAGCAAACTTCGCCTTTACCAGCAATTACTTGTTTTACTAATTCCACACCCTCTACTGGTGTAGTGTTCATTTTCCAGTTACCTGCAACGATCTTTCTTTTCATAATAATTTATTTTAATGAATTTATTTTTTTGTTTGTATTTCTTGTCGTTGTTTGTAATTTAATCTAACAAAAATAAATTCATTAAATTAAATTGCCATTCCCCTACTCAACCCAAGCTTTTACATCGTCAGCCGTTGGATTTTTTAGGCCTAATTTATTTTTCTTGTTATAACCACAAAGCTCATTGAAAAGTTTGCCTGCCGATGCTTCTTTAAGCGAAGCAACAGTTTTAAAGCCCATTTTTTGCAATACTTCAACCCACTCCTCTGCTACTCCAGCTGCCACATATTTATCAGCTGTGTCGTTTAACGCTATTTTTTCTGGTCTCATTTGAGGGAAGAACAACACATCTTGGATAGACGATTGATTAGTCATAAACATAGTCAAACGGTCTATGCCTATACCCATGCCCGAACAAGTTGGCATACCATATTCAAGCGCACGCACAAAGTCCATATCTATAAACATAGCCTCGTCGTCGCCTTTTTCGCTCAAACGAAGTTGATCTTGAAAACGCTCCAACTGATCAATAGGGTCGTTAAGCTCAGAATAAGCATTACATAATTCTTTACCATTAACAAACAGCTCGAAACGCTCAGTTAAATCTGGATTGTCACGGTGACGTTTACAAAGTGGTGACATATCAATAGGATAATCTGTGATGAAAGTTGGCTCGATTAATTTGTGCTCGCAAAATTCGCCAAAGATAGCATCTATCAATTTGCCTTTACCAAAGGTTTCGTCCACCTCAACATTCAGGCGTTTACATTCAGCAAAAAGTTCTTCTTCGCTCTTGCCCGTGATATCAAACCCTGTTTCATTTTTGATAGCATCTGTCATAGACAAGCGTTTGAAAGGAGCTGCAAAGCTGATTTCTTTGTCACCAACTGGCAGCAAAGTTTTGCCATGCAAAGCCGTAGCAACTCTTTCTATCATTTGCTCTACGAAGCTCATCATCCAGATGTAATCTTTGTAGGCGCAATATATTTCTAGTACAGTAAACTCAGGGTTGTGAGTTCTGTCCATACCCTCGTTTCTAAAATCTTTGGCAAATTCATACACACCGTCAAAACCACCTACGATAAGTTTTTTAAGGTAAAGCTCATTAGCGATACGCAAATACAAAGGCATATCCAGGGCATTGTGGTGAGTGATAAACGGACGTGCCGACGCTCCACCAGGGATAGGTTGCAAGATAGGAGTTTCCACCTCGGTGTATTCATGCTCGTTAAAGAAAGCACGCATAGTAGCGATAATCTTAGCACGTTTTAAGAATACATCTTTTATTTGAGGATTCACAACAAGGTCAACATATCTTTGGCGATAACGCACCTCAGGGTCTGTGAAAGCATCATAAGTTTGGCCGTCTTTTTCCTTAACGATAGGCAGAGGGCGCAACGATTTGCTAAGCACAGTAAATTTTTGAGTGTGAATAGACACCTCGCCAGTTTGAGTTCTAAAAGCATAGCCCTCAACACCTATAATATCACCTATATCCAACAATTTTTTGAATACTGTGTTGTAAAGTGTGGTGTCACCCTCAGGGCAAACATCATCACGTTTTATATAGCATTGTATGCGACCTGTGTGGTCTTGAATTTCAAAAAATGATGCGCTACCCATAATACGACGTGTCATGATACGTCCTGCGATAGTTACCTTTTCAAAGTTACCTTTTTCTGGATCAAATTCATCTGTTATTATTTTTGCCGTAGCACTAACTTCAAATTTGTGTGCTGGGTAAGGCTCTATGCCTAAACGACGTAGCTCAAGTAATGAGTTGCGGCGTATTTGTTCTTGTTCGCTTAATTCTATTATGCTCATTATATTCGTTGTTGAAAACGCAAAGATAAATATTTTTTTTAAAACATTACCCTAGCTAGCTCATCTATTCTACTTATATATACTATTTCTATGTCTTTAGATGCTATTATCTTATTTTTGCTCAAAAATCCCGACACTATTATCTTTTTAAAGCCTAGTCTTGCTGCCTCGCTTATCCTCTGCTCGCTCCTTGAGGCTGGTCTCACCTCGCCCGATAGTCCAAGTTCGGCCGAAAAAGCAACGCCCTCGCCTATAGCCCTATCATAATACGAGGAAATTATAGCTGCCACAACGGCCAAGTCAAGCCCCGTATCCTGAATTTTAAATCCTCCAGCAAAATTTAAAAAAACGTCTTTTTGATACATTTTCATGCCCACACGTTTTTCTAACACAGCAAGCAACATATTCAAACGTTTTAAGTCAAAGCCCGTAGCACTACGCTGAGGTGTGCCATAGGCAGCATTACTCACAAGAGCCTGAGTTTCAATCAAATAAGGCCTAGCTCCGTCAACCGTAGAGCCCACAGCTATACCACTCAGAGGCTCGTCATAGTGCGACAATAAAATCTCCGAAGGATTAGGTACTTCAATTAATCCTTGGTCTTGCATCTCAAAAACGCCAATTTCAAAGGTTGCCCCAAAACGATTTTTTATGCTTCTTAAAATTCGATATACATTATTATTATCACCCTCAAATTGCAGAACCACATCGACTATATGCTCCAAAATTTTGGGCCCAGCAATAGAACCGTCTTTGGTAATGTGACCTATCAAAAATATAGAGGTAGACGTAGATTTTGCATATTTTAGTAGTGATGCAGCGCACTCACGAATCTGCGAAACGCTACCTGGCGAAGAATCTAAAAGTTCGGTGTAAATAGTTTGTATAGAGTCAACTATAACAATATCTGGTTTTACTTCTTGGATTTGCAGTATGATATTTTCGAGCAAAGTCTCGCAGTAAACCAAACAATTATCGCCCGTTTTACTGCTCAGCCTATTAGCCCTCATCTTAATTTGTTGGGGTGATTCCTCGCCCGAAACATACAAAGTTTTAAGATTTTCACTTCCTAAGGCTATCTGCAAACTCAGCGTAGATTTACCTATGCCCGGCTCGCCACCGAGTAGCACTAAAGACCCTGGCACAAGCCCCCCACCTAACACACGATTCAGCTCGCCGTTATTTAAATCTTGTCTTTGGTACTCGGTTTGCGATATATCTTGGATTTTCTGAGGTTTTTCGCTACGCAAACTAGAAATTAATAATCCCCCAGCCTTAGGCGTAGCCTCTGCCTTAGAGATTATCTCTTCAGCAAATGAGTTCCATGCTCCACACGCAGGGCACTGCCCCAACCATTTTGCAGCCTCATTGCCACAGTTTTTACAGAAATATGCCTTTTTAACTTTTGCCATTTTTAAGCCAATTTTAGTGTCCAAGTACAAAGGTAATTAATAAGTGTGAAATTAAAAAAATTATTCTTCTGTTCATAAAATAACAGTAAATAAAAAAAAATTATTATATTTGTGGCTTAATTAATTGATTTCTAAAGCTAAAATACAGAATATTATGAGCAATCAAATTAAATTTATCTCGGCACAAGAAGCCGTTAAAGTAATTAAATCTCACGATCACATTCACCTAAGTTCAGTTGCTAGTGCACCTCAATGCCTGATTAAAGCTATGGTTGAGCGTGGCGAAAATGGCGAATTCAAACACGTTAGAATACATCACCTTCACACCGAAGGTCCTGCACCTTATGCTGACGAAAAATTTGAAGGCACTTTCCAACTTGACTCTTTCTTTGTCGGTGGCAATGTTAGAAAAGTAACTCAAAGTGGTTATGCAGACTATATCCCAGTTTTTTTGAGCGAGACTCAAAAACTTTATCGTAGTGGCACACTTCCATGTAATGTGGCTATGATACAAGTGTCTACTCCAGATAAACATGGTTATGTTTCTTTGGGTACTTCTGTTGATGCTACACTTGCAGCTGTTGAGTGCGCTGACACTGTTATCGCAGTTGTAAATAAATATGTACCTCGTGCCTTTGGTGATGCGTTTATTCATGTTGATCAAATTGATTTGTTTGTTCAAGACGACCAACCATTGGAGGAAGCTCACTTTACAGCTCCTAACGAGGTTGAAACAGCAATAGGTAGAAACTGTGCTGCTCTTATCGAGGACGGAGCATGCCTACAAATGGGTATCGGAGCTATTCCTAATGCAGTTTTGGCTCAACTTGGTGGCCACAAAGACCTAGGTATTCACACCGAAATGTTTGCCGACGGAGTACTTCCACTTGTTGAGGCAGGGGTGATAAATGGTCGCAACAAAGCTATTGACAAAGGCAAAATGGTGTCTACTTTCCTTATGGGATCTCAAAAAGTTTATGACTTTATCGACAACAACCCAGGGGTTTTGATGATGGACGTAGGTTACACAAACGACCCTTTCATCATAGCTAAAAACCCTAAAGTTACAGCTATCAACTCAGCTCTTCAAATCGATCTAACAGGCCAAATATGCGCTGATTCTCTGGGCACTAGGTTCTATTCGGGCGTTGGTGGCCAGGTAGACTTTATCTACGGTGCATCTCGCTCTGAGGGTGGTAAAGCTATACTTGCTATGCCTGCAACAACTAATAAAGGCCTTAGCAAAATCGCTCCAACACTTACTCTTGGCGCAGGCGTTGTAACTACACGTTCTCACATCCACTGGTTTGTTACAGAGTTTGGCGCAGTAAACCTTTACGGCAAAACTTTCCAAGAACGTGCTAAACTTTTAATTAGCGTGTCTCACCCAGATGCTAAAGAAGAACTTGAAAAAGCTGCTTTCGAGCGTTGGGGTTCTCACTACGGATACATTAAAACTTGTAAATAAGCAAGTTACAAAATATTAAGTATCACTCTATTAATCGCCCCCAGAGCACGCTCTGGGGGCGATTACCTATTTATTGTTAGCAAAGATTAGCTATTTTTTAAAAAATTTTAGCTATTTATAGCGATTGTACAGGGTTTTTGCTTGCCCTACCTTTGTTGCCAGAACAAATCACCTTAAAGTTAAGGGCAGATTAGTTTTAGTTAGGGATTAATTTTTAGGTATGAGGGTATTTTTTACAATTTTAACTTTCTGCGCTTTTGCGCTTAAAGTAAGTGGACAGGAGAGCGAGAAATTTACAACATTAACAGGTGAAATCACATCACAACAAGATGGCGCGCCTTTAGAATTTGCAACAATAGTTATTGATAAAAATTCTAAATATGCAACGCTTAGCGACAGTAAAGGTCGCTTTAAATTAAGAGTTCCCTCAGGAGAGAGAACTTTAACGGTTTCTTATGTGGGCTACACAGATTATGAGCAAAAAGTTATTCTTGACTCAAAAAATGTGCGCCTAAAAATCAGCCTTGCAGAATCTGCTATGGAGATAGACCGTATAGAAGTCAAAGGCGAAAGCCAGAGCACGCGCATTAACAAGACTTCTTACAATGTTCAGTCAATATCTCTTGAGGAGATAAAAAACACTTCTGCAAGCGTTTCTGATGCTCTAAAGAGAATCAACGGAGTGAAAATACGCGAGAGTGGAGGCCTTGGTAGCGACACAAAGATATCGCTTAATGGCTTTAGTGGCAATCACGTCAAAGTATTTATCGACGGCATACTATTAGACCAAACTAATTCCTCGTTTTCACTAAGTAATATGCCAGCCAACTTTGCTGAACGCATAGATGTTTACAGTGGAGTTGTGCCCATAGAGTTTGGCACAGACGCTATCGGTGGAGTTATAAATGTTGTCACAAACAAAAAGAGCCACTCTAACAGATTTAGTGTAGATGCCTCATATAGCTATGGTTCGTTTAACACTCATTCTAGCTATCTAAATATTGGCAAGCAGTTCAACTCTGGATTGATGCTTAACTTAAATCTTTATCAAAACTACTCAGATAATAATTATTGGGTTACACCTAGCGATGTTTACTTGCTTGACTCTGAGACAGGCGCTCAAAACTGGGTCGGCGCTATGAAAGTTCAGCGTTATAATGATTCTTACCACAACGAAACGGGGATAATAACGGTAGGGGTAACAAATAAGAGCTGGGCAGATCTTCTTAGTTTAAAGATGAATTATTCTCAGTATTATAATAATATCCAAACAGGTACAACCGAGATAGTGGTTTATGGCGACAAATACAGAAAAGGATATTCATATAGCCCAACGCTAGAATACGATAAAAAAGGATTATTCATCAAAGGACTTGACGTTAAGGGTTCGGTTAGTTTCACTCAGGGCTACACAACAAACTATGAGGGCAAGAACTATCAGTGGGATTGGCTTGGCGAGAGTAAATATAACGCAGCTTTCTCGGGGCTAGATACTCAAATGGAGAATAACAGTTGGGCAGCTAATTTAAGTTTAAAATATTCTTATTTAGATAGTCATCAGTTCTCTGTATCTCATAATTTCTCTAACTCTAAGCGCACAACTCGCTCGCGAGATAGCGACACCAACTTATATGGCGAGTGGACTTACCCTCAAGATAATATCAAGCATATAACAGGTGTATCATATCGTTATAGACCCAACAAAAAGCTAGACGCAACAGCCTTTGCTAAGAATTATTTGCAGACTAACGAGGGTACTGTAATGAGTAGTGACACATATTATAAAGACACTAATACTGATACTTCTGTTGGTTATGGTACAGCAGCGAGTTATTTTATTATCCGAGGACTGCAAGCAAAATTCTCTTACGAGAAATCTTATCGTCTGCCAACAGCAACCGAGATTTATGGTGACGGAGACCTTGAGCAAGGAACCTTTGATTTGAATCCTGAGACAAGCCACAACTTTAATCTTAATTTAATCTACGCATTAGAGTTAGGCAAGCATAACATAATTTTAGACGGAGCTTTAATATATAGAGACACTCGTGATTACATACAACGAAGCACATCTAGCGACCAGGCTCGAAATACTAGTTCAGCTTCTTACGAAAACTTTGGTAAGGTAGAAACCAAGGGTTACACTATTGGTTTGCGTTATGATTATTCAAAATATTTCTCTTTAGGAGGTACTTTCAATAACATCAGCCCACGCAATAACGAAGAAGGATTAACATCATCGGGAGGCACGACTATAACCTACGGTCTTAGACTGCCAAACACTCCGTATATGTATGCTAATGCTGACGCAGCAGGATATTTTTTCAACGTATTTGCCAAGGACGATTCCATAACATTAACCTATGATATATTTTATCAATATGAGTTCCCTTTATACTGGGAGACAATAGGCTATAAAGAAGATAAAATGTATGTACCTACACAATTATCCCATAATGTTTCGGTGGGTTACAGCTTCAAGGGAGGCACCTATAATATCACGCTAGAGGCTAAGAATATTTTAGATACTGCTCTTTATGACAATTACTCTTTGCAGAAAGCAGGCCGAGCTTTTTATGCAAAATTTAGAGTTAATATTAACAAAATCAAATAACAAATATTATTAATTAAAAAAACTATGAAAAAATTTACAAAATTTGCGGCAATGTTCCTTGCTGCAGGGGCTCTTTGCGTCTCTTGTACAGACGAGCAGATGACCTACACTCCTACATGGACAGGCGAGGTTTCTGAAAGTGTTGAATCTTATGTAGTTGCAACCCAAGTAGGTACTGCATACTACTATGTTACTGCCGATGACCTTAAATCAGGTAGCGTTTCAGTAGAAAACAATGGTTACGAAGGAGCTAAACTAACTGAGTATGTAGTAGTTGACAACAAATACATGTACACAGTAGCCGATGGTGGTGGTTCTAACCCAGCAGCTATCTATCCTTACTATCTTAACGCTAGCACAGGACGTATTGCTTGTGATATGACTAAGTACTACTCTACTGTTAAGTATGAGGCTTGGGGTGCTTCAGATTCACGTTTCATCCACCTTGCTCCTACTACTTATTCTACAGGCGAGGTGCGCTCAGTGTCATCTGTTAAATGGGCTGATTTGTTTGAGTCTACACAAGCAGACGAGGATGTTCTTTACAACTCAGGCAATAGCTCAGTTAAAGATGCTTACAAAACTACAGAAGGTACAGTAAATGTTTCGTCTCTTGCAGGAGAATATGAGCCTTACTATATTGGTTACTCTTTCTCTGATACTCGTCAAGCACAATACGTTGCAGCAGACAACTACCTAGGTACTGGTGAGACTGTAACATTCTCAGGTTTTGCTGAGTCGGGCGAGTATGTATATGTTGCTGTTGTACCTATGTACACTATTCCATGGGCTGTTGAGAAATATCGTACTCAGCTTCAAGCTACACTAGAGAGTGTTGTGGGAGCTGGTGCAAAACTTGACGATTACATTGCTTATGGTTACGGTAGCCAAGTAGAACAAACTACAGCTAACGACGGACTAACTACATGGTCTAACGCTTATACTCCATCGGGTGGTATTCCTTTCCCTATCGAGGTTGATAAATGTTATGTTGCAGTTTATCATAAGGGCACATCTACTTTTGATGTTTCAAACCGTATAGCTCTTATCTCAACAGATGATATGGGTGCATCTTTGTGCCGTAGAGTTAGAAACCCACGTCCTTCTATTACAACTGATGATAATGGTGATGTATATGTATTCTCTTCTGGTGGTCTACGTAAAACAGACTCTCCTTTCTACCAATATTTCACTAGCACATCTGTAACTAATGACGGTTCAACTACAACTACTTACTCAAACAGAATGGCTGATCTTAAAGTTGTTAAGGGCGAAAAAGGTGGTTCAGTAAAACGTATTAGCGCAGGTTCAACAACAGGTTTTGACACGTCTTTCGGCACAGTTGACATTGAGTCTTTAATAGAGAGTGAATATGGCAAGCCTTATACATTTACTCGTGTATTCCACATCGCTGGTAGCGGCCAAAAATTCCTACTTCGTTTAATGGATGAAGATTACCCTATCTCAGGAGGTGCAACTTACAACGGCTGTTATAACACAACTCACAAAACAGTACTTTACGACACACGTTTTGCTATCCTAGATTTGAGCTCAACTGCAACTCTTACTCCTGTAACAGGCCTACCTTCTTACACAGAGCTTAGCCTTGGTTCAGTTGGATTCTCTATTCACGATCCTTTCTGCGAAGACGGTGTTGCTTATTTCCCAACTACTTTGACTAATGGTGGTGGTACAGTATTCTATCTTGACACTGCTAGTGGAAATGCAGAAGCGCAAAAAGGTCTTACAACAGACGCTGACTACATCATGGGTCTAGGTAAAATAAAAGGTCTAATTTACAAATAAATCTTATAAATATGATAAAATCAACATTAGAAATAATAGATTTACTCTATTCCACTTCGCCTTTCTTGTTTGGCTTGATTTTTTACACCTTACTAGCTTTGGCGCTACACAAAAACATAAAAAAACACGCCAAAAAATATTATTGGGGCTTTGGTTTAGTGTCAGCTTGCTTTATTGTTCCTTTCCTTTTGAGAATGATATTCAACGTTAACTTGCCATTTAGCTTTAATGCAGTGCCTATCCTAGGTCAGAGTATGTCAGAGTTCTCTCACGCAGCAGGTTTTGTTCACCCAGTGCTTGTACTTATTATGTATATGGGAGCATTCAGCCCCAAAAACAAAAGCATAGGTAAACTAATGAGCATACGTAAAGAACTTTCGATTATCGTTGGTTTCCCTTTGCTTGCTCACGCATTAATGAGAGTTTTCTCTAAATTCCCAGAAGGGTGGAGATTCTTCTTTAATAATGAGGTTTATATGGAAAGCCCTCGCGTTACGAGCGCAGTGGGTTCAGCTCTTACAAGTTTTGCCTTTGTGTTAGGTCTAGTAATGTTTATCCTTTTCCTTGTTTTGTGGATTACTTCGTTTGATTCGGTTCACAAAAAATTAGGTGCTAAACGTTGGAAAGCTGTACAAAAATGGTCTTACGGACTATATGCAATGTTGTTTATCCACGCTATGTGTCTACAAGCAGGAGGTTATATCTCAGACTCAGCGCGTGCGGCTAAAGAAGCATCAGCTCCTAGAACTGAACAAGTAGCTCACTCTCACGCAGAGAAAGGCGAACGTCCAGCTCAAGAAGGCCAAACAAAACAAGGTCACAGCCACGGCGAACAAGGTCAAAAAGGTGCGCAGGCTAGCCAAGGGGGTCATTCTCATGGCGCTCAAGCACAGCAAGGTCCTCAAGCTAAGGGAGGCAAACCTAAAGGTTTCTCGTTTGAGAGTTGGAAACTGTCTAGAACTAATAATAGAATTGCAAGTATTATTATTTACATCTTAGTTTATGGTTCTTACCTTTACTTTAGATTGCGTAAAGCAAGACTTTCTAAACAAAAGCGAGCTCAACACTCTAAATAATCACTCACAAAAAAAGGCGCTTAATTTAATTAAGCGCCTTTTTTATTTATATCAACGAAGGATGGCTAATAAGTATTTAGCCATCCCTTTTAATATACTCCCCAATTAACTATGCAACGCCTCCCACAACATATCCTTTAGCTGAGAAATGTTATGTCCACTCACCGACGAAATAAACACAGTCTTCACATCGGGCAAATCATGGCTTAACAGCTCAGTCATTTCCTCGTCTAGCATATCGCTTTTTGTGATAGCCAATATTTTTTGTTTGTCAAGCAATTCAGGGTTGTACTCTGTTAGCTCGTTTAACAAAATTTGATAATCTTTTTTAATATCATCCGAATCTGCTGCTATCATAAATAGCAAGATAGAGTTACGCTCAATGTGGCGCAAAAATCTAGTACCTATACCTTTGCCCGTATGCGCTCCCTCTATAATTCCTGGTATGTCTGCCATAACATACGAATAACCATCACGATATGCCACAATGCCTAAGTTAGGCTCAAGGGTTGTAAAAGGATAGTTTGCAATCTTAGGTTTAGCTGCCGACACAACAGACAGCAGAGTAGACTTACCAGCATTAGGGAAGCCCACAAGACCCACGTCAGCCAAGACTTTAAGTTCAAGGATAAAAGTGCCCTCCAAAGCCTCACCACCTGGTTGAGCATAACGAGGAGCTTGATTTACTGCCGTTTTAAAATTCCAGTTGCCAAGACCACCACGGCCACCTTTAAGAAGTACTACTTCTTCGCCGTCCTCGGTCACCTCAGCCACTATCTCGCCTGTTTCCACATCGCGCGCAATAGTTCCAAGAGGCACATTCAAAATGATATCTTTACCTCCTTTGCCCGAACTTCTAGCTCCTGAACCACTACCTCCGTCATCGGCAAAGTGGTGGCGTTGGTATTTAAGGTGAATAAGAGTCCAGAACTGGCTATTACCTCTAAGGATAATAGAGCCACCCTCACCTCCGTCACCCCCGTCAGGACCACCAAAGGCTACAAATTTTTCGCGTCTAAAGTGACACGAACCATTGCCCCCTTTACCCGAGCGACAAAATATTTTAACATAGTCTACAAAGTTGGTAGATGCCATAAAAAATCTCTTTAATTTAGGGGCAATTTTTATAAGTCCCCATTATTTTTTGACAAAGGTAATAAAATTTTTACCTTTGTCATAAATTTAGCCAATCTTACTATGGATAATGCAATTCACAAAGCTGGATTTGTCAATATTATTGGCAATCCTAACGTCGGAAAATCAACATTAATGAACGCTCTTGTGGGCGAAAGACTCTCGATTATTACATCGAAAGTGCAGACTACGCGCCACAGAATCATGGGTATAGTCAATGGCGATGACTTCCAAATAGTCTACTCAGACACTCCAGGCATACTTAAACCTAATTATAAGTTGCAGGAGAGCATGATGAAATTTGTGCAAGGAGCACTAAAAGACGCCGACACTATACTTTATGTTACCGACACACAAGAAAAATGTGAGAACGAAGTAATAGAAAAAATTGCGCTAAGTGAAATAAATACCATACTTGTTATAAACAAGGTAGACCTTACAACACCCGAAGCTCTAGAAATGTTGGTTGAAATGTGGCAACAACGCCTGCCCAAGGCTACGATAGTGCCAGTATCAGCGTTAAATGAGTTTAATCTTTCGGGCCTACTAGATTTAATTATCAAAAGTCTGCCCACGGGGCCAGCTTTCTACCCAAAAGATACTCTAACGGATAAAAGCCTGAGATTTTTTGCCTCAGAAATCATACGCGAGAAAATTCTACTTACTTACGAAAAGGAAATTCCTTACAGCGTCGAAGTTGTAATTGACAGCTACAAGGAGCAAGAGAACATAGACAAAATCTCAGCCATTATCTACGTCTCGCGCGACTCTCAAAAGGGTATAATCATAGGACACCGTGGCGAAAAACTTAAAAAAGTTGGCACAGCAGCGCGCCTAGACCTTGAGAAATTCCTGGACAAAAAAGTATTCCTAGAAATCCACGTTAAAGTCAACGATCAGTGGCGTAATAGCGACCGTCAACTTAAAAGATTTGGCTATATCGAGGAGTAATCACTCGTTAAAAAAATCGCTCGTCAAAATTCACAAGATAAACCCTCTCTTGGGCACGTGTCATGGCCGTATATAACCATTGCAGTTTGTCAAGACTCATCTGCTCATCACCAAAGAGCATACGGTCTATAAAAACACTTTTCCACTGCCCACCCTGCGCCTTGTGGCAAGTCACGGCATAGGCAAATTTCACCTGCACAGCGTTGAAATATTCGTCCTCGCGCACAGCTTTATATCTTTCTTTCTTGGTTTTTAGGTCTTGGTAATCCTCCTCCACAGAGTAAAATAAATTACGGCTTTGCTCGCGCGTTAGTGAGGGTGATTCACAGCTTAGAGTATCCAAAATCACCTTACATTCCAGCTCGGTAGACTCATAATCATCAAACACCAAAGTGGCCTCAGCAAAGTGAAAGCCATAAAGGTCTTTATAACTACGTATGCGCCTTAAGTAAGCAACATCGCCATTTGCGATAAACTCCATGGGGCAGTCCTCATACTGAGCTGTGCAGTGATAATTATTTTTCACTATCATCAACATATCACCCGACTCTATCATCTCCTCAGCATACATTACATAGCGACGTATCCCCTCGTTAAATTTATTGGCGCGCTTGTTTGAACGCGTGATAACCAACACCTCGTCCTTGCCGTATTTTGAGTAATTATCCTCCACGGCCTCCATAAATTCACCTCCCTCAATGTTAAACATATCAGGGTAATTCATCTCAAAAATAGGAATCTCCTCTATGCCAGCCTCCAGCATACACCTTATCATCGTGGCATTAAACAATATGCCCGACTCCACACTTTGGCGCACCACATCATCCAGAGTGTTGTAATTTACAGTGCCATAAGCCTGCATCCTAATCTCATCTAAGGCAGGGCTTTTGCTGTGACCAACGGGAGGTAACTGAGCACTATCACCCACAAACATCAAACGGCAACGCTCGCCCTGACGCACATACTTCACCAAGTCATCAAGCAGACTTCCTGAACCAAAAAAACTACCCTCCGAAGAGTAATTTGAGAGCATAGAAGCCTCGTCAACGATGAAAATTGTGTCTTTATGCTTGTTAAAATCTATGGAAAACTCAGAATCTAGGTCTGAGAGTTTTTTTTGTCGATAAATTTTTTTGTGTATAGTATAAGCTCTTTGCTTAGAATATCTAGATACAACCTTGGCTGCTCTGCCCGTCGGTGCAAGCAGTACTACATTGATATTCAGATACTTAACAGCATTTACAAAAGCCGAGATTATAGTGGTTTTTCCCGTACCAGCATAGCCATTTAGTATGAAAATCTCATGTAAATCACTAGAAATTAACCACGAAGATAAATTTTCTATGATTTTTTTTTGCCCAAAAGTTGGTTCAAACTTAAAAAAATTGTAGATTTGAGACGCAATATGCTTATTTGTCATTTGTAACGATTTTAAAACACAAAGGAAACAATAAAATTAATAAAAAATAACAAAAATGAAAAAACTAATCCAAATTCTTCTTCTAATCGCTGTGGTGGCACTAGGCTACATCTTAACGATGCAGATTCTAGACCCTCTAAATTTTGTAAAAGAAAGAGCAGCTCGCGAGGCTGTTGTTATCGAGCGCGTAAAAGACATTCGTACAGCTCAACGCGCCTTCAAATCTGTACACCAAAATTATTCTTCTAACTTTGAAGAGTTAATCTCTTTCCTTGAAAACGATTCTTTGGTTTACGACAAAGTTGTAGGTTCGTTTGATGACTCACTTGCTGTGGCTAAAGGCCTTGTTAGAGTTGAGAAATTTAATGTTGCAGTTAAAGACACTATCTTTGGTGCTAGAAAATACACAGCTGAAGCTCTTAAAGCAATAGATGAAATTCCTTATGGTAATGGTGCAAAATTCATTATGGATGCAACATCTTTGGTTACAGAATCTCAAGTTATTGTGCCAGTGTTTGAGTGTAAAGCTCCTTACAAAACATTCCTAACAGGTATTGACGACCAAGAATTAATCAATCTTATCGACGATTGCATTAACGTTCTTAACAAATATCCTGGTATTAAAGTAGGTTCACTAGAGCAAGCTACAAATGATGCAGGTAACTGGGAATAAGTCATTAAAGAAACAAAATATATTGTCCATTCGGTTGTCGCCGAGTGGACTTTATTTTAGTATCAACGACAAAAAGCCTAGGTGGATAGAAGACAAACTCATACTCAAAGAAAAAGGGAGACTCACTCAAATCCTTGAAGAAAATAAACTCTCAGAGGATAACTTTTCACGTGTGAGCGTAGGTCTATGCACCAAGGATACAGTCTTAATACCCTCAGAACATAGCTCAATAATCGAAGATTTAAACCCTAAGGAAGGCTATAAAATCATTGAGGCTATGCCCTGCGCAGGAATTATAGAGATAATTTATATGCCTAAGCACATAAAATCTGCGCTTAAAGAGTTCTACGCAGACAAAGTAAACTATGTGTCGTCTTTGCTGAGGATAAGGGCTCAGAGTAACAAAAAGACCTATTCACTGGCCGTGTATGGCGATATGTGTAGCCTAGTTGCGAGCGAGGGAGCTAAGGTGTTAATGGCTCAAAACCTGCCTTGTCAAAATTACGCTGATATTGTATATTATATGAGTGTTTTCGAGAGCGAATCTAAGGCAAATTTAGAACTAGTCTTTGACAGCACAGGTGGACTCTACAAACAAATCAAAGCTCACTACAAAAAAATAAAAAATAGATAGCAAGAATGCGCATCATAAGTGGAAAACATAAAGGCAGGGTAATCACGCCTCCAAAAAATCTAAGAGCACGCCCAACAACGGACTTTGCTAAGGAAAATATTTTTAATGTATTAGCGAATTTAGTTGATTTTGAGAAACTAGATGTTCTGGATTTATTTGCAGGCACAGGTTCTGTGAGCTACGAATTTGCATCGCGTGGGGTTAAAAGCGTGCTTTCAGTCGAGGTAAACAACGTGCATTACAATTTCATTCGCTCCATGATTAAGGAACTGAATTTTGATAATATGCACATTATTAAGGCCAACGCTTTTTTGTATCTAAAAAGTTGCACCAAGAAATTTGATTTAATCTTCTCGGATGCACCCTATGATTTAGCAGGTTCTGAGCAGGTGATAGAATTAGTTTTGAGCAAGGATTTGTTGACTGAAGACGGTTTTTTGGTGTTTGAACACTCCAAGGATAAAAGTTTTAAAGACCACCCAAACCTTTATAGTTCAAGGGCTTACGGCAGCGTAAACTTCTCAATTTTCAAAAAATAACAATTTTATTTTGTAGTTTCATTTTTTTATTCTATCTTTGCACTGCAAAAAGAAACCAAAAGGCATCTTTAGCGACCAGAAAACGGTGTGGTAGTTCAGCTGGTTAGAATACCTGCCTGTCACGCAGGGGGTCGCGGGTTCGAGTCCCGTCCATACCGCAAAAAAGGAGTTAATCTAAAAGATTAGCTCCTTTTTCGTTACATATATATCACTCGAACCCGCGACCCCATCGGGCGTAAGCCCACAAAAAGTTCGCGGAAACACTCACGGGCGAAGACCGTGAGTTCGAGTCCCGTCCATACCGCAATAAAACCTGATAATCATTGATTATCAGGTTTTTTGTTGTGTATTAATAGCTCGAACCCGTGACCCCATTCGGGCGTAAGCCCACAAAAAGTTCGCGAAAACACTCACGGGCGAAGACCGTGAGTTCGAGTCCCCTACGCACCGCCAAAAGCCTTGATAATCGTCTGATTATCAAGGCTTTATTTTTTTCTGTGTTGCACTTGTGTTGCAAATTGCGCACACTCTTCCACTTGAAGCTATTG
>JAWXTK010000024.1:0-29966 GCA_044433645.1 Rikenellaceae bacterium | reverse complement strand
TAAATAATCGTCCTCGTAAAGGACTCGGATACCTCACACCAAATGAAAAATTTAAACAAATTATTAATATGAATTCAGTTGCATTTGCAGGTTGAATTCAGCTTTCTTTATATATTTGTAGTAATACTTTGTTGTATTGTTTTGTAAGAATATTTGATGCTAAGAGTAGGTTTTAAAATTTAATGACTATTAAATAAGATGAGGCAATTTTTTGTGTAATCTTGCGTTGAGGGTCGTGAGGGTCAAAAAAAAGGCGAGCCCTAGAAAGGCTCGCCTAAATAATATAAAAGTGTAAAAAAAAACTATTTTTTGATAGCTGCAACACCTGGAAGTTCTATGCCTTCCATGTATTCTAGAAGTGCACCTCCACCTGTTGATACGTAGCTAACAGCGTTAGCGAAACCAAATTTGTTGATACATGCTACTGAGTCGCCTCCTCCGATAAGTGAGTATGCTCCATCTTTTGTAGCTGCTACGATATCTTCGGCTACTTTGCGTGATCCAACCTCGAATGTTGGCATCTCAAATACTCCTAGAGGACCATTCCAAAGGATAGTTTTACATTTACGAATATGCTCGCTGAAGTATGCGCTAGCTTTAGGGCCTGCGTCCATACCTTCCCAACCGTCAGGAATATCGTTTGAAGGATAAACATTTGTTGGAGTGTCGTTTTTGAACTCTTGACCACAAACTGCGTCTTCTGCCAAAAGAATTTCGATTCCTTTTTCTTTAGCTTTAGCTAAGATGTTAAGTGCAGTTTCAAATTGTGCTGGCTCGCAGATAGAAATACCTACTTTACCACCTTGAGCTGCCATGAAAGTGTAAGTCATACCACCTGCAATGATAAGGCTGTCAACTTTTTCCATTAATTTCTCGATGATAGTGATTTTTGAAGATACTTTAGCACCTCCAACGATAGCTACGAAAGGTCTAACTGGAGATTCCATAACTCCGTCGATAGCTTTAAGTTCGCCTTCCATTACATAACCAAACATTTTGTCCTCAGGGAAGTAATCAGCGATTAGAGCTGTTGAGGCGTGTGCACGGTGAGCTGTACCAAATGCGTCGTTGATATAACAATCAGCATAAGATGCTAGGCGTGCTGTGAATGCTTTTTGTGATTCTTTGATAGCTTTTTTAGCCTCTGCTTTTTCCTCTTCTGTTGCATCTTCTGCTAGGCCACGAGCTTTGCCTTCTTCTTCAGCATAAAAACGTAGGTTTTCAAGCAACATCACTTCGCCTGGTTTAAGTGCTGCAGCCATTTCTGCTGCTTTCTCGCCTTGGCAGTCACCTGCAAATGCTACACTTGTACCCAATTCTTTCTCAATCCCACTAACGATGTGTTTCAAAGAGAATTTCTCATCGTTATTCATTTTTGGTCTACCTAGGTGAGACATTAAAATTACTGAACCTCCTCCAGCTAATACTTTTTTGATAGTTGGGATTGCAGCACGGATACGTGTGTAATCTGTAATTTCAAAATTAGCGTTAAGTGGCACATTAAAATCTACACGGATAATAGCCTTTTTGCCTTGAAAATCATAAGTGTCAATCGATTTCATACTGTTTAATATTTAATTAGTTAAAACGTTTACTTTTATCATATTTTGCAAAGTTAAGAATTACAGCAAGAATTACACTATAAGATGTGATTTTTCAGCAAAAAAAAGTAACTTTGTTAATAATTTCAATATTTTAATAGCAAAAAATGAGCAAAATAAGATTAACTAAAGAATTTTCGTTTGAAATGGCCCACACTCTCGAGGGCTATGATGGTGCTTGCAGTCAAATACATGGACACTCATATAGGTTTTTTGTAACTGTAATTGGCGAGCCTTTAAACGATGAAAATAATCCTAAAAACGGAATGCTCATAGACTTTGGTCAGATAAAAGCCATAGTTAATAAAACAATCATAGATAGGTATGATCACACCTTAGTAATCAGGCAAACCAGCGAAAATGAAGGATTAATTTCAACCCTGAAATCTCATTACAGAAGAATAGAAACAGTTGATTATCAGCCTACTTGCGAGAATATGATAAGTCGCTTTGCTGAATATATCATAGCTGAACTGCCCGAGCGTGTCAAACTCCACTCGCTGAAAATGCACGAGACGGCAAGCTCTTATGCTGAGTGGTGGAGTAGTGATAACATCTAAAAAAAACACAATGAAAAAAATATATTTTATTGATGCCTATGCATTAATATTTCGCAGTTACTACGCCTTTATCTCGCGCCCTATGCGCAATAAGCAGGGCTTAAATACCTCAGCAATTTTTGGGTTTACAAAATTCCTTTACGAGATTATCAAAAAGGAGGGTGCAGAATATCTTGGTGTGGCGTTCGACCCTAAGGGAGGGAGTTTTCGTAAAGATATTTTCCCCGAATACAAGGCCAATAGAAAAGAAACACCCGAGGATATTATAGCGTCGGTACCTTATATTAAAGCCATACTTGAGGCGATGAGGATACCTATATTAGAAGTGCCTGGTTTTGAGGCCGATGATGTTATAGGTACACTTTCTGTTAAGGCCAAAGATGCTGGTTTTCAGGTGTATATGGTTACTCCAGATAAGGATTATGGCCAGCTTGTTAACGAAAATGTTTATATGTATAAACAGAAAAAAGCAGGCGAAACGCAGGCTGAAATCGTGGGGCTAGAGCAAATCAAGGAGCATTATGGACTAGATGACCCCAAATTAATTATAGATATTTTGGCTCTGTGGGGCGATAGTGCCGACAACATACCTGGGGTTATGGGTATAGGCGAAAAGGGTGCGATTAAGCTAGTAAATAATTTTGGGACGATAGAAAATTTGTTGGAAAATACCGACAAACTTTCGGGTAAACAAAAGCAAAATGTTATAGATGGGGCTGAGCAGTTGAGATTGTCTAAAACCCTGGCAACCATATCTTTAGATGTGCCCGTGGGTTTCGTTGGCGATGATTATGCTCTCTCTGAGCCTGATGCAGATAAGTTGCTAGGCTTGTATGATGAGTTGGATTTTGCGATTTTTAAGCGCGAGGTTTCATCAGTTAAATCTGAGCCTGAACCAGTTAAGGTGGCGCCTTCCACTGCTCCTGATTTGTTTAATTCAGCGCCAGAGCAAGTGGATTTATTCTCGCAAAGCACGGTAGCAACGGCCGAAAATACACCTCATAATTATATGCTCGTTGAGGGCGAGAAAGCTGTGCAGGATTTGGTCGAAAAACTTAGCCAAAGTAAGGTTGTATGCTTTGATACTGAGACTACGGGGCTGGATACTTTCAATGATAAAATTGTTGGTATCTCGTTCTCTGTCAAGGAGTTTGAGGCTTATTATGTGCCTTACAGGAGTGAGTATCGTGAGATTTTAAGGCCACTTTTTGAGAATGAAAATATAATTAAAGTTGGTCAAAATATTAAGTTCGATATTATGGTCTTGCTTAGTGAGGGTATAGGGGTTCATGGCTTTAAGATAGACACCATGATACTCCATTATTTGCTAGATGCTAGTGCACGCCATAATATGAATCACTTGGCTAGAGTGTACCTTGATTACTCGCCCATAGAGATAGAAACGCTTATAGGCCGTGGGGCTAAGCAACTTACCATGGATTTGGTCGCTACCGATAAGATTAAAGAATATGCAGCTGAGGATGCAGATGTGACTTATAGGCTTTATAAAGTGTTGTGGCCCAAGGTTATAGATGAGGGTTTTGAGACTCTATATCGCACCATAGAAGAGCCATTAATAGATGTGCTAGCCGAGATAGAGCGCAATGGGGTGAGGGTCGACACAACTATTCTTAAAAATTATGGTAAGGAGCTTACGCAGGTTTTGATTGATTTAGAAACTAAGATACGAGAAATAGCAGGCAATCCCTCGCTTAACATCAATTCAGCCAAGCAGTTAGGCGATATGTTGTTTTTAACTTTGAAGATAGAGGACAAACCTAAACGCACCAAAACCAAACAGTTTCGCACAGACGAGGAGTATCTGCAACAGCTAAGCGACAGACACCCTGTGATAGAAATGATTTTGGAGTATAGAGGTCTTAAAAAACTTCTTTCAACATATATAGATGCCTTGCCAGAGTTGGTGAACCCTTCTACGGGCAGAATACATACTTCTTACAATCAAGCAGTTACAGCTACCGGCAGGCTAAGTTCTACAAATCCTAACCTGCAAAATATTCCTATACGCACCGAGCAGGGCAGGCATATTCGCGAGGCTTTTGTGCCTTGGGATGAGAATCACGTCTTGCTTTCGGTGGATTACTCGCAGGTTGAGCTTAGGATAATGGCTCATTTGAGTGAGGATGAAGCTTTGATTGAGGCTTTTAGAAATGGTGAGGATATACACTCGGCCACGGCTGCTAAGATATTTAATGTGCTAATTTCTGAGGTTACAGCAGAGCAAAGGCGCAGGGCTAAGACAGCTAATTTTGGGATAATTTATGGAATTTCAGTCTTTGGCCTAGCTCAAAGGCTTAATATCTCACGCCCCGAGGCAAAGGAGATTATAGACGGCTATTTTGCATCCTATCAAGGAGTTAAGAGTTATATGGATAGGGTGATTATGGAGGCTAAAAACACGGGTTATGTTGAGACTATATTTAAACGCAAGCGTTATTTGGCCGACATAAATTCTAGCAATTCCATAGTCAGAGGCCTAGATGAGCGCAATGCTATCAACGCACCTATTCAGGGTAGCGCAGCCGATATTATGAAGCTCGCGATGATAGGGGTTAGCCGAGCCTTAAAGGCTGAAAATTTGGAGTCAAAAATCATTTTGCAGGTGCATGATGAGTTGGTTTTAGATGTGCTTAGCAGTGAATTAGATAGAGTTAAAGCCTTGGTAGTTAAGCAGATGCAAGATGCTGCAAGCCTCAGCGTAGAGCTTTTGGCCGAAGCAGGCGTGGGAGAGAATTGGGTTGAGGCTCATTAGCTCACCGGGGAGCACCCCGGCCCTCGGAGACAGTCCTCTGTTAACGGAGGGCCGACACAACTCAGTAACAAAATGCTTCAGCATTTTGGTCGGAGGCCCACAAATCGAAGATTTGTAAGTAACTGATTTTTCACCCTGAACTCCGATTCAGCATCTCACTTGTGCTTGGTCTAAATACGTTAGCGAAAATAATTTATAACTCATAATTTGGATATTATAAATCTTCGATTTGTGGCACTCAAAGAAAAATGCGTGCATTTTTCTGTTTATGAGTTTCGTGCCCCGTTGACATCTCACGCCCTCACGCCGGGAGTGACTAGCATCGAGCTCCTAAAATAAAAAGAAGGGAAAAGATATGTGACCCCCATCGCAAATTCTTTTCCCTTCGGCTGAAAATATCAGATTATTTCTTCTTAACCAAACTTCTGTGGATTGACTAATTGTAACATATACTCGTCCTGCCAACCCGAAGTCGTCTTAGTCCACTCATGTTTTAAACCCACAACTGTGAAACCCTTAGACTTAAACAAAGCGAGTGATTTTAAATTATTAGATGCTATGTTGCAGTATAACTGATTGAGATTCAGTACTATAAAACAATAGCGTATTAGTATGCCAAGCGCACCCGAGGCGTAACCATGACACATGTCTTTCTTGTCATAAATCATAATTCCAACGCCTGCCCTGCGATTATATGGGTCCAACTCAAACAAATCTATAGTGCCTATAGCCTCGCCAGTTTGCACAGATTCTATAATCATACGCATCTGCTTTGACTCAAAAACATCGTAACGCTGCTCCTCAATAAATTGGCGCAACACATATTTTGAAAAGGGCGCAATCGTGTTGCTGACCTTCCAAATCGCCGTGTTGTTCTCCCATTTATACAAAACATCTATGTCCTCTGGCTCAAGAGCCCTAACTCGTATAGTATCAGTTTCTAAGATATTCATCACTCAAACCTGTCTTATAAACCTATAATTTTGTTTCTAACTAACATTGCTACACCCAAGGCTGGTGCATTGCCACTCATGGTTGAGATTTTAAAATTTGTGTCTTTGTAAACTACACTTAGCGAATATTTGTTCACTGCCGACTTAATAGGCAACATGATAATATCGCCGGCACATGCTAAATTTCCACCTATAACCACAGTCTCTGGATTGAAAATATTAATCAAAAATGCTATGCTTTTACCGATTTTCTCACCCGCACTCTCAATTAATTCTATCGCCAAAATATCGTCTTTTTTAGCTGATTCAACTATGTCGTTTATGTGTATATTGTTGGTTTCTATGTATTTAGCCTTGCATGAGGTGTTTACTCCCTCGTTGATTTTGTCTATCATTTTGCGCTCTAGTGCCATGCCCGAAATCTCTGTCTCTAAGCATCCTTTTTTACCACATGCACATATTATCTCGTTATCAAAGAAAGGTGTGTGGCCAAACTCACCGGCAAAACCCGACTTGCCATAATACAGCTTGCCGTCAATAACTATACCAATGGCAACACCACGGCCAGCGTTCAAGAAAATAAAATTTTTATCTTTGTCGGCTTCACTTAAACAATATTCTGCATAACAACGTGACCTTGTGTCGTTTTCTAACAAAACGCTAACTTGCAGTCTCTCGCGCAAGACCTCAGAGAGTGGTTGCTCAAAGTCCGAAAAGTATTTGTTGCTACGGCCAGTCTGGGGATTTACTCTACAAGTAATCGCAAAACCAAGACCTATGATTTTGCTGCGAGATACGCCACATTTATTTAAGAAATTGTCTATTTTAGATACGAGAGTATCAAAGCATTGAATAGAGTTAACTAGCTTAAAATCAGTGATATCCTCGCTGTAAATTACTTGGTTTTCAAGGTTGGTAATCACCATGTTAATAACATCAAACCCAACACTAATACCTGCAAAATACAGGGCTGTGTTGGCTAGGCCAAACACGTTGGGACGACGGCCACCCGAAGTCTCTATCTTGCCATTATCTACTATGATTTTTTGCACAACTAATTCACCAACTAGCTTAGTAATCGTTGGTACACTGACATTTAACTCGCGCGTAAGCTCGGCTAAGGTGCACTGACCCGTAACGGCCATATAAGCTATTATGTCGCGCTTAATAAGGTTGTTTTTATATGCGACCCCTTTTGAAGAATCACCAGTGTCCTTATTAAAAAATTCTGTCAAACTCGTCATTTTTTACGCTCTTTAATATATTTTTTACAAAAATAAATAAAAATTTTTATAATAGCAAATATTTCGAGCACTTTTTAAAAAAAAATAATAAATTTAAATCTCTTGATTTCAGTTGTTTAGTGAAAATTAGCTTGGTTTTAGTGGCTGTCTATCTGAGTTCAGATAGGCGTTAGGGGCTTATTATATTTTTTAATTTTGTATTCTAATAAAAGCTTAAAACATTGAAAAACAATTACTTATAATTTTTAATGTGGAATTGCAGGCTTATTTATATCGTAAATTATTTTATTAATAAGCTCTATTTTTTTAATATTAAATAATTAGGATTATTAAATATGCATTTTTGCTTATAAGTGCTCTGAAAACTTGAAAAACCAATAAAAATCACTACATTTACTCTCTCAAAAGTTAATAAACAACCGTAATATCTTAAAAAAATTATGAATCAGCAAGCAACTCAAACTCTTAAACAAAAGGTGGCTCAACTGCCTTTGTGCGCTGGTGTCTATAAATTTTTGAATAAAGATAATACGGTGATTTACGTTGGCAAGGCCAAAAGCCTTAGAAAAAGAGTGTCTTCTTATTTTCTGCAAAACAAAGAACATACTTCTAAGGTTAGAGTTATGGTTGCGCAAATAGTTGATTTAGAGTATATTGAGGTAGATACTGAGTATGATGCTCTGTTGCTCGAAAACAATCTTATCAAGGCCTTGCAACCTCGCTACAATATATTATTAAAGGACGACAAGACCTATCCTTGGATAGTTATTAAAAACGAGCCTTACCCTAGGGTTGAGTCTACGCGCAAGGTTATAAAAGACGGCTCACGCTACTTTGGGCCTTATGCCTCGGTGAGTATGCAGCGAGCTATTTTGGATGTGATTAAAACTATCTACCCTCTGCGCACCTGCAAACTTTCGCTAAGTGAGCAAAATATTGCTAAGGGCAAATATACAGTGTGTCTGCAATATCATCTGGGTAACTGCAAGGGTCCATGTGTGGGGGCTCAGAGCGAGGAAGATTACGCTGAGAGTATAGGTTTTGTGGCCTCATTATTAAAGGGTGAAACTCATAAAACAGCAACTTTTCTAAAGCAAAAAATGCAGCAGGCAGCCCAGGAACTAAACTTTGAATGGGCGCAAAAATACAAGGAAAAGTTTGATGCGCTAGAAAATTATGTGGCGCGCTCTATAATAATTAGCGATTCCAAGCAAAGTTTTGATGTGTTTACGATTATGACAGATTCGGGCATTGCGTATTGTAATTTTGTGAGAGTGGTGCACGGAGCTATTGTAAATACTTTCACCTCGGAGCTTAGTGTGGGGGTTGAGAGTGATGAATCGGTTTTGCTCACTAGGGCAATAACGCTTATCTCTGAAAAACTTAGTGGAGGACTTTTTAATGATGTGTTGGTGGAGATTATGCCCGAACAGGGGGCTTTTTCTGATGTTAGATTTAGTATTCCTCAAAGAGGTGATAAGCTTAAATTAATAGAATTTTCGCGCAAAGGGGCACGTTTATACAAGGCCGAGAAACTAAAAAACCTAGAAATAACAGACCCTGAGCGTCACACAAATAGAGTTCTAGAGGCCATGCAAAAAGCCTTGTATATGGACAAACCACCTCGTCACATAGAATGTTTTGATAACTCTAATTTGCAGGGAGCTTATCCTGTGGCCTCGTGTGTGGTGTTTCGAGATTGTAAGCCTTCAAAAAAAGAATATCGCCACTTTAATATTAAGACCGTTGTCGGAGCTAATGACTTTGCATCCATGCAGGAGATAGTCTCGCGCAGGTATTCCAGAATGTTGGAAGAGGGTACAGAACTTCCCGACTTAATTATAGTGGACGGTGGCAAGGGACAATTAAGTTCAGCATACGGGATACTTAAAGAGTTGGGTATAGAGCACAGAGTTAAGATTATAGGTTTAGCCAAGAGAATAGAGGAGGTGTTTTTCCCGGGTGATAGTATGCCTTATTATTTGGAGCGCACGGGCGAGCCACTGAGGGTTATTATGCATCTTAGGGATGAGGCTCACCGTTTTGGGATAACTTTTCATCGCCAGAAACGCTCTAATGACTTTATTAAAAGTGAGTTAGATAGCATCGCAGGCATAGGAAACGTGACGCGCGATAGACTGATAAAACATTTTAAAACTATCAAAAAAATAGCCTCAGCAACTCACAGCGAGTTGGCCGAGGTGGTGGGTGATAATAGAGCTAGGGTAGTTGAGGAATATTTTAAAGGTAAAGCTGAGAGTTAAAATATTGGTTTACTTGCTTGTTAAGCAGATTTTTGTTAATTTTGCAGGTAAATATTCTTTTTGTATGATACTGGAAAATAAATTAGGAATTACAGATCCTGTGGCCTTGGCTGTGGAGGAAGAAAGATTAAGCAAGCGTAGGGCTGTTGAGTTGTTTGAAAAAGGCATCTTAGATAGTCTTGAGCCTGGGTGTTTTAGTTATTTGTCGGCCATTCATGAATATTTATTCTCGGATATTTATCCATTTGCTGGCTATGGAGCGTAGCCCTATCAAAGACATAGAAATTAAACATCTTTTGCGCGAGGCTTTAACTCCTGAAATCAAAAACAGAGAGGTTTATATTAAGGGTATAGACAATAGTTATTATTACGAGGGTTATACCGTTTTTAAAACTCAAGATTTGTAAAGGCATTTTTTTGCTTGCAAAATAATTTGAAAAACCATCAAAAAGAGTTATTTTTGCCCCTTAAGAGAAAAAATTAAAAAATATTATATCATGACAAAAGTTCTAATTATAGGCGCTGGTGGCGTGGGAACAGTAGTAGCTCACAAAGTCGCTGCCAACCCTGTATTCTCAGAAATTACACTAGCTAGCCGTACAAAATCTAAATGCGACCAAATAGCCGAAGCTGTGGGAGGTGGCAGAATTAAAACTGCTCAAGTAGATGCTGATAGCGTGCCTGAATTGTGCGATTTAATGCGCGAGTGCAAACCAGATATTGTAATTAATGTGGCGCTGCCTTATCAAGATTTAACTATTATGGATGCCTGCCTAGAGTGTGGCGTAAACTATTTAGATACAGCTAATTACGAGCCTAAAGATGAGGCTCACTTTGAGTATAGCTGGCAGTGGGCTTACCACGATAAGTTCAAAGAAGCTGGTCTTATGGCTATCCTAGGTTGTGGTTTCGACCCTGGTGTGAGCGCAATTTTTACGGCGCACGCAGCCAAACATCACTTTGATGAGATTCATTATCTTGACATCGTGGATTGCAATGCTGGTAACCACGGCATGGCATTTGCTACGAATTTCAACCCAGAAATTAACATACGTGAGGTGACTCAAAAAGGTAAATATTGGGAAAATGGAGAGTGGATAGAAACTGAGCCTCACCAAATTCACAAGCCTCTCACTTACCCTAACATAGGCGAAAGAGAGAGTTATGTGATTTTTCACGAGGAGCTAGAATCTTTGGTAAAACACATCCCAACTATTAAACGTGCTAGATTTTGGATGACTTTTGGTCAAGAATATTTAACTCACCTGCGTGTGATTCAAAACATAGGCATGGCTCGTATAGACCCTATTATCTATAATGGCCAAGAGATTATTCCTATTCAGTTCCTTAAAGCTGTGTTGCCAGATCCTAAAGGTTTGGGCGAAAACTACACGGGCGAGACTTCAATAGGTTGTAGAATCAGTGGTATAAAAGACGGCAAAGAGCGCACATATTATATATATAATAACTGCGACCATGAAACTGCATTTAAAGAGACAGGAACTCAGGCAGTGAGCTTCACAACTGGAGTGCCAGCAGCCTTAGGGGCAGCTATGTTTGCCAAAGGCGAATGGAAAGGTGCAGGTGTGTTTAATGTTGAGCAACTTAATCCAGATCCTTTCTTGGCTGAATTGGGCGAGCAAGGTTTGCCTTGGATAGAGAAATTTGATTTAGACTTAGAGGTTTAATGAAAGAGGAAATTTTAGGAGCATGTTACGTGCTCGAAGAAAATAAATTGCGAGATAATCTAAAGGTTATCTCGCAAGTTGCATCTAAGGCCCAGGTGGAGATTATCGTGGCACTTAAGGCATCGGCTATGTGGAGTATCTTTCCTATAATGCGCGAATATCTTGACTCAGCCACTGCTTCATCGCTCGCTGAGGCTAGATTAGTTAAAGAAGAGTTTGGTAGTTTGTCGCACACTTATGCACCTACTTATCAAGAGCATGAGTTCGATGAAATACTCTCTTGTAGCAGTCATATTACTTTTAATTCGCTGTCTCAATTTGCTAGGTTTTCGCCTAGAGCTAGGGCAGCAGGGGTGAGTTGTGGTTTAAGAATCAATCCTTTATTCTCGCCCGTTGAAACTGACCTTTACAATCCTTGTGTGCCGAATTCTAGGCTAGGGGTAGAACCTAGGTTTTTAAGCGAAATTCCCGAGGGCATGGATGGTTTGCACTGTCATAATTTGTGTGAATCTTCGGCCCAGGATGCTAAGAAAACTTTGGAGCAAATAGAAAAATATTTCTCGCATATATTGCCAAAAATCAAGTGGTTAAACCTTGGAGGAGGGCATTTAATGACGCGCAAAGGATATGATACAGAGCTGCTTATCACTTCGCTCAGAGAATTTAATGCAAAATATCCAAATCTAAAAATAATACTTGAACCTGGTAGTGCTCACACTTGGCAAACTGGTTATCTTGAGGCCTCCATTGAGGATATTATCCCCACGGGCGAAACTATGACAGCCATGCTAAATGTGTCGTTTGCTTGCCACATGCCCGATTGCTTGGAGATGCCTTATAAGCCTCAAATTAGGGGTGCTCATGAGCCGCAGCAGGGTGAAACAAGGTGGCGCATGGGTGGTTGTAGCTGTCTTGCAGGTGATTTTTGTGGTGATTGGAGCTTTGAAAATGAGCCCAAAGTGGGTGATAAAATTATTTTTGAGGATATGATACATTACACCATGGTAAAAACCACTATGTTTAACGGAGTCGCTCACCCTAGCATAGCTATCAAAGATACTAAAGGCGAGATTAAAATAGTTAAAAAATTTGACTATGAAGATTTTAAGGGCAGAATGTCATAAAAAATCAAAAATTTTTTGTAAATTGCAGTTTAATAAAAAAGGAAAGACTAAAAAATGGAAAACTTTAGAGCAACAGATTACTGTTTGCAAACAATAGCTAGTGGACATAAATTTCAAGATAAAGGTTGGTGTTTAGACGATACATCATGCCAAACACCTTCGCTAATTAGAGCAGATTATTCACATAAACAAATACAGCTAAAACCAGAACATTACGGACTATATAAATTCTGTGACTGGTTGCCAATTAAGCGTTGCCTTAAAGGCTCAGCTGCGCCTGTAACTTACAAAAGTGAGGGTCTAGCCAAAGAACTTGGACTAGAGAATCTATATATAACCTTTAACGGATATTACCCAAAAATAGGCGCTAATATGACCACTTGCTCGTTTAAAGAGACTGAGGCTTACTCGGTGTGTGGTAGGTTAGATGCTGCTGAGGACAGAGTTTTAGTTGTGGCATCGGCTGGTAACACGGCTCGCGCTTTTGCTAAGGTTTGCTCGGATAATAATATTCCTCTTTTGCTGAGTGTGCCTGAGGATAATTTAGATGCTCTTTGGTTTGAGAAACCTTTAAACTCTTGCGTTAGACTTATCGCAGCTAAGAGTGGGGGTGATTATTTTGATGCTATTCATCTTGGTAATCTAGCACTTAAATCTGATAAATTCTTTGCCGAAGGGGGTGCTAAAAACATAGCTCGTCGCGACGGTATGGCCACAACAGTATTGTCGGCCGTAACTCACATAGGTGAAATTCCTGATTATTATTTCCAAGCTGTGGGTAGTGGCACAGGAGCTATTGCTGCATGGGAGGCTAATAATAGATTCCTCGCTGACGGCAGATTTGGAGATAAAAAAATGAAACTTATAGTGTCGCAGAACGCGCCTTTCTTGCCTATGTATGAGGCTTGGAGAGAGGATTCTCGCGAACTTTTAGAATATGATGTCCAGCAAGCTAGACTAGATGCTGAGACCATAGATGCTAAAGTGCTGAGCAATCGTAAACCTCCTTATTCTATCGCAGGGGGCTTGTATGATGCGCTTAAAGACAGCGAGGGCGATGTGTTAAAAGTCACAAATCGTCAAGCTAAGGAGGCTATGCGTATATTTGAGCAAACCGAGGGGATAGATATTTATTCTGCATCGGGAGTGGCTACGGCCTCGCTAATTAACTATGTTAAAGAGGGCAAAATAGAAAAAGATGCTATTGTAATGCTAAATATTACTGGTGGAGGCGAGAAATTGGCTCAAAGTGGCAAAGAACTTTTCTACCTTAAACCTTCTCATGTTTTTGATTTAAACCCCAACGAAGATAATGTAATCGAGGTTATAGAATCTTTGTTTTAAAAAAATAAACTACTAAAAAATAACTAAATATGTCAAAAAAACTTGTACTTCTTGGCGATCAAGCCATAGCTCAAGCAGCTATTGATGCCAAAATTTCGGGAGTGTATGCCTATCCTGGCACGCCGTCAACCGAGATAACAGAATATATCCAGGACTCTAGTGAGGCTAAAGAATTTGGCGTTTTCTCAAAGTGGTGTACTAACGAGAAAACTGCTATGGAAGCAGCTTTGGGCACGTCTTACGTGGGCAAACGTTCTATCGTTTGCATGAAACACGTGGGGCTAAATGTTGCTGCCGATGCTTTTATTAACTCAGCCTTGACTGGATGTAACGGAGGACTTATTGTGATAGTTGCCGATGATCCTTCTATGCACTCATCGCAAAATGAGCAGGACTCACGTTTTTACGGAAAATTTGCAGGCATAACCATACTTGAACCTTCGTCTCAACAAGAGGCTTATGATATGATAGGCTACGGTTTTGAACTTTCGGAGCGTATGAAACTACCTGTTATGTTGCGTATTACAACTCGCATGGCTCACTCTAGAGCTGTTGTTGAGTGTGGGGCACAAGTTGCAAAACAAGCTGAAATTTCTTTCCCCGAAAATACTCGTGATTGGATACTTTTGCCAGCTATTGCGCGCAGAAAATATGCAGGATTGCTAGAAGCTCAGGGCGCACTTATGAGCGAGGGGGTTGCCAGTGGTTACAATACTTATGTAAGTGGCGAGGATAAATCAATGGGCATAATAGCTTGTGGATTGGCCTACAATTATTTAATGGAGAACTTTGAGGGTAAATGTCCTTACTCTGTGCTTAAAATAGCTCAATATCCTGTGCCCGAAGATTTGATTTGCAAGTTAGCTGTTGAGTCTGAGAGCCTACTTATTTTGGAGGAAGGTCAGCCTTTGGTTGAGGAAATGATAAAAGGTATCCTGCCTACTCCATGTCCTGTTAAAGGTCGCCTAGATGGCACATTGCCACGCATGGGCGAGCTAACACCTGATAGCGTTAGAGTAAGTTTAGGACTTAAGGCTTGGAGCGCAAAGGATGAGAGTAAATTAGTTGTGGCACGCCCACCAGCACTTTGCGTAGGTTGTGGTCATAGAGACGTATACAATGCTCTAAATGAAGTAGTTGCTACACTTGAAGATGCCAAAGTTTTTGCAGATATAGGTTGTTATACCTTGGGTGCTTTACCACCTTTTCAAGCTATAAATTCATGCGTTGACATGGGTGCATCTATTACTATGGCTAAGGGAGCTGCCGATGCAGGGCTTAAATATTCTATTGCCGTAATAGGTGATTCTACCTTTACTCACTCGGGCATGACAGGCTTGCTTGATGCAGTAAATTCTAACGCTAATATCACGGTTATTATCTCAGATAACTTAACTACGGCTATGACTGGAGGTCAAGACTCTGCTGGAACTAACAAACTAGAGGCTATATGTATAGGTCTAGGCGTTGATCCTGCTCACATTAAAGTTGTTGTACCTCTGCCTAAAAATATGCAGGAGATTAAACAAGTATTGAGCGAGGAGATAAATTATAAAGGACTTTCAGTGGTGATACCTAGAAGAGAGTGCATACAAACCCTAAAAAAACACAAATAAGATGAAAAAAGATATTATACTTTCGGGAGTTGGGGGTCAAGGTATCCTTTCAATCGCAACAGTTATAGGACTCTCAGCTATGGAGGAGGGTTTGACACTTAAACAAGCCGAGGTGCACGGTATGAGCCAACGTGGTGGCGATGTGCAAAGTAATCTTAGACTTAGCGATGAGCCTATTTATTCTGACTTGATAGCTAAGGGCACGGCTGATTTGATTATCTCGCTTGAGCCTATGGAAGCACTTAGATATGTGTCTTATTTGGGTGAGGATGGTTGGATAATTACTTCGAGTAAGAATTTTATAAATATACCTAATTACCCTGACGCTGAGGCTATTAGAGAAGAATTAGCGAGCATTAAAAACGTAGTTGTTTTGGATGTTGAGCAAATTGCTAAGGATGAAGTAGGTAATCTTCGTTGTTCAAATATGGTGCTTTTGGGCGCTGCTGTATTCAAATTAGGACTACACGCTGACTCGGTTTACAAGGCTGTTAAAACCATATTCTCGCGCAAGGGCGATGCTATAATTGAGATGAATATCAAAGCGCTAGAGGCAGGTATGAAAGCTGCTGAAAGCCAAGTAAATCTTAAATAATTATGGCACAAGTTTTTGAAAAACAATTAGTTGAGGATATAGCTAATGAGTTTCATATTAACGACTTAGCTAATGCTACCATAGGCCAAGTCGTGTTGGTGGCTAGCTCACTGGAAGCTCGCACAGGCATACCTTTTGTGCGCATGGACCAAGGCGTACCAGGAATGAAGGCTTGTAAGATAGGCGTAGAGGCCGAGAAGAAGGCTTTGGATAGTGGTGTGGCTGCTATTTACTCACCTGCCGAGGGTATCAAACCTTTTAAGGATGAGGCATCTAGATTTGTTAAGGCCTTTTTGGATGTTGACATTGCGCCAGTGTCGTGTGTACCTACTGTTGGATCGGTGTTGGGCTCTTTCGCCTCGTTTATCGCTTGTTGTCAGCTAGACGAGAAAAAAGATAAGGTCTTGTTTATAGACCCTGGTTTCCCTATCCAAAAATCTCAACTAAATATTATGGGCTACGGCCACTATCAGTTTGATATTTATGAGTTTAGGGGCGAAAAATTAAAAGAAAAATTAGAAAGTTACCTTAAAAAAGGCGACGTTTCGAGCATAATTTATTCTAATCCTAACAACCCAGCGTGGATATGCTTAACCGAAGATGAGCTTAAAACGGTGGGCGAATTAGCCACTAAATACGATGTTATAGTTCTTGAGGATTTGGCATATATGGGCATGGACTTTAGGCGTGAGTTAGGAACTCCTTTTTGCGCTCCCTTTATCCCTACGGTGGCTAAATACACTGATAACTACATACTTATGCTGTCGGGAAGTAAGATTTTCTCGTATGCAGGCGAGCGTATAGCTTTTACGGCCGTTAGCAATAAATTGTTTAACACTACATTTGAGAGTTTGGCTAAGCGATATAAAACTACGGGTCATTTTGGCTCAACTTTTACCAATGCTATCCTTTATATGATATCTTCGGGCACGGCTCACTCGGTGCAATATGCTATGGCCGAGATGATGAAGGCCTCGAGCGACGGAGTGTTTAACTTTGTTGAGCAGAGCAGGGAATATGCACGTAGGAGTAATAAGATGAAAGAATATTTCCTGGCAAATGGTTTCCACATAGTCTACGACAAAGACCTAGACGAGGATATCAGCGACGGATTTTTCTTTAGCATAGGTCACAAAGATTTCACTAGCGCAGAGCTAATGTTAGAGCTTATATATTATGGTATAAGCTCTATTACGCTAACCACAACAGGCAGCCTTCAACAAGGAATCCGTGCCTGCTGTTCGCGCATGAGTGAGGATATGTTCCCCATACTTAAACAAAGGCTAGAGCAATTCGCTAAAGACCACAAATAAACTAAAACTAACTACATAAAACTTAAACCAAAATGAAATACTGGAACCCCACAAAAGAGTGCATGCCTCGCGAGCAGTTGAAACAGTTGCAGGGTGCGCGTCTACACAAAACAGTTGAAAGAGTATATCATAATGTGCCTTTTTATCGTCATAAGATGCAGGAAATGGGAGTCACACCTTTTGATATTCAGACTGTTGAGGATATAGTGAAACTTCCATTTACTACCAAGCAAGATTTGCGCGATAACTATCCTTATGGGCTTTTTGCTACGCCTATGAGCGAGATTGTTAGGCTTCATGCCTCGTCGGGAACTACGGGAAATCCTACGGTTGTGGGTTATACACGCCGTGATTTGAGCATTTGGTCTGAAATGGTGGCTAGGTGTTTAACGGCTTATGGTTGCTCTAGGGAGGATATTTTTTCTGTTGGCTATGGCTACGGGCTGTTTACTGGTGGTCTGGGTCTTCATTATGGAGTTGAGCATTTGGGCGCTACCGTGATACCTATGTCTAGTGGTAATACCGACAAACATATTAGACTTATGCAAGACTTTGGGCCTACGGCTCTGGCTTGTACGCCTTCTTATGCGCTATACTTGGCCGATACTATCAAAGCTCAAAATGTGCCACGTGAGGCTATAAAACTTAAACGAGGAATCTTCGGTGCTGAGCCTTGGAGCGAAAATATGCGCCGCGAGATAGAAGATAAACTAGGCGTTAAGGCCTATGATATTTATGGTCTTAGCGAAATTATGGGCCCTGGAGTCTCTCACGAGTGTGAGATTCAGCACGGCTCTCACGTGATAGAAGACCACTTTATCCCCGAGATTATCAACCCTGAAACCCTGGAGCAAATGCCTTGTAATACCCAGGGTGAATTGGTATTTACAACTATTACTAAAGAAGGTTTGCCTCTGCTTCGTTACCGTACCAAAGACCTTTGCTCGCTTATAGATGAGCCTTGCCCATGTGGACGTACTTCCTTGAGAATGAGCAGAATAGTAGGTCGTAGCGATGATATGTTGATTATCCGTGGGGTTAATGTGTTCCCTTCTCAGGTGGAGAGTGTGATACTTGAAATGCCTGAGCTTGAGCCTCATTATATGCTTATCGTTGACAGGGTTAACAACCTTGATATGCTAGAAATCCAGGTGGAGGTTAAGGATGAATTCTATTCTGACCAGATGAATAAAATGTTGGAACTAAAGAAAAATATCACTCATAAAATTCATAGCATCCTAGGTCTTAGCTGTAATGTTAAGATAGTTGAACCACGCAGTTTGCAACGTAGCGAGGGCAAAGCTAAACGTGTGATAGATAACAGAACAATTTTTTAATGGAGACAAATACCCAACTGCAATTAGCTCATGATTTTGTTGAGCACACCTCTGCAAATATTTTTTTGACAGGCAAAGCAGGTACGGGTAAAACCACTTTTCTAAAAAATATACGAAATATTACATCCAAGAGGCTTATCGTAGTAGCTCCCACAGGGGTTGCTGCGATAAATGCCGCTGGGGAGACCATGCACTCCTTTTTTCAAATTCCCTTCGCACCCTATATTCCTGGGGTGAAAAATGCTCAAATTAGACGTTTTAATAAAACAAAAATCGCTATCATGCGCAGCCTTGATCTGCTTGTTATCGACGAGATAAGCATGGTGAGAGCCGACGTGTTGGACTCTATTGATAGTGTGCTACGTCGTTTTCGCGATAGGGATAAACCTTTTGGGGGTGTGCAGCTACTTATGATAGGCGATTTAAGACAGCTCTCGCCCGTGGTTAAGCCAGAGGAATGGGAACTGTTGCAGGAGCATTATCCTACGCCCTATTTCTTTGATAGTCATTCACTTAAGCAGACTTTTTATACTTGCATTGAGCTTAATCATGTCTTTCGCCAAAGAGATAATCACTTTATTGAATTGTTGGAGAAAGTACGTACAGCAAACTTGGAAAGTGAGGATATAGACCTGCTAAATTCAAGATATATAAAAAATTTTAAGCCCGAAAAAGGCCAAAATTTCATAACTCTAACCTCGCATAACAATACTGCCAAGGAAATTAATGAGACAAAATTAAGCAAAATTTCTCACAAGCAGTATAGCTTTGATGCTGATATCCAGGATGATTTTCCCGAATATCTTTACCCCGTTGATGCACGCCTGAGACTAAAATTAGGCGCGCAGGTGATGTTTACTAAAAACGATAATTCACCCCAAAAACGCTTTGTGAATGGCACTATTGGCACTATCATAGATATCTCAGATGATAGGATAGAGGTTAAACCCAGTGATAATCACCCAAGCGTGGTGGTTGAGCGTATGCAGTGGGAAAATTGTCATTATTCGATAGATGATAAGACCAAGGAAATTACCGAAACTCTGGTTGGAACTTTCACTCAATACCCCTTAAAAACTGCGTGGGCGATTACTATACACAAAAGCCAGGGCTTGACCTTCGACTACACGATGATAGATGCTAGCGATGCTTTCTCTCATGGGCAGGTATATGTTGCACTGAGTAGGTGCAGAACTTTAGAGGGCATAGTACTACTCAGAAAATTAAGCTACTCGGCGATAATTAGCGATTATAAGGTCTCAAATTTCATGACGGCCTTTGAGCGTAACCCAGTGGGCAGAGAACAATTAGAATTGCAGAAGGATTATTACTTCAAACAGATTTTGCGCGAAGTCTATGATTACCAGAAAGTTAAAGAAAATGTTAGCAGCCTGTTTTATCTTATCACGGGCAAATTAAAGGGCTCTTACCCTAAACTTGCTTTTAGGTGGGTGGATGAATACCACAAATTTAATAAAGAAATTTTTGAGGTTGGCGATAAATTTTTTGCTCAACTGCTCAACATACTTCAAAATAATTTTCAAGAAACTTCGCTCCTACACGAGCGCATGAGTAAGGCATCGGAGTATTTTACCGACAAGTTAAAAAACGAACTTTGCCCCTTAATTAAGGCTAGTTATATTAAGGTCGAGGCCAAGGAAACTAAGAAAACTTTGGATAGATTACTTGAAAATATAGACGAATTATTGCGCATAAAACTCGCAGTTTTAGCCATAGAAGCCAAGGATTTCAGCACTTCTACTTACCTGAAAGCTAAGGCAGTAGCGCTGCTAGAAAAAGAAAAAAGCGAGGGAAATAAACCCGAAATTTTAACTCAAAAATCTAGTAAATTACCCCTGCCTAAAGGCGATATCGAAAATCCCGAACTGTTTGAGCACTTAAGAGCATGGCGCAAAAACAAATGCGATGAATTGGGCGTTGCTGCCTTTAAAATTGCTACTCAAAAAGCACTTATTGGCATCTCAAACTATATGCCTCAGAGCACAAAAGAATTTTTAAATATTAAAGGTATAGGCCCTGTTTTCGTGGCAAGATTCGCGCGAGAAGTGCTTAAAATCATAGATGAATATTTGGAGGGCAAAATTTAATGAGTAAAAAATGATAAGAAACAATAATTTTTTATTATTTTTGCTTTTACACTTAAAACTTCAACTAAAAATGACAGAATTTTCTCATTTAATCATATTTTTTTTCGCTCTCATGGCCATCTCGTGTAGCGAGGTAGAGGAGCAAATAGAACAAGAGGAAATTGATTTAACTTCTTCAGGCTCAGGCGAATTTGGTGATCCTTACATCATAGACTCAGCAACTGAATTTTTGAGAATGGGAACAGGTAGATTAAACTGGGACCTGGATTGTCACTATAAACTAGCAGCTAATATCACACTTAAATCAGAATTCACAGCCTTAGGCTCTGAGTCTGAGCCGTTTACAGGGGTGATAGACGGAGATAATTACACGGTTACAGGTCTTACTATTAATAAATCTACCCAGAGTTATCAAGCTCTTATAGGATATATGGGCGCAGGTGCTGAGGTTAGAAATCTTCATCTTAGAGATGTTAATGTCTTGGGTAATAAGTATATAGGCTCTTTTGTTGGCTATAACGATGGTGGTACAGTAACTTTTTGCTCGGCATCGGGATATGTTGAGGGCACGGGTGACTATCAATCTCAAGAAAACGAGGGTGGAAACGTAGGTGGACTAATAGGAAATAATAACGTTGGAACTCTTACAAATAGCTATAATCTTTGCTCGGTTAAAGGTGTTGCAACTGGCGTTGGAGGTCTTGTAGGTAAAAGTTATCATGCAACGGTTGAGAATTGTTATAACAAAGGCGAAGTTTACGGAAGAATGAACTATGTAGCTGGTCTTGTGGGGTATAACTCATCTGCATATAGCACAATTCGATCATGTTACACAGTGGGTGAAATCACGGCAGGCACTATTTTAACTTGTGGTGCGCTGTATGGTTATAATAATTTATACGGCACTGTTGAGTATTGCTATGCCCTTGAAGGTAGTGCAGATATGTTGACTGCTGAGGGTCAAGGCTCAGCTATTAATTCGAGTTTTGTGGGCGAAGAAGATATGAAATCACGAGAATTTATCGCAGATCTAAACTCTTCTGCTTGGGCTTATGATTCGCTTATGGTTAACGGTGGTTATCCCATACTTGTGCAATAAAAAAACAGTGAATGAAAAACTATTTGAGTGCTATTGCTGAACTTTGCGAGGGAGATTTTCTGGGAGTAGATTCTCTGGTTAGCAATGTTGTGTGCGATAGTAGAAATCATAGTTTTTCTTCCGACTCAATATTTGTCGCCATTAAGGGCGAAAATCACAATGGACATAATTACATCGCTGAGATGTATAAAAAAGGCGTGAGAGCTTTTTTGGTGGAGCGCGAATTTGACACATCGGCTTTTGCTAAGGCAGGCTTTGTTGTAGTTGATAATGCTTTGAAGGCTTTGCAGCGCTTGGCTGAGGAATATCGTAAAGGCTTTAGTGGCAGAGTGTTAGCTATCACGGGGAGCAACGGGAAGACTGTCGTTAAGGAATGGCTGACGCAAATTATTCAGAGCAAATTTAAGGTTTTTCGCTCGCCCAAGAGTTATAATTCTCAGCTTGGTGTGGCACTGTCTCTGCTTATGGCCGAGGGCGATGAGGATATTATTATCATAGAGGCTGGTATATCTAAAGAGGGCGAAATGAGTAAATTAGAGCGCATGATTAAGCCTGATTTTGGCATCATCACGACTTTGGGCGATGCTCACCAAGAGAATTTTAAGAGCCTAAGTGATAAGTTAGACGAGAAATTATTACTGTTCAAAGACACAGAAAAAATATTTTATAATAGCGATTACTCGCTTATAGACAGCAAGTTACGAGGCATTGGCGAGGACGTTAAGGGCACAGTGGTAGCTTCACCCTTTGAGGATAGAGCATCAAAAGAAAATATTGCAATGTGCGCTGGGGTGCTAACTTATTTGGGCTTTAGCAAAGAGCTGCTAGAGGAAAAAATCAAGAATTTGCAGGCCGTTGCCATGCGCTTAGAATTAAAATCTGGGATAAATAACTCGCTGATTATCAATGACTCATATAATTCAGATATAAATTCTTTGTCCATAGCCTTGGACTATTTGTCTCATGTTGCAGCTCACAGAAAAAAAGTCGTAATCCTCTCGGATTTACTTCAAAGTGGCATGACTAAGGAGGATTTATATGCAAAGGTGGCCGAAAAAATCAAAAAATATAAGGTTGATACTTTAATAGGTATAGGTGCTCAGATTTTTTCCATGGCTCATTTATTTGAGTGCAAGAAAGAATTTTATACAAGTTCAGAAAATTTCCTAGCCTCGCTAAAACGCTCACACACAGCATCTAAAGCTATATTAATCAAGGGAAATAGGACACTTTCGTTTGAAAGGCTAAGCTATGCTCTTGAACAAAAAAGCCATACCACCACACTTGAAGTTAACCTCAGTACTATGATAGAAAACTTGAACTATTATCGTGGTAAACTCGCTGAGGGCACTCAATTAATGGCCATGGTCAAGGCTTCGTCTTATGGTCATGGGGCAGGCGAGATTGCGCTTGCTCTGCAACACGAGGGAGTACACTTTCTAGCTGTTGCTTTTGCTGACGAGGGTGTGGAGCTTAGGCAGAGTGGGGTGAGCATGCCTATTGTGGTGCTTAATGCCGATGAAGATAGTTTTGAGGTGATGATAACAAGTGAGCTTGAGCCCGAGATTTATAATTTCTCGTCGCTAAATTCTTTTATCGAGACGGCGAGCAGATACGGAGTGTTGAATTATCCTGTTCACCTTAAATTTGATACAGGTATGGGGCGCTTAGGCTTTGAGAATGAGGATATTAAGCTCTTGGCTGAGATACTTTTAAGTAATAGAGATGTTGTAAATGTTAAAAGTATTTTCTCGCATTTTGCAGTCTCAGACGAGCCTATGGAGGATGATTTCACTTACCAACAATTAGAATTATTTAAAAATTATACAGCCCACTTAATAGATATTTTAGGTTATAAACCCCTCTTGCACATAGCCAATACAGCAGCTATCGAGCGCCTGCCTGAGACTCATTTTGATATGTGTCGTTTGGGCATAGGTCTTTATACTCACAGCTTTATTAGCAAGCTCAAAACCAGGATAGTGCACCTAAAAACCATGAATGAGAATCAAAGTGTAGGCTACGGCCGCGAGGGTAAAATCATGGGGCAGAGACAAATTGCAACCATACCCATTGGCTATGCCGACGGACTAAATCGCAAATTAGGCAATGGAGCGTGGAGCGTTAAAGTAGCAGGCTGTAAAGTACCTATTATTGGTCGTATATGCATGGATACCTGCATGTTAGATGTTACGGGTTTGGATATTAAGATAGGTGATGAGGTTGTGATTTTTGGCACTGACAAGGGGAATACCGTTGATGATATGGCGCGAGTTTTAGACACGATTTCTTATGAAATTATGACTTCTATTTCCTCGCGCGTAAAACGAATTTATATCAAAGAATAATGAAAGGAATATTATATATGTTGCCTTGCCCTATCTCTCAGGGCGAGCCTATGGATTCACTTCCAGAATATAACAATCACATAATCAAAGAGTTAGACTATTATATAGTTGAGAATACACGCTCAGCGCGTAGATTTTTGAGTAGCCTGAAATTAGGCCTTAAGATAGATGAGTTGGAGTTTGTGGAACTTAACGAGCATACCTCACCTAGCGATGTTGAGCAGATGTTAGCACCACTTTTAGTGGGTCGCAGCGCAGGGGTTATCTCCGAGGCTGGCGTGCCTGGAGTTGCAGACCCAGGAGCTGATGTGGCTGCTTTGGCTCATCAAAAAGGCGTGCGCGTGATGCCACTTGTGGGCCCTTCGTCCATTATTTTGTCTATGATGGCATCGGGGCTGAATGGTCAATCGTTTGCTTTTAATGGCTATCTGCCCGTAAAATCTGATGCTAGGATTGCAGCTATTCGTCGCTTTGAAAAACGCCTTCATAGCGAGGGTCAGTCTCAGGCTTTCATAGAAGCTCCATATCGTAATGGTAAACTTTTTGAGGATTTTATCAAGGTATGTGCGCCCCAAACTAGGCTTTGCGTAGCTATGGATATACTTGATAATCAGGAGTTTATCAGAACTATGAGCATAGCTCAATGGCGCAAAGAACCCATGCCTGATATGCACAAGCGCCCCTGTATTTTTATTATAGGGTAGATTTTTTACCTATCCCTTGCGCAAAGAATCATACAGCGCAACAACCTTTTGTGAAGGTGCTTTGGTGGAGTAGCTAACGATAATACCTACAACTAAAGCTAATAAAAATCCTGGGATTAGTTCGTACACTCCCGTAGCCTCGGCCAAAAATTTATTCCACACCACAGTCACCACAAAACCAGTTATCATAGATGCAATAGCGCCCTGATAGTTCATCCTACGGCTAAAGAGCGATAGCAAGACCAAAGGCCCAAAGGCAGCGCCAAAACCTGCCCAAGCATATTGAACCATAGACATCACAGTCTGGTTTTTGTCTAAGGCCATAAGTGCTGCGATAATAGAGATGACAACTATGCAGCCACGGCTTGCAGCAACTTCGGCCTTATTTGATAGTTTGCCCTTGTAAACTAGTTTGACGATATCGTTTGTAAATGACGAACTTGCGCTCAATAATTGCGAGTCGGCTGTGCTCATAAGTGCGGCCAAAATAGCTGAAATAAGTATGCCTGCAAAGAACGGTGCGCAAGTCTTAAGTGCTAATTCCACAAAGATAGTTTCGGCTGCCGAAGGATTGTTTAAAAAGCTGTTGCCAAAGTACATACGGCCAACTATGCCTAAAAAACATGATGCCACTAGCGTAATTGTAACCCACACTATCGCTATGCGCTTTGAGGTTTTAATACTCTCAGGTTGTTTGGCTGCCATAAACCTAATTAGCACATAGGGCAAACCAAAATATCCAAGTCCCCAAGCCATATCGTTGATAATAGACATAATGGGCAGAGCCTCGCCATTAGTTTGTTTTAAAAGGCTGAAGTAGCCCTCGCCAGCAAGTTCTATATTCTTAACAGCCTCTACGGGGTCTATCATAGAATAAACCGTAGAGGGGATGATAATTATAGCAAAAAACATTAATAAACCCTGAAAAAGGTCAGTCCAGCACACGGCCTTGAAACCTCCTATTACTGTGTAAACCACTACTATAAGCAGGGTGATTAACATTGCTGTTTGATATTCTAACTGAGGTAAGATAATAGAAAATAACTTGCCCCCAGCATTAAGTCCCGATGCTGTGTAAAGTGTGCAGAATACTATGATAATCACACCACTAATTATCCTGAGAAGTTTTGTGGGGTCAGAGAATCTGTTTTCAAAATATTCGGGCAAGGTGATAGAATCACCTGCTAGGGCAGAGTAGCGTCTAAGTTTCTCGGCCACAAAATGCCAGTTGAGCGATGTGCCTATGATAAGTCCTAGAGCAGTCCACACGCCCGATGCTGCGCCCAGACCACTAAAATACAAAACCCCAGGAAGTCCCATAAGTAGCCAACTGCTCATGTCAGATGCTTGAGCCGAAATAGCTGTCACCCACACATTGTTGCTCCTGTCGCCTATGATGTAGTCTTTTAGGCTATTGTTGCGCCTTGAAAATATTATGCCTGCTGTGATTATAAAGCTGAAATATAATAATATCCCGAAAATTGTTGCCATTTAGTTCTTAATTTAGATTAAATTGAGGTGCAAAGATAGCAAAAAAATACTAGCTTAACTAACACTAAATCACAAAATTAAAAATATAACCCAGCGCTACGATAAACAAGGTGATAGTGCCAAAGAAAATAGCAATCAACTTCCAACTCATTACTTTTTTGAGCATGGTAGCCTCGGGAAGTGATAGACCCACAACCCCCATCATAAACGCGATAGCTGTGCCTAGAGCAACTCCCTTAGCAACAAAAACCTGAATAATAGGCACTACCCCTGCTGCATTTGCATACATGGGTACAGCCAAAATCACGGCCAAGGGTACACCATACCATTTGTCGGCCGAGAGTTGCTCTGTGAAGAAATCCTCGGGAACATAACCGTGCATCACAGCTCCAATGGCTATGCCTAAGATAACATACATCAAAACCCCACGCACTATGCCCCAGGCATCTTTTATGATTTGAGGCAGACGAGTAAGAAAAGTTGTTTTATTTTGCTCCCACTCAATTTGCTCTACCTCGGCATTAGCTTGCAAATCTCTCACCCAAGGTGAAAGGTGTTTTTCTAATTTTAGTTTACCTAAAATATAACCTCCTATAACACCTAAGGCTATGCCCGAAAGAGCATAAATTAAAGTAGTCTTAACACCAAAAGTGCCCAAAAACATAGCCACGGCAACCTCATTAACCAGGGGCGAAGTGATAAGAAAAGCAAAAGTCACACCCAAGGGTATGCCCCCTTTGACAAAGCCTATAAACAAAGGAATAGACGAGCACGAGCAAAAAGGGGTGATAGCTCCAAAAACTGACGCTAGTAAATATTGCAGTCCGTATAACTTGCGTGTAGCTAAGTAATTACGTAATTTTTCGACAGGGAGATAAGCGTTAATAACTCCCATCACTGAGCTGATTAAAAACAGTAAGATAAGAATTTTTATCGTGTCGTAGAAGAAAAAGTTAAGGGCTGAGCCAAGGTGAGATGTGGCATCTAAGCCAAAGATTCCGTACACTAACCAATCTGCAAAACGTTGTATCATTTGATTTGAGTATAAAATTTATAAAATCCGTCCTTGATTTCGTCTCTTACACGAGCAAACTCACTTGCGATAAACTCTGGAGTGCCCACGGCATCTGAGGGGTCATCAAAGCCTATATGAAGTCTGTGTTTTACTCTTGCGTTAAATGTTGGGCACGATTTATTTGCGCCACCACACACGGTAATTACGTAATCCCACTCCTGGGCTAAATATTTTTCTACTGAGTCTGAACTGTGAGTAGAAATATCAATACCCACTTCGGCCATGGCCTTCACAGCGCCTTGGTTTAGTTTGCCCGATGCTGCTGTACCTGCTGAGTAAACCTCTAAATCTTTATCAAACGATTGCAAAAAACCGTGAGCCATTTGGCTGCGGCAGCTATTGCCTGTACATAAAATTAAAACTTTCACTACTTGCTTAGAATAGCTATGACTTCACTTTTTGATAGTTTTTTGCCCGATGACACAACATTGCCGTCTACCACAACAGCAGGTGTACGCATAATATTATAGCTCATGATTTGCATCATATCTTCCACTTTTTCAACGCTAGCATCAAGATTTAGCTCCTCTACTACCTCGCGCACCGTAGCTTCTAATGCTTTGCATCCTGCGCAACCTGTTCCTAATACTTTAATTTCCATTTTATTATAAAATTGTTTGTAAGTGGTAAAACTACGAACAATATTTTTTGTTTGCAATTTTTTTATGAGATTATTTCACTCCTTGACTATAAAGCGCTTTAACTTGCTCTGAGCTTAGGGCTGAGTCATAGATTCTAAGTTCGTCTATTGATCCTTTGAATGAGTAGAAAGGCTCTTCTTGTGAATATTTGCCGTAACCTATCGAGAGTAATTCTTTGGTTGGCACATGGTAGAAGAATGTGGTGTATGATGAGTTTGAGCCTAGATTATACCTTCGGTTTTTGTGCTCTTTTCCATTAATGTAAATGGTGTTTCCACTTTTAGATACTACGGCAACATAGTGATACCAAGTATTTTCGTTGAGATTATAGTTTGAGTCCACACAAAAATTGCTACCTCTTCCTACAATAGTCGTTAGGTAAAGTCTACGATTTTGGGCATTACCCCTATCGTGCCCAACCTCTATTACCATGCTGTGGTTAGGTCTGCCCGAGGTAGCTTTACCAAGGTAGAGTATGGGTAAAATCTGGCCTCCTTGGTTTTCAAACTTAAACCAGCATGAAATTGAGCCCTGTTTTAGATTTGTAATTTCTTTAGGTGTGTTGGGAATAATTATCTTAGATGTCTTGCCGTTAAAATAGGCAGCCTTGCCCACAACACCTTTTGTGTAGTCTACATCTAGGCTTGCACCGTGATTTTTGTTTTGACTTAAATCAATAACTGTGTTTTCTGAGTCATTGTCAAACGACCAATAAGCAACCATGTCATTATCGTGGGCTGATGCAGATATTGCCATTGTCGTAGCAATAGCCATAAGTAAAAAGTATTTCATAATCATCATCTATTGTAATTGTTATACTACAATAGATGATGATTTTTACAAAAGGTTAAAATTTATTTAGTCTTTTTTTAAACTTTGTCTATATTCGTTTGCCACTTGTTTAAGTTCTTCCATTATTTCGGGGTGCTCACTTATAACGTTGTAACGCTCGCCAGCATCACGGCGCAAATCATATAGTTCCATAGTTGTGATTTTCATGCCAGCTCGTTTGCCAGGTATGCCGTCTTTGCCAGGTATGGTTGTTGTGCAAGATGTAAATGAGTGAGGGAAAACTAATTTGTATAAACCATTTGACACGGCTCTAACTCCTCCTGCACCTTTTTGATATATATAATATTTACGAGGATTTGCTCCAGGTTCACCTTTGAGTATAGGCAATAAACTCACTCCGTCTATTGCTCTTTCTGGAAGAGGTGCGCCTGAGATTTCTGCTGCCGTAGCAAATAAATCTATGTTAGATGCTAATTTACTGCTCACGCTGCCGGCCTCTACAACTCCCTTCCAGTAGATAATACAAGGTACTCTGTGGCCACCTTCGTAAGTTGCGCCCTTGCCCTCGCGTAGACCTCCTGAGCTACCTGCGTGATTGCCATACATTAGTGCAGGGCCATTGTCCGAGGTTAATACGACCATGGTATTTTCTTCTATTTTCTCTGTGCGCAGAGCCTTTAAAATTTGCGCAACGCTCCAGTCTAGCTCCATCATCACGTCACCATAGAGACCCACTTCGCTCTTGCCCTTAAACTTATCGCTCACGGCCAAAGGTGTGTGAGGCATGGGATGAGCAAGATAAATAAAGAAAGGATTTTTCTTATTTCTTTTTATGAAGTCGACTGTGTGTTCTGTATAATCAGTGGTGATTCTCGCAGGGTCAACATTGATTTCTACAATATCGTTGCCACTGAGAGTTGGTAAATCACCAAATTTATATTTGCTGTTTTGAGGGTGATGAAGCCACATATCATGAGAGTAGGGTATGCCGTAAAACTCATCAAAACCACGCTGAAGTGGCAAAAATTCTCGTTTCTCGCCCAAGTGCCATTTGCCATAAGCTGCTGTTGTATAGCCTTTTTGCTTTAGTAATTCGGCCATAGTCATTTCTTTGGGGCTTAGACCTTTGGTTGCACCTGGTGTTAGATTTCCTGTGAAATTAACACGCACAGGATAACATCCTGTCATTAGTCCAGCACGCGAAGGGCCACTAAAAGGTGCTGCCGTAAGAAACTGAGTTAGCCTCATGCCCTCGGCAGCCATTTTGTCTATGTTATGAGTGGTGTAACCCACAGC
>JAWXTK010000023.1:0-31004 GCA_044433645.1 Rikenellaceae bacterium | reverse complement strand
CATTTGCTTTAATTACAATGTAAAGATAGTGATAATTTACTGAATTACAAAGACTTAATTTTTAGAAGTCCCCTTTACAACAGCCTCAAAGTTTGCAGGAATTTTAGTACTAAAATTAAGCTCTTCGCCCGAAATTGGGTGCTTGATAAACAACTTGCTAGCATGTAGACAAACCCTACCTGCTGGCGAAAGTTTTGCGCCATATTTTTTATCACCACTTATTGGTGCATGCACATATTCTAGGTGGGCACGTATCTGATTTTTTTTGCCTGTTTCAAGCTCTAACTCAACTAAGCTATGATTATTTTTCACCTTCAAAACCTTGTAGTGAGTGATAGCATTTTCGCCCTCCTCGCCTTCAAAAGGCACATACATTTTCAGTGCCGTGCTTTGCTTTAACTTAGCCTCGATAACTCCCTCATCCTTAGGCATTTTACCCTCTACGACTGCCACATATTTACGTTCTAAGACGGCATCTGTCCAGTTGCGCTGAAACAACTCCTGCACTTTCTCGCTCCTAGCAAAAAGCATAAGCCCCGAAGTCTCTCTATCTAGGCGATGAACAATGAAAATTCTGTTTTCAGGATTGCTTTTTTTGACGTGCGTGCTCAAAAAACTGTAAGCCGTTTTGATACGCTCTTTGTTGGTGGCCATACTCAGCAGGCCATTCTTTTTGTCTATTACTATAATGTGCTCGTCCTCGTAGACTATGCGCATCATAGGATTTTTAAAATCCTCAGCACCTCGTCCACGTGTTATAACCACCTCATCGCCAGGCCTAAGAGGAGCATTAAATTTAGTAGTTATAGTGTTATTTATCAACACATTACGGTGTGCAAGATAAGACTTTACAGTAGTCCTACTGCAATCCTTTAGTGAGACAAGCAAAAAGCTTAAAAGTTCGCACTTTTCACTAACTTCAAATTTTCTTAAAATTCTTTCTTTATTCATAGTGCAAATATACCAAAAATATATATATATTTGCACTACAACAACAACTTAAACTTAAATATAAAAAATCATGAGTATCAAAGGCACACAAACTGAGATTAACTTGATGAAATCTTTCGCAGGTGAATCACAAGCTCGCAATCGTTACACTTACTTCGCTAGCGTTGCAAAAAAAGAAGGCTACGAACAAATCGCAGCTATCTTCACAGAAACAGCTGACCAAGAAAAAGAGCACGCTAAAAAATTCTTCAAATTCTTAGAAGGTGGCGAACTAGAAATCACAGCTACTTTCCCAGCAGGCCAAATCCTAACTACTAAAGAAAACCTTGCAGCAGCTGCAGCAGGCGAAAACGAGGAGTGGACAGTGGCTTACCCAGAATTTGCAGAGGTAGCCGAAAAAGAAGGTTTCACAGAAATCGCAGCAGTATTCCGTGCTATCGCAACAGTGGAGGCTGAGCACGAAAAACGCTACCGTAAACTTCTATCTAGACTTGAGGACGGTTCAACTTTCAAACGTGATGAGCCAACTAAATGGCAATGTCGCAACTGTGGTTACGTTCACGAAGGCCTAGAGGCTCCAGAACTTTGCCCTTCATGCGCTCACCCACAAGCTCACTTTGAAGAACAAAAAACTAATTACTAGTATTTCATTTTTTCAAAAGATAAGGCTGCAAATAATTTTATTTGCAGCCTTTTTTAGGTTTTTTTAAAAGAATTTATTAATTTTGATATATAACCTAACTAAAAAACTATGAAATCTAAACTTTATTTAGTAATACTTACTATGTTATCACTATTTTTTGCGTGTAGCAAAGATATAGAGCAAAACTCAAACAATAAAAACGAAGACACCTCAAAGGAGACTATCACAGAGCTAAATTTCACCAATACTTTCGCCTCGGGTGATATAATCGCTCTAAGCGACACTTCTAATATCAGCAGCGTAACACTCAATTTATCGACTGTTTACAGCTCAGAAGATGAAATCATAGGCACAGTACGTGAATTTTCACTTAATCTTTCTTCACCTCTAACTTCACTAACGGCATCAGCAACTATTTTAGCGCCAAGCACAGACCAAACATGGGCTCTTTGCCGTAAAACAGACCAGGTTTGGAGCGAGGTTTCAGACGTAAATTACATCTATCAGGACTCCACGGCCAGTGCAAGCTTTATACTAGATTTAACATCAGCACAAGTAGGCCAAGATTACTTAGTCTTAGAATTAGCTTTTGTGGAAATAGACAAAATTTTTGGCTCGCTAGAAAGCACACTTAACCCCTCGACTCACAATGCTCTAGCAGCCCTGGTAACATTTACCTCACAAGTAGAATTAACACCTACAATGACACTTCTAGGCCAAGATAACAACGATATAATACGCACTCTAGACAAAGGCACTAGCCACAATATCGACATATTAGGTCTTTATAACAATTACAAAAACACCATATATATAGACTGCCAAATCACCGACGATATTACAATACGCAAAACATTTAACTACACACCCACCTACCCAGATATAGACAACTACGTTATAACAACCTATCGCAGCGAAAATTTAATCACCTCGCCCGATGCTATCTATTTTAACGGTGGCAATAAAGGTGGTGACTTTAACTCAACTGTAACTGACGATTATGGCTACCGAGTAGTGTCTGTAGGCATAGACCAATTTGGCAAAATTCGTTGGATATTTAGCGAAAACTTAAGCACCTATGGCACCAACATGCGAGTGTTCCCTGTAAATTATAAAGGACAAAAAAGCTTAGCTATCCACAGCGCATCTAAAACTGGTATTTACATTCACGATTACAGTGGCAACCGTCTTTTTGAGAGCGAGGACAACCTTTACCTACCTCACCACGATGCTGCCATGGCTGACGACAACACCATAGCTGTGTTGGACTCTAGCGATTCAAAAAACCAATGTACTATACGCGAAATAGACCTTACTACGGGTGAGCTAAAAAACACAATAAACATAGACGAGATTAGAGACCCAGATAGAGTATTATTATCCTTAGCGCAAAGTCTAGGCAACGACCCCGTACACGTTAACTCAGTGGTTTACAGCGCAGAAGACGACTGTTATATAGCGTCAACTCGTTTCCAGGGCGTGTTTAAAATCAAGCGTGGAGCAACAAGTGCATCAGATATTGTGTGGTGGCTAACTCCCGACTATGGTTTCAGCAATGAAAGCGTTTGGCGCGATTACCTACTAACTCCCGTAGACAGTTCAGGCGAGCCTTTAGTTGACAGCCTTGATTGGTGGAACGCAGGTCAACACGCAGCTACAATACTACCCAACGGTGATATTATGATGTTTGACAATCACAACGAATCTGGAACAGGCGATGCTTACGACGAAAACTACACTGGCGACCACTCATACACTCTAAAATCTAGGGTATGGGTAGTTAGAATAGACGAGGATAACAAAACTGTGCAGTCTATTTGTAGTTGGTATTCACCCAACGATGACTTTAGCACTTACATGTCAAATGCTGTATATCACAGCAATGCTAAAACCATAGTAAGTGGCTGGGCAACAACAGATTATGTCTACGAAACAGAATATTCAATAGAGAGTGGCACTACGGGCGAGCTACTATTTAGCGCTTACTTCGACGAGGCCAACTACACAAAGGATCACACATATCGTTTCTACAAGACTAACTTTTACCAAGAGGATTAACACAGATAATCAAATAAAAATAAGGGAGTGGCTAACAAGATTAAATGTTGGCCACTCCCTTCGTGCTTGAATAAGGGTGGCACAAATTATGTTATAGTTAAGGTTTAAAACATAACAAATTATGGCCAAAAAGATATTCATATCAGTGTTTTTATTTGCACTATGCGCGTGCTCTAAGTTAGCAGAAAACACTTCACAAGATTCAACAACAGAGCATGATAACTACGCAATAAACTTCACAGCGCTAACCTCCAAGGCTATATCCTACGATATCGACACTCTACAAAAAGACGCAAACGGCTTTGTGGTTTATGGTCTGCAAGACAACAGTGAGGAGTGGTATTATTTTCTCTCAGGCAGCAAATACATCTATAATCTCACTAGCCAAACATGGTCGTGGGAGCAAAACAACACGCCCTACTGGCCAGAGTCGTTTAGCTATATGAATTTTTACGCACTCTATCCTGCCTCTGCCCCTAGACTTACTATTTTGGATGCTAACACCTCAGCTCTAACAGCCGAGATAGAAGTAGAGTCAAGCATACTCGATCAAAGCGATTACTTAGCAGCCAACTCGGGGGTTATCACCACTCGCCCAAGCTCAGGGGCGACAAACTTAACCTTCACTCACATCATGTCAAGAATTAGCTTTAGTGTTTTGCAAAACCAGGGCGTACTAACTGTTATCAGGCAACTAGGCGTAGAAAATGTTATCTCCAAGGGCACGTACGACTACATTAATTCCCAGTGGCAAAATCTTTCAAGTGAGAATATAGCATCATTTTCAGATTACGTAGGCTCGTCAGGCCCCTTCGCTAAGTATGGCGTGGCCGACCAAGTAGACCCCATAAGAATAGATAATCATTACCTTATGTTAATCCCTCAAAAGGCCGATGTGCAAACTTCTCTGTGGGACGGCACAGTAACAGCTGATGAAAATGGCGAAGCGACACCCCAAGGCGCTTACATATCTATACGCTATCGCACAAGCGAGGAAAACGACACGGTGGATGTGGTTGGATACGCCCACAGAACAGATTGCGCGAGCGAAACTCAGTGGGACGCAAATTCTCACTTTTATCCTATTTACAAGATTGGAGGCTCTTACACAGGCCCCTTATACGTGAAAGCAAGTTTTATATTCTCTAGCGAAAACCTAGATTGGTCACCAGGGGTAGGTTATAATTACACCCTGCCCTTAGATAAAAACGGAGGTATCTTACTATCAGAATATTACCATGACGTGGACGGCAACAATACAAAAATAAGAGTTGACTCCTCGCCAAATGTAGGCGACGAGGTTTATTCAACTGATATTAATATAGGTATAAGTGTTGAGCTGTGGAATTACTCTTCTCAGAGGATTTATATTCCTTAAATTATCTAATCCTAAGTCTTTGCCCTACCTTGATTACGGAGTTAGTTTTAATATTATTAAGCCTACAAATTTGGCCAACGGTAACTCCGTATTTCTTAGCAATTCGTCCCAACATATCGCCCGAACGCACTGTGTGATAGACCACTGTACCACCTTGGCTAACGCTCTGACCTGGTTTCTGAGCTTGTGCTATACGCTCAAGTATCTCGTCTGAGGTATTATCTCCCGATGCGATTTTATCATAAAATTCATCGTGATCCTCTAACTGGTCGGTAGCCCTAGAATTGATATTAAAGAAGGATTTTTCAAGTTCAAAGGTAGTGTATTTTAGCTGTCCCGACGCAAAATCTATCAGATATTCAGGGTCGAAAGTCTGGTCATAATATCTCATCTCAAAGTGAAGATGAGGTCCACTACTTCTACCCGTAGATCCCCCAAAACCTATCACCTCGCCAGCTTTAACAAAACTATTTTCGGTAACATTCAGCCTTGAAAGGTGGGCATGCCAAGTCTCTAAACCATTGGAATGGCGAACGATAACCAAATATCCGAAACCTCCCCAATTATATTTTGCATAGCGAACCTTACCCTCAAAAGCCGAGAAAATAGGCTCGCCTGTTTTCAAAGGGATATCTATCCCATTGTGATTGCGCGAACCACGAGGGCCATATTTTGAGTAAACCTTACCCTGTAAAGGACAGCGAAAATCAGCTAAATCATCTATTAATTTAAGTTCCACTACATCGGGCAAGTCCTTAAGTGCAACACTCTTATAGGCAAATACTTGACTATTATCCCAGTGTTCTTGATATACATCATGTACACCAAGTTTATCATCAAGCTCGGGGTGATAATATTTCCATGTATTATTACTGTAAAGCACCACTTTCACATCGTCTCTCTCGGTGTCAAGCGTGTCTATCGCCTTTTGAGGCAGTTTCTCTAACGAAGGCACAGCCGCAAAACTCAAAGCCGAGCCCATCAAAAACGAGAATATAATTAGTATTTTTTTCACTACTCTTGTGTTTTTATAAATTCTTCGGCACACTCTAATGCCTTAAAAAAGTCCTTACCAAAGCGTCTTATAATAGGTGTTTTAAGTGCCTTATACATAGGTAATTGTATCTTATTTCCACATTTTAATGCACCCCCACACACACTCCAGCGATGATAATTTAGCCCCAGAGTTCCGTTAGAAAAATTCACCAAACGAATGGGATAAAGGTGGCATGATATAGGCTTAATAAAGGTGGTTTTACCCTCATAAAAGGCGCGCTCAATAGCACACAGAGTCTTGCCCTCACTCTCAAAGGAGAAGGCGCACTCGCTATCATTAATTAGTGGTGTGGTGTAATCGCCGTCCTCATCCACGACCATAAATCCAAATTTTTCGACTGCCTCCACACCCTCGCCTTTCATATAAGGTTTATAGGCCTCATATTCCTGCTCTAGCATGTCAACTTCTTCCAATTCCAAGGGCGCACCTGCGTTACCTTCAACGCAACAAATGCCCTTGCAATCTTCTAAATCGCAACAAAAATTTGTGGTTAATATATCTGTGCTAACTATTTTGCCGTCTAATTCTATCATTATTTGAGTGAATTTGATATAATTTCATCATAAATTTCGCCCACGCTTATTCCCGCAGCGCGTAGTTGTTTAGGGATGATGCTCTCGCTGCTCATGCCAGGTATAGAATTAATCTCAACCATATAGGGCTCAGAGTTTTTGACTATAAAATCTATCCTAACTATACCCCTGCAATTACACGCACGATAGGCCTTTACAGCCTGAGTCTTAATGCTATCAGAAAGTTCATCAGAAATTTGGGCAGGCACAATTTCCTCGGATTTACCCTCATATTTAGCTGTATAATCAAAAAATTCTCGCTCAGAGATTATCTCTGCCACAGGGAAAATATATTCTTTTTCACCCGTAAGCATAAGCCCACAACCAAACTCACGACCCTCAATAAATTCCTCGATTAAAACTGCATCGCTCTCACTAAAAGCCAACTCCACGGCCTTATCCAACTCATCCAAGTTCTTAACCTTGCTCACCCCGAAACTACTTCCCGAGGCATTTGGCTTAACAAAAACTGGCAGACCTAGCTCTTTTTCCACACGTTCTGGGTCTAACATTTCGCCCCTACGCAATAAAATTTCCTTAGCCAAATTCACGCCATAAGGACGTACTGCACTCTTACACAGCGTTTTATCAAAGGTAACTACCGAGCTCACCATGCCACAGCTAGAATAAGGCACACGCATAATATCAAGATAGCCCTGCATTTTGCCGTCCTCGCCTGGAGTTCCGTGAATGATGATAAGCGCGTAATCAAATTTATGTTTTTGGCCACCTAAAGTTATAGAAAAATCGCTTTTGTCAACCTGGGCGCGCTCTCCACCCTCTAAAACATAGCTCCAATCAGTGTCATGAACATCAATTTGAAAGACGTTATATTTCTGAATATCAAGATTTTGCGCTATTTGTCCAGCACTATTGATAGATATTTCTCTCTCAGATGAATCACCACCCGAAAGCAAAGCTATATTTAGTTTCATTAGAAAATTTTAAGTGTACAACTTGGCAAAGATAGAAAAAACTTTTATAATTTCTGCATCTTTATGTAAGATATGACATCAGTGTCTAAAAACTCTGAAACATCTTCGCCCCTAAGCAATTTTTCGCGCACCATAGTTGACGAGACATCAAAGTAAGGTACACCCTTCAAAACCGTAATTTTTTCATCACTCACTTTGCACTCGCTCCCAAGGCGTGGATAGAGAAAAAACTCACAAATTTGCCTGATTTTTTCTATATCTTTCCACTTAGCTAAGCCTTCTAAATTATCACCCCCTATTAGCAGTCCAAGAGTCCTGTCAGGCTCTAAAGATTTTATTTTTTCGAGAGTATTTATCGTATATGAAGGCCTTGGCATTTCTAGCTCTATATCACTTACTATCAATCGTTTATCTACGTTAGCACAAGCGATTTTTGCCATTTCAACCCTAGTTGCAGCATCTATTAACTCTCTCCCTTTTTTAAAAGGATTCTCGGGCGAGGGAACTATCCAAAGCTCAGAACAATAGCCCTTGTCAAGCAAATATTTTGCAATAGCTGTATGTCCCTTATGTATAGGGTTAAACGAGCCAAAATATAGCAAAATATCTACCATCTTCACGCTGTTATTTTAAAAAATCAGAAATCAATTTTTCTGCCTCAGCAACTGCGTTCATCAAATCATCATTAACAACCGTAGAGTCAAATTCTTTGGCATATTCTATCTCCTCTGCTGCCTTAGACACACGTTTTTCTATGGCCTCTACTGAGTCCGTACCTCTCGAGGTTAGACGCTCGCGCAAAATCTCCACGCTTGGTGGCATAATAAACATAGAAAGCGCACTAGTGCCAAAGATTTTTTTAAGATTTATCGCACCCTTAACATCTATGTCAAAAACTATCACATTGCCCTTTGCCCATATCCTCTCAAGTTCGCTTTTTAGCGTGCCGTAGCAAGTGCCTGCATAGACCTCTTCCCACTCCACAAACTCGTTATTTTGGGCTGCCCTCTTAAATTCTTCGCTGGTTAAGAAGTGATATTCCACACCGTTTTTCTCCTCACCACGAGGCGCACGCGAGGTTGCCGAGATAGAAAATTCAAGGCAAGGGAATTTTTTTAACAAAAAGTTTAAAATTGTACTCTTACCACTTCCCGAGGGGGCTGATATAATAATTAATCTTGATTCCATAAATCGACTACAAAATATTCAATAATTGCTCTTTGATTTTCTCTAGCTCGTCTTTCATCTCCACCACAAGTTTCTGAATATCAGCATCATTAGCCTTAGAACCTAGGGTATTAATCTCGCGACCCATTTCCTGAGCTATAAAGCCAAGTTTACGACCTACGGCCTCGTCCTCGCCCACTACTTGGTGGAAATATTTGCAGTGATTTTGAAGTCTCACTTGCTCTTCGGTTACATCAAGTTTTTCTATATAAAAAACTATCTCTTGCTCTAGGCGATTATTATCAACTTGCACGCCTACTGCCTCTATGGCCTCGCGTATTCTTGTTTTTATAACCTCCTGACGCATAACAGCTAGTGGCGCAGTTTGTTGCCTAAGACTCTCAATTTTATCTACTCTTTTAAGCAAATCTTTGATAAGTACAGCGCCTTCAGTTTCTCTAAAAGTATTAATGTTTTTAAGAGCCTCAGCCACTGTATTTTCCAAGATTTTCAGCTCCTCCTCAGCTATGGTTTCAATCTCGGTAGTCACTACTTCGGGCATGCGCATAACTGTGCTCAACACCGAGGCTTGAATCTCGGGCGAGTCCCACAAAAGTGATTGAGAGAGTGAAATTTGTTTTAGTTGATCGAAATAAAGATCAAAAAGTTGAGAATTTATTTTTGTTTTGCTGCTCACAACATCTGTTTCCACATTGATAAACACATCGGCTTTACCACGAATTAGTGCCTTAGCTGCAAGGTTGCGCAAATCATATTCTTTTTGACGGTAAACTCCTGGTAATTTGACAGATAAGTCCATTTGTTTGCTATTTAATGAACGCACCTCGACAGTGAATTTTTTACCATTGATTTCTCCTTGAGCTTTACCGTAGCCCGTCATTGATTTTATCATAATTCCTATATAAAAGAGTTAATTTTTGCAAATGTACTTTAAATTTTGTTAATTTATTGATTAAAACTCAAAAAAAAATTGTAACTTTGATGCCTATAATAAATTTAAGAGAAACAATCATATTTCTAAGAAAACACAATTATGAAAAAACACAATTTTAATGCAGGACCTTCTATCCTGCCTCGCGTAGCTATTGAGAACGCAGCTAAAGCTGTTTTAGATCTTAACGAATCAGGTCTTTCACTAATTGAAATATCTCACCGTTCCAAAGATTTCGATGCAGTAAACGACCAGGCTGAGGCTCTTTTGCGCGAATTGCTTAGTGTTCCTGAAAACTATAAAATTCTTTTCTTAGGTGGTGGTGCTAGCACTCAATTCTTTCACATACCTTACAACTTGCTTGAAACTAAAGCAGCTTACATCAACACAGGTGTTTGGGCAAAAAAAGCAGCTAAAGAAGCTAAAAACTTTGGCGAAACAGTTGTATTGGCTAGCTCTGAGGACAAAAACTACAACTACATCCCTAAAAATTACACTATCCCAACAGACGCAGATTACCTACACATCACAACTAACAACACTATCTACGGAACTGAGATTCACACAGACATCGACTCTCCTATCACTTTGGTAGCTGACATGAGCTCTGATATCTTGTCTCGCCCAGTTGACGTTAGCAAATATGGTGTTATTTATGGTGGTGGCCAAAAAAATATGGGTCCTGCAGGTGTGACTTTCGTGATTGTTCGCGAAGACATCTTGGGCAAAGTATCGCGCGAACTTCCTTCTATGGTAGATTATCGCAACCACATCGCTAGTAAATCTATGTATAACACACCTCCAGTTTTCCCTATCTACGTACTTACAGAAGTTCTTAAATGGGTTAAATCTTTGGGTGGCGTAGAGGCTATGGCTAAACTAAACACAGCTAAAGCAGACCTTCTTTATGGTGAGATAGACCGTAACCCACTATTCGTAGGTACAGCCGAGAAAGAAGACCGTTCTAAAATGAACATCTGTTTTGTAATGAGCGAAGGCAACGAAGATAAAGCAGACGCATTTATGAAACTTGCAACTGAGCGCGGTATGGTAGGTATCAAAGGTCACCGTTCGGTTGGTGGTTTCCGTGCATCTTGCTACAACGCACTTCCTATCGAGAGCGTACAAGCGCTTGTAGATTGCATGCAAGAATTTGAGAAAGCTAACAAATAATAAAACAACTAAAAAATATGAAAGTCTTAGTAGCAACAGATAAACCATTTGCAAAAGAAGCCGTTGACGGCATCAAAGAAATTGTAGAAAAAGCAGGGTTTAGCTTTGAATTACTTGAAAAATACGGCGAGCAAAGCGCACTTATTGCAGCAGTTGCCGACGCAGAAGCTATCATCATCCGTAGCGATAAAGTTACCGAAGAAGTTATAGCAGCTGCACCAAAACTTAAAATCGTAGTTCGCGCAGGAGCAGGTTACGACAACGTAGACCTAGCAGCAGCAAGCGCAGCAGGCGTTGTTGTAATGAACACACCTGGCCAAAACTCAAATGCTGTGGCAGAACTTGTTATCGGCATGATGGTGTTTATGGCACGTAACGGACTAACTCCAGGCACAGGCTCTGAAATCAGCAAAAAACGTCTTGGCATACACGCTTACGGTAACGTAGGTCGCATCGTTGGACGTTATGGCAAAGCTTTGGGTATGGAAGTTTCGGCTTTTGATCCTTTTGTTACTGACAAAAGCATCTTTGAGGCTGACGGCGTTAAATGTGTAGAGTCTCTAGAGGAACTTTATTCAACTAGCGACTACCTATCACTTCACATTCCAGCTACTGCACAAACTAAACAATCTATCAACAAAGCCTTGTTGAGCAATATGCCTAAGGGTGCTACTTTGGTAAACACAGCACGTAAAGAAGTTATCAACGAAGGTGAGTTAGTAGAGTTTATGGCTGAGCGCACAGATTTTAAATACATCACTGACATCGCAGCTGACAACCAAGCTGAGCTTAACGAGAAATTCGGCAAAAGAGTTTTCGCAACAGCTAAGAAAATGGGAGCTGAGACAGCAGAGGCTAATATCAATGCAGGTCTAGCAGCAGCGAGTCAAATTGTAGACTTTTTAGTTAACGGAAACGCAACTTTCCAAGTTAATAAATAAGACACCTTATATATAATGGTAAAGATTAAACCTTTTGCAGGCATCAGACCTCCAAAAGAATATGCACTTGAGGTTGCATCTCGTCCATACGACGTATTAAATTCTAAGGAAGCTAAAGCTGAGGCAGGCGAGAAATCTCTGCTTCACATCATAAAGCCTGAGATTGATTTTGACCCTATCGCTGACGAACACTCAGAGGAGGTTTACATTAAAGCTGTGGATAATTTCAAGCTGTGGAAAGAAAACGGTTGGCTGGTTCAAGAGAACAAGGAGTGCTATTATATTTACGCTCAAAGAATGGGCAAACGCACACAATATGGTCTAGCGTGTTGTTGTCACTTTGAGGATTACGCCGAGGGCAAGATTAAAAAACACGAATTAACTCGTCCAGATAAGGAAGAGGACAGGGTTGCACACGTAAGAAATCAAAGTGCTAACCTTGAGCCAGTTTTCTTTTCGTACCCAGCCCACAAAGGCATGGACGCACTAGTTAAAGAAGTGATTAAGTCTGAGCCAGAATATGATTTCGTAGCAGCAGATGGTTTTGGCCACAAGCTATGGAAAATAGATGACGATAGCGTAAATGCTCAAATCACTGAGATTTTCAGCTCTATCCCAGCACTGTATGTAGCTGACGGTCACCACCGTACAGCAGCAGCTGCTAGAGTTGGAGCTGAGCATAAGGCTCACAACCCTAACCATAGGGGTGACGAGGAATATTGTTATTTCTTGGCTGTTGCCTTCCCTGACAATCAACTTCAAATCATAGATTACAACCGTACCGTTAAGGACTTAAATGGTCACAGTGTTGATGAAGTAATTGAATTATTGGAGAAAAACTTTAGTGTTAAACACCACGCCATGGGCGAATATCGTCCAACAAGCCTGCATAACTTTGGTATGTATATCGACGGCAGTTGGTATAGCTTAACTGCTAAGGAAGGCACTTATGACGATAATGACCCAATAGGGGTATTGGATGTTACGATATTATCATCGCTAGTTTTGGATGAGATTTTTGATATCAAGGATCTAAGAACTGACAAAAGAGTTGATTTTGTTGGAGGTATCAGGGGTCTTGGCGAATTGAGCCAGAGAGTTGATAATGACGATGCTGCCGTGGCATTTGCCTTGTATCCGGTGTCTATGAAACAATTAATTGATATCGCAGACACGGGTAATATCATGCCACCCAAGACCACGTGGTTTGAACCAAAACTTCGTTCGGGAGTAGTTATTCACTCGTTTTAGACTAAAAAAAAGACAACCTAGTGGTTGTCTTTTTTTTGTATCTCGCTGAGGTATTTAACCCCTATAAAGAAGAATCCAAAATAAAGTCTACAAGTTCACGGACACAGCCCTGACCTCCCTTAAGGATCATGCATTTGATTCCCGAAATTGATTTAATCTTTGAATGTGCATCACTTGGGCATGCGGCAAAACCTACTGCACTTAATAAATCATAACAATTTATATCATCGCCTATATAAGCCACCTGAGAGATATCTATGCCCATTTTATCGCAAATCTCAAGCGCGGCCGAAAGCTTACCTCCCTCGCGCTTACCCTGATAAAGATAATCTATATTGAGTTTTTTTGCTCTATTTTCTACAATTTTCGTATTCTCCGAGGTAATTATCCCCGTCTTAATTCCACGCTCCCTGAGCAAACCAAAGCCCATGCCATCGCGCGTATTAAACTTCTTTAACTCATCACCCGACTCCGAATAATACATTCCTGCATCTGTAAGAACTCCGTCCACATCGCTCAAAAATAGCTTAATATTAACTCCTGCACCCTTAGATAATATGTGCCTTTTCATCAAAGCCTCCATAATCACCCAATCATCCTGCTCATCTATCTCAAAGGCCGTGAACTCAGGCATCTCATATATCCCAATTTTTCCCGACAATCTATTGCCAGAGGCCAAGATATTTTCTACTGTATTAATATAAAACGCGCCATTTTCCATTAATTCACCCCTAAAATCCTGACGGCGAGGTCTGTTCATATAATCATAATTTTTGGAAGTACCATCCTCATTCCAAAAGAATCTAAAATTGCGCACACAGCTCAATAAAGAATCATATTTCCCTGAGTTATAGACACTTAACGCGCCCTCAAAATCACAAGTCTGGGTCATAGGCGAAGTGGCCTGCACCAATATAAACCTAGTGTCTCCACTCAAAGCAGCATAAGAAATGTACTCCAGCATCACGCTTTCAGTAGAAGCCGTATCGCAAGCATTCTCGGCGCTACGACGATATATTTTCACTTTAGAATAACTCTCTCTCTCAACCACCCTCTGAATCTCATCAGAATCAGTAGCCACAACAATTTCATCAACAAGAGCACAATTAACTAAAGCCTCTATATTCCACAAAACCAAGGCTTTACCACAAAAGGGCTTAATATTTTTAAGTGGAATGGACTTACTTCCCCCTCTTACTGGAATAAATGCAATTGTCATGACTATTATTTTTTAAGATTTAGTGTCTTTCTCCAATCAAACTTCAAATATTTATCACAGTCCGATGAGTTTAAATCACTAATATTTTTTTCAATAAATTCTTTGTGATGAGTCTTAGAATCATTAGCTTTAAATTCTTTAAGTCTAATAATTAACTCGTCTGATATATATGGAAGATAATAACCTTTTTGCTTGGTACGTCTTGCAAAAAGTCCTTTCACAAATTCGTCGTCGAAACTATCAACATTATAAGACACATCAAATTGGAAAATTAACGTTTGTTCAAGTTCAATCCTAAACAATGTTTTTGCACCGTTGTCTTTTTTTACAACTCGCAATTTAAATTGACATTCCTGATTAGCTATCTGCAATATTTTCTCACAAACACCCTCATAATCCTCACGACTATGACATAAAATATCAATATCTTTTCCTAAAGGGAAATGCTGGGGAAAATCTTCAGGCATATAAGGTGCGTCAAACTTCAAAAAAACATAATTGAAGTTAGCAATATCCTCTACTAATGAGTCTATCTTAAACTCATTAAAATGAAATAACTTATCAATAAAAATATTTTGACGATAATTATCACCTATATGAATTATTATATCATGAAAATAATCCTTAATATTTTTCTTATAAGATGTTCTTATTACGCTTTTTATATCTTCACATTCAACCGAGAGAGTCGATAAATTAAGTTTTTTGAGCCTAAAATCAGACGCACTTAACTTGAGATTAACTGCTCTAATTTTATAACTACTAGATGTTTTCATCTTCTCCAACTTATAATTTATCTTCCAACTGGCAATATCATCAACAGCATAAATACCCTTAACAAGTTTCTCATAGGAAGATTTATCAAGCTCAAAATCTTTAACACCAACAACCTCGCCCCAAGCCGAAAGATTTTGTGTAATTTGCTCAAAATATTCCTGAGCAGGTGACCACAAAGTACAAACAAAAGGTACTTGAACTTTCTCAGATATCTCTTTATTTTTATCTTCTAAGATTTTAATTTCTTCGGGAGTAAAACCGTTAACCTTAAACCATTTTATGCTATAATCTAATTTTTTAGGTCGCGAGCGATACACTCTTGCAGGTATCACATAATCTTTAAAATATAAAGACGCTGCAAAACGATGAGAACCGTCGTCTAAAATTAATTTACTATCTAGTATTATCGATGATTCCTTGGTGAAACCTTTCTCACTAACGCTTTCAATCAATTTTTTGAATATCTCAACCCTCTGTTCCAGGTCTTTATCCCCTACTCTTCTAGCCTGCATCTTACGATAAAGATCAAAGCCATAATCATTTTTGTTGTAGTAGTTTTCGATAGCCAAATAGCGCACTATCATGTCATAGCGCGAGAACTCATTATGTTTGTTGTGATGAAGATATAATTCTCTGGTATCTATAAGAATATGTTTTATCTTCTTTTTTTTAAAAAGTTTCCTATAAATTATCTTAAATTCACCAAACATAATTTATTTTTTTTACCACCTCAGTTGATTACTTTTTAGCTTTTCTCTTTGCACAGCCTCTATGTCCAAGATTTCTTTTTCTTTGTAAGTAAGAGCTTTTGCTACGGCTTTGCAATCACGCACCAATTTGCGCACTCCTTGTGGCTCAAGTGACGCTGCGTGGTCTGTGCCCTTCCATGTTCTGTCCAAGGTATAGTGACGCTCAACCCACTCTGCACCTAGTGCTACGGCAGCTGCATCAACAGCTATACCCAAGTGGTGACCCGAAAAACCTATGGCTTTAACCCTAGAGGCGTAGCTATCGCGCAAACGTGAAAGCTCAAGCAAACAAACATCCTCAAAGGGAACAGGATAGCCCGAAGTACAGTTATAAATTACTAGGTCTTTGTTTCTGCCCTTGCTCTCAAAAAGTGATATAATATCGTCCTCCTCTTTTTGAGTAGTCATGCCGAAAGAAAGGTGGATTTCACCCTTATAATTATCGCACAAATACTCCAACATAGCTTTATTTAGATTACAAGCCGAAGGAACTTTGATTAATTCTGGTTCAAGTGAAGAAATCTCCTTAGCCGAAGTCACATCCCATACCGAAGTAGAATAAACCACGCCAAACTCCTCACACCAAGCCTTTAGTTGGCGATGCTCCTCAAGCGTAAACTCCAAATATTCACGGTGAGCGCCATAGGTATCGCCATAAGAGTTGGCCATATTTGGGTGAGGCGCATTATATTCGGCCTTGGAAAGTAGTTCTGTGTTACAACGTTTTTGGAATTTAACAACATCAGCCTTGCAAAAGTTTGCTGCCGTGATTATTAATTCCTTTGCGATTTCCATTTCGCCTTTGTGGTTACAGCCTATTTCAGCTATTATTTTAGGTGATTTCATACATTTATCTTGACATAAGTATCTACAAAGGTAAACATATTACATTACTATTACAAATAAATAAAGGCTTTATCACCTAAAAAAATGATAAAGCCTTTATTATATTAAACTAAAAAAGATTACTTAGTCTGCACCAAATCAGTGTTATCTTTCATAATCATAGATTTGTCGATGCGAATTGCTACGTTGCTATCAACTTCTACAATAACGTAAAGTTCTTTGATTTCTTTGATTGTTCCATAAATTCCACCAGCTGTGATGATTTTATCACCTTTAGTTAGTGATTTACGGAAGTTAACTAGTTCTTTTTGACGTTTTTGTTGTGGACGTATCATAAAGAAATACATCACAGCAAAAATTAATACCATCATAATGATGAATTGCATACCACCACCGTCAGGTTGAGCACCAGAGGGCACATCTTGAATAAAAATTGTTGATAAATTCATTTTCTTATTTTTTTTAAAAGTTATTTTCTACCATGCAAATAATGGGCAATCTTTCATCATAGCGTGAGCCTCGCTAGCTACTTGAGCTTGAACAGCCTCATCATCTGGCGCGCTAAGGACTCTGTCTATCATATCCACGATAACAGCCATTTTGTCTTCTTTTAATCCACGAGTTGTGATAGCAGGCGTACCGATACGAATTCCCGAAGTTTGGAAAGGCGAACGGTCGTCAAAAGGCACCATATTTTTGTTAGTTGTAATATCAGCTTTCACCAACACTTGCTCTGCTTTTTTACCAGTCAAATCTGGGAATTTACTACGTAAGTCGATAAGCATTAGGTGGTTATCTGTTCCACCCGAAACCAAGTTATAGCCTTTAGCTATGAAAGCCTCAGCCATAGCTTTAGCATTTTTTTGCACTTGTTGTTGATATACTTTATATGAAGGATCTAGCGCCTCGCCAAAAGACACAGCTTTAGCAGCGATAACGTGCTCTAGTGGGCCACCTTGGATACCTGGGAACACTGCTGAGTTCAACATTGCAGACATTTTTTTAATCTCGCCTTTAGGAGTTTTAACACCCCATGGATTATCAAAATCCTCGCCAAGAATAATCACACCACCACGTGGACCACGAAGTGTTTTGTGAGTTGTAGAAGTTACAATGTGAGCATATTTTACAGGATTTTCCAAAACTCCAGCTGCGATAAGACCAGCTGTGTGAGCCATATCTATCAAAAGAATAGCACCAACTTTGTCAGCGATTTCTCTCATACGTTTGTAATCCCACTCTCTACAGTAAGCAGACGCGCCACCAACTATCATTTTAGGTTTACATTCTAGGGCTGTAGCCTCCATTTGGTCGTAGTCAATAGTTCCAGACTCTTCGCCTACTTTGTAAGCTACTGCGTTATAAAGCAAACCAGAAGTATTAACAGGCGAACCATGAGAAAGGTGGCCACCGTGAGAAAGGTCTAGACCCATGAAAGTATCACCAGGTTTAAGCACAGCTGTAAACACAGCCATATTAGCTTGAGCACCTGAGTGAGGCTGTACGTTAGCGTAAACAGCGCCAAAAATTTCACACAAACGATCAATTGCAAGTTGTTCAACTTGGTCAACCACTCCACATCCACCATAATAACGCGCTCCAGGATAACCTTCGGCATATTTATTGGTCAAAACAGAACCCATAGCCTCCATAACTTGGTCACTAACAAAGTTTTCAGAAGCGATAAGCTCTATGCCCGACAATTGTCTTTGCTTTTCTTTTTCGATAAGATCGAATACTTTTGTATCCTTATTCATAACTGCAAAATGTATTAAGTTTGTTTAAGAGTGTAAAGATATAAATAATTGTGCAAATTTTAAAGTTTTATTAGCAATATTTTTTTCATTATATTTGCAAAGCAATATTTTTTAACAAAACGACTAATATTATAAACATGAAAACCAAAATCAAAATCTTATTACTTGCACTAACACTAGTACTCGCATTCATAGCCCTAAAAACTAACAAAGAAAAGGTTTTAACCTTAAATCTGCACTTTAACGAAAGCACCCTGCCTTATGGCGATGGTGTACTTATCGCAAACTTTGGCTCTGATGAATTAAACCCCCTAAACCAAGAGGGCAAGGGCTATATCGCCTACTTAAAAGAAGGCAAAATCAGCACTTTTATCCCTGCCACTGGCGCGCTAAATGCCCCTAAAGGCATGATGGTTTTAAACGACACATTGTATGTTTGCGATGTAAATAAATTGGTAGTTTTTGACTTAAAAACCAAAGAAAACATCAAAAATATCATCTTCCCCGAGGGCGAACTTTATCTTAATGATATAGCCGAGTGCGATGATAAAATATATGTATCGGTAACAAATTCTGGCAATATTTTCAGCCTTAATAAAGCTGATTTAGCGCCCACGCTTTGGCATAACACACCAGGTGCAAACGGCATATTAATCAGCGAAAATTCTATGTTTGTAGCCTCTTATCCTGCCAACGGCGTCACATCTAGCGAGAACGTAATCTACAAAATCGAAAGTCTAGAAAACCCTCAAAATCAAATGTTTATACAAACTCCAGGTCAGTGGGACGGTCTTGCAATATCTGACGACAAACAAACTTTATATGCAAGCAACTGGTCGCCAGCCGAGCTTTACAAAATCGACATTAACACTAAAAAAATAGACAAACTAAAATTCAAAACCTCTTTTGTAGGTGCAGCCGATTTCTCGCTTATTAACGGTAAGCTATATGTGCCCGATTTAGTAAACAGCACACTTATAATTAAAGAGGTAAATTAGTAAATTATCATATTTTTACTATCTTTGCCCCAGATAAAACTTAATTAAAAAGAATTATGAAATTATTAGAAGGAAAAGTTGCCATTGTAACTGGTGCCGCAAGAGGCATAGGTAAGGCAATAGCTATAGAATTTGCTAAACAAGGCGCAAATGTAGCATTTACAGACCTTAACATAGACGAAAATGCGCTAGCTACTCAAAGCGAGCTTGAGGCTATGGGCGTTAAAGCTAAAGGTTATGCATCAAACGCTGCAAATTTTGAAGATACAGCAGCTGTTGTTAAAGAAATCGCTAGCGATTTTGGTCGTATAGATGTTCTTGTTAACAACGCAGGTATCACTCGCGACGGTCTTATGATGCGTATGAGCGAGGCTCAATGGGATATGGTTATCAACGTAAACCTTAAATCTGCATTTAACTTTATACACGCCGTGACTCCTATTATGATGAAACAAAAATCAGGTAGCATCATCAATATGGCATCAGTAGTAGGTGTATCGGGCAACGCTGGTCAAGCTAACTACTCAGCATCTAAAGCAGGTATGATAGGTCTAGCAAAATCTATGGCTAAAGAACTTGGTTCACGTGGCATACGCGCTAATGCTATTGCCCCAGGATTCATTATCACAGAGATGACAGGTGCACTTTCTGACGAGGTTAAAGCTCAGTGGGCTCAACAAATTCCTCTTCGCCGTGGAGGTACTCCCGAGGATGTTGCTAAGACAGCTTTATACCTAGCATCAGACTTATCTGCTTATGTTAGTGGTCAAGTAATTCACGTTTGTGGAGGTATGAACTGCTAGTCAAAAAGCAATAAAACATATAAATATTTAGGGTGCAGCATGATAAAACATGATTTGCACCTTATTTTTTTTGTGATTCCTCAAAAAAGTTTTTATCTTTGGCTCTAACTAATCTATTTTTTTGAGCATAAAACTATGAGAACTTCAATCTCTTCTATTATACTCTTGGCCTTTTGTGCGCTGAGCGTAATTTCTTGCGATAAGATTTCCTCGGAAGATATTACTTCTTCTAATGAAACTTCATGGGAGAAAGACCCTAATTTATATTATTTATCTGACATATCAGCAGATAGTTGTCCAACCCAAACCGACACCTTGGTTTTTTATGATGTTACTGCTACGACAGCAGATTTTGCAGGCCTAAACGCTGCCCTTAGATTTATTTCAGCTTACACCTCTCGTGAGCTACACCTCTCATTCCCTTTATTAGAGAAATTTCCTGAGTTCGCTATCTTTGGCGAGAGCGCATACGACTATTATTTCACACCCACCAGCTTTACTTCTCTGTCAGCCGCAGTTGCTACCGAAGTTGGTCAGTGTGCATTTTATTCGTGCGAGAGCCTTCACACTGTCGATTTACCTAATGTCACAACTATTCACGACGCTGCTTTTAATTGGTGTACTGCCGTGACAAATTTCAACCTACCTCGCCTCACAAAATTAGGCTATAATGCTATAAGTTATTGCACCTCACTCACAGAACTTTCTCTACCAAGACTCACCTATGTAAATAACAGAGGTATATTTTTCAATTCAGCCCTAACAAGCTTAGAGACTCCCCTAGTTAACGAAATCGAGGACTTTGCCTATGCTAAAAACTCGGTTATGACAACTCTCTCTCTACCTAAAGTCACCGAAGTTCCAAAATGGACTTTCACCTCATGCAGCAAACTAGCCTACTTGGAACTACCCAAGGCCACAACTTTTGAAAATTACTGCTTTGAGAGCTGCTCATCTTTAGTCACACTAAAAATAGCCTCAGAGAATAACGCAAAACTTAAAAGCATAGGTGAATATGCATTTGACGGGGTAACTACCACAAAAATTGCCCTCACGCTCAGCATCTCCAACGCTGAATATGTCGACGGCAACACGCTAACCATAGGTGAAAATAGCTGGACTTTCTTATCTATCACCTTAGAAGGCGAGACTATTACTGTGTCTTAATTTAAAAAATATTGCGAGCGATATTCTCTTGGAGTCATTGAGGTATATTTCCTAAAATACTGCGACAAAAACGAGGCATTAGCCATACCCATCATCTCAGCTATCGTTGCGATAGGTAGCTCACGTCTTTGCAATAGGCGTTTTATGCATGATATCACATACATGCTCACCCACTCAGATGCCGAGTGAGATGACATACGTTTTACCACACGCGAAAGGTGGCTGGGGGTAATAGATTGCTTTTGAGCATAGTATTCCAGGCTGCGATTATAAGTTTTTTCGCTGTGAAGATGCACCATAAAATTTGAAAATATAGCCTCATCTCTACTACATTTCTGCTCTTGATTAGTTTGTCCACTAGCGTAAAACGCAGCTACCTCATAAATCATAATCTTGAGCAAAGCATCGTTTATTTCATCACGCATAGGGTGTTTTTCATTAGCACAATTCTCTAGAAAATGCTCTCTTAGGAGCAAAATTTTCTTAGCATCAGTCTCTGTGAGCGAGATACATGGATTTTCAGTTACAGAACTAATATAAAAACCCTTATTTGCTAGTTCAACCCCCAATAAAATCTCGAGGTCTACCCCAAAAATCACTCCGTCAAAATCTTCGCTTGTACGCAGCGCGTAAACATAAGAGCCAGGCAGCGCAACCAACAAATCCCAGGGTTTAATACTAAACTGTTTGGCATTTATCATCACATCTCCCACTCCCGAGGTACAAATAAAAAATCCTCCTTGGCTTAAGTCAACGGGTATGCCCTCGCGAAATTCGCTAAACTCAGATGTGCGTCCAGTTATATAATTGATTTTTGAGCTCATACCACAAAATTATATATATTTTTTCTAATTTCATATAAAAATAGAAGTAAAAAACCCAAATTTAAACATTTTTAACCCAAAACCCTACTTTTAATTTCCACACATAGGCTCTAATTTTGTAGAATCAAAAATAGATTAAAAAAATCCCTAGAATATGAAACAATCAAAATTATTAATTTTAGCTCTTACGCTCAGCATAATCTCGTGCACAAGAGTAGAAAACAACACCAACCAAACTCCTCGCTGTGTAAAATACGAGTTAGCTCAAACAGCCTCAGACAACCTCTCGCACAGCACCTTCACAGGTAAAGTAGCTGCGTGCGAGGATGTTAACCTAGGCTTTAGAGTTGCAGGTATAATAGATAATATAAACGTAAAGGACGGCGACAAAGTTAAGTGTGGCGATATACTAGCATCACTTGATGAGCGAGATTACAAAGTCCAACTATCAGCAACCGAGGCCGAATACGACGCAGTTTATGGCGAAGTTACAAGAATCAAGGCCTTGTACCAAACAAAAAGCGTATCAGAAAACGATTATAATAAAGCTATCAACACACTAAAAGCCATAACAGCCAAAAAACTCTCTCACCAAAACGCCCTGAGCGATACAAAACTCAGAGCACCCTTTGAGGGAATCATACAAAAAACTAACTTTGACAAGGGTGAGGCCGTAGCAGCTGGCACACCTGTGGTGTCTATGATTTCATCCTCTTGCATGGAAATTAGCGTTGATATACCTGCAAAATATTTCCTAATGCAGGACAATTACCTAAGCGCAACAGCCAAAGTTGACTTACTAAAAGACAACACCTACTCGCTAAAACTTATAGGTGCAAGTCCCAAGGCCAACCTTAATCAACTTCACAAACTAACTTTCCAAATAGAGCCCTCTAATCAAAAGTTGCCTTCACCAGGGATGAGCGCAACGGTTGAGATAAAATACGCGCCAAGTGCAAGCGAGAATATTATGATAAGTTTCTCGTCTGTTTTCACCAAAGAGGATAAAACCTATGTGTGGATAATAGACAACAATAATAAGGTCGCTGAGCGCGAAGTGAAAATCGAGGAAATCTGCAAAAATGGTTATGCGATAATCTCAAGTGGGCTAGCAGTAGACGAAAAAATAGTAAGCGCCGGTATAAACAGCCTAAAATCTGGGCAAAGCGTATCACTTCTTCAGAGCGCATCAACATCTAATATAGGAGCAATAAAATAATGCTATGGCAAAAATTAGGTTAAATATAGGAAAATGGGCATTAACAAATAGCAAGCTAGTCTACTATTTTGTTGCCATATTAACTCTCGGCGGCATAAGCTCTTACTACAACATGAGCAAGCTAGAAGACCCCGAGGTAAGTGTTCCTCAGGCTGTGGTTATCACAACCTACCCTGGGGCATCACCTCATGATGTTGAGCTCCAGGTAAGTGACCCTCTAGAGAAAGCCATACTTTCGATGAAAGGCATAGATAGAGTTGAGAGCCGTTCATCGGCTGACTTATCCATGATTACCGTCTCACTTCTGAGCACCGTTGCTGACAACGAAATGGAGCAATACTGGGATATTTTGCGTCGTAAGGTAGGTGATATTCAGGGCAAATTACCCCAGGGCGCGTCAGAAAGTTTAGTTATAGACAGCTATGGCGATGTGTTTGGTATGTTCTACGCTTTAAGCTCTGATGGATATTCCAATAAGGAACTAGCCGAGTACAGCGAGCTCATTAAGCGCGAGATGCTTAATATCGAGGGTGTGTCTAAAGTTGAACTTTATGGCATCACTGCCCCCGTAATTAATGTATCAATTCACGAAGATAGAATCGCCACTTTAGGTATCTCACCCATGGAGGTTATCCAAACTCTAAAGGGGCAAAACCAAACTATATATTCAGGCAATTTTGACAGTGGCAATCAAAGAATACGTGTCAGCGTAGGCGACAATTATCGTACAGTAGACCAACTTGGCAGTGTAATAATCGCAGGCCACGAGAAAGATCAAATTCGCCTAAAAGACATAGCCTCAGTAGAGGAAGATTATAGCGAGCCTGTGCGCAATGCTCTTTACTTTGACGGCAAACCCTCCATAGGCATATCTATTTCTGCACTTTCGGGTACAGATATCACAAAAATAGGCAAAAAAGTAGAGGAACTCTTTGCAAAAATCAGCGCCGAGAGACTGCCCGCGGGCATAGAGTATCACAAAGTATTTTTCCAGCCCGAGCGAGTTAGCGATGCTATAAATAATTTTATCATAAACCTTATACTCTCTGTTATTATCGTCATACTGGTTTTGATGTTTAGCATGGGCATACGCAGTGGTGTTTTATTGGGTACAACGCTTATAATCACTGTTTTAGGCACAATATTATTCCTTTCTATCTTTGGTGGCACTCTGCAAAGAGTATCGCTTGCATCGTTTATTTTGGCCATGGGTATGTTGGTTGATAATGCTATTGTGGTTGTCGACGGCATATTAATAGACCTAAAAAACGGCAGACTTAGAAGCCGTGCACTAAGTAATATAGGGCAAAAAACTGCCATGCCACTTTTGGGCGCAACGCTTATCGCAATCTTGGCTTTCTTCCCTATTTTCCTTTCGCCCGACACTACGGGAGTTTACGTTAGAGATTTATTTGTTGTCTTGGCTGTATCTTTACTCTTAAGCTGGATACTCTCGCTAACGGTAGTTCCTCTGCAAGCCAAAACGCTGCTAGTCAAGGCCAAAATCAAGCCTGAATCTAAGCTATCCATAAAGATGCAGTCAGCACTTAGGAAGATACTAACTATCTCGCTTCGCAATCGCACAATAGCCGTTATTTTGGCTCTTGCGTGCGTGGGTTTAAGTGTGTGGGGTTACAAGATTTTGCCCCAGAGTTTCTTCCCTGATTTAAATTACAATCAGCTGTATATTGAGTGCAAACTCCCCGAGAGTTACTCGTCTAAGGCCACAGATAAATACATCACGCAAATCAACGATTATCTTCTCACACAGAAAGATATAACCCACGTAACTACATCACTTGGTGCTACTGCTAGCCGTTATAACCTGGTGCGCAGTATAGCTACACCTGCACTTTCTTACGCTGATTTTATAGTTGAGTTTACTAATGAGAAAACACTTGTTGATGCTATACCCTCGCTGCAAAAACACCTAAGCGACAACTTCCCCGAGGCTTATATCAGGGTTAAACGATATAATCTTATGTATAGCAAATACCCCATAGAAGTTATGTTCAAGGGGCCCGACCCCGATATTTTGCGCAGCTTAACCACCGAGGCTCAAAGGATAATGAGTGAAAATGAAAACATAACCCTCATAACATCTGACTGGGAGCAAAAAGTGCCCATACTAGAGGTTAATTACTCGCAACCCATAGCACGCGCCATGGGTCTTAGTCGCCAAGATGTAGGTATCTCGCTTTTGGCTTCGACCGAGGGCATACCTGTTGAAACTATATATAATGGTACAACTAGCCAAAAGATAATGATAAAGTGTGTGGATAAAAACGGCGAGAAAATTAACGAGCTAGAGACTGCACCCATCTTCTCTATGATGCCCTCACTTAAGTCACTAGACAAACAAACCATAACTGGATTAATGACGGGAGCAGTCTCTGAACAAGAAATAATATCTTCGCTATTTGCAACCTCACCCTTAAGCCAAAGCATAGAGGGCATAAAACTAAAATGGGAAGACCCCGTCATTATTCGCCACGACAATCAGCGAGTTATGCGAGCGCAGTGCAACACCATAGCTGGCGTAGGCGCTGAGGATGCCAGAAGTCAGATAATCGAGGCCATAGAAGCAATAGAATTACCTTTGGGCTATACGCTATCTTGGCAAGGCGAATATCACGCCAGGAGCCAAAGCATGAAATATCTTTTTGCCAACCTACCTCTTGCAATTATACTTATGATAGGCATATTAATCATGCTATTTAAGGACTATCGCAAACCATTAATCATACTTTTGTGCGTGCCTTTATTGTTTGTGGGGGCAGTATTTGGAGTGCTAATTTCGGGCAAGGCCTTTGGCTTTGTGGCTATATGTGGCATACTTGGTCTTATAGGCATGATGATCAAAAATGGGGTTGTTCTAATGGATGAGATTAATCTACAAATCAAGTCGGGCAAGGACGCTCAAAACGCTATCCTAGATAGTTCAGCCGTGCGTTTTAGACCTGTGATGATGGCATCTATGACTACGATTTTAGGTATGATTCCTTTGCTAAGTGACGATATGTTTGGCTCTTTGGCTGCCACGATTATGGGTGGTCTGCTGCTAGGGACTGTTGTAACGCTAATTTTCATACCCATACTCTACTCTATCTTTTTTAGAATTAAAATCCGTTAAGTATTATGAAAAATATATTTTATTCTCTCTTATTTTTGCTACCCTTTAGCTGCCTTGCCCAGCCTCTAACTCTGGACAAATGCCGTGAAATGGCCTTAGAGAACAGCTTTAATGTAAAGAATTCGGAGCTCAACCTAGATATTTCTAAGGATACCTACAAAGCATATAGGAGTAATTTCTACCCCAATATCTCAGCCAGCGCAAGCTATCTGTACTCAACAATGAGCTTTTCGGAAAGCATCACTGGGGGCTACTTACCTACCTTTACGCCCGATTTAACCACAGGCACTATGACACCTAATGTTATAGGTTATTCCTCAGACGGCACGCCAATTTTCAGCTCGTATGCTTATATGCCCGACATAGATTTTGACTTTGAGGTAGGCTCTGTATTTAGCGCAGGCCTTATAGCTAGTCAGCCGATTTACATGGGAGGCAAGGTTTCTACGGCTACAAAACTAGCTAAACTTGGCATCGCTACTGCCCAAATACAGCAAAATCTAACCAAAACAGAGGTGATAATTAAAACCGATGAGGCATTTTACACCTACCTAAAAGTAAATGAAATGCAGCAAAGTGCCGACGCTTTTCGCGAGGTTGTAGACGAACTATATCGAATGGTAAACGATATGCTAGGTAACGGACTTTGCACCCAAAACGAATTACTAAAAGTGCAAATCAAAGTGGGTGAAGCCGAGCTAAACCAACTAAAGGCTAAAAATGCACGTGCACTCTCACGCATGAATCTATGCTATATGTTAGGTATGAGCATCACAACTAGCGAATTAGAAGTGGTAGATAATTTCAACCTAACGCCTGAGTTAGACCCCTCGCTCGATGTGTCCTCGCGCGCTGAATACTCACTGCTAGATAAAAATATAGAGGCCAAAGGGCTGGAATTAAAACTTTCAAAAAGCGATTTTATACCCCAAATCTCAGCCATGGCCAGCTACAACTACACCAACGGTCTAAGCATAAATAACCAAACAATGCTTGGCTCTTCGCCCTCGTTTACAGGAGGGGTGGTAGTTAGCATACCTATTTTTCATGCTAGCGAAACTCGTCACAAAGCATCTGCTGCGCGCCACAGAATTGCAATAGCCGAAAACACCAAGAAAGATTTAGTACACCAAATGACCCTAGAGCTCAAACAAGCAATCAACACAGTTAGTGAATCAACAGCAGAATTAAAACTAATGGAGCGCACCGAGCAAAGTGCAAAAGAGAATCTGCGCCAAATGGGCGAGCAATACACACATGGAATGTGTACACTATCAGAGGTATTAGAAGCCCAAGCCTTATGGCAAAAATCCATGAGTGATGTGATAGAATCGCGCGCAAATGTTCGTCTAGCCTACCTAAATTATCAGCGAGCAAAAGGCATTGATATGTAACAAAAAATCTGTTTAAATAATAAAAAAGGAAATAAATTTATACATTTGCAATAAATTTATTTCCTTTTTTAATTTTAAACCCCAACAAGATGAAGTTTATTTCTTACCTGCTTATCCTTATCGCACTCACGCTCTCTATCATAGAATTTATCCCAACCATTACTTGGGGCTACTCTCACTTAAGCACTTATTACTGGATGCTCTATGGCATGGGAGGCTATTTTTTAATGCACCTAATACTTTTTAGGCGCAATATCAAATGGATGCAAACCTTCGCTCACGAGCTTTCACACACGCTAGTTAGCTTAATGTTTCTGCGCAAGATACACTCTTTCCATGTGGAAGAAGGCACAGGAGCGATAGTGCACAGTGGTAGGCGACGTTTTGGCGATATTTTCATTAGTCTTGCACCCTACTGTCTGCCCTACTTCACATTTTTGTTCATATTTTTAAGAATAGTAGGCGCATCTAATATGCTCTATATCTTTGACTTACTCATAGGTTTTAGCTTTGCCTTCCACCTATCATGTTTTTGGCGCCAAACAGGCTCTTACCAAACCGACATTCAGCAACACGGCCTGATTCGTTCCTATTTATTCATAGCCGCAGCCCTAATTTTCAACACCACAATAATCCTGCTAAGCATTCGCCTAGGCATAGTAAAAGCAGTCTGCTATCTTATGCCACAGTATTGGCACGAGATACTAAAGGCATGGGATATGATTTTATCGCTAACAAAGTAAGTTATCTAACAAATTGAATGTAAGTTACTTGGGGTGTATTTTCGTACTGAGCAATAGCTACATCTCTTATTGCTTTAATTCGTTTTTCTTCCAAAAGAATTTGTTTGTCTTCCTTACTTCGTTGATAATTTATCTCTTCTAATAGCAAGGCTTTTTGCTCTTCTTTAGTAATTTTTGCAGCCACCATAGGATTTTTATTATCTTTAGCAGATTTAGCCACTAGCGCGCTTTCACCAGCTAAGGCTGCAATTACTAAAGCTTGAGCAGCGATAGTTGCAGAAAGTTCTTTAAGTTGAGCTGGAGTTGGTTTGCCTGATTCAACATCTGTCACACCGTCTTTAGTTTCGCCAATATTGCGTTTGTGCATACCTTCAAGTTGGCCTGTGATTTCAATAGCAAGAGTAGCTCAAGTGAATACCTTTTGGACAAAAGCATAAACGCTTTTTATTAAACAATCAGCAGTTTTCTCTCTGCTAATCAATTACAAACATAAAACATTTTTTCTTATTGCAACGCTCATATGAGAATATTATTCAATTCTTTCTTTTTTTGCTATAAATAACAATACCTCTATATATAAGTATTGCCAGCTACTTCAAAATAGCTGGCAATACTTTAAAACTTAGACTAAATATCTTATTTTTTAGGCTGATCCCATAGTCTATATGGGTCATCAGTTGCTATCATTTGCTCTAAAAGCAAGGCTTCCATTTCAGCTAATTTCTTTTTGTACTTAGGGTCACTAGCTAGGTTGACTTGGTTTTTCTTAGGTGTGTTACCTGTTTTAGCGATAACTTCAGGCGCGTGGTGCTCTATTGTTAACTCATAAGGATTTTCTTTTAAGTTAAACAACTGAGTTTCATGCACTGTACCGTCATAAGCATCATATTTCAGTAGTTTCCAATCTCCTTGTTTCACACAACGAATACCAGGTTTAGAACCACCATAATACACACCAAACATCACATCACGCATAGTTTTGGCTTTACCCTCAATAACAGGTTTAAAGCTTTTACCAAATAGATTATCAGGATATTCTATGCCTGCGATATCACAAAGTGAAGGCATAACATCAGACAAATAAATGTTACCCACAACCTTTTTATTTTTAGCAACATCAGGACCTACAACCAAGAAAGGAACTCTAAAAGTATGCTCATAAAGGTTTTGTTTACCCATGAAAGAGTGGCGACCAACTGCGATACCATGGTCTGAGGTAAAGAAGATATAAGTATTCTCTAGCTCACCCGTAGCAGCTAGCGCCTCCATTACTCTACCAATTTGGATATCTATGTTTTCTATGCACGCAAACTCTTTACCTTTTTCGTTACGAACAGTTACCTCATCGCGTCTATCCATAACCCCAGGCACTTTCATTTCATCACGCACATCGTCGTCACCATGCAGGAAGGTTTTTTTAGGCAACCAGTTAATTGGTAGTTTAGGTAGTTTATCGTTAAGTTTTGTAGGCACTGGCACATTCTCAGCTCCATATTTTTCTAACAACTCAGGCTTACCATTTCTAGCATCGTGAGGATGAGAGAACCCAAGGTAAACCAAGAAAGGTTTTTTATCGGCTTCATCTTTTGCTTTTCTAGTTTCAAAGTATTTAACAACATGGTCTGCATGCCATTTACTACCTTTTGTATCATTACCCATACGGCAAGTTAAGTCGTAACGCTCATCAAAAAGGAAGTTTGCAGCATAGTAAGAGTTCCCATTTTTACAAGTTCTAAAAGTCTCGTAACCACCTCTAGAGAATACAGCTGGCAAAGAATTGTACTCTTGTTTATCAGGAGTTACCACGTCCATATTACCAAAAGGTTTTTTGTAAGAAGGTTTTTTGTAAGCTTTTCTATTTGCTTCTTTTGTATGTTCAGCTTGAGCAACACTCATACCTGTCATTATCATGGTACGCGATGCTGTACTCACAGCAGCAGTATAAGAACCCATTTGATAAGCTCCCGTAAAGGCCATACCTTGCTTAGCTAGCGCGTCTATGTTAGGTGTGTCACATTCTGTGTCACCATACACATCAAGTGTAGCAGCGTCTTGGTCGTCTACGATAATAAATAAAATGTTGGGTTTTTTCTCAGCATTTGCTATCCCTAAGCTCATTAGAGCCATAGATGAGAGTAAAAGTGTTTTGTTAGGCTTCATCTTTTTACAATTAAGTTAAGTGCTGAATTCAACCTGCAAATGCAACTGAATTCATATTAATAATTTGTTTAAATTTTTCATTTGGTGTGAGGTATCCGAGTCTTTTACGAGGACGATTATTTAGCTTGTTTTCAATC
>JAWXTK010000022.1:0-35985 GCA_044433645.1 Rikenellaceae bacterium | reverse complement strand
CGCTTAGGCGGAATAAATTTGAGCCTGGCTCCGATTTGTTTCGCCTTTTCTTATGTCCCTATAGTTTCTTGACCTCAATTCAGTTGCATTTGCAGGTTGAATTCAGCTTTAAAAAACACTATTTTTAATCATTTTTTTTAATCTACACATACCGTAAGCTCGTAAAGCACGTTCTCGAACAGCGAAAAATCTTTTAACGTAATCTCTTCAATCTTCTCGTCGCTACCGTCATCTGCCGTGTGAGTGATGATAATAGATGAGCTGCCCGTAAAGGTTTGAGGAATAACCATTAATCTGCCATTATCGGTTGTGATATTCACGGCCTCAGAGGAACTCTCTCCCGGAACAAGGCTTGTATCAATATCTGCTAAAAAGACGTTATCATAGGAACTTTGTTCTAATAAGCCCCACTGCACCACGCTATATTCATCAAGATACACTCTACCCATATCCTTAATATTTTTAAGCCCCACGCTTTTAACTCTGCGCGAAGTATCGCCATAAACTTTAAAAGCTACGGCGCTGAGGCAATGATAGAATTTCAGCTCAAACACCTTGGCTGCAAGGCTATAATCTGTGCCCGAGAGCATTAAATCAGGCTGATTCTTTACATCCACCGGCATGGTATATTTCATATACATTTGATAGGTGTCGGTGTAAAACTCTAGGCCGTTATCTGAATTAGCTATTGGAGCTGAGGCCATTATCATATAGCCACTAGCATCTTGCCAATAAATATCCTCACTAGAGCGCCACAGCGAGCCGTCCCACTGAGTCTCTAGTTTCACGTAAGAGTTATAATCTATCTCTAAGTAGCCGTAAGCGTTGTCTATAAGCTCATAGCAATTAACATCAAAGTTGTCAAAATCTGAGATATCCTCTATGGGCATACCCTTGGCAGCGTAGTCATTAAGCGAGGTGCTAAAGGTAAGTTTCTCAAGCGTTGGCTCACTACCACTCTCGCTCTTATCACACGAGAAACAGAGCGCACAAACAGCTAATATATAAAGTATCTTTTTCATAACATCTTAATTTTAATAACCTTCGGGGTTAACCTCAACACCAGCATCGTCAACATAAATAATTTCTTTCCAAATAGTACCTCCCCAAATTCTGCCCAGCGCAAGAGGAGTTGAGTATTTATTACCGTAGTCCGAGCATTTGTTATAGTGAAGCACCAGGGTTATGTTCACAGACTCGCTAGAGTCCATAATAATCTCATTCCAAAGATTAATATCAAAGCTAGTGCTCAGTGTAATTTGCGTAATATTTTCCGCAGAGATAGTGCCAAGTTCTGTAACCTTAGGTAGATATAACTCGCCCGTTAAGCTCTCGCAATCCTCAAAGCAGTTAGTGCCTATCAAAACACATTTGCTCAGATCGCTCACAGACTCTAACTGAGTACAACCACTGAAAGTATTAATATCTAGCTCGGTAATATTCTCAGGCAATTTCACAGTCTTAAGTGCCGAATATCTCTTAACGCCCGAATATGACTCAGTATAACCAGGAGCAAACAAACCATAAGGCAAATAAGTTAAACCACCAACCTCGCTTAAATCCACAGATTCTACTAAACCGACAACATCATTATTTGCAAATGGCGAGCTAGTATTTTCAGCAGAAGTTGTAAGACAATCATAGCCTGAGCCCAACATCTCGTCGTTAATGCTACCTGTAATCTTGATTTTGGTGTAACCCAACACGGTGTTAATTCTAACTACTGAAGAAAGAATAGAAGATGATGACGACCACAGATTAGAGATGTTATACACCAAGGTATTGTCCTCATACTCATACTCAGATATTAGTTTATCCATACTATCTGTGTAATCAATATTAGCCCATGAGCGCGATAACCACTCTCCTGCCTCAACCGAAGGAGTTCTAGCAGTTGAGCTGTAGTAGCCCTCCATTTTTGCATAACCCAAAATAAGACTACAATTCTCGCTAGAAGATATAAACGCATCAGGGTTAATAGTAAAGTTAGAAACAGAAGTCATAGACAAGCTCTCAAGATTATCACAATTCCAGAAAACATAGTCTCCAAACTTGCTAGCGCTATACAGTTCCACGCTCTTAAGCGAGCTGCAACCATAAAAAGCATAATCACCCAAAATAGATAAATTGCCACGCGAGTAGCTCTCAAGCGCCACACAATTCATAAATGCATAATTTGGCAAGGTAGTAATGTAATCACTAGAGTTGACTGTATGCAGTTTAGACTCTGTGCCATACACTGGCATAAACACCCCTTGGGGATAAGTGTAACTATAAGTACTAAGGTTTATGCTCAGAGTCTCTATATTAGGCGCTTGAGCTATAAACGGATTACTCACCTGATATTCGCCCTCAAGTGGGTTAATATCTGTGCCAAAACAGCCCTCAAAGTAAGTACCCACAACACTAAATTCTACCACACCGGAAGCTGCTCTAAGAGCTAAGGTTTGCTCTAGAAGCTCTACTGTGTTATAAATATCTAGGTCTATATAGCCGTTTAAATCGTTAGTTGTAACATTACCTTCATCGTCCACAAAGTTTACGGATTTCCAGCTTATAGTGCGCCAAATGTTACCCTCAACCTCATTAATTTTGTTAATATGTAGATATAAATCTATCTTTTGCGAGAAATAAAAGCCTATAAAATAACTATCTTCGCAATTAAAGACTATATCATCCGAAGTTAAAATCTTTAAAGTATTAAGTTCAAGACAAGAATCAAAACATCCCCGACCAAAGGTGTTCACATTCACAAATTCCATTTCAGATACAGCGCCACACGTATAAAAAGTAAAATTTCTAAGCTCTGTAACACAATCGGGCACAACTATTGTGCGCAAATAATTGTTAGTGTAGTTTGAAGCCGAAGAGGTAACACTCGAAAAGAATGCACATGAAGGCATAAGAGTAAGGCCTGTAACCTTGCTAAAATCCAGACAAGTAGCCTCGGGAGCATAAAGTCCAAAGGGCGAAGTAGGCGAAACACTATTATAGAAGATATCATCTGCGCCAAATGCCCCGTCGAAATACTCTCCCTCGACAAAGAATTCTCTAACCCCGTTATTATATTTGAAAAGTATATCGCGCGATAGAGCCGTAACACTACCATTGTAATCATCTAGGTTGATATTACCATTATAATCATCACTACTATCACCCACATAAGTGATTGAGCGCCAATAGTAATACATACACGTGTATCCATAGCCAAAGTAAGTATCATTATCGCTCACACTAACAACAACCTCATTGAAATCAAACACATAATTTGAATAAGGATTTTTGTTAATATCCAAAACCAAATCACAACCTTTGGCAATATTAAAGAAATCTATGCAATCATCACTTTCATCCCCTGAACCTGTATACAAATCCTCAACAGTGAAATTCTCAATAGCTATATCTAAGTCATAGGTTAGTTCTAGTCTTTGCAGTGAAGAACACCTATAAATCATATCATCATTAATAAAATTAGCCTCGGGCAGCGACAAACTCTCTAAGGATGCGCAATAATAGAAAGTTTTAGAGCCTATAACCATAGCACTTGTTAGATTTAGCTTAGTTAGCGCACTACAACCCACAAAGGCGTAATCATCAATAAACATAAAGGTGTCCTCGCCAGGAATAGCCTCTAACTTATCACACATAGCAAAGGCAAACCTACCCACATTAATCACAGCATCGGACAAGATTATCTCAGTTAAAAAAGATTCCTTAGAATTATCTAGATAATCGCTAGCGTCTGCCCCGTCCTCTAGGCCTGGATAAAAGGCACTGTAAGGCACATAAGTAAAATTCTTAACCTGAGAAAGGTCGATAGAATTCATCTCGGGCGCATACATAGCAAAGGGCGAAGTTGTAACGGGATATTCATCTTCAGTATAAATATCATAACCTAAAGCGCCGTCAAAATACGCTCCTAAGACTTTAAAATCACGCACCCCAGCCTGATATCTAACATCTATGGCCTCACACAATAGTTCATAAGTATTATAAACATTAAGGTCTATATATTCATCCACCTGGGCTATAAGATTACCCTCAGTGTCAAACACATATTCATGAGTCCTATCCCAAGAATCCAGCACTACTTTCTCCTGGGCAAATTTCACCTGCGAATCACTAACTACAATTTGGTAGGTGTATTGCACATTCTCTATCCAATTAGTGTTGTTATCATCGGCCAGCGAGAGAGTAAAATCTGACTCATTACCAAATTCATTCTCAACAGTTATTATAAGCTCTGCGCTAGAAGGCACACTCTGAGGCAGCATCATAAGGTAGCCGTCCTCGGCAGTTAGGAAAGTGCCCGAGGAAGTTGGCGTGAGGTTTTCGTATATCTTAGCCGTGTATTTATTATACTGATTTGTGGAGCTGTAATTGCGCCATTTCACTAATTCAAAGGCATCAACATACATCTCGGCCTTGTTGTAAACGCCCTTAATAGCTACACCCTTAATAACAAGCGTAGAATCTCCCGACACGGAGAAAGCAATTTTAGAGAGTTGATGCGAGAAACTAAAATCAACCTCGCCCTCCAAGCGTGAAGACAGATTGCGCGCTATCATAAGATCGAATTGATCCTCAGATGATGTTGGCACAATAACCTCAAGTACTATATCTTCATTATCAACATAAGGCGTAATGCTATAACCCAAACCCTCATCCTCAGCGACAAAAGGCGTGTAGGCAAAGAAAAACAGAGGAACCTGTGAGTCGTAAGACCAATATTTTTTGGGCGAATAAGTCCATGAATAAGCATCTAGGCGCTCCACTTTTTGATTATCTATATAAGGGCGTGTCATATCTAGCTGAGTCTGGTCATAACCCTCAACCTGTTCAAAAGCATAGACCCCAAACTCTTCTATTTGTAAGGCTGAGCTAGTAACCGATGCCTTAGATGAGAGTGTGATAGTAGAAAAGTTTATCGCCCAAGTATCCTCTTCTTCACTCACAAAGTCAAGGTCTTTGGTGCAGGAGCTAAAGCACAGGGCCACACTCAGAGCGAGCAACACCCTGAAAATAGAAGCAAAAAATATGTTTTTTAAACTTTTCATATTATTTAAAGCTTATATCTTTCCAAGTAAGTTCAAACCATGTATTAGGTAGGCTAACACTCTCTGTGATAAGACTATTCAAATACAGCGAGCAGCCCTCTGAGGTAAAGTTACTAAATACCTCAGAACCTATATCACCCACATTTTGAATACCCGAAAGGTCTAATTCTCTAAGCGAGTTCATGCACTGAAAAGCATAATCACCCAAGATAGCTACATGTTCAATATTTGTAATTTTCCTAACCCCTCTTCTACCGGCTAGAGCAAACTCAGGCAAGGCTGAAATGTAGTCTGGTAAAACAATTTCCTCTAAAGGATCTGCGCCACTAAAATAAGAGTATTCGCCACTATCATGGAACATAAATGCTCCTGGAGGTAGAGTAGTGATGCCTTTAACTCCACTAATATCAAGTCTAACCATGCCACCTGCATACATACTAAAAGGTGAGTCGCCCGAGAAACCTTTGTCTGCTACCGAAAGACTACTACCAAAGCAACCATAGAAGTAAGTCCCCGAGACACAGAAAGAATTTACACCCTCGTATTTAGCTTTTTGGTAGATATCAATAGCCAACATATTTGCATTAGGGTAATCATCTAGGTTAATGTAGCCGACTTTCTCGTAAGAGCCCTCAAACTTAATCTCAGAGAAAGTGTAACTATTCCACACATTAGATGTAGCAGCAGGATATCTACAATAGGTAAATTCTACGTCTTTATCATAGTTAAGCGTAAGAGTACAGCTCTCTGTTGAAAAATCGTCAAAACCATTAAAACCATAAATATCACCTCGTTTATTTAGCTTAAGCGAAGTAAGCGCTGTGCAACCAGCAAAGGCAGTTGATGTTAGCTCAGTAAGATTACCAGCCTCTAGGCTTTGCAATGCCTCACAATTAGCAAAGGAATAATTATTTAGGCTCTCACAATTATTAATAGCCACTTCTTTAAGCGAGCTACAACCATAGAAAGCATAGTCCTCTATATAAGTAATATTCTCTAAGTTAACCGAGCTAAGAGACACACAACCAAAGAAAGCATCGCTAGGGATATAAGTTAGATCCGAAGGCAACACTACTTTCTCCAACAAAGAATAAACTCCCTCTATGGAAGTACTATAAATAAAGGCATTGCTTATCAACTCAAAATTAGTCACACCACTCAAATCTATAGAAGTAATATTACCTCCATACACCATAAATGGCGAGCTAGAAGTATAAGAAGAAGAAATATAACTCGAACGCGAAAGTGCGCTAGCATTATAACTTGCAGAGTAGGTAGTCATCTCCCCTGCCACATCTGTGTCTCTGATAGTAGAGCTTTCGGGCCAAGCGAAGTACTCACCAAAGACCACATAATCGGTAACTCCCATATATGCTCTGGCTGCTATGGTGTTGTTAAGTTTTTCTATTGTGTTATACACCCCAAGGTCTATATAACCGTTAGTGATAAGCTCCACAGGGTTATTATCATCATCTACAAAACTAATAGAAAGCCATGTTTTACCATTCCACCCATTACTGCCCGTCACATTATCTAACTGATTGATATTAAGCGTTAGGTGAGTGTTTGAAGCGTCAAACCCTGCAAAAGCAAACCCGTCTATGGTTAAGCTAGATGAACTAAGGTAAAGATAGCTCAAGGCCTCACAATTAGCAAAACCATTAGCCGTAAGCTCACTCACCCCAGGCAAATACAAACTAGTCAAGGCATAAAGATTAGAAAAATAAAACTCTCCAACGTAAGTAATATAATCAGGCAAAACCAAGCTAGTAAGCGCAGTGTTTGAATCCTCAACACCTAGACCCTCAAAGCTAAGATTAGTCACAGCAGAAAAATCAAGGCTAGTAATCAAAGGATTAGACTCTAAAAATTCGCTAGTAAGCCAGCCCGAAAGCAGGGTATAAGAACCGGTGAAAGTAAAATCATAGATTCCCTGCGAGATTCTCGCCTGAATCTCAGTGATTAGATCTTCCTGCAAGGCAAAATAATCTAAATCTATATCCCCGTCAAGAGAAGTAACTCCACTTTTAAAGTTTATAGACTTCCATAAAACATCACCCCAACTAAGTCCAAAAGCCACAGGCGTTACAGTGGCTGCACCAAAGTTATTATTCTTATCGTTATTTAAAATAAGATTACAATATGTCGAATAACTAAAATCTAAAGCCACACTAGCATCTATTGCATAGCCCGAGGAGCGCGAAAGAGTAAAATCATCTTGACTTTGAGCCATAATAGCATTTAGAGTATAAGTATAAACAGTATGATTGCCCTCGGCCGTAAGCTCTAGAGTATTTAGCGACGAGCATCCAGTAATCATATCACTATAATATTCCACAGCTTTGCCTGCCGACAAAGTCTCTAAACAGGTGCAATAGCCAAACGCCATAGAACCTATATAAACAGCATCTGAGATATCAACATTTTTAAGAGCCATACACTCATAAAAAGCATAACTACCAACAATTTTTATCTTATCTAAGTTAATATCCTCCAATACATCACACCCAGCAAATGCCCCCTCGCCTATCTCATAAACGTAGTTTGGCAACACAATTTTTTCAAGGAACGAGATATACAAATCACTCACAACAGCTTGTTCAAGACCAGCAATTTGTGAGGCGCTAGCAATAGACCCCTCGGCATCCTGTATATTTTCTTGGGAAGAATCTAATACAGACTGATCAGAATAATAATCGCCCGAGAAACAGTAGGCTGGCAACTGCAAATAGTTAACCCTGCTTAAATCTAAGCTCTCAATTTTAGGCGCATATTCCAAAAATGGCGATAAGCTATAAGAATAATAAGTGGTCACAACTACAGAACCCAATATCTGTAAAGGAGAATCATTAGTAGTATAACCACCCATACAACCCTCAAAATAATCACCCGATACGATAAAATCTCTAACTCCAAGCGCATATTTTATCTCTATATCATTAATTAGTGCATCTGTGTCAGTGTTATAATCATCAAGGTTAATGTAACCGTCGGCCGAGGTTATATAGTTACCATTTTCGTCGTATGGATAAGTCACAGCATCGCCCCAAGGCTCAACTATCACATTAAAAGCATCAAAAACAATATCATCTGTGCTAACCAAGAGTGCATAGGTGTATTGATAGTTTTCCTCCCATGGTGTGTCGCTGTAAAGCGAGAAACTACGTGTAATGGTTTGGCTAGCATCATAGATATTTTGTATAGTAAACTCTATCTCAGCATCCGTGGGTATGCTCTGAGGCAAGGCCATAAGATAACCGTCCGAGGATGTAATAAAGGCGTTTTCAACTGTATCCGAAGCCACGGCATTGTCTATAATCCCAACGCTGTATTCATTGTCGCTCACTTTAAGATTAGCCCAAGAAGATACATTCTCTGCATTAATTTTAAAATCGCCACTATCATAAATATTCCTAATTACTATGCTAGTAACCTTCATATAAGGATTGCCGTTTAAAGCAAAGCTAATAGCAGATAATTTGTGACCAAACACAAGGCTCACCACCCCATCGCTTTTACTCTGAGATTTAACGCTTGCCACAGTAATATCGGGCTGAGAGGTAACGCTCACAGGCATTTGATAGCTCACAGTTAGTACGCCCTCATCGCTCATGACAGATGACACCCCTTTGCTAGTGCTCTGGTAAGGCGCATAGGCATAAAACAGCACGTAATCGCCACTATTAGACCAATATTTTGTGGGCGAATAAGTCCAAGACGAACCACTGCGTTCCAAGAGCTGATCCTCCATTAACGGTGAAGAGTAATCTGCCGAATAAACATCATCTCCACTGAGAGTATAGGCATACACCCCAAAGTCAGTAAAGCTAGAGGCAATATTGTCGTTAGTCACTAACGTAGCCTTAGAATCTAGGGGCACTCCAGCCGTAAAACTCATAGCATTGTCATTAATAACTATTGTGTCATACTCATATTTTGTACACGAACTCACTATAGCTCCAAAAAGAAGTAGTAGCGAGAAAATCTTATTTAATAAATTTGGTCTCATATCACAAATTTTTAATTATTCAAAGAAATACAGTTTTCAAATGCCGTACTAGATACGCTAGCCTCAGAGCTATAAGTAATCTCGCTAAGCGATGTACAATGCGCAAAAGCATATTCATCAATAAAACTACACTGAGGTATATACACACTCTCTAGCAGGTAACATTGATAAAAAGATCTATTATTTACAGTTTCGACATTTGGCATAATTATAGTTTTAAGCCTTGAGCAAAAAGCAAAGGCACGTGTGCCTATTTCCGTTGCGCTCGCAAGCTCCACATGGCTAAGGTTTTCGGCACCAAAGAAAATATATTCGTTCACAGTTGATATATTGTGCAGTTTCACGGTTTGCAGATTTTCTGTGCCTATAAACAACATTTGTGCATCTGTTATATTTAACTCCTCAGAGCTATTTTCGCCTATATCCAGAGTGGTTAGGTTAGTGCAATTATTCAAAGCCTGAACATACACGTAGTACATATTGGGCAAATACAAACTCTCTAAGGATGTGCAATTTGAGAAAGCACAATAAAAAATATGAGTAGCACCCTTAAAATCCACACTCTCAAGTGCGCTGCAATTCATAAACGACTCGCCCATTATATAAGTCACATTAGGCATAGAGACTGATTTTAAAGTCTTAAGATTTTGGAAAGAAGTTGCATCATAGCTTAAGGCATTCTCAAAACTAACGCTCTCAAGCGAGAGACAATCATAAAAAGCATACGAGCCCAAACTAAGCACCGAGCTGTGAGTAAAGTCTTTGAGTAGTTTACAACTCTCAAACCCAAAATTACCTATACTCTCAATCAAGGGCAAATCCACACTCACAAGCGACGTACAACTAGAGAACATACCCACACTCACAGCCTTAAGCTTAGGCAAATAAATCTCACGCAAGGATGTACACCCAGCAAAGTCATAACTATATGCAGACTCTAGATTATCTAAAGACACATTATCAAGCGCAACACAACCAGCAAAAGCACCACTGGTAGTAATAGTTTGCAGAGAAGGCAAATTGATACTTTGCAAATAAACACAATCTTGGAAGCAACCTCCCTTCATAGTTGTAAGAAGTGGAAGGCTCACACTCGATAGTTTAGTGCAACCAACAAACACGTCTAGCTCTAAAGTAGTAACACTAGGCATACTAACGCTCTCTAGCGAGGTGCACAGATAAAATACTCCGTTGCTAAGAGTTTCTACATTCTCAAAACTAGCTTGTTTTAATGACGAGCAAGAGACAAAGGCATAAGGTTCTAAAGTTTGAAGGTTTGGTAAAGAAATCTCGCTCAAAGAAGAGCAATAAGCAAAAGCTCTCTCAGTAATGTTAGTTAATTTCTCTGAGCTAAGAGTTGTCAAAGCCTCGCAATAAAGGAAAGAATCATAACTCACACTCTCAAGTGACGAGAAGTCTAAATCATTAAGCTTAAAACAATAGCTAAAGGCACTCTCGCCCACGCTTACTATGTTTTCTAAGTTGATATTTTTGAGATTAACACAACCATAAAATGCGCTAAAAGGCACTTCGGTGATGTAATCTGGCAAGACCACAGTATGGAATTTATCGGCCGTAGTATTGTCGCTATAATTATAAATTTCCTCGCCCGTAGCGAATAAATTATTAGGAATAGTTAGGTTTTTAACCCCCGACAAATCCACAGACTGCACATTAGGCGCATACTCAAAAAAGTAAGACCCACCAGCATTAAGCGCGTCGCTATACGTAGCCAAAGCCTCATCAAAATACTCTCCTGTGACAATAAAGTCTACCACTTCGTGTTGAAACAACTCTACGATTCTGTCCTTTACAGCACTTGCGCTAGTGTAAACGTCAAGATCTATAACTCCGTCCCAATAATCTAGTTTGTCGGTGTAGCTAACTATGCGCCACTGGCAATCAGCCCAAGAGTAATTCTCGGCCATAGGCGTAGATATTGCGCCCGAGAAATTATTATTTTTGTTAATATTTAGCCTAACTTCTATATTAGAGCTATCAATCAAATTTGTGTTAGTAAAATTAATATCATTCTCGCTCGAAAGCTCAATAAATACCAAACTAGAGCATCCCTGAACGGCACACAAATCAAACTCCACAACATTAGGCAAGAACAAAGAATCTAACTCCACACAATCCACAAAGGCATAATCACTAACCTTAGTCAAAGACGCAGGCAAGGATAAATCCACCAAATGAGAATCCTCACAATAAAAAGAACCTGGCAAAAGCTCTAAGTAAGACACCCTACTCAAATCAAGTGAAGTAAGATTAGGCGCATATTCCATAAAGCACGAAACTAGGCTAGGTGACGCATAATCAAATTCTTCGCTACCAAAACACCCATCAAAGTAAGTACCTATAACCAAATAGTTAGTAATACCCAAAGAATCTCTCTTAGCAAGGGTCTGGGCAAGCAAGTCGACTGTATTATAAACATCTAGGTCAATATTTCCGTCTAATGCAGGCTCATCGTCCTCGATAGTGCCAGCCTCTAGGTTAACTACCCCAGCCCATAGGCTTACCACAACTTGCTCTGAGAGAGTAATTTGTTCGCTAGTTATAGTAAAGTGGTAACGATATTGATACGAGGCCTGCCAAGTGATAGAAGTTCCTAATAAGAATTGTTCGGTAGTCACCGAATTATCACCCTCCTTAAGAGTAACTTCAAGCATAGCCTCAGAAGAAAGTTCTTGGGGTATCATCATTAGATAGCCAGTGTTAGTAGTAATATCGACTGTATCTGTTGGTGCAACTTGCGTCACGCCAGCAAAATAGTCATTAGTAGCATAAGAAGACTTTGTCAACCCCCATTGAAAAGCTCCATCACTAGAAAGAGATAATACCCCAGAACTATAAATATTTTTTAATTTTACATCAGTAATTGTACGAGTGCCATCGCCCGAAGCGCAAAAGCTAATAGATGACAAAGCATGGCTAAACTCTAGGCTAACCACTTGATTTTTAAATCCATACACAGGCTCAGATACCATTAAATCAGGTTGATTTGCCACATCAGTAGGCACTGTATATTCTATTGCTATGGTGTCTTTGCCCTCGCTCATAACACTCAGCCCATAGTCATTATTATCATCAGCCCAAGGCGAGTAAGCCAAGAAGTCAAGACCCTCAACATCAGGCCAATAAAGCACAGGCGTGAATGCCCACTCCGATGATGAGTATTTAGATGCCTGGGCATTGTTGATATAACAAGTATTTTGGTCATAAGCATAGACTCCCATATCGCTAATTTCTTGTGCCGAGCTAACTAGCGAGCCACGCGAAAGGTCAAGATCTGTCGCCGTTTTTTGATAGGGTGTCAAACTAATAGCATCATCCCTTAAAGCGCTATTAAGCTCTATCTCGTTAATAGAACAAGCCACCATGGATGCCACTAAAGCAAACACAAAACCTATATGTAAAACAAATCTTTTCAAAGCTTATGATTTTTAGTGACTATAAGAGTTATCACACTCTTATAGTCTAAGTTTTAATTATTCTGGAGCAGAATATTGAGGAGAATCAACATCTGTTGAAGCAACAGTTGTAATCCAACTATTAGTTGAAGATTTCAATGTGATTTTATTGCTATCATCAAATACAGGATCAGTTTCAGTACCAGTATCGCCACCAGTCGAAGAAGAAGTGATAGTCAAAGTGATATCATATTGATAACCCGACACAAACGCATCTTTAGTAGCGACTTCACCAGCATCTACATCACCAGACAAAATAGTATAAACAGCTAAGTAATCAACTGTTTTGTACTCAACACCATTTTGAGAGATAACAACATCTGTTAATTGGATAGTACAACCAGTAGATGTTTGAGGACATACCATAAACACTACTGAAGAATCAGCTGCGGCTGAGTAAGTAGTAAGGTCACTAAGGTCAGTGGCAGCTGTAAATGCAGGAGCAGCATCTGTAATAGTAGCAGTACCAGCAACTTGAGGAGCAGAGAATTTCACGCCATAGCTATCAATAGTGTAAGCTGAAAGATCTTCAGAAAGAGCTGCTTTGATGTTAAGTTTAGATAACATGTGAGTAAATTCCAAAGAAACCTGACCTGATTGTTGCTTAACTGGAGTAGCTACTGTGAAGTCTTCTTTTGCAGTTGAAGGCACTTGGTAAGCAATAGTGATAGTGTTAGCTTCATAGTTAGATGCAGTAAAACTAGGAGTAACAACCGAAGAAGAATTAGCAAAAACTGCTGGAGCATAAGCATAGAAAGTAACGTCTGTTTCACCTGGCCAGTAGTAAATATTACCACTTGTAAACTCATCATTAGTGTTAACTGTATCAGCAATTAACCAAGTAGTTGCAGCATTATTTGCCTCTGCATAAACCACGTAATCAGACTTAGTGTCATTAGCTGATTTTGAGATACGATCATAAAGTGTTGAGATCTCGATTACCTCTGATGAAGAGGGTGTGCTAATCTCAGTTTTAGCACAAGCTGCAAGCATTACCACACCGGCAGCTAAGAAAAGTAATTTTTTCATATTGTTTGTTGTTTAAAAAGTTTAAAAAGTTTAAAATTGTTTGTATTTATTGTTTATTATCTATTTGTTAATGGTACATCTATTATCGACCAATCGCCTAAGTCAGTAGCAAAACCAGAATCCGTACCCGACCCCGTTGACTCAACTACCGGCAAGGCCTCGTCTACATTTATATATAAATCCATTTCTATATTTCCATATTCATCTATGGTGTAGTTAAGCGTTTGAGTTACGTCAACTATCCTAGTTTCTAACTCTTCGTTTAAGAGCATAAACAGCATATCAAGCTGAATGGGGGTTTGCAAAGAGGTATTCGACAAGGTGCTAACCCTATCACCCAGCGCGCCCAAAATCACTGTGCTACCATAAATAGTTCCCTCGGTTGTAGAACCCGTGTCATAGGTTCTGTTATTCATATTAAACTGCACCACACCGGGGTTTAAACCATTCATATCACTCTCAACAAAATAAGAATCTGCAACATTAGTTAAATCCACCAGCGCCGGCATCATAGCATAGTTTAGCCCCTTAATATGAGCCGTAACACTAAGCTCTATGGTTTTTCTCACAGGTATAACATTCATCAGCGATTCAAAGCTAACTCTAGTTTGAGTCTTGCTCTCGCTAGCCATTGCCACAGCACTTAAGTCGGGGTCGTTTTGAGAATATTCCACCAACTCATGCGTGATTTCCACATCGTCTATGATTTTCACTGCCATGTGACCAGGCTCTTGCAAATAATTATCGCTCTCACTTCTCGCTTTAGCCTTAGTGTTGGTCGACACATAAAACTCCAAGGTTGACAGCGACTCATAGCCCCTAACTTTAAGGTAGTCTATCTGGTCGCGTTTCTCGTTAAATATCACAACAGTGTAAGTACCCTCACCTAAATATATATAGGACTGAATAGCATTGTCATTATCCTCATAACGATGCTCAGTGACAAGAGAACCACTAGCCTTATCATACACCAACACGCTCACATTTTGAGGCACTACCCCACTTATGCTCCAATCTATATTTATAGGAATCTTAGCTACGTCATCACACGAGCAATCATCCATTATTACCTGATAAGAACATGAGTTCATACTAAAGAAAGCCACTAAGAGCAAAAGAAGTTTATTTTTCATTTGGCCCTCCTTTCTTAGTATATTTCACATTTAACATCCACACCAAAGAAACCTTAGCAGCCGTTGGGCCAAAGAAGATACCCTTGCCGTCATACATTTTTACGGGATGCCAAGTCTCCATTATGCTATAATGTGACTCATAGTTTTTGAACTGGTAATTGATAAAACCTAGACCCAGAGAATACTCCAGCCTTAAGTCCTTGGCCTTGTTGATAGTGTGAGCATATCCTCCACTAAGACCCATACCCCAATAAGAGCTAACCTGGTAGCCTTTGGCCTGATATTCCACATCGCACGAACCCCCAGCAGCATAAACACCTGTATACCAACCAGTCAGCAGCTCATAATTATCTCGCTTACCAAACCAATATTTAGCCTCAAGATTGCCATTTTTAATCTGCAAACGCGAACGTTTACTGTCGCTATTACCATTGTCGGCCACCCACCATGGGCAAATCCACTCGGCTGCAACGCTCACTGATTTACCTATTGGGTATTCGATTTGGAAATTTATCATCGTCATCGCATCATACAATAAGTTAGTTTTGATTGCGATATTAAATTCTTTTTCTTCGTCAGGCATCATAGTAGCATATCCGGGCATGGGTTTCGCTGCCACATCCTCTGTTTTAGGCTCAGAGATTTTAGTAGAAGATATTAAATCGGCCGTAGCCACCCTCTCAAACACATCATAGCCCTTAATATACTCAGGGATAGAGTCATAGTGCACATTTATAGCTAAAATACCCTCACGCAGAGTTGGGAAGATATGTCTGTAAAGATAGTTATACGATAAGCCATTATCTATATTCATCAACTGCTCAATACCCTCATCTGTTTGATTTTCAGATAATATTTTTATCACCTGTTGTTTATGAGGCACGTCACTTTCTATGGCCGAGTTTAGGAGTTTATCCCAACTAATACCACCCTGTTTGATTTTGATAATGTCGTGATTTAGGGGGAGAATTTTGGTGATATAATCTATGATAGCATCCGAGCGCAGAGCAGTAAGTTGCTTGTTATAAGCCTCACCACCCTCGGGCGATGCCCAACTTGTGATTTCTAAGGTTTCTACATAAGTTGTAGAATCTTGGGCTATGCCCTCTATTAATTCTTTGAAGTGAATTATGCGCTGGCTATTGTCATTAACACGTGCATCCAAGTCATAGCTGTCGGTTTTAAAACGCACACTAATCTCATACTGCTTAGTTTGAGCTATTACGCTCATACTCAGCAACATAAACAAGAATATATTAACAACTAATTTCATTAGACATGGGGGTCAAATAATAAATTTTAGCTGACTCCCTAGCGACAAATCATCTGGTTGCATCACGCAACAAACAACTCGACTTTACACTCAGATGTAGTAAAAAATGAAATACACGGGGGTGAAGGGGGGTCAACACAAGTACAAAGTTACGAACTTTTTATAAAAACGAAAATAAAATCGTATTTATTTCATAAAAAAGGCTTTAATACGTATAAATAGGTATAAAATTTGGATTTCTACCTATTTATTGTTATCTTTGAGTAAATTTAACTAGCCAAAATACAATGAAGAAGTTTTTAGAAATTTTGCCCAAGTACTTCATTATCCCTATGTATCTTTTAGGGGGCGCACTTCTAGGGCTTTTTCTTTACATAGCTTACGTAGCGAGGCTCCATACTTACGCCTCAGATGACAGCGCCACGTGCGTAAACTGCCACGTTATGGCTAGTTACTACGACTCATGGCAACACTCATCACACGCTCCCTGGACTAATTGCAACGATTGCCATGTGCCTCACACTAGCACTTTTGCCAAATATTCTTTCAAGGCCATAGACGGACTTTATCACTCAGCAGTTTTCACATTCAACGCCGAGCCCGAAGTTATTCGTGCGCGCGAAGCTAGTTCAGAGGTGATAATGAACAACTGCATAAGATGCCACACTCAACTAAACCGAGAGTTTGTAAACACCGGCATGATAACTCACACCCAAGTTAAAGAAGGTAAAGGCAAGGCTTGTTGGGATTGCCACCGCAGCATCCCTCACACTGTGAGGAGCAATGTAAACTCCACACCTCATTCGCTAGCTCCTATGCCCTCTTCACCCGTGCCAGAGTGGCTGAAAGATAAAATTAAAAATTAAAACTAAGAGATATGTTTAAAAGATTAGCCGAATTAATTAGACGCAAACCCATGATTGGATGGGGAATTTTTACTCTTGCTATGGTCGGAGTATTTGTTTTAGGACTTTTGGCTGCCTCTGTCACAGAGCATAGAGCCGAAATTTCAACACTTTATGCCAACAAGATAGTTGATATCAAGGGCATCAACCCGTTGAACGAACAGTGGGGCTTAAACTACCCACGCGAGTATGACACTTGGCGCAAAACCCAGAACATGGATTTTAGCTCAAAACACTTGGGTAACACACCTGAGGATGTACTTGAGTCTCGTCCAGAAATGGTGATTTTGTGGGCTGGTTACGCTTTCTCACGCGATTACTCAGCTCCTCGTGGTCACATGCACGCTATCGAAGATATTACGGCTACACTTAGAACTGGCGCGCCAGATGAAAACACTAAGGATATGCAACCATCTACTTGCTGGACTTGTAAAAGCCCCGACGTACCGAGAGTTATGCAAGAGAAAGGCTTGGCCGAATATTATAAAGCAGCATGGAGCGAAAACGGATGCGAGATAGTAAATCCTATAGGATGTGCTGATTGTCACAACCCCGAAACTATGGCTCTTAGCATTTCACGCCCAGCACTTGTAGAAGCTTATGAGCGCCAAGGCAAAAACATAGAAGATGCTACACCTCAAGAAATGCGCTCGCTAGTGTGCGCCCAATGCCATGTGGAATATTACTTCAAGGGCGAGGGTAAATACCTAACTTTCCCATGGGATAAAGGCACAAGCGTTGAACAAATGGAGGAATACTTTGACAATGCCTCTTATGCAGATTACACTCATACACTTAGCCGTACACCTATCATCAAAGCACAACACCCAGACTACGAGCTATTTATCGCAGGTCCTCACGGTCAACGTGGTCTAAGTTGCGCTGATTGCCACATGCCTTACAAGTCTGAGGGTGGCATCAAATACTCTGATCACCAGGTGATGAGCCCTATTAAAAACATAGCATCTACCTGCCAAACTTGCCACCGAGATAGCGAAGAAAACTTAAAAAAATACATCTACGAATATCAAGACAAGGCTCTAGAGATAAGAGACAGAGTAGAAACAGAGCTCGCTAAGGCTCACATACTTGCAAAAACTGCATGGGACAACGGAGCTAAAGAATCTGCTATGAAACCTGTGCTTAAATTAATTCGTGAGGCTCAATGGCGTTGGGATTTTGCTGTGGCATCTCACGGAGGTTCTTTCCACGCTCCGGTTGAGACTCAGCGCATCTTGGCTCACAGTCTTGACAAGTCGCTGTTGGCTCAATTAGAGGTTCAAAAAGTGCTTTATTCACTCGGGGTTAAAGACGTTAAAATGCCTGATATTTCCACTAAGGCTAAGGCTCAAAAATACATAGGCCTTGATATGGACAAACTTGTAAAACAAAAACAAGAATGGTTAGAAAAAACCCCACCAGCTTGGTTAGAAAAGGCTAAAGGCGAGGGCAAAATCATCTCTAAAAAATAAGATGCAAGAGAAAACAAACAGAAAATTTTGGCAAGCTCCCTGGGGTTACTCAGAGAGCTTTGCTATTGTTATAGGACTGATTATCATAGGGTTAGCTCTGCAAATAGCAGTTCACAGCTTTGACTTTTATCTGCTCGCTAGGCCTGTTAATTTTGTTGTGTGTGCTTTTGTTGTAGTGAGTTCAGTTGTGCTTGGAATTTTTATCGGCAAGAGTTCTTTGTCTAAGTTTTTTACTAGTGTGCCTCTAAGCGTTGCTCTGATTTGTGCTTTGGGTGTGCTGAGTATAATTATGGGCGTTATGCCCCAATCTACTCACTCTCACACTTTGCTAGGATTTGATGCTATGACCTCGAATTGGGCTTTTGTTCTTGTGTATTTCTTTACTTTATTATCACTTGGAGCTATTACTTTTAAGCGCCTTAAACGCTTTAGGTTCAAGGATTTATTTTTTACATTAAATCACCTAGGTCTTTATATTTTACTCCTTAGCTCAGCACTTGGCGCAGCTGATATGCAGCGTTATATTATGTATGTGAGTGAGGGTGAGACTCAGTGGAGGGTTTACGACGGTGAAAAAAACGTTAAGGAGCTACCCATTGCGATTTATCTCGAAGATTTCAAGGTGGATTTCTACCCATCTAAGGCCATATATTTTGACGCTCAAACAGGCGAAATACAAAAAGGTAACCCAAAAAAATATGAGAATAACGAGCGTTACAAAAAAGTAATGACAGAGCCAGAACCTAAACGCTTTGCATCTGATATAGAAGTATTTACAGAGTCGGGCACACAAATAAAAACCACATTAGAAGTGAATAAACCACTAAAAATAGGCTCATGGACGATATACCAATATGGCTACGACAACAGAGCAGGCAATCTGTCCGAGTACAGCAGTTTTGAGCTTGTATATGACAGTTGGTTGGAGGCAGTATATTTAGGCATAATTTTAATGATGTTAGGCAGCGCGAGCATGATATTTACACGAAAAAAGACTAAAGAATTATGACTTGGAGTGAATTTTTATATTTTGCATCTTTAAGCTCACTGTTGTGGCTTAGCTCAGCTGTGCTGATTTATCGCAAGCCTAAATTAGCTAACGTACTTAATATCATGGGCATAGCAAACCTTGTGTGCTTTATCGTGCTGTTTTGGATATCGCTCCAGCGTGCTCCCATGCGCACTATGGGTGAGACCAGGCTGTGGTATTCGCTGTTTATCTCACTTGTGGGTTATCTGTGGTATATAAGGCTTGGCTATAAATGGTTACTTAGTTATTCATCGTGCGTAGCCACTGTTTTTCTGATAGTTAATATGCTCAAACCCGAGCTACATTCTCAAAATCTTATGCCTGCTTTGCAGAGCCCCTGGTTCATACCTCACGTAAGCTCCTACATACTTTCTTATGCTATGTTTGGCGCAGCGTGCATAGGGGCAATTATATGTTTATTGAATAAAAACAGGGAAATCATAGGCTTTATCGACACCATGATATTTGTCGGCTACGGCTTTTTGATGCTAGGTCTACTCATGGGTGCACTATGGGCAAAAGAGGCCTGGGGTCACTACTGGTCGTGGGATCCTAAAGAGACTTGGGCCCTTATCACTACGGCAGCCTACTTAGTGTATATCCACGTGAGAATCAGAGACAAGCAACATCTACAACTAGCTCTGTGGGTAGTTATTATAGCCTTCGTTTTACTAATGATTACATGGCTTGGAGTCAGCTATCTGCCTTCTTCATCGAGCAGCGTTCACGTATATTAATCTATTTTTTTGGTGTGAAACATACCCTCGGCAACTGCTATCATCTCGCCATTTTGGTTTGTCACGCTCACCCTGCAATTAAACATACTTTTGCGCCCAAACACGGGTTCGGCCACAGCTGTAAGGGTATCACCTAGGTGAGATGCTGCCAAGAAACGTATGTCGGACTGAATCGAAACGCTAAGGTATTGCAGTTGGTTAGCTATTGCAGCCATTGCGATGTCGCAAAGTAGGAACACCACGCCACCATGAGCAACACGGCCAGCATTTAGGTGAACTTCAGTAATTACTATACTCATTTTTGCGCTTTCGTTGTCAAGGCTTTGCATTACTACGCCTGTTTTGGTTGCAAAAATATCGTTTTGGTACATTTGTTTAAAATCCATGTCTTTTTTAGTTTTTAGTTTCTAACTCAAACGTGTACGAGCTAACAAATCTACAATAATTTTGTCACTAATCAAACTAAGGGCATAAATTTTGCGCTCCTTTCAACACATTATGACAGAATCAAACACAAAATATTACCTCGACCTCATAGTGGCCAACATCCTCTTTGGCGTAAATCTCGCTGTGTACTCCTACTTATTCAAATCGGGCATCCCCAGCGAAATACTTTTCTTCTTTCAAGTGTTAGTCGCCTGCCTGATTTTTGCGCCTAAGATGCTGTTTACAAAGGATTACAGAATCTCATGGAACGATATTAAACAACTAAGTATCAACAGTTTACTCATAGTATTCGGAGGTCTTTACCTCACAGTCAAAGGCACAAGCTACACCACAGCTACCGACGCTGCTATCATCACCCTACTTGGCCCCTTGATAACTATCATAATCCAGCGCATTAGGCTTAATAACACACAAAAAATCATAGTGTTTTGCATCGCCCTGGCAACTGTTATTTTAATACTCAAAGAATTTAAACACACGCGCACGCTTGGCAATCTAATAATACTCATCTCGGTCACTTGCATATCACTCAACACAGTGTTAATCAAACCTTTACTCTCTGGTCACGGTACTATGAAAGTTATGGCTTGGTATTATTTAATAGGCCTAGTTTTGTGCATTCCTATGTTTCTGCCCTTGGTTTTGCGCTTTGATTTTAGAGCTGTGCCAACAGATAGTTACTACTCTCTAGCCTACGCAATTTTGCTGGGTACTATCCCACCCTCTTACTTTTTGTATAAGGGCACTGAGCATCTTTCACCCGTAAAGACTGCGCTGTTTCGTTGCCTGAGACCCCTGGTTGCCATTGCGATAACCATGTGGCAGGGCAAGGAAAAGATTTCCTCACATAGTATAATTATAGGTATGGTGATAATTTGTGGGCTAATAATTTTTATAAGAATGTTGCGTAAGTTGCTAGATACCAATCAGTTGTCTTATAAGAAGAAAGCAAAGTACTTGTAGTAAAAGGTATATAGCAGCTAGTGCCACAGAAGTCTGTAACCTGATAAAAGCTGCCCCACCTAGCTGATTCCAAGCCCCAGCCATACTCATCTTCGTCGTTTTTATAACGTTTATAGACAACAAAATCATTGAGCGCAGACTCAAATGCTGCAACTTTTTCAGTATCACTACAAAGCGTAGAAACAAAGTCTAATAAGTCATAATACTCATAAGAAATAGAGCTAAACTGCTGAATGCCAACACCTTTAACACTATTAATCGTAGAATATTCATCTCTTACTACTTCATTAAAACTATCTTTTAGGGCATCAATTTTACTCAAATCATACACTCCGATTAGTCCACAACTACTATAAGTTGAAGTATTGTAGTACTCAAAATATTTCTCTGCAACACTCTGATAATCACCTCTTAACAAATCGCCTGTCATATAAGCATAAGGCATACCATTTGCAGGTACTTCCGAGGGCGAGGCCACTATGTAGTTAGCCTTTTCTCTAAGTGCATAGGCCACCTCAATATTACCCATTAAGCAGGCATCAAACAATATGCAGTCGAATACTCCCGTAACAAGCGAGTCTCTAAGCTCAGAAATATTCAACCAATCACTGCCGTCCTGCAACACAGCGCGCGAAGAAACATCAGTGGATGCCTTAGTCACCCATCCGTCGCCGTGAGACCACAAATCTAGCTTGTAACTATAAGCAGGTGAGTGAGTTAAAAAGTCTGAGATAACTTGCGACAAGACCTCGCCCGAGGCTGAGTTATGCTCTTCGTATTCCTCCAAGACCACGGTTTCAACCTCTCCTGAGCTTGCATTTATCTTCACCTCCAAGAGTTTTGGAACATCATATAAATAATCTCTATAAACTATAACCCTAGCATTGTACTCGGGCGTGTCCTCAAAATAAGAATAAATATCGTTCAAATTGCTTGACGTATAGCCACTTAGCGAGTTATCACCGGCCATATAAATAAGCAGGGCATTGTCAACGGTCGTACCCTCTTCGTAAAGCCCATAGAGAGCAACATATTTTTCTGTACACGAATATGTGTACAGCACCAAGGCGAGTAACAGCAGTCTAAAAATCTGCTTCATAGTTTATAATTTAGTGCCGTTTAACTCAAATCCTGGCGATTTTCTACGCTGAGGATTCTCTGGTTTATTCATGTAAGCCCTCGAAAAATCGAAGTAATAACCCCTGATCTTACCCTCTTTTTTTTGCAGCGGGAAAAACTCTATGGTGCGTGAAATCACCATGCGTTTGTCGGTTTTCTTGCCCATAAATATCATGATATCGTTGGAATGCGAGAAAAATAACACGTGCCAAGGGCTTTTTTCTTCAGTACCTGTGCCCGAAGAAGTTATGGTTGCTATGATTTTTTCTAGTCTATCAGAGTTGATTCTCTCGTTTTTACTATCGCCTAAAGAGCCGTAAATATAGGTCAAAAAGTTAATATTCGTAGGGCTAAATGGGTCATAATGAAACGATTGCTGCGCATATTTTAGGATGCTACGATTGCGATCTTCCTCCGAAAGCGACCTATCTTCAAAGGCCATAAGCAAATTATCGGCTGCCGTATTACTCTCAAGTGGGCGATAATCCACATGAAAAGCATAGCCATAATACAGATAATGGTAGTGAGTGAGCGTTAGGGTTGTATCGCCCAAAGAGTACCTTGCAAAAAGTTCAGGGTAATAATAAGGCGATGAGGCATTATTTATCTCTCTGATAATCAGCTCATTATCAGGCACAGTCTGAGCTTGCAAGCTCACACTCACAACAAGCAAAAGTAGGGATAAAATAATTTTTCTCATAACGTCCTAATTTATAACAAAAATACGACCACCTAACGTAAAAGACAGTCGTATTTATTGTATTACATCTCTTTTTTTAGAGATTATCTTGTTTTACTAGCTGCTCTAACTTAGCATAAAGTTTGTCTGACGAGCTCACAAGTGGCAAACGCAATTTATTTTGCATCTTACCTTTGATGTTAAGCACAGCTTTGATTCCAACTGGATTTCCTTCTTCAAACAAAGCCTGAGTAGCCGGCAACATTCTAAGTTGAAGAGCCGTAGCAGTAGCCATATCTCCCTGCTGGGCAGCATTATACATCTGCATAAACACAGGTGCAAAAGCATTGGCAGCAACAGAGATAACTCCGTCACCTCCCAAAGATTTAAGTGGCAAAGTCAAGCAATCATCGCCCGAGATAACCATAAACCCCTCGGGAGCTGAGCGAATAATCTCGGCCATTTGAGTCAAACTGCCCGAAGCCTCTTTCACACCAAGGATGTTGGGCACAGTATTAGCAAGTCTAAGCGTAGTTTCGCTAGTCATATTAACGCCCGTGCGACCTGGGACATTATACAAAATAACTGGCAGTGGAGATGCCTCACACACAGCCTTATAGTGCTGATACAGACCCTCTTGCGAAGGTTTGTTATAGTAAGGAGTAACGCTTAGGATAGCATCACAACCCGAATAATCTTCTTCTTTTAACATTTTCACTATCTCTGCAGTGCAGTTGCCTCCCACACCCACAACCAAGGGTAGAGACTTTTTGTTAGCAGCCTTCACACAAGCAAGAATTTGGCGTCTTTCCTCAAGTGAAAGTGTTGGGGTTTCGGCCGTAGTACCAAGTGGCACAAGATAGTTAACTCCACCTTCGCTAACAAACTCAACAAGAGCTGTAAGTGCCGTGAAATCAATAGAATCATCTGATTTGAAAGGGGTTACAAGTGCAACACCTACTCCATTTATATTAGTTTGCATATATATTGATAATATTACTAGCACAAAGATAGTTTTTTTTCTAAAACAAAGTACTTTGTTTTATGTTTTTTTCAACTTCTTTTGTTTTTGTGAAATTTTTTGAGTTTTTATTGCCACCTCCGTCATGCTGAACTTAATTCAGCATATCACTTATACTTGAGCTAAATACGTCAGTGACAATAACTTATAACTCATAATTCATAATTTTTATTCTATCATCGCCTTAAATTCCTCCTCGGAGATGATTCTCACACCCAACTTAGTGGCCTTAGCCAACTTAGCAGGCCCGATATTCGCCCCAGCAACCAAAAAATCAGTCTTAGAGGAGACAGCCGCCAAATTCTTACCTCCATGTAACTCCACCAACTCCTTAATCCTATCTCTGGAAAGCGACTGAAAACTGCCTGAAATTACTATGCTCTTGCCCTCCAATCCGTTAGACAACAACTCTTTTTGCTCAGCCTCAAAACTAAGTCCAGCATCTTTTAATTTACTTATAATCAGTAAATTATCTTCATCCTTAAAGTAATCTATAATACTGTCAGCTATCTTATCACCTACCTCCTCGGCCTCCAACAACTCCTCTCGTGTGGCCTTCATAATATTGTCTAAACTTATAAAGTGAGCAGCTAGTTTCTTGGCCGTAGTCTCACCCACAAACCTTATCCCCAGCGCAAAAAGTACTCGATGAAAAGGCACTTTTTTGCTACCAGAAAGGCTTATCATTATATTTTTGGCAGACTTCTCCCCTAGCCTTGGTAAATTACTAAGTGTCAGAGGATTAAGCTTATATAAATCTGAAATATCAGTAATCAAACCCTCATAAAAAAGCAAGCTTATAGTTTCCTCGCCCAGCCCGTCAATATCCATGGCCTTGCGAGCGATAAAGTGAATTATCCTGCCAATAATTTGAGGTGGACAATGGCTCTGATTTGGGCAATAATGTTTGGCCTCACCCTCAAATCTCACTAACTGAGCTCCACATTCAGGGCAAGTAGTAATATACTCAAAAGGCAGGCTATTACTCTCACGCTCAGCGAGTTCCACACCAGTAATCTTAGGAATAATCTCCCCACCTTTTTCAACATAAACCATATCACTAAGCCTGATATCAAGCAAGGCTATCTGGTCGGAATTATGAAGCGAAGCACGCTTAACCACAGTGCCAGCCAAGGCCACAGGCTCAAGATTAGCCACAGGAGTTATCGCCCCCGTGCGCCCCACCTGAAAGTTAACGCTTAAAAGTTTGGTTAGCGCTTGCTCGGCCTTAAATTTATAAGCCACAGCCCATTTAGGCGCTTTGGCCGTAGAGCCCAACATACGTTGAAGTCTCACATCGTTGAGCTTAACCACCACCCCGTCTGTGGGGTAATCAAGCTCAAAACGCTGCTTGTCAATTTTTTCTATATAAGATATAACTTGCTCTTTATCAGCACATAACACAGCATATTCAGACACTTTAAATCCCCAACGTTTAGCTGCCTGTAAGCTCTCAAAATGAGTAGTAAAAGGCAGATTATCGCCCACCAAAGAATAAAGATAGCAGTCAAGACCACGGTGAGCAACCACAGCCGAACTCTGTTGCTTTAAAGTGCCCGAGGCAGCATTTCTAGGATTTGCAAAGGGCATCTCGCCGTTAATCTCACGCTCACAATTAAGCCTATTAAACGACGAAAAAGGCATGAAAATCTCGCCACGAATCTCAAAAAACGAAGGGTAATCATCGCCTCTAAGCTCTAGAGGCACACTCTTAATCGTGCGTACATTAGCTGTAACATCATCGCCCTTTTGCCCGTCGCCACGTGTCACGGCTCTTAATAATTTACCGTTTTCGTAGGTCAAACTAATTGCCGTGCCGTCAAATTTTAACTCGCAAACATACTCCAAATTTTCGCCCATAAGCTCAGAAGATGCCTTATCGCAAAAGTCACTCATCTCCCCTTGGGAATAAGTATTCGAGAGTGACTGCATGGGATAAAGGTGAGAGACGGCTTTAAACTCACCACTAAGATCGCTACCCACCCTCTGAGTAGGCGAATTAGCATCAAAAAACTCAGGATGCTCAGCCTCAAGTGACTGTAATTGAGCAAGTTTTGCGTCAAAATCAAAATCTGAAATCGACGGATTATTCATCACATAATAGTTGTAATTATGCTCATTTAATTGTTTTCTTAACTCTTCTATTTGCTCTTTTATGCTCATTTTATTTCACTTTTAAGAGTAGATTCTCGCACGCATCCTCCAGTAAATCTAACACATATTCAAACCCGTCTGCACCCTCGTAATATGGGTCGGGGATGTGGTCTATTGTATAGCGAGTCAAAAATTCTCGCATACGATAAAGTTTTTGCAGGCTTTCTCTATCTGGCGCAAGTCTACTCACACGCTCGTAATTGCTATCATCCATAACAATTACCATGTCTGAATCATAAAAATCATCGCTCTTAATTTGGCGCGAGCGACTATCCAAGATCAAACCTCGCCTAAGTGCCGCAGCTCTCATGCGTGAATCAGGCAAGTCTCCTGCGTGACCTCCGTAAGTGCCGGCCGAGTCCACAGTGATTTTATCCTCCAGCCCCTGCGTTGCTACCAAAGCCTTGAAAACTCCTTCGGCAGCTGGGGAGCGACATATATTTCCTAAACAAACAAAAAGTACTTTCATATATATTTTAGCCCAACACAGAAACATTAAAAAATTCTACAATTCCAGAAATTTTATCTTCCTCATCCACAACCACTACTGAGTGGATTTTATTATCACGCATCATCTGCTCAGCTACTGCAATGCGCTCAGTTTCAAGTATAGTTTTAGGGTTTTTGCTCATGATATCACTGGCCCTAAGATTAAAGAAATCGCCCTTATACTTGGCCATTGCTCGCCTAACATCACCGTCAGTTATAACCCCTTTAAGCTCATCACCCTCCACCACAATAGCTATACCAAGCCTAGCATCTGAGATAACGATTATCACATCGCTAAGTGGCGTACTCTCGCTCGCAAAAGGCAGATTATCACCTCGTTTCACATCCTTAACCCTAGTTAAAAGTCTGCGGCCAAGGCTACCTCCAGGGTGGAAAACTGCGTAATCTTCTTCTTTAAATTCTCGCTCATTAATCAGCGCCACAGCCAGAGCATCGCCCATAGCCATCATAGCCGTAGTCGATGAAGTTGGAGCAAGATTAAGTGGGCAGGCCTCTTGTTTCACGCTGGTGTTAAGGTGAAAATTTGCATGCTTAGCTAGCGTAGAATTAGGGTTACCTGTGAGGGCTATCACTATATTTTTATTATACTCAAAAAAAGGTATCAACTTTAAAATTTCGTCGGTTTGACCTGAGTTTGCCAAGGCTAAAATCACATCATTTGAGGATATCATACCCAAATCGCCATGATAGGCCTCGGCAGGGTGCAAAAAGAACGAAGGTGTGCCCGTGCTGGCCAAAGTAGCAGCTATCTTACTGCCCACAAGCCCCGACTTACCCATGCCCGTAACTATCACTTTGCCCGTGCATTCAAGTATCGCTTCAACGGCTAATTCAAAGTCATTATCTAAATTATCTATCAAACCCATAACAGCCTCGCTCTCAAGCTTTAGCGTGTCAATAGCATATTGTTTAACCTTAGTCATATTCTTTATTTTTGGAAAGGTGAATCTGGCTCTTTGGCCATGTGATTATAAAACATTTTATCTAAAAATCTTGGAAAAAACTTCTTAATCCAAAAGCTAGCATAGCCGTTAAATTCCATAAGTAGCATACGTTTTTTGCGTAAAACGCCCTTAGCAATTCTGCGTGCAACTTCCTCTGATGTCATCATTTTGGCCTCATCGCGTGGAGTCTCTCCTTGCGAAGAACCGTCGGCCGTAAGAGCCGAAAATCTCACGTTAGATGCCGTGAATCCTGGCGATGCTATCATCACGTGAACACCTTTTTTAAGGTTCTCTATTCTAATAGTTTCCAAAAATCCACACATCGCAAACTTAGATGCTGAGTAACCAGTTCTTCCGGGCAAACCATGTATGCCAGCCACCGAGGAAACGCCCACAATAGAGCCTTTAGAGCGTTGAATATAAGGCAGTGCATATTTCACACAATTAACTGTGCCCCAGAAGTTTACATCCATTAACTCGTGCAGCACTTTGAGCTGTAAATCATCAAAAAGAGCACGCATAGATATCCCAGCGTTGCACACCAAAACATCCACACCCCCAAAACTATCCACAGCTTTTTGTATCAAAACCTGGCACTCTGTCTCAGACTTTACATCTACTTTTTGGTAGACTACTTCAGCTCCTGTAGCTTTTATTTTAGCACAATCCTGCTCTAATTTTTCTTCGCTTCTAGCGCCCATAACCACCTTAGCGCCACGGCTGGCAAACTCATAACACAGCGCTAGGCCTATGCCCGAGGATGCCCCCGTTACAACTACTACCTTATCTTTATAATTATTTTTCATACTTTTAAATCTGTAAAAGCGAGTAAGTTCTTAATTTATCCCATTTTTTGGAGTGGTAAAGCACAGCAAACGACTCAGAGGAATACTCTGCATACATCTGGGCCACCTGCTCAAAAGTAATATTTTGGCTTAAATCTGCTACTAAGTTAATGATTTTGCACAAAAACGAAGCATCACTCTGAGTAAAATTCATTTCTTTAGTCTCAGAAGGGGCATAAATCACTATCCCTGTGGGGGTTTGCTCAACATCGCCACCCAACCACACAAGTCTAGCTTTGGGGTTATATATCCTAGAATTATCAGGCTTAATCAAATGGTCGGTAATAACAAAATTCTCAACTGTGGTAGGCTGAACCTTGCCCTGAAACCACTTATGAGCAGGTTTCTCTAAGGCCTCGCCTGCTAAATAATAGGCCAAAGATTCTCTTAAAGCCTCACCAACTTGATTTATATTGTAACCTCTGTCCTCAGCGAAAAATACTTCGTTGTTGGCAAAGGTATTAACATGATTATTTTTTCTGCGCACGCCATATTTTTCAGGTTCTTTGCCCGAAGGACTGTGCACTGTCATAGCATAACGATGCCAAAATGCCGAGCCTATTAATTCTGCCCTAAACATCTGGCGCACTATCTCTAACGAGTCCACCGTTTCGGCCAAGCTCTGAGTTGGGAAACCATACATTAAATAGGTGTGCACCATAATTCCACAGTAATAGAAATTTCGCATAGCAATAGTTGCCTGCTCTATGCTCACACCCTTGTCGATTTTCTCTAATAATCTGTCGTTGGCCACCTCAAGGCCTCCTGCCACGGCCACACATCCTGCAGCTGCCATTAATCTGGTTAAATCTCCCGTATAGGCACTCTCAAAGCGTATATTAGTCCACCACGAAAACTTAACTCCTCGCCTAAGAATCTCCAACGAAAGCTCTTTTAATAATCGTGGGGGAGCAGCCTCGTCCACAAAATGAAATCCTCGCGAACCAGTTTGAGCTGAGATTTTCTCCATCCAATCCACAAGCGTTACAGCATCTACCATATCAAAACAGCCTATATAATCTAGCGAAGTGTCACAAAAAGCACACTTAGCCCAATAACATCCGTGTGCCAAAATCATTTTGTTCCACCTACCATCGCTCCACATACGGTGCATGGGATTAGTAACTTCGATGAGCGAGAAATATTTTTCAAAAGGCATACCTTCAAAATCAGGACAACCACGCTCTAAGTGTGTGATTTTCTCATAATTAGCATTATAGCCTGCCTTGGTGTAAGTCCTCAGTAGTTCCCCTCCATTTATGATGCGCTCGAGTGCTTTTTCGCCGTCGTCAAGGATTACGTAATCTGCATATTTATATATGTTCTTATCGCTCATTTCTCTGAGCTCGGTGGTGGGATAACCTCCTCCTATTATGGTTTTTATCTCTGGATATTTAGCCTTAATATATTCAAGACACCTCAAAACCATTAATAAATTACCAGGGAAAGGCACAGTAAACCCTACAAATTCAGGCTTAATATCTTGGATATAAGCGTCTAAAATATCCAACATTATATGCTCAATTATATTGAGCTCTTTGTCTAATTCTTGTTTTAATACCGAGAACTCGCCTGCCGACACAGATATACTCTCACCATATCTAACTATCTCAAAATGAGGACTTACCATACTGCGAATAAAGTCGCTAACATCCTGCAAATAAAGCGTCGAAAGATATTTAGCACAGTCAATAGTCCCAAGAAAGCCAAAGCTCTGAGCCAAGTCGCAACAATACTCAAATCTTGAGGCCTGAGGCAGAAAATCTGGCATACATATCATATCGGCCAAGCTCTGATCGGCTCGCCTTAGAAAATGCAGCACAGTGTCTATGGTGTCTAAATAATATCGTCTTTGGGCATAGATTCTATTGATATTTTCGTCTTCACCAGGGGTGTAAAGATCAAAAATTTCTTTAAGCATACGCTTAGAAAAAATCTCGCCTATAAGCTCAATAGACAAATCACGCGCATAAGCATTTATGCCCTGCCTATCTAAATAAGATTTTAAGTAGGCCACGGCAGGATAAGGCGAATTAACCTGCAAAAAAGGAGGTGTTAGTAATAATATTTTTTTCAATCTTGTATAATAATTTTTAATCCATCATAAGCCAAAAAAACATTCTCGGGCAGCTCCTTTGAAGTCAGAGCATAAGAGCCCAACTCGTGAGAAATATGTGTTAAATATATCTTCCCAGCCTTTAACTCACGGCCAAGGGCTATGGCCTCACTAATATTAAAGTGCGACAAGTGTCTCTCGCGCCTTAAACCATTGATAATAAGCACATCCAAGCCCTCTAACTTTTGTTTTTCACCCTCACTAATGTAATTAAAATCCGTAAGATATGCTAACGTTCCAAATCTAAAACCAGTCACTGGCAAGCGAAAATGTTTGCCAAGTATAGGTATAACCTCATGCCCCGAGACCATAAATTTCTCATCAGAGATAGTGCAGAGATTCATGCGAGGCACTCCCGGATAAGGGTTCTGCTCAAAGGCATAGTCATAATCTTTTTTAAGTGTTTGCTGCACTCTCTCGCTAGCATACACGTCTATGGAATTGCTCGAAGTGTAGTTAAATGCTCTCACATCATCCAAGCCCCCAACGTGGTCTTTATGTTCGTGGGTTACTAAAACAGCGTCTAGTTTTTTGACATCTTCTCTTATCATCTGAGCCCTGAAATCAGGCCCTGCATCTACTGTTAATTGCACGCCGTCGTCATAACTTATAAGCACCGAGGAGCGCAACCTTTTGTCTTTAGCATCCATAGATTTACACACCCAACATCCACATGAGATGATAGGTATGCCCTGCGAAGTGCCTGTGCCCAAAAAAGTTAGAGTCAACATAATTATTTATGATTCACAAATTTTAGTTTTCTACCGGCCAAAAAACGCCTAGCAAAGATGTTAGGTATAGCAACTCCTATGGCGATACACAGCATGATAAGCGCCGCAGTAACCCCATTAGAAAAAGCATTAGCAACCTCATTCTCGCCCGAGTTCATATTAAAAAAGCTAAGCAGCGAACGATACATCAACACCCCGGGCACCATAGGTATCACCGAAGGTATGCTCACAACGTGATTAGGAATATTATATTTTCTAACAAAAATAATAGCCAACAAACTCACCACAAATCCCCCAAAGAACGAACCAATAACAGGCCCGTAGCCCAACTCAAAGTTAATAAAATTTCTAATACAAACCGAGGTCATACCTCCCAAGGCCACCAACCACAAAAGTTTAGGCTTAAGGTTAAATATCATAGAAAAACCCATAGCAGCCACAGCAGCAGCTAGGGCATAAACATAGTAAGGATCCTGGGGTATTATGCTAAGACTTCTAAACTTAGAGACTATATCAGTATCATTTAAAATAAAGATACTCAGCGCCATAGTAATACCAAAAGTCATAGATCCTATCATCATAAGTGAGTTAGTAGCCCTAGTAAATCCCACCAAAAGGTGACTATCAATCAAGTCATCCACAGCATTTATCATAGGCACACCGGGCACTAAAAAAACCACACAAGCCAGCAAAGGGTGATAAGGCGTGAGAGATAATCCCGTAAAGGACGAAAGATAAGCCAAACAGGTCGCCACAAAAGCAGCGCAGGTCACGCTCATATAAACATTAAAGTCCTTATCATGCAAAATAGTTCTAAGTCTAAATCCCACAAAGGCCGCAATAGCCGTAAACAAAAACGCTATCCAGTCACAGCCAAACAACTTGCAGAATCCCCCACAAGCCAGCCCAGCTCCCAAGGCCACCAGATAATTATTAAAGTTGCGAGGTTTATTCGCTATTATCTCTAATTCACGCTCATACTCATCAAGGGTGTATTTTTGCTTAATCGCTCTAAACGAAAGATTTGAAATATCTAGCAGTGTAGACATATTAATCCCATGATGCTCACACTTTTGAAACTTAGAAAACGAGTAAGTATCATCGCTCACATTCACGATAAGTATCTTCCAACGTATATCCAAGTGGAGTTTATCTTCGGGTATTTCCAAAAAAGAAGCCACCCTTAACATATTGCGCTCAATACGGTTGGTATCAGCAGCGCTTTCCATAAGTAATTTGCCTGTTCTAAGCAATAAATCTAGCTTACGCCTAACAAGCAAGACATCGGTTTGTGTATCTATATTAAAATCACCCATTGTAATTCAAAAAAAAATCTTTGTACAAAGATATAAAAATATGTTGCTATACATTTGAAAAAACCAGATTTTTTTCATATATTTGTGTATATTTCACCTAAAACAAACTCCATTATGTTGCAAATCATCAAAGACGACAGTTGGCTAGAGCCAGTGGCCGAAAAAATAGAACAAAGACATCGTAATTATCTTAACTCGTTAGAATATATCAACAACACTTCGGGCAGTTTAATTAACCATGCCAAGCGAGACGAATACCTAGGTTTTCATTATGACTTTACCTATCACGGTTGGTGGTACAGAGAGTGGCTACCTGCTGCCCACGAGGTATATCTTATGGGTGACTTTAACGATTGGCAGCGCTTTCAACTTCCACTAGATAGAGAGCGCGACGGCATCTGGAGCATCTTTTTGAGCGACAGTCAATTCCCAGGATTTAAACACGAAACCTTAGTCAAAATAGTAGTCAAGGGCGAAAACGGCACTCACGAGCGCATCCCTGCCTACATAAAACGCGTTATACAAGACGATACTACCAAAGATTTCACAGGCCAAATCTGGCAACCTAGCAAGGAATTTTCGTGGCGAGGTGATAAGTTTAAATTCAAAAAAGACACCACCCCACTAATCTACGAGGCTCACATAGGCATGGCAAGCGAAAGAAGTGAAGTAGCTAGTTTTAAGGAATTTACAGCCAACATACTACCTAGAGTTAAACAGCTGGGTTACAATACAATACAACTAATGGCCGTGGCCGAGCACCCTTACTACGGCAGCTTTGGCTATCACGTATCAAACTTCTTTGCCGTATCCTCGCGCTATGGCACACCCGAAGAATTAAAAGAGCTTGTCAAGACTGCTCACTCCATGGGAATAGCCATAGTAATGGACCTTATCCACTCTCACTATGTCAAAAACATAAACGAGGGCATAAACGAGCTTGACGGCAGCCCTGCGCTTTACTCCGCGGAGGGTGAAAGAGGCGATCAACCTTACTGGGATTCCAAGAATTTTGACTACGAAAAGATAGAAGTTCAGCGCTTTTTACTCTCAAACTTAAGATATTGGATAGAGGAATTTCACTTCGACGGTTTCCGTTTTGACGGGGTCACATCCATGATATATTACCACCATGGTTACACAGAATTTGACGATAGAGACAAATTCTTTAACGAAGATATCAACCTAAGCGCAATCAACTACCTAACCCTAGCTAACTCTCTGTGTCACAGTCTTAAAAAAGACTTTATCACTATTTCTGAGGACGTGAGTGGCATGCCAGGAATGTGCATAGACATCAAGGAAGGGGGCATAGGTTTTGATTATAGGCTAGGCATGGCAATACCTGATTTTTGGATACGTCTGCTAGAAGATATGCAAGACACCGAATGGAGCATGGGCGAGATTTGGCACATTATGACTAACCGTTTATCTAAGGTAAAAACCATAGCTTATGCCGAGTCTCACGACCAGGCGATAGTAGGCGATAAAACCATAGCCTTCCGTTTGATAGATAAATATATGTACACCGACATGGACAAAACGTCCAAAAACCTTACCGTAGACCGTGGCATAGCACTCCATAAAATCATACGCCTAGCAACAGCTACGATGGGAGGGCAAGGCTACCTAAACTTTATGGGCAATGAGTTTGGCCACCCCGAGTGGATAGATTTCCCACGCGAGGGCAACGATTGGAGTTATGATTACGCTCGCAGACAATGGTCACTCTCTAGCAACGGATTCTTGCGTTATAGTTTCCTTGAGGCCTGGGACAAAAAAATGATAGAACTACTCACGCTCTACCCTATCATAAATAAAGAATATCCCTACCTTAGAAACCTAGACGAGCAGAACCAATCCATTAGCTATTCCTTTGGAGATAAGATAGTTATAGTCATAAACTTTAGCCCCGAGAGCAGTGTAGCAGGTTATAGAGTCAACGTGCCATGCATGGGTAACTACTTAACACTTTTCAGCTCAGACGAGGAAGAATTTGGAGGTTTTGGACGTCAGAAAAAAGGCGAAGAACACTTCACATTTAAGAGTAAAGACCAAGATAATCCTGAATATATAGAAATTTACAACACGGCGCGAACAGCCACCGTGTTTATTCGCAAAGAGTAGAAATCAAAGCGCTGTCAACGGTGATATCCACCTTGCGAGCAAAGATTTTTTTTGAACCCAAAATAGCGTCTAAATCACTAAGAGTTAATATCTTAGGATTGGCGCTATTTTTTTCCCAAATGGTAAACGTAAAGTGTTCACTCTCGGGTTTTATGTGACTTTCGGCAAAGGGTGAGCGCGCTACAATGTTATGAAAAAACAACTCATCGGCACAGTGTGTGTGCTTGAAAAATCTCACATACTCAGGGTTTTCGTCGCAAAAACGCAAGATATATTTGGCACATTCGCCACTTACACACCACCACTGCGAGCCCTTGTAAACATCACCCGTAAAGAAAAATTTGCGTGGTGAAAGAGTAAAAATCCTGATGAGTTTATTAGCTATTTTCCTGAAAATTTTACTTCCAAAACTCACATATCTATACTTATATCTTTTATGCATGGGGCTTGCTTGCTCTAAAATCCTACAACAAAGATAGGGCTGATTAAAAAACTTAACTATCTCATCAATAGGCTTTAACGGCCAATCTTGACCACTTATAAAGACTATGTGTTCATAACTTTTAATGCATTTCAGAGCCTCAAGCGTGGCCTTAATTTGCGAGAAATCACCCCAACCGACTTTAACAAAAGTAGGCAGAATATCAGCTCCACAACTCTTAAAATCATCACGATTCACCTTAGCATCGACGCTCAAAAAAACATCGACTTCAGGGTGGCGCAACCTATCACAAAGCTGTCTTACTTGCTCTGGGTTTATGTGCACCTGAATTAGAATCGCGATTTTCATATTTTTACTTTAGGTGGGTTCTAATTTTTCTTTTTTACTTCAAAATTTAGGACAAGAACCCGTAACGTCCTAAATTAAAGCATCTATTTAATGTCAAAGTTA
>JAWXTK010000021.1:0-40754 GCA_044433645.1 Rikenellaceae bacterium | reverse complement strand
AGGTATCTCACTCGTGCTTGGTCTAAAAACGAAAATAATTCATAATTTTTCAGAACTTCGATTTGATGCCCTCCTGCAAAATGCACGCATTTTGTTTTTTAGGAGTGGAGGGCAGTTGCCGTTAACATATTACGCCCTAACGCCGGGCAGGCGCGACTAGCATCGAGCAAAAAAAAAGCCGCTGACATCCGAAAACGTCAGCGGCTCTAAAAACTTGGAACTTGAAACTAAAAACTAAACTTACTGATTCATCATAATCAGCAACTCCTCATTATTTCTCGTATGCTCCATGTGTTTCTTTAACTCCTCCATAGCCTCCACAGAGGTCATATCTGACAAGTGACGACGCATAATCCACATCTTCTGCAAAACTTCCTTGCTCATGAGTAGATCCTCACGTCTAGTGCCCGATGCGATAATGTCAACGGCTGGGTAAACCCTCTTATTCGCAAGTTTTCTATCTAACTGAAGCTCCATATTGCCCGTACCCTTAAATTCCTCAAAGATAACCTCGTCCATCTTAGAACCTGTGTCGATAAGTGCCGTAGCGATGATAGTTAGTGAGCCTCGCTCCTCGGTGTTACGTGCTGCACCCAAGAATCTTTTAGGTTTGTGCAATGCATTAGCATCAACTCCACCCGAAAGCACCTTGCCCGATGCAGGCTGAATAGTATTGTAAGCTCTGGCCAAACGAGTGATAGAATCCAAGAAAATAACAACATCATGACCACACTCAACCATACGCTTAGCCTTATCCAAAACCATCTCAGCAACCTTAACGTGGTGTGAGGCCTGCTCGTCAAAAGTTGAAGCAATAACCTCGGCCTTAACATTTCTGGCCATCTCGGTTACCTCCTCAGGCCTTTCGTCTATAAGCAAGACTATCATGTAAACCTCGGGGTGGTTGTCTGAAATTGCATTTGCAACTGATTGCAACAACATGGTTTTACCCGTTTTGGGTTGGGCTACGATAAGTCCACGTTGACCTTTACCTATGGGTGAGAATAAATCTATAACCCTGGTAGATAGGTTGTTATGACCACTGCCCGTAAGATTAAATTTCTCGCTTGGGAACAAAGGTGTCATATATTCAAACTGAACCCTGTCGCGTATATCCTCAGGTTTTAGTCCATTGACACTTTCTATTTTTACCAGAGGGAAATATTTTTCGCCCTCGCGTGGTGGACGTATTTGTCCTTGAACCGTGTCGCCAGGTTTTAGACCTGTATTTTTTATCTGAGACTGAGATACATAGATATCATCAGGTGAATTTAAGTAATTGTAATCTGCACTCCTTAAAAATCCATAACCATCAGGCATAACCTCCAACACACCCTCGCTCCTAACTACTCCAACATAGTCCTCGGCAGTGATTTTTTGAGCTTGTTTTTGATTGTTTTTATTCTCCTGAGCTTTGTTTTCCCCTGCTGCTTGCTCTTGTTTTGGAGCGTTTTCTTGGGGTTTATTATTGTTGTTTTCCGAGCGTTTTTGCTTGAAATTTTTAGCTTTGCGCTCTTGGTTATTTTGTTTTTTAGGCTCTTGAATTTCAGGGCTCGCCTGTTCTTGTGGCGCTACTGCAACTGCTGTTGGTTCAGTGGTTGGTGGTGTAGCTTCCTTGTTTTCAGTAGGTTGAACTTTTTTATCATCTTCGCTACCTACTTTCACAAAGCTAGCCTTAGAGACTCTGCCACGGCGCTCACGCTTAGGCTTAGGCTCAGATGTGCCTTCTGTTGAGCTTTGTTGTGCAACTGGAGCTGATGCTTCAGCTATTTTTGCTATAATATCGCTTTTTTTGCTAGGTGCTTTGATGCCAAGTGTCTTGGCTATCTCACGTAATTCGGCAATAGTTTTGCCATTCAAGGAATTAATATCCTGCATATATCGTAAATTTTGGTGTGAATTTGCCTAAGATGAAATATCTTAGTTTGGAAGTAAAGAATAAAATTATGATGTAAAGATAATCAATTTTTTTTAAAACAAAGAATTTATAGCATTTTTATAATTCTTTCAAGGTCTTCGGGGGTGTCCACAGCCACAGTTTCTTTGTCCGTAAGGGCTGTTTTTATTTTGTAGCCGTTCTCTATCCAGCGCAGTTGCTCTAGTGATTCTAGGGTTTCGAGTGTACCCATTTCTAGGCTAGTTATTTCTCTTAAAATATTTGTTTTATAGGCGTATAAACCTATGTGTTTTAGGTAGTTATGTGTTTTTTGCCAATCTTTCTGCTCGTAGGCTCTAAGGTGAGGAATCACCGAGCGCGAAAAGTAAATTGCGTTATCGTTTTTGTCTCTAACAACCTTGGGTAGGGTGGTTGAGAAGATATCTTCCCCTTCAGAAAAATATTTTACAAGTGTTGCAATTTGGCAATTTTCATCCTTAAATAAACCTTTGATAAGACTCAAATGTTCGCTGCAAATAAAAGGCTCATCGCCTTGAACATTGACCACTACGTCAAATTTTATGCCAGTTGTTTTTTCGATTTTATCAAGAGCCTCAGCGCATCTATCTGTGCCACTTTTGTGCTCTGTGCTTGTCATTACGACCTTGCCGTTGAAATTTTCTACGGCCGAGAAAATTCTATCATCATCGGTGGCAACATAGCAATGCTCAAAATATTCGCTCGCTCTTTCGTAGACCCATTGTATCATGGGGCGTGATTGGATTTCCACTAATGGTTTGCCTGGGAAACGAGTGCTCGAAAAGCGAGAAGGTATGATTGCAAGAAATTTCATGATAGAAAAGATAAAATAATCACAAATATGGGCGATTTTTTTTAAAGCACCAAAGATTTTGATACATTTGTGCTATGAATACTTCACAAGAGAATCTTATTAATGTTTTTGCGAGTTTAGGTGAGCGACTTCGCGTGCCTGACATGAGAGTTGTTAGTCTTGCGCAACAAGAAAATCCGTGGTACACAGAAAAAAATATTCTGTATGCCTTGGATGCGATTTGCGATAAGATGCTCTGTGAGGCTAAACTACGTGAGTGGATTTCGCATTATAATATAGGTGAGCCGAGAGGGAAACGAGTTGGGATAATTATGGCTGCAAATTTGCCTTTGGTGGGTTTTGCAGACCTGCTTTATGTGTTATTCTCGGGGGCGATTGCTGTTGTGAAACCTTCCTCTAGGGATAGGGTTTTGATGGGCTATGTTATTGATTTACTGCGTGAAATTGAGCCTGAAATTAAGATAGAATTTCTTGATGATAACACTGCGTTAGATGCTCTCATAGCTACGGGTAGTGATAATGCAAACCGTTATTTTAGGCAAAAATATGGCGATATACCTAAGCTTTTAAGAGGGACTATGTTTTCTTTTGCTAGGCTAGATAACTCAGTTAGTGATAGTGAGTTAGCTTTACTCACGGATGATGTGTTTTTGCATAATTCACTTGGTTGCCGTTCGGTGAGTCACTTGGCTGTAAGCAAGGATTTTGATTTGCTAAAGCTCATTAAAATTTTCGCTCAGCGTGAGGAGGCTCAAAGTGAGGGTTACATTAATAATTACAAGCAAAACAAGGCTATAAAAACACTTATGCGTGAAGATTTTTTGGACGGAGGATTTTTTACACTCACTCTTGGTGAACCAGATAAAAATTTATATATTAGCAATATAACTTACAGCTTTAGCGATAATTTTGAGCCCGAAAAAGTGCAGTGCGAGGTGTCTAGAGAGGGTGTATATTTTGGCTGTGCTCAGCGCCCTGAGCTTAGTGATTATGCTGATAAAGAAGATGTTATGGATTTTTTAATTAAAAATATTTAGTTATGTCTATGGTTTTTCATTTTAGAATGCTCAGCGACGAAAACGATAATTTCATGCGTGATTACCAAGTGGTTTACGATATGAATTTGTTGCAGTTTCATAAATTTATTTGCCAGGATTTAGGCTTTGATGCTGAGAATATGTGTTCATTTTTCCTGTCTAACTCGCAGTGGGAGAAAACCCAAGAATTTACTCTAATGGATATGGGTCTTGGCGATGAGCAAATGGACGAAGGCATGCCTAGAAGCATGGAGCAAACGCTTCTGTCTCAAATAATTAAGCAAAAACATGAACGCTTGATTTATGAGTTTGATATGTTGTTAGAGCGCGCGTTGTATCTTGAATTAATCGACTGTTTCAAACAAGAAGATGACAAAAATTACCCCCTTGTTGTAGAGAGCGAGGGTGCTGCGCCCGACCAATTTGAACCAGGCGAGGTAGAGGATAACAACTCGATTTTTGACGATGTGATGAGCGAATTTAACGATTTTTCGGGTGACGATAGCTACGACGATGAGTACTAAACTAACTCTAATAGTGATAGTTGGCCCCACGGGCTGTGGCAAGACTGATTTTAGTATTAAGCTTGCCCAGAGGCTTTCTGCACCTATAATTTCCACGGATTCACGTCAATTTTTTAAGGGTTTGGCCATAGGCTCGGCTCAGCCAGATAGCGAGCAATTAGCTGCCGTAAATCATTATTTTATCGCTGATAGAGAGCTTGGCGATGTGCAAAATTGTGGTAATTACGAGCGTGAGGCCTTGGCTTTGCTTGAGGGTTTATTTGCTGAAAATCAATATGTTATAGCTGTTGGTGGGTCGGGTTTATACATAGATGCACTGTGTGATGGCATGGATAGTTTTGAGGATGTAGACCCTGAAATTCGCTCTGAACTGAAAGCAAAATCTATTGAAGAACTACGAGAATTATTAGAGCAAAAAGACCCTGAGTATTACGCAAAAGTTGATAAAAATAATAGGCAAAGGTTGATTCGAGCCCTGGAAATATGCCTGCAAACAGGCAAAACTTACTCATCTCAGCGCCATGGAACTCGCCATAAACGAGATTTTGACATTATAAAAATAGGCCTTACAATGGATAGGGCTAAGTTATATGAGAGGATAAATCTCAGGGTTGATATGATGTTAGAGCAGGGTTTGGAGAGTGAGGCAAGGGCTGTCTTGCCCTTTCGTGAACTAAACTCACTGCAGACGGTGGGCTATCGCGAGATGTTTGAGTATTTTGACGGGGCGATTAGCTTGGAGCGTGCCACAGAGCTTATAAAACAAAATTCTAGGCGTTATGCAAAACGTCAGATGACTTGGTTTAATCGCGATGAGAGAATCACTTGGTTTACCCCCCATGACTTTGATAAAGTTTGCGAATATATAGACTCAAAAGTAAAAAGTTAGGCCAAGGTATTGTAAATCAAAATATTTTTTGTAGTTTTATGTTTGAACTAATACTACAAACAACTTTACAATGCAGAACAATAGCGAATTCTATCAACCTGAGATAGAGCAAATCTCGCGTGAGGAGCTGAAAAAATTGCAGTCCGAGCGTTTGATTCAAAGCCTAAAAGTGGCCGTGCAATCACCTTTCTATAAAGAATTTTACCAAAGTAAAGGTGTGGATATAGAATCAATCAAATCTGTTGACGATATCCAAAAACTACCTTTTACCACCAAAGATAATCTACGTGAAAATTATCCCTTTGGCCTTGTGAGCGATAATATGCGCAATAAAATCGTGCGTCTACACTCCTCTAGTGGCACTACGGGTAACCCAACTGTGATATGTCACTCGCAACACGATTTGGAGCAATGGTCTAATCGTGTGGCTCGTTGCCTTTATATGGTGGGGCTGCGCGAGGGTGATGTTTTCCAAAATACTTCGGGCTATGGTATGTTTACCGGAGGTCTAGGTTTTCAGTATGGAGCCGAGGTTTTGGGTGCGCTTACTGTGCCTGCTGCGGCTGGGAATAGCATACGTCAGGTGAAATTTATCACAGATTTTGGCACTAATGCCATACACGCCATACCAAGTTATGCATCGCGCCTTTACGAAGTGTTTATGGAGCAGGGCGTTAAGATGAGTGACACTAAACTTCACACTTTAATTATAGGTGCTGAGCCTCACACCGAGGAGCAACGCCGCAGGATAGAAGAAAAACTTGAAGTTAAGGCTTACAACTGCTTTGGTATGTCAGAGATGAGTGGCCCGGGGGTTGCTTTTGAGTGCAAGGAGCAAAACGGACTTCACCTGTGGGAGGATTGTTTTATTATGGAAATCATTGATCCAGAGACTCTTGAGCCAGTTGCTGAGGGCGAGATAGGAGAGTTGGTATTGACTACCTTGGATAGAGATGCTATGCCTCTTATACGTTATCGCACACGCGATTTGACTAGAATTATCACGGGTGACTGCCCTTGTGGACGTACTCATAGACGTATAGATAGGCTTAAAGGCCGTAGCGATGATATGTTTATAGTCAAGGGTGTAAATATCTTCCCTATGCAAATTGAGAAAATATTATTGCAGTTTAAAGAGTTGAGTGCCAATTACTTAATCACTCTTGCAAATGTTAATTCTAATGATGAGGTGTTGGTAGAAGTTGAGCTAGTAGGCTTATTTACCGATGATTATAGCAAACTTCAGGAGTTAACTCGCAAAATCACTAGCAAACTTAAGGACGAGATATTAATCACGCCTAAAGTAAAATTATTAGAAAAAAATAGCATACCTCAAGGCGAGGGCAAAGCTGTGAGAGTCAAAGATTTACGTAACCTATAAAAACATTATAAAACTATGAAAAGAATACAACAACTTTCAGTATTTCTGGAAAATAAATCGGGAAGATTAAACGAAATATTAGAAATTTTAGGCACAGAAAGCATAAATATCATTGCGGCCTCTGTTGCAGACACCTCAGAATTTGGCATCCTTAGAATGATTACTTCCGACACATCTAAGGCTGTGGAAGTGTTAAAAGGTGCAGGTTTGAGCGCAAATCTTAGCGAGGTTTTGGCGCTTAAATGCGAAAATTCGGCAGCATCTTACGCCCAGGAGCTAGGCAAACTTTCTAATGAGGACATACATATAGAATATATGTATAGTTTCTCAAATCAAGATTGTTCGACGCTTATTGTGCGTACAAACAACAATGCTAAGGCTATAGAAGCAGCTCAGAAATATGGCCTTGCAACTCTTACTCAGTGTGAACTTAACGAGATATAAGAAGATGAAATTAAAGGATTTAGCATTTTTATTGGGTATATTTATTATCCTTTCACCTTTTATTTTTTGTGATTATTGTTACGCAGGCTACGTGAGTTTTAATGCATCTCACCCTTATGTTATGGCCTTTATTAAGTTTGCAATTTTGTCGACCATAGGCGAGGCTTCGGGGCTTAGGGTTAAGACGGGCAATTACACACAACCAAATTTTGGTGTTTTCCCTCGCTTTATTTTGTGGGGTTTGTTTGGTGTGTGGATAGCCGTTGCTATGAAAAGTTTTGCATCGGGCGTGCCTGTTATGGTTGAAAGCCTGGGAATTGACGGGGCAGTAGCGTCTATGAAGGGGCCACTTACTTTAACTAGGGTGTTCACGGCATTTATGATTAGTGTTATGATGAACACGATTTTTGCACCTGTGTTTATGACTTTGCATAAGATTACGGATGCTCATATCTTAAAGAATGGGGGCAAGGCAATTAGTTTGTTTCGTCCTATTAATATGGCTCAGGGTTTCAGGGATGTTAATTGGGATGTGCAGTGGGGTTTTGTGTTTAAGAAGACGATTCCACTTTTTTGGTTTCCTGCACATACTATCACGTTCTTGTTGCCTGGGGAGTTCCAGGTGTTGTTTGCTGCGCTATTGAGTGTTGCTTTGGGACTTATTTTGAGTGTTGCAGCTGTTATGTCTAGGAAGTCTTAGTTTCTAGTTTCAAGTTTATAGAGCCACTGACGTTAGAAAAACGTCAGTGGCTTTTTTTGCTCGATGCTAGTCGCGCCTGCCCGGCGTTAGGGCGTAATATGTTAACGGCAACTGCCCTCCACTCCTTAAAAACAAAATGCGTGCATTTTGTAGGAGGGCATCAAATCGTTAGATTTGACAGTAACCATCTCATTCCCCTAAACGAAGAAAAGGGCGCTAATCTAATGAAAGACTAACACCCTTTTCCCTGGTATAAACCAAACCCGTATTTCTTTAAAAAAAAGGAAGAGCTGTGAAAACTTATAATCTCAAAAAAAACTCTCTTGCCCTCCCTTTTATAGGGGTGAAACCTTCCCCTTATTTTTTCAAAATTGTTACATTGTCAAATGCAAAGTAAGCAGCTGTGTTTAACCATGAACCACTGCCCATATCTACTGACATATCACTTCCTTCAAATGTGAAAACAACAGAGTTAACTTCGCCCAAAGCTGACAAATCCCAAGCTGTCCATTTTGAAACAAATACTCCGTTTTGAGCAAAGTAAAAATCGCTAGAACCAGTATCTGTGTCGTCTAAACTATAACCAGTAGCAGTAACTTTAAAGTAATCACCTTGCTCAGTTAGTGCAGTAGCGTAGCCGTCACCACCTGTCATAGAACAGTAAGAGTAAGTTGTAGGCGACACATACATTTTAGCGATAGTCACTGAGTCTGTGCCAAAGTTCATAGAAGCGTCGCTGTCATAAACTACGGCAAATTTGTCTGAACCAGCATAACCTGCACCGTTTGAAGTTGAACCATAAGGCACTGAAAGTTGGTAAAGGTATAGGCTGTTGCTAATGCCTGCAGTGTCAGCTAAAAGTAAGCTGTAATCAGAAATTGCGATTGCTCCCCAGAATGTGCTAGAAGAGGAAGAATATGCTGAGCTAAGGCCTGTATTGTTGTCAGACCATGAGTAATTAGTACCGTCATAGCCACCATTGTTGTAAGATCCTCCTGTTGGATTCCATTTACCATATAGCAAACCACCACCATATTGCGCAGTGTCAATTTTGCTAGCCCAATAATCTTGGCCTGCTGCGTCTTCAAATGTTACAACATCGTAAAATACTGTGTCAGTGTTACTTTCGCTCTCACAAGATGCAAATGCGCAAAGTGCAAATGCTGTCATCATCAAATTTTTGAATAAATTTTTCATTGTTTTTATCAGTTTTTTATTAAAATAATTGTTCTAAAAAAATTATTAGATTTTAATAAAAAGACTGCTCAAACCACCTCTGAATAATAAGTGCTAAGAAAATCTGCATAACTTAAAGTCTAAACTCCCGTAGACATATAAAATCTAATAAGTGTTAAACTGGCAGGTCTTCTGACTTTGTCCCTAAAGAATTGATAATGGCCTTCCCGATAAAAATCAGTGGCAAAAGAATAATCAAATTCTATTAAAAACGGAACTTACAGCAGCGGGAACTGTTGCCGACTATTCACGGCATTCCCTTTTAATCTCGTGTTGCATGTTGAGAACCAAATTCAATGGCAAAGGTAAATAAAATTATTTGTTTAGCAAAAAATTATCAACTTTTTGTTTAATTATTAACTAAGAGCATGACCTTCTCGCGTGCACTCTCGCTAATGGGGATGTATTGTTTGCCAAAGATAATATTGCCCCTTTCAAGCAATTTTATTTGGCTAAGATTCACTATAAACGAGCGATGAACTTTTAAGAATTTATCTTTGGGAAGTTTGTCCTCGAAACTACTTAATGAGCCGTGGGTTGTGATTATTGCGCCTGTAACTATATGAATGTCAAGGTATTCTCGTTTGGATTCTATGTAGAGTATATCGCTGAAATTAACTTTTACTGAGCGAAGTTCAGACCTTACGAAGATGTAATCTTTCTCGCTAGGTGTAGCAGTATGGCTGAAATAACGAGTGTTGATTTTTTCTACAGAACTTAAAAAAGCATCGTAGCTCAAAGGTTTCAGCAAATAATCAGCAGCATCGAGCGTGAACCCCTCTAGGGCAAATTCACGGTGAGCCGTAACAAAAACAAGCTTGATATCCTTAGAAAGTACCTTGGCAAACTCTAAACCCGATATTTGGGGCATATTAATATCCACAAAAATCAGCTCCACACTATTGTCTCTAAGGTAGCTGAGTGCATCGAGCGCGCTATCAAAGCTAGCTTTTAACTCTAGTGTAGGTGTCTTTTCGGCGTATTGCTCTAGTTGAGCCAATGCCAAGGGTTCGTCGTCTATAACTATGCAGCTAATCATGGAATAGGTACTTTAAGTGTTACGCTGAAAAATTCTGGGTTATTGTCTATATCAAGCACAAAATTGTTTGAGTATAAGAGCCTCAGGCGTTGCTCAGCATTTTGTATGCCTAGACCCGAGTGATTTTTGTGCTTCACGCTTTTGGAGTGATTGCTGTTTATGGCGCTCATCTCTACGAAGTTGTCGTAGTGGCTAAAATGTATCTTGATAAAACTCTCTTTGCTGTAATCTATGCCGTATTTAAACGTGTTCTCTATGAAGTTTAGAAACAGTAGGGCAGGTAACTTAACATCGGGCATATCTTTATCTATGTTAAACTCAATTACAACCTTTTCGGGATAGCGCAATCGCATGAGATTAACATAATTTTGGGTGAATTCTAATTCTTTTTTTAACGATACTTTTTCTTGCGTAGAGCTCTCATAGAGCAGATAATCCATTAATGAGGATAGTTCAATAATTGTCGTTTGAGCTCTTTTAGGCTCTAGTTCCACTAGGGCGTGTATGTTATTTAGCGTGTTCATGAAAAAATGAGGGCTCACTTGATTTTTTAAGCTATTAAGCTCATTATCAACTGCTTGTTTACTCAAAAAAGCCTGCTCTTGCTCTGAAATAAGCCACTTGATAGCTATGCTCAGACCCATATCCAAGGCCAGAGTCAATACCATAAATACCAAAACACTCACATAGGGTGGTATAAAAGAGGGTTGCATGGGAGCTCCAGGTGGAGGTGGAGGAGAGTCCCAATCCATTAGTTGGTGAAAGGGCTCATGCTCAGAACCAAAGAAAGACAGAATAAAATCTACCCCGTCATAATTTATAATAAAAATGCTTAAAAGCCCCAAAAGAGCACTTAGCGAAAGAGCATACTCAGTATATTTTTTTCTGAAAAATAAGTGGGGCATCAAAATAAACCTATTAATCACAAAAGCAAATCCAATAACTGACCACTCAACCCAGAGAACATGAACAGACCTTAAATTATCGTTATACTCGTTCATAAAAAATAAGGGAGAGGTAAAAATAAGAGTCCACAGCAATATAATTACTGTGAACTCTATGGTTAATATCTTGCGTTTATTACTTATCATATAGCCCAAAGATATCTATTTTTTATTTAATATCTCTCACCAGGCGAACAAAATTAAAGTATCTTTCCTCGCCACCTTCTACGGCCATGCCGTTATTGCTCTTAGAATCAAAACGAACTGCGCCTGCTCCGTGGAAATCTACGCCCTTGTTATTCACGGCCTTGCCAAAGGCTACATACCATGCAAAATAGAAAGGTTTACCTTTTCTAAAGCAAGCCGAAGTGCTAGACCAGTAATATCCAAAGTCTGGGTCTTTGGCCTCGTTGATTGTGCCGGTGCAGTTAAATATTGGGTCTATTGCAGCTTCTGTTTTGGTTTTGCTAGGCGCGCGCGTGTAGTCTACTATGCTCTGTAATTCTTTTACGTTTGGAAGCCTCCAATCGCTGTAACCTGCTAAGGTTGAGCTCTCTGCATACGATAGTGCCTGGGCCCATTCCACGCCTTTGCCATTGTCGTCCTTGCTCCACATTAGCCCTGTTGCTGAGTCTGAGATAGTACCGTTTTTGTTGTCTTTAAATTTGTTTATGCCATAGATATTACCTCTTACGGCACGTATTTGTTTGGCCATAGGGTTCCCCATAGGTCTGCCACCTTGGCCCCCTTGTGGTGGTCTTTGAGCTTGCCCTCCACCTCTGTTTTGGCCTCCTTGTCTGGCTTGCTGACCTCTCTGCCCTTGTTGTTGTCCCCCTGGAGGAGGGCCTTGTGGTGGGCGATTAGTTAGAGAGTCTGTTTTTTGGGCTAGTGAGTCTGCTTGTGGGGGGCGTTGACCACCTCTAGCTTGTTGGCCTTGACCCTGACCTTGACCTGGGCCACGATTGCCCATTTTTGAGCCTGCTGGGTAGGCTTTGATGTGACCCGTAGCGTGATTTACACCAAAGGCTGCGTCGTCGCGTCCTTGGGCTGTCTCGCCTACGTATTTATTGTCTGCCCAATATTGTTCGTCTTTGCCCACTTGATCTTTTGAGCTTAGATTAAAATATTTTGAATCTATATAAGGCCAGCCTTGCTCAAAATTGCTTATAGAAAATAATTCTTTGAGTGTGGGCATGCGCCAATCTGAGTAGCCCCCAAGCTCTAACTTCTCGCAATATTCTTTGGCCTGAGACCAAGTCATGCCCTCAGAAGGTGGGGTTTGTTGCCACATAAGTTGGGTGTTTGTATCTGTTACTGTGCCGTTGCCATTGTCTTTAAAACTCATCGCTGAGCCTTTTTTGTAGTTGGCATCTTGACCATAAAGTGCATCCCCAGGTTTTGGCGCCGAGGTTGATTTACCTGTTAAGTCATAGAACTTGGTTTGACCCGTGGCGTTGATTTTATAGCTAACTTCCTTGGCCTGAGCGCTTACACTTAGTAGGGTTAGCGATAATATTAAGGTTAGTTTTTTCATAGTAGGTTATTTTAAATAGTTTGATATAACTTCTTGTCTGTCAATTACTTGGTGTTTTAAATATTCTACTGCATCCTCAAAAGTGTGTGGCATACCTCCAAAGTTTTCGGGTCCTCCTCTTGGGCCAGGGGGCATTCCTGCCTCTTCAAAACCACCTGGTTGTTGGCGATTAGCTGTGGGTTCTTTTAAGGCGTAATCTTTTAATAAGGCGTGATATTTATCATAAAGAGTGTGCATATTCTCTACCGTGAAAACATCATTTGCAAACTCTTTTAAATGTTGTTTGTAAAGCTCCTCCCACTCTTTGATTTGAAAAATATAGTTTATTAGTGGCCATTTATTGCTAATCTCAGTCATCTCATACACTTCCCATGTACCCTTGCCAACGTTTAACGCCTCGTTGTTATCCCAAGGCATCCATGTTAGTAGTGAGTTTTGGGGATTGTTGTAAAGATAGTAATTATGTGGCATATTTCCATACGTATCCCAATTTTGCATAGCATGATTTGCTGCCAGCCACCTTAAAAAGGTATTTACGTCGAATATTTGTTCGATTTTTTTCTTCCACAGCTCAGGATTTTTTTTGCGATTTTTATCGTGCAAAACTTGATAGAGCATACGCACATCGGTGTAGGCCTTGTCAGAGAGAGTTGATTTTAGATTAAACTCTGTGCTTTTGAAAGTGCCTGAGGCAAATGAGCCTGCCTGTGCTTGGGGCTTGTATAGATTGCCTGAGTCATCACCAAAGAGGTTTTTTATGCCTGTGTCATCCAATTCTTCGATTATGGTGTAGATGCCACAATATTTCTCGCCCTGACCATAGTTGAGATACACCTCGCAGAAACAAGTTTTGGCTACCTTAACCCCAAAACGACTATATAACTCTGAGCAAATTCTCTCTCTCATAAGTGATACGTCGTCAAAATTAGAGTTGAAATTTAGCTGTTTGAATCCGTAGAAACGTTGGTTTTTCAGTTCAGAATATTTTTTCTCATACTGATCAAAATCTAATTTAAACGAAGTCTTGATAGAGCCCTCCATTATCGAGCGCTGAAGCGAAGAATTGCCCTTGAATCTAAAGCCTACCTTGTGCCACTGCTTGCCCTTATAGGTTATTGTGCAGGGTATCCACATGGGCGTAAATGTTATGTCAGTATTAGTGGCACCTCTAGGTGAGCTATTATTTTGTAGTGAATTTTGCAAATTGACGTAGGACTCGACCCAGTCTATATTTTCGATTTTAACGTCTATGCGATGCACTTTTTCTTGGGTGAAAAATTCGTTGTAGTTGGGTGTGGCTTTATTGCTGTGAGTGGGCTCGCTCCAGTCTGCTTTGAGGTTTGCTCCTTGGGTTAGGGTAGCTATTAAAAGTGCTATTATAGTTAGTTTAATTCTCATTATTTCAAATAGTTAGTTACAGCTGTGTTGCGTGAGCTAGCATGAGTTTTTAGAGTAGTGACTGCTGCATCAAAGGCTGCACTACTGCTTAAAAATGTGCGCCCTTTCTCCTCGGCATAAGCATAGGATTTTAGTAAGGTGTAGTATTCTGAGTATATTTCGCTCATGGTTGCACTAACGAATACCTTGTCGATAAACTCTTGAAGATAATATTCGTACTGCGCATCATACTCACTCTGCTCAATAATATATTTTATAAGTGGCCACGAGGTGGTGACAATTAAACTAAGTTCGAGAGGAGATTTCTCGCCACTTGATGCTTGTAAGGCCTCGTTATTATCCCATGGTATCCACGTTAGAAGGCCGTTGTCGGGATTGTTATATAAATAATAGTTGTGAGCCATATTGCCGTAAGTATCCCAATTTTGTATGGTGGTGTTGGCAGCCAACCATTTTAAGAAGGTGTCTACATCAAACACGCTCTCTAATGTATTGCGCCACGCTGTTGGGTTGGTGTTTCTGTTTGAAGCATTTATTGCAGTATATAGCGCTTTTATGTCGCTGTAAGTAGCTGATGCTGTGTTGGTTTTTAAGTAAAATTCGTTAGTGTTGTAAGTGCCCGAGGCAAATGAACCTGCATCGTCGTCGGGTTTATAAAGGTTGCCCGACCCGTCGTTAAATTGCGTGTCAATGACCGTGTCGTCAACCTCTTCGACTATGGTGTAAACCCCAAAATAATCGCCATTAATATACAGTGCGCAGAAGCAAGTGTGGGCAGAAGCTAGACCAAAATTCCTAAATAAATCCGAGCAAACTTTCTCGCGCATAAGCGAGTTGTCATTGTAATTATTATTTAGGTTAAGTTGTTTAAATCCGTAGAAACGTTGGTTGGTGAGCGCAGGATAGGAATCCTCGTATTGATCAAAGTCAAGTTTTAAGGATGCCTTTTCGTTGCTGTTAGACATAGCGATTGCCGTTAGCGAAGAATTGCCTTTGAATCTTACTCCTACTTTATACCAATCAGTGCCATTGTAGCTTACCGTACAGGGTTTCCACACAGGCGTATAATCTGAGCCAGAGGAGTTTATATACCTATAATTAGCACTTAAATCAGACCACATCATATACCAATTATAACTGCTAATTGTTAAATCTATTCTCTTAACTTCAACATTTGAGGGGAAAACTTCCTCCATTTGTGGCTCTGTGGAATTGCCGTGGGTGAACTCGCTCCAATCGGGGTAATTAGCAAGGTCTACCTGCGTTGAATCATAGAGCTCAATATCGTTGTCGTAGTTGTCTGCATCTGTTTTCTCTGCTATATAGTCATGGTCGCGACACGAGATTGCGAGCAGTGTTATAAGTAGTATTATATATAATTTTTTCATCATCTAGTAAGTTTAAAAAGCGAACTTGTAACCAGTGCTAAGTATGTGAGCATTAGTATATTTGAGCCTAAAAAAGTCAAATTTGTAGTCCACACTTAGAGTAGAAAATTTGCCAAATTTCATAGCCCAGCCGTGGCCATAGCGCATCTTATAGATTTTATTTAGGCTTAAATCATGGTATGCCTCAGTGTAAATGGATGGTGTAAATCTAGATTTTTTAATCTTGTAGCTCAGTTTGGCTCTATAACGTAGGCAGGCCTCGCCTTGCTCTTGTTCGTCTGTGTAATTATTGAATCTTATCCTTAGTGAGGGGGTAAAGCGTTTGAAAGAGTCTTTGTAGCTTACGTCAAAAGCGTAGCGATGTAGGGTTTCCCAATCATACTCTGTTTTGCCCGTGAAATTGTTGGTCACTCCCTCGTATCTATACATATCAAAACGATAGGACGCACCCCAATAAATACATTTAAAGGTCTTGTAACTAAGTCCACCTTCTAAATTAAACCTTTCAAAACCGTCGTTGTAGCGCAATTCAGGAGCTATGTAAGCTTTCAAACCTTTGATTATTTTGGCCTCTATCTCGGCGCCTAATCTGTATTTAAACTGATTTTCAACGTTGTCTCTTGTGCCCTCGCTTGCCTTAGCAGAGAACATAATAAAGCTTAGAATTAGGGTTAATATTAATGAATTTTTGCCCATATTTTTAGTTGTCCTCTTTAGTAAAGCTGTTTTGTTCCTTTGTGAAGAAAATATTTATAGTAGCTGTATCTTGCAGGTAATCAATCTTTTCTATCTCAAAATGTTTGATGTTGAAGCCTGTGCGAGTTTTTAAATCAGCTAGTAAGACCTCGTATTTGTCTGCGTGAATATTTGAGATATTTTCGTAGGTGATACGCATATTGCTCTCGCGTCTGTGGTCTAAGAAAATCTCTAATAACCAAAGGCCTAAGGCAATGGCTATGTTAGTAAAAAGTAACTCGGTGTAGCTGACTTTCTTGTTGGCCAGGGCGTTCATTACAGATACACCAATCACAACGAATAAATAGGTCATTTGCTTAAAGGGAATGGTGTCGGTTCGATAACGAATAATGCCAAAAATGGCAAACAAACCCAAAGCAAAGCCCATCTCAAGCTTAACACTGTTAAGCAAGAAACACATTAAAAACACGATGCCCCCAACGGCCAAAAAACTGAAAGTGTAATTACACCGAGTACTATGTTTTAAATAAATTACGCGTACGATAAGCAATAAAAAACTCATGTTTAGAGCAAATCTAAATATGAGCCTTGCTAAATCTTCAAAATCTATTAGTTTTAGGTCTAGAAATTTTAAACTCTCTAATGCTTCCATTGTCATAATCCACAACTTTTATTTATTTGTCTATGTTTGTTTTTGAATCTATTGATTTTCAGTGTGTTATCTATCATGCTGCGACCTATGCAATATTTGCTAAAGCCCGAAGGTTTTAATCTTTTGTTGCTCAGCGCGCTGATAAGTTGGCTAAAACCATGTCCCTCGCTTTTGATTTCTATGATAGCAAGGTCTTCTAGAGATGCACTTGATGATGATGATTCAAATCTAAGATTTGTGTCTATGGTGCAGCGTTCATTAAAACTCTTGCTAACCAGCATCATACGAAGAAACCCATTCATCAAGACAAAATGAAGCTGGTCGCAAGAGTAAGGAGTATTGTTTTTGATAAAAATTTTATCCTCGGTATTAAATTCATTGCTCTGATAATCAGAGTCTATTCTTTGCTTAATTGTACGGCCTTTGTTGGACTTGAATTTTATCTCCAAAAAGCTGCTTTGTGTTGATACGTAATTGCGTCGGCGAATTTTGTATCTGTTTTTTTTGCCACGGTGATGATTGTTATACATTTCATCTTCAGTGGTGTCAAAATAAGTTGTGGAGTAGGGTAGATTTCTCTTGCCATTAATCTCCAATAAGTAATAATCGTTGCACACACTCTCTAATAAAGTGGGTAGAAGTGATGCCTTGCACCAAAATTTTCTATCGGTGCGATTCATGAGCTTTACCTGGTCCATTTGCTCTAATGAAATGGGCTCAAATTTATTTATAAGTTCATCTAGAGGCATGGTTAAACTAATTTTTACAGTGCAAAGTAGCAACTTTGTAATCAAATTGTAACACTAGTTTCTATGAAACCTTGGTTTTTTTCTACCAAAACTTATATCCCCCAACTACGTAATTGTACTTATTTTTAAGTTTTTCAGTAAGGTAGAGTTCAAAAAGTTATATTTTTATTTGCTTATATGCCTAAAAATAAGTACTTTTGCATCAAAATATAAAACCAAAATTTTTAAATTATGAAAAATCTTAAATTAAAATCTTTAGTTATTGCACTAGCGTGTGTGGTGGCTTTTAGTTGTGCTAAGGACGAGGCTAGTAATGAAGACTACAGCTTTGGAACAGGTACAGCTGGTGCTATGCTTACTCCCACTGAGCAGCAAGCAAAACTTAATGAAATAGGTGTGACTTTGCTTTCATCTATTGATACTACTAAACTCCAAGCTACGGCTGACGGATTGATGAACGTAATTGGCAAAGCTATGACTATTGAAACTATCCCTGAGAGTTTGCTAACTCCTATTTATGAGTTTGTAGCTCTACTTTCGCAAAAAGAGCTAATGGGATTTGCTGATTACCTTACCTTGGAGCAAGATAGCCTACCTATCCTAGACTTTACAGAATTTTATGGTACTTACACTCTTAGTAATGTAACTGGAATGTGGAGCGTTTCTAGTAATACTTCGGGTGCTAAATTTATTATAGACGACTATGTTCTGAATATTGTAACAACAGGTAGCGTTTATGTGTCTAGCTCAACTGGTAACTATCAAAAATTACCTAGCAAAGTTAAAGTGACTTTCACTGGCGAAGATGCTATTGACTTCGGTTTTGAACTTAATATCACAGCCTTTGATTTTGGCAATAAACTAGCTAAAACTAACCTTAATCTAACTCTTAACGACTTGACTATCACCATGAGCGAAAGCCTTGAAAATGGTTCTGGTAGTGCTACTGCTAAAGTTTCTATGGGTTCTACTGAGCTAATGTATGTTGCAGCTTCAGTTGGTGATTTTGACTTTGATATCGCTTTAGATACTGAACAACACGACTCTCTTTCTGTTGCAGCTGGGCAGATTGCAGTTGACATGAGACTTATGAAGTCTTTGTATATCAGTGGTGGTGTTGCTAATCTTAGTGGATTGATCGAAGATTTAGAAGCTCTTGAAGATAAGACTAATACAACTTACCATCAGCCATTTGTTTGTAATGGTGATATCAATGATACTTATAGATTAGAGGCTTATTATGATCAACAAGATACTATCTATAACAACTATTTGTCTTTGAGTTGGAATTTTGATAACTCTACTCAAAAAGTTGGATACCTTTATTTTGGCCATAAAAATTATGATTACGATTATAAAGAAGCAGATGCTGATAGTTATGTTGTAATGAAGTTTGATGCTGATGCTTCAAGCTATATGTTTGAGGAATTCTTTGTACAAACTGCATTTACAGAAGTAATAGAGGCTCTTACACCTTTTATAAATATTTATGGTAGCATGATGCAGGATTAATTTAACCTGTAAGTTATATCTTAAACCAAAAAAAGGTGATTAATTTGCCTTTTTTTGGTTTTTTTGTAAACAATAGGGTGATGCAAACAATAAAATCAATATTAATTTCACTAGTGCTTTTGCTGGCGTTTCCTTTATGCTCTCTAGCTAATGAGGACACTGTGAAACTACATCATATTGATAGGGTGGATGTGTCTGTAACGCCCTCGGTAAGTTCGGGGAATGCAACCCAAGATTACAAAATAAACCTAAATTACTTATCGCGCACACCTCAATTCCTAGGTGGTCAAGATGCAATTCGCACCCTGCAACTTATGCCTGGGGTGCAAACTACTGGGGATATAGTTGACGGCTTATATATTCAAGGTTGCGAGCCTTCACACAATCTTTTCACTATTCACGGCGCGCCCATTTATTCGCCCGTGCACTTGCTGGGCTTTTTGCCTGCAATTAATAGCAATCACTTAAAGAGTATGTCGGTTGATAAGGGTTATATCTCGCCTGAGTGGGGCAGCCGTTTGGCCTCGGTGGTGGAATTAGAGACCAAAGATTTTATCGCTCAGCAAACTGAGGTGAGTGGCGAGGTGTCTATAATTGCATCGGCTGTGTCGGTGAACACACCAATTAAAGATAGTGGCAATGTGGTGGCATCGGCGCGCATGAGTTATGCCAACCCTATTTTGTCGCTGTTTAAAAACGAGGATCTCTCGCTCAAATATAATATGTATGATGCCAATATTACGTGGAATCAGAATTTTGGGGATAAAGATAAGTTGAGCGTAAATGCCTTTTACTCAAGTGATAAGGTAGATATTGATTATGCTGCCTATTCTGTTCAGGGCGACGATAGTTGGATGAATGCTGTGATTTCCACTGAGTGGGTTCATAGTTTTTCATCAGATTCTGAGCTTTATTTGTCGGTGTATAATACTCGCTATGAGGATGAGATTAATTTTGGACTCTCGGTCGTGGAACTTATGATGAGTTCGGCAATTAACGACGTTGGTTATAATATAAATCATAGCTTTAGAATTAATGATAAACTAAGGCTTAAGTACGGAAATTCTTTGGCTGTTAGGGCGTTTGATCTTCAAAGTGTAGAGCTTGGAGGACTGCTTGGCAGTGTTACTGCAACGACTGATAATGAGGATGATAAGCCTGAAATAGATGTAGAGTGGGGTGTGTATTCCTCGCTAAATTATGTGCCTACACGAGGATTAACTCTTGATTTTGGCCTGAGGTATTCAGGGGTTGTGGGTGAGTGTTCGGGCTTAGAGCCTAGGCTTGGGGTGGAGTATAAAATCATGGATAATTTTGTTTTGTCTAGCTCTTATACTCGTCAATATCAGTATGTTAACCAAGTGCAAGTTTCGGGAACAGGTCTGCCAGTAAATTACTATGTTGACACTTCGGGGGATTCACCAGCCCAGCGCTCTGATAATTTAACGCTTGGGTTAAACTACAAAACATTGAATAAAAAATGGGAGTTTTCGGCTCTTGGCTATGGCCGTTATCTTAAGAATCAATACGAAAACACCTCAAAAATGATAAGCCTAATAGCCGAGGACAACTCAATTTATTCGCGCTATGAACTCAGCGACGGCTATAATGTGGGCTCAGAATTTATGATTAAGTACGACGGTTCTAAGCTCAAAGCTTGGGTGTCTTATACCCTCTCGTGGGCAGTTAGGCAGAGTGATGAAATTAATGACGGGGCAATGTTTTATGCAAGTAACGATAGAAGACATGATTTGTCGGTGGTGGCATTTTATCCTTTTCACTCGCGCTGGTCGGTCTCTAGTGCCTTTGTTTACGCCTCGGGCGAGCCTATGACTCTGTCTCAGGGACTTTATTTGTCGTCGGATAAAGTGGTGAATTTTTATTCTGATTACAACGAGGCTCGTATGCCTGATTATCATAGGTTGGACTTAACGCTAAGTTATGATCTGAGAATCAAATGGATGAAAAGCTCGGTGCTGAATTTGGCTGTATATAATGTTTATTCAAGGCCTAACCCTCTGATGTACACCATTAAAGTGGTTGAAAACACAAGTGGAGACTACCAAATCAAGGTGGCCACGGCATCGCTATTTACTATAATTCCCTCGCTAGGGCTAACCTTTAAATTTTAATACCCTATGAGAGAGATGCTAAAAATATTTAATGTTTGTTGGCTCGCAGCCTTGCTGTTGAGTCTAGGAGCGTGTGGCGATTTAGAACCCGAGTACTTGGATTTTGAGGCAACATTAGTTCTAGACGGGTCGATTTATATAGATGAATATCCTGAGATTGTAGTCACACAATTAGTGCCCCCTGATAGTGAGCTGAGCGATTATGTGTTGTCTTTAATACCTATTTCATGGGCTAAAGTGACACTGTATTGCGAAGACGAGAGCGAGTCTTTAGTGGGGACAAGTAACGATAAATATCTATCAAATTTCTACTACCAAACCCTAAAAATGAAGGGTGAGCAAGGCAAACAATACACCCTAGAGGTGGAATATCAGGGCATAAAAGTTAGCGCAACCACAACTATGCTCTCGCCCGTAGCACTAGACTCAGTTTGGTGTGAGAAGGTGAGCGAAACAGATTCAGGCTATCTAATAAAAGTAAAGATAGACGAGCCACTAGATGAGCAAAATTATTACTTGATTTCATCTAGGGTAAGTGGCGAAAGTGAGATTTATCAGCCCACAATGTTTGGTGTGTGGAGCGACACAAGGCTAAATACTCTGGATAATACAGTGCCTGTTTTTCGCGCAACATCAATATTAATGGACGGCGATACATACGATATTTTCTATCGTTCGGGCGAAAAAGTAGAGCTTCAAGTATCTAACATAGATAAAGATAGCTATGATTATTACCTTGATCTGCAAGAGCTCTCAATCAACATAGCCAACCCTATTTACCCAGTAACTACCAACGCACGCAGCAACGTAGACGGTGGCCTAGGCATCTTCAGCGGTAAAGCCTCTAGTTATTACACTATTATTATTCCTTAGTGGGAGTAGCCTGTAAAAAACAAAAAAGTGGCCTACATAAATTGTAAGCCACTTTCGTACTCGGAACGGGAATCGAACCCGTACGGACATCACTGCCCACAGGATTTTAAGTCCTGCGTGTCTACCTATTCCACCATCCGAGCGCCTAGGTTTTTTAGACGAGTGCAAATATACGCAAAATATTGATTAACTCAAAAAAATGAGAGCAAAAAATTTAATTATTCTTTAAACCTTTGATTATCAATATCTTATATTTGCCTATTTTGTTATGCTTGTGCCTGCGTAGCCTTGCTCTGAAATTGATTCGGCTGAGCAAATTACTACTTTTTTAACACCTTTTTCTAAGGCCTTGAATGCATTTTCTAGTTTTGGTAACATTCCGTCGGCTACTATTCCGTCGGCTTTTAAGCTCTCGAAATTCGTTGGCGTAATGGTCTCGATCACTGAGTTATCGTCGTTAACATCGCTCAAAACACCCTTTTTCTCGAAGCAGTAAATTAGCTCAACTTCTGCACCCGATAGTGCCATGCCTGTTGCTATGCTTTGGGCTACGGTGTCGGCATTTGTGTTTAATAATTCGCCTTTTTCGTTGGCTGTGATAGGTGCTATTACTAATTGTAAGCCACTGTTAATTAGAGTGTTAAGTAGTTTATCGTTGACAGCTATTGGGTCGCCTACAAAGCCGTAGTCTATAGGCTCGGGGCTGCGTTTATTAGACAAAATTACGCCTCCGTCAACGCCACACATTCCGAAAGCATCGCATCCTAGAGAGCGCAACGCACCCACTATGCTCTTGTTAATGCCACCTGCGTAGACCATGGTAACAACGCCCAGAGTTTGTTTATCTGTGACCCTGCGCCCTGAAATCATTTGGGTCTCTATCCCTAGGGCTGTGCTTATTGATGTAGCGACTTTGCCGCCCCCGTGAATCAAAATTTTTTGACCCTCAAGTGCCGCGAAGTCAGAGAGAAATTTCTCTAATTTTGTGGGGTTGTCAACTATATTGCCCCCGATTTTTATAACTTTTAGCATAACAATTTCTTAAATGCAGTCAAAAATTCGTCGGCGTGAGCCTTAGTTATATTAAGTGCAGGAAGTAGGCGAACAATTTTTTTGCCAGCTGCTCCTACGAAAATATGTTCTTGGAAAAGCAAATTTCTGCGCAACTCAACAGCGTCTTCCTTAAATTCTATACCTATCATCAGGCCTCGTCCACGCACCTCTTTGATGCCTTTAAGTCCTTGAAGTTCAGAGATTAAGTATTCTCCAATATTAGCTGCGTTGTCTATTAAATTATCTCTTAACATTACATCTGTAACGGCACTCATTGCTGCGCAAGCTAATTGATTTCCACCGAAAGTTGTGCCCAACATACCGTGTTTTGCCTCGATTTTTGGGCTAATAGATATTGCGCCTACTGGGAAACCATTACCTATTCCTTTGGCCATAGAGTAAATATCAGCGTCAACGCCTGCGTGGTCTAGGGCGTAGTATTTTCCACTTCTACCACATCCGTCTTGTACGCTATCGGCTATGAATATTGCTCCGTAAGTATCACACAATGAGCGTATTGCTTGCAAAAACTCTGTGCTAGCTACGTTGATTCCACCAACACCTTGTATAGCTTCGACGATAACGCCAGCTACATTTTTGCCGTTGTCGGCAAAGTAAGATTTTAGTGCCTCGGTGTCGTTGTAGGGCAAGAAAACTATGTTGTCGGTTTCATTGACTGGTGCTATAATCGAAGGGTTGTCAGTAGCAGAAACAGCTAGTGAAGTACGTCCGTGGAAGGCTGCTTTGAAGGCGATAATTTGCTTGCGGCCTGTGTGAAAAGATGCTAATTTCATAGCATTTTCGTTGGCCTCAGCGCCTGAATTACACATGAAAAGTGCGTAATCTTCCTTGCCTGAAAGTACTCCAAATTTCTCTGCTAACACAGCTTGCTCTTTGATAATCACTGAGTTAGAGTAAAAACCTATGTTGTTTAGTTGGTTTGTTAAAGCCTCGACATACTCGGGTGCTGTGTGACCAATTGATATCACGGCATGACCACCGTACATATCCAAATATTTTTGTCCTTCATCATCCCACACGTTAGAGCCTTTGGCCTTAACAATGGCGATGTTGTTTAGGGGATATACGTCAAAAAGTTTCATCTTAATTCCTTTTGTTTAAAATGCTGCTGGTTTAAGTCTTAGACCCATTTTCTCGTCCAAGCCCATCATTAGGTTCATGTTTTGAACTGCTTGGCCACTTGCACCTTTTAATAAGTTGTCTATAATGCTCATTATTAGTAGTTTATCACCGTGTTTTTCTATGGAAACTAGGCATTTATTTGTATTAACTACTTGTTTTAGAGCTATGTTTTTATCGCTTACGAAAGTGAATGCAGCGTCTTTATAATATTCCTTATAAAGCTCAGTTGCTTGCTCCAAAGTAAGGTCGCTATCTGTGTAAATCGAAGCTATAATACCACGTGAGAAATCACCACGATAAGGCACAAAATTGATAGATTTATCAAAGCCTGGCATAAGCGAGTGAAGGCTCTCGCCAATCTCGTTAAGGTGCTGATGCTCAAATGATTTGTATGTAGATATATTGTTAACTCTCCAGCTAAAGTGAGACGTAGCAGCTAGTTTTTGACCTGCCCCAGTTGAGCCTGTCATTGCGCTAATGTGAACGTCTTGTTTCAGCTCGCCACTTGCAGCCAGAGGCAACATACCAAGTTGCAAACAAGTTGCAAAACAGCCTGGATTAGCGATATTTTTGGCAGTTTTAATGCTCTCGCGGCTCATTTCTGGTAGGCCATATACGAAGTCTCTGTCATCTATGCTTTTTAGGGCGCTGAGTCTAAAGTCTTGGCTTAGATCTATGATTTTAACGCTCGCAGGGAATTTTTTGCTCTCCAAAAATTTGCGTGAATCGCCGTGACCCATGCAAAGGAAGATGACGTCTACGTCCTCTCTGATTTCATCGGTGAAACACATATCTGTATCGCCAAAAAGATCGGTGTGAACCTGATAAATTTTGTTGCCAGCGTTTGAATTGCTGTTCACAAAAACTAATTCTACCTGAGGGTGATTTACAAGAATACGGATAGCTTCGCCACCCGTATAACCTGCACCACCTATGATTCCTACTTTAATCATTATAGTTGGTCTTTATTTACTTTGTAATATATAACATTCTGATTGCCAAAGATTTTGCCAAATCCTTTAACGTCGTCACTGCTCCAATCGCTCATAGTTTCGCCGTAAGCACCAAACTCATTATTCATCAAATCGTGAGCACTCTCAACACCTACCATTACGTAACGATAAGGGTGCAATTCTATGATAACATCGCCCGTAACTGTTCTTTGGCTCTCGCTCATCATAGCCTCCATATCACGCATAACTGGATCGTAGTATTGGCCCTCGTGAAGGTAGTTGCCATAGAAAGCAGAGATTTGATCTTTCCAATAAAGTTGCCATTTAGTTAGAGTGTGTTTCTCCAACATGTGGTGAGCTTTGATAATCAAAATTGGAGCTGCTGCCTCGAAACCAACACGACCTTTGATACCTATGATAGTATCACCAATGTGCATATCGCGGCCGATTGCGTAAGGAGCTGCGAATTTTTGAAGCTCTTGAATTGCTTTTATTTTGCTGTCAAATTTTTGACCGTTAAATCCTGTGAACTCACCTTTTTCAAAGCTAAGAGTAACCGTAGTTGGCTCAGTGGCTGTAAGTTGCGATGGGTAAGCCTCCTCTGGAAGTGTTTGGTTAGAAGTAAGAGTTTCTTTACCACCCACTGATGTTCCCCAAATACCTTGGTTGATAGAGTATTCGGCTTTTTTGAAGTCGAAGTCCACGCCAAATGAACGTAAGTAGTCGATTTCTTCCTCGCGAGAAAGACGTTTTTCGCGAATTAGAGCTATAACCTCGATTTCTGGAGCGATGATGTTAAACACCATATCGAAACGAACTTGGTCGTTACCTGCGCCAGTTGAACCGTGGCAAAGATAATCTGCGCCTAAATCTTTAGCATATTTTGCAATAGCCGTAGCTTGAGAGATACGCTCAGAGCTCACAGAGATAGGGTAGGTAGAGTTTTTAAGTACATTACCAAACACCATATATTTGATAGTGTGATCGTAATAATCCTCAGTCACATCAAGTGCAACATAACTTTTAACGCCCAATTCTAGTGCGCGACGCTCTATCGTTGCAAGTTCTTCGTCAGAGAAACCACCTGTATTTGCAAGTGCTGCGTGCACTTCTAGTCCCATTTCTTTAGCTAGGAAAATTGCACTGTATGAGGTATCAAGACCTCCAGAGAATGCTAAAACTACTTTTTTCATTTTGGTATTATTTTTTATTTTTCTGTTTTAACTTTTACTTTGTCAACTTCTGGATCAAATAACATGGCTGTGCATAGACAGTTGTTGTGGTTTTTGATTTTAAGGATTTCGTAATTTACGCAACTTTTGCATCCATTCCAGAATGTTTCATCATCGGTAAGTTCTGAGTAAGTCACCGGGCGATAGCCTAAGTCTGAGTTGATTTTCATCACGGCAAGTCCTGTTGTAAGTCCAAAAAGTTTAGCTCCCTTAAATTTCTCTAGTGAAAGTAAGAAAGTCTTGGTTTTAATCGCTTTAGCTAGACCTAATTTTCTAAATAGAGGGTTTATAATAAGCCCAGAGTTAGCTACATAATCGCCGTGTCCCCAGGTTTCAATATAACTAAAACCTGCCCAACGGCCATCTTTATGGAAGGCTATCACAGCTTTCCCATCCTCCATTTTAGAGGCTACATATTCGGGGGTTCTTTTAGCTATACCTGTGCCACGTGCTTTAGCAGACGCTGCCATTTCGTCACAGATTTCCTGTGCGTATTGCATATGCTGCTTGGTTGCTACTCCAACCCAAAAATCATCTATTGTCATTTGTGCTTTAAATATAAGTCCACAAAGTTATAAAAAAAATAGCAAGGTTGTTCTTTTTTATCGCGTTTTTGAATTAAAAACTAGATTTTATACTATTTATAAATTTCTTTTTTGCCAGCTTTAAGTGTGTTTTTCATAAGAGAGATTATGGTCATAGGGCCTACGCCTCCTGGAACTGGGGTGATGTAGCTACAAAGTGGTGCTACTTCGTCGAACTTAACGTCGCCCAAAAGTTTCCAACCATTCTTGGTTTTATCGCTCTTAACACGTGTGATACCCACGTCAATTACTACGGCTCCTGGTTTAATCATGTCGGCTGTAACAAACTCTGCTATGCCAAGTGCTGCTACAACAATATCAGCTGATTTAACCACTTCTTTAAGGTTTTGAGTGCGACTGTGACACATGGTAACTGTGCAGTCCCAACCTTTTTGAGATAGCAAGTTTGCCATAGGTCTACCCACGATATTACTTCTTCCGATAACCACGCAATGTTTGCCCGAAGTCTCTATGTTATAGTATTTTAGAAGTGAAAGTATGCCGTCAGGTGTTGCAGATAAATAGCAAGGCATACCTGTTACCATACGTCCTGTGTTTACAGGGTGGAAACCGTCTACGTCTTTTTTAGGGTCTATGGCCTCTATTACTTTTTCCTCAGAAATATGTTTTGGTAAAGGTAGTTGAACTATGAACCCGTCTACATCATCATCAGCATTTAGTTCTGCGATTTTTGCAAGCACTTCTTCCTCGCTTGTGTTCTCGTCCATGCGAGCGACAGTTGATTTAAAACCACACTCTGCACAGCATTTTTCTTTGTGCCCCACATAAGTTTGGCTAGCACCGTCATTTCCTACCAAAATTGCAACTAGGTGAGGAATTTTGCCTCCTCCCTCTACAATTTGCTTAACCTCCTGAGCTATCTCTGCTCTTAGAGAGGCAGCTACTTCTTTTCCGTCAATTAATATCATATCTATTATTATTTAATTTCAACTGTTCAAAGTTAGTGATTTTATCTTATTTTTTCACAATTAGTTAAGATTTTCTTTATACGAGGCATCTAGTTTAACAGCCACAAAGAACATAATGCTAAACATCAAAAACGATGAGCCACCATAACTAAAAAACATGAGTGGAATACCTATAACAGGCATTATACCTATGGTCATACCTATATTTATAAGCAGGTGAATCAAAAATATCCCTGCCACACTATAACAATAAACTCTGCCGAAGGCCTCCATTTGTCTTTCGCCCATTTTCATAAGTCTAAGTATTAGCATACAAAATAGAGTAACTACTAGCAAACTACCCATAAACCCCCATTCCTCACCTACGGTGCAGAAAATAAAGTCTGTACTTTGTTCGGGCACGAAGTTATATTTGGTCTGAGTGCCGTTGAGATAGCCCTTGCCCCAGAAACCTCCCGAGCCTATGGCAATCTTAGACTGATTGACATTATAACCCCAACCTCTGAGGTCTTGCTCTATGCCTAGTAGGTCTAGGATGCGTTTTTGTTGGTGGGTTTGCAGTATATTATCAAACACATAATCTACAATATTGGTAAAACCAAGCGAGGCGAAAAATAGTCCTATGATTTTAACCACATTCACTAATTTATATCTATATATATATGTAAACACACCTACAAGTGATAACACAACTGAGACAAGCAAACTCGCGTAGTGAGACAAGCCGACTTTAAAGATAAAATTGAATAAAGCAAAAACTGCAATATAACCCAAAGTAAGGCTAGCTAAATATACTATCTTAGACTTCCAATTCCCGTTCATTATCCCCTCGCACAACAAACAAAACAAGAGTATTAATATCATCATCACAAATGGCGTAAGCAGAAAACTAAGTACAAACAATGCTATCACCGTCCCCATTAAAATATAGACCCAGCTACCGAGTCCCTCCCTAGCTAACACAAAGAAAAACGAGGCATAGACTATGGCCGAACCTGTGTCGTTTTGCAGGATAATCACCATGATGGGTAGCATTATTATGCCTCCAATTAGAGCAAGAGAATTGATTTGATTGATTTTAAAATTGTAGCTACTTATTCCACGAGCTAACATTAAGGAAGTTGTAAACTTCATGAGCTCAGCAGGTTGAAAAGCTACAGGGCCTAATATAAGCCATGACTTAGCCCCATTTACCTCGCGCCCAATAATGAGCGTGGACACAAGAACCAAGAGCGAGAAAATATACATGGGAGCGCTGAATATATGCCAAAACTTAGCATCTATAAGTAGTATAACCACGGCTATGCTAAGTGTGATACCTATCCATATTAGCTGCATACCATAACGAGAAGTAAGCTCAAAACCTGCACCCGACAGACTGCTATCAGAGACAGCAGCATAAATATTCATCCAGCCCATAATTATAAGCAGAAGATAAATAATAACTGCGTACCAGTCTATGCACGAGATAAGGTTGGCTTTATTTCTCATAGTAAGGATATTTTATTTCCATTTTCTTAACATACTCCAAAAGAGCCTCGCGCTTAATTTCGCCTGTTAAATATAATTCGGTGATAAGCGTGGCTATGGGAGCTGCCACGGTTGCGCCAAAACGCCCGTTTTCTATGTAAACTGAAATTGCTATGCTAGGGTTTACTCTAGGGGCAAAGGATATGAAAGTTGAGTGGTCGGCACCATGAGAGTTCTCGGCCGTGCCCGTTTTGCCACATACGTCAAAACCTTTAAGGTAAGCCACCGATGCCGTGCCTTGTTTTTTGTGCACGGCTCTGTACATACCCTCTACCATATCATCATAGTATTTTGTGTCTATCTTAGTTTGGTGACGCTCATAAAATCTATTGTCGAGTGAATCCACACCCTCCACTTTTTTAACAACATGAGGGATGAAGTAATGACCACGGTTGGCAATAGTTGCTGCAAAGTTTGCCATTTGCAGAGGTGTGCAGCCCAGCTCGCCCTGACCTATGGCTAGCGATATGTTGGTTAGTGAGTTCCAACTTCCACGGTATCTCTTATCATAAAATTCCCTTGTTGGCACATAGCCGTTAAGCTCGTTTGTAAAGTCAGAGTTTAGCTTGCGCCCAAAACCAAAGTCCATAACATAGTCATACCACACGTCAAAGCCGTCTTTTACGCTCATGTATTTTTTATTATCAACTATATTTCTGTAAACGTAGCAAAAATAAGCATTGCACGAGGTGCTGATTGCATCGTGAAGATTAATAGGCGAGCTATGTTCGTGGCACTTTACCCCACGACCTATGTGGTAGCCGTAGTTGCAGGGGTAGTTATAACTAGCCTTTAACACGCCCTCTTGCAGACCTATTAGTGCATTTGCCATTTTAAATGTAGACCCAGGAGGGTAGAGCGAACTCACCGAACGGTTGAACAAGGGGTGGCGAGGGTTATTCAATAATTTCATGTAATTATTTCCTCTCTCGCGACCTATCAATTCGTCAGGATTATACGTAGGTGAACTAGCCATAACAAGTATCTCGCCCGTAGCAGGCTCTATCGCTACCACGCTTCCTACCTTGCCCTCAAGTAGCTGTTCGGCTAATAGTTGCAGTCTAGAATCTATGGTGCAGGTTAGTGCCTTGCCAGATACTGATTGGGTGTCCTGCTCACCGTCGTTATATGAGCCTTGCAAGACTCCGTGTACGTCTACTAGGTTTATTTTTGTGCCTATCACGCCCCTTAATTCTTTCTCATAGGCCTGTTCTATGCCACTTAGACCTATATAATCACCCATTTTATAATAGGGATTGTTGTCTATAATACGCTGATTTACCTCGCCTACGTAGCCAAGCAAATTGCCACCAATTTTTTGAGGATAGTAGCGTATGGTTCTAAAAGTAGTGTAAAATCCTTTAAGGGGTCTTTCATCTAGTCTTATTTTTACCTCCTTGGGTAGCTGTTTGAAAATTACTGAGTGAGAGCGTGGCGAATATCTCTTGGCTTTGCGAATCTCATCCTTAAGCTTGTCTTTGCTCACCCCAATTAAGTTGGCAAGTAGCAGCGTGTCAAAAGCCTCTATCTCTCTAGGGATAGCAATTAAATCGTAGGCCTCGGCACTTTGAGCTAGATAAACTCCGTTTCTGTCATAAATCTCGCCTCGTGGAGGGTTTACAGTTTCATATCTTAGCACGTTTCTATTAGCACTGTTTTTATAACTGTCATCGAGGACTTGAATTTGAAAAAGTCTGATGATAATTACAAGAAAAATAAGTACTACAAATATACGTAAGATATTATATCTGCTCATCGTTTGTTTGTGAAGAGGTATTGAGTGAAGTAAATTAGTAAAATGCTAAGTAGTGAATTTGTTAAAATCCTAAGAAGTGTAAAATGAAAATATGTGAAATTTGGTGCCTCTAAACTAAAGAAAATCAAGCAATGAAGAGTGATTATAATAGATGAGTACTTCAAAAATTTGTCTCTGCCAAGTTTTCTTGTGGTTGGGATTCCTGACTCTAAGGTCTCATCGCGAGCTATGATAAGTCGTAGTACAAAGGGGCGAATAAATCCTGTAAAAAGGCAGGCTATCGTATTTAATCCAAAGCCCATAAGCATATAATCCATGCTAAATCCCATAACAAGCGAGAGCATCAAGGTCCAAAATGCCGAAAGCTCAATAGGTAATAAAATAATAAATCCAAGATAAAGCATAGGATTAACATAAACCCCTAAACTAAGGTTGCTAAAAACAAAAAATTGCAGCAGCGAAACTATAATAAATAGCAGAGTGTATTCTATGATTCTATACATAATTTACTTGATTATAGTTGATTTTTCTAATAATTGACGCTCGGCATAGTCCTGGTAGTTAATAACCACAACATCGGTTAGTGTGCTCATTTTTGCTGCAAGTTTTATCTTAACATCATAGTGAGTAAGGGATTTGCCCAGCGAGAAATCTTCGACCGTGCCTATTATTATCCCCTCGGGGAAGATAGACGAATAGTTGGTCGTAACTATCGTATCGCCCTTTTGTATCTCGGCGTATTTTGGTAGTTCCTCTAGTCTCACGTGTTCGGTGCTTAGTCCGTCCCAATAAATCGAGCCAAAATAATCTTGTCCTTTAATTTTGCCACTGGTCTTAAATGAGGTGTTGAGTATAGAGCAAGCCACCGAGAATTTGTCGCTACACGATAAGATATATCCCACAGCATAACCGTCCATGGTTGTAATAGCCATGTTAGCCTCCATACCCTCTCTTATGCCCGAGTTTAGTGTTAAGTAATTCTGCTGTTTATTTACGCTATTGCCCACCACGTGTGCTAAGGCGTAATAATACATAGGGATTTCTTGAGGGGCGATATCTAGCCCTAGAGACTGATAACTAGATATTTGATTCCTAAGCTCAACTATTTCTTGTCTTAGTATCTTATTTTTAGATTTAAGCCCGATATAAGTTTTTACATCGGGCATATTATCTTGAAGCGCTCCTATAAAATTGTTAGATGCCGTTAAGAATTTGGCTCTAGAATAGTTGTTTGAGTTGGCATAATAGATTAAGGCTACGCTCTCAAGTGCTATAAATAACAAAAAGACGTATGTTTTCTTAATGAAATTAATAAACTTATCCATTTACCCTCAAAGTGTTTAGTATGCCAGAGTTTTATTTTATTAGGAACGAGAATTTGTTAATGTTTTTAAGCGCTATGCCTGTACCACGAGCTACTGCGCGCAAAGGATCTTCGACAACATAAAATGGAATATTTGTTTTGTCTTGAAACCTTTTTGCAAGTCCACGCATTAGTGCACCACCACCTGCTAGAGCAACACCGTTTTTAACAATATCAGCATAAAGCTCTGGTGGAACCATCTCTAATACCTTCATGATTGTAGCGTCGATTTTAACCATAGACTTCTCTAGTGCATAAGCTATCTCGCTGTAAGATAGGCTAATAGTAGAAGGCAATGAGGTCAAAATATTAGGTCCTGTTACAACTATATCCTCAGGTTCATCCTCTAGTTCAGAGGTAACAGCACCCACAGCTATTTTGATTTGTTCGGCTGTGCGCTCACCTATACGTATGTTGTGTTGTTGGCGTACGTAGCTTTGAATATCGTCGGTAAACACGTCACCAGCTACATTGATGCTCTCGCTACAAACTATACCACCAAGTGCAATACAAGCAATCTCTGATGTACCACCACCTATGTCAATTATCATATTACCCTCAGGTGCTTCCACATCTATACCTGCACCCAAGGCTGCTGCCATAGGTTCAAATATCATAGCTACCTCGCGGCCACCTGCGTGCTCACCCGAGTCTCTAACGGCACGTATCTCAACGTTAGTAGAGCCCGAAGGTATGCAAATAACCATTTTAAGCGAAGGGCTAAACATGTGAGACGAAGTTTTAACTTTCTTAATCATGCCACGCAGCATAAGCTCAGCAGCATTAAAATCAGCTATCACACCGTCTTTAAGTGGGCGTATAGTTTTTATGTTTTGGTGGGTTTTGCCGTGCATCTGTTGCGCCTGAGCACCTATGGCAATTAATTTGCCTGAGTGGCTATCAAGTGCTACTATTGAAGGCTCGTCAACCATAATCTTACCATTATGAATAATGATAGTATTGGCTGTGCCTAGGTCAATAGCAAGTTCTTGTGTTAGTGAAAAAAGTCCCATTTTATAGTTTTTTTCTAGTGTTTAAAGTGGCGCATGCCTGTGAACACCATAGTTAGTCCATTAGCATTGCAATAGTCAATAGAGTCTTGGTCTCTAACCGAGCCTCCAGGTTGAATAATAGATGTAACACCCTCTTTGTGAGCTATCTCTACGCAGTCAGCAAAAGGGAAGAAAGCATCCGATGCAAGCGATGCTCCTTTTAGGTCAAAACCAAAGCTTTTAGCCTTGTCAATAGCTTGGCGCAAGGCGTCAACTCTAGAAGTTTGGCCTATACCACTGCTTATCATCATGTTGTCTTTTGCAAATACAATAGCGTTGCTCTTAGAGTTTTTCACTACTTTATTTCCAAAAATCATATCCTCGATTTGGCTTTCAGTTGGTGCAAGTGTTGTAGAGACTTTAATGTCTGAATCTATACCACCGACTTTAGTGTCGCGTTGTTGAAGTGCCACGCCGTTAAGCAGACTACGGAAAGTGAAGTTAGCGCGAGTAGTGTCTTTAAGAACAAGGATAATACGGTTTTTCTTTTGTTTAAGTATCTCAAGAGCCTCACTAGAGTAGCTAGGAGCTAAGATAACTTCAAAGAAAAGTTTGTTGATTTGCTCAGCCGATGCAGCATCTAGTTCGCGGTTGCAGATAAGCACGCCCCCAAAAGCCGATACTGGGTCAGAGCTTAGAGCTGCGTTCCATGCCTCTAAAAGAGTAGCGCGAGATGCCACGCCACAAGCGTTATTGTGTTTTAAAATAGCAAATGTAGGCTCACTAAATTCTTCGATTAGGTTAAGTGCAGCGTCTATATCCAACATATTGTTGTAAGATATTTCTTTGCCATTAAGTTTTTCTATCATTTTATCAAGGTCTCCGTAGAAAGTAGCCTCTTGGTGAGGGTTTTCGCCATAACGAAGTGTTGTTCCTTTGTTGATGCTAGATTTGAATGAAGGAATATTTTGTTCCTCGTTGAAATAGTTGAAAATAGCTGAGTCGTAGTGAGAACTAACATTAAATGCTTGAGCTGCAAAATAACGACGTTGCTCAAGTGTAGTAGCACAGTCTTGCTCGCAAAGCATAGTGTAAAGCTCAGAGTATTGCTCCACAGAACCTATGATAACCGAGTCTTTGTAGTTTTTAGCACCAGCACGGATAAGCGAAATGCCACCTATATCAATTTTTTCGATAATAGCTTGGTGTTCTGCTCCCGATGCAACTGTTTGCTCAAAAGGGTAAAGGTCTACAATAGTTAAGTCTATTTCTGGGATTTTATATTCTGCTAATTGCTCTAAGTCTTGAGGATTATCACGACGAGCTAGGATGCCTCCAAATACTCCTGGGTGAAGAGTTTTAACCCTGCCACCTAAAATTGAAGGGTAGCCAGTAAGAGTTTCAACTGCTATGGCCTCGATGCCAAGGTCTTCGATGAATTTAAGAGTTCCTCCAGTAGAGTAGATAGTAACGTTATTTTCTGCTAATTTTCTAACGATTTGCTCTAGTCCGTCTTTGTAAAAGACTGAGATTAATGCACTATTTATCTTTTTCAATTTGTGTAATATTTTAATGATTTATAACTAAGATACAAAGATAATTAAATATCATGGTTTTATCTAATATTTAATGTAAAAATCTTGAAATTTCAATAAGTTTTAAGTATATTTGTCATATATTTACAAAAATTAAGCAACTAAGATACTTAAAATGGTATATAAAATAGATAAAAATTCTTCGTGTGCTGTCATTGGTTATGGTTCGTGGGCTACGGCGATAGTCAAAATCTTGCTAGAGAATGAGAATCAAGTCTCGTGGCTTATTCAAAATCAAATAGTAAAAGAACACATCCTAGACGAAGGAAATAACCCCAAATATCTCTCTGATGTTGAGTTTGATACAACTAAATTATTTATCAGTTCAGATATTAACAAAATACTAAATAGCGCAGATATTATCATCTTAGCTGTGCCCTCGGCCTACCTTAAAAACACGCTCTCTACCGTGAGAGTTGATCTTAGCGATAAATTTGTGGTCTCGGCCATTAAAGGCATCTTGCCCGAGGAACTTATCACTGTGGCTGAGTATGTAAACAAAGAATTAGGCGTTCCTTTCGATCAGATTGGTCTTATCTCGGGGCCTTGTCATGCCGAGGAGGTTGCACTTGAGAGATTGTCGTATATCACTGTGGTTTGCAAGAGCTTGGACAATGCAGGGCTGTTGGCTAGTAAAATGCGCTCAAAATACATTAAGGTTAATTATTCCACCGACATTTACGGCATTGAGTATGCGTCGGTGCTTAAAAATATTTATGCCATAGCCGTAGGTGTGGCAATAGGCCAGGGTTATGGAGATAACTTTTTGGCTGTGTTAATTTCAAATTCTACCTCCGAAATGGTGCGCTTTTTAGAGCAAACCTATCCTTCGTCTCGTGATGTAACCTCGTCGGCTTATTTGGGCGATTTATTGGTTACGGCCTATTCGCAATTTAGCCGTAATAGGCGCTTTGGGGTTATGATAGGCAAGGGATATTCTGTCTTTAGCACCCAAATAGAGATGAATATGGTGGCCGAAGGTTATTTTGCTACCGAATGTATTATGCGCATTAACGAGAAATTTGGAGTTGATATGCCCATACTTTATGCTATGTATCAAATCCTTTATAAAAAAGCCTCGGTTAAAAAAACTATGACAAACCTAACTAGTAAACTAATATAAAACTAAACTTATGAATACACTAAAATTAGACCTGAGCAAAATCTCAAATTTTTTGGGAGATAACACTATCGAATCTTTTAAAGAGCTTGCATCATCATCTAACTCTTTGCTACATAGTGGTAAAGGTGCAGGTAGTGACTTTTTGGGTTGGGTAAACCTTCCTAGCTCTATCACTTCACAAGCTATTGAAGAGTTAAAACAAACGGCAGCCAAACTTAGAGAAAACTCTGAGATAGTGATAGTTGCAGGCATAGGCGGCTCTTATTTGGGAGCTAAGGCTGTAATAGAGGCACTTGGCAATAGCTTTGCATATTTACACAAAAACAAAACCGAGCCTACGGTGATTTTCGCTGGCCAAAACATTAGCGAGGACTATGTATCTGAGCTTTTGGATGGCGTGAAAGATTACTCTATCTCGTGTGTTATAATCTCAAAATCGGGCACTACCACTGAGCCTGCAATCGCATTTAGAATACTTAAAAAAGAAATAGAAGCTCGCTACGGAATTGAGGGCGCGCGCGAGCGCATCGTGGCAGTTACTGACTCATCACGTGGTGCGCTTAAAACCTTGTCTGATGAAATGGGTTACAAAACTTTTGTGATTCCAGATGATGTTGGTGGTCGTTTTTCTGTGTTGACTCCTGTGGGGCTATTGCCACTTGCTGTGGCTGGTGTAGATATCGAGGCTTTGGTTAAGGGTGCTAGTGATATGCAGGCTGCTACGGGCGAGGGTATTGCTTTTGAGGACAATATTTCTGCTCAATATGCTGTGGCTAGAAACATACTTTATAATAATGGTTACAAAACAGAAATCTTGGCTAGTTATGAGCCTAAGATGCAATATGTAGCTGAGTGGTGGAAACAACTTTATGGCGAGAGCGAGGGTAAAGACAACAAAGGTATCTTCCCCGCGAGCGTTACTTTAACAGCAGATTTGCACTCTATGGGTCAGTATATCCAAGAGGGCGAGCGCACTTTGTTTGAAACTCTAGTGAGCATCGCAGAGCCAGCTTCTTGCGTTAAATTAGAGCCTACGAATGATAATCTTGATGGACTTAACTTCTTATCGGGCAAACGATTAAGCGAGATTAATGCTATGGCAGAGCTCGGAACTATGCTAGCTCACGTCGACGGTGGAGTGCCTAATATTAGGGTTGAAATGGCTAAGATAGATGCTTATAATATTGGCCAATTAATCTATTTCTTTGAGAAAGCGTGTGGTATAAGTGGTTATATTTTGGGGGTTAATCCTTTTGATCAGCCTGGAGTTGAACAATACAAAAAGAATATGTTTGCCTTGTTAGAAAAACCTGGTTACGAAGCTGAAACAGAGGCTATTAAGGCACGATTGAAATAAAAACAATAAAATTTATATGAAGGACCAAGTAGAAATTATTCAAATTAATATTTCGGGGGATGATAAGCCTGGTGTGACCACGGCTTTAACGGAAACTTTAGCAAAATACGACGCATTTGTGTTGGATATAGGCCAGGCTAATATACATCAGTCGCTGTCTATGGGTATTTTGTTTCAGACTAACTCTAGCAAGAGTGGGGAGATAATGAAAGACTTATTGATGAAAGCCTATGAACTTGGTGTTTCTATTCGTTTCACACCCGTGAGCGAGAGCGAGTACTCTGAATGGGTAGATTTGCAGGGTAAAAATCGTTATATTATAACGGTTTTGGGTCGTAGAATCACGGCTAAGCAAATTGCCGAGGTGACTAACGTAGTAGCCATGCAAAACCTAAATATAGACTCTATTCACAGGCTTACTGGACGTATTCCTCTGGATGAGAGTTCGCGTTCGAGCAAGTCTTGTATAGAGCTTTCGGTTAGGGGTACGCCTACAAATAAGCTGGCTATGCAGGCCGAATTTATGGAACTTTCTAATAAATTGAGCGTTGATATTTCGTTGCAAAAAGACGATTTATTCCGTCGTTGCCGTAGACTTATTTGCTTTGATATGGACTCTACGCTTATTACAACCGAGGTTATAGATGAGCTTGCCGAAAGAGCAGGGGTGGGCGATAAGGTTAGAGCTATTACCGAGTCTGCTATGCGTGGCGAGATAGATTTTTCAGAGAGTTTCAAGCAAAGGGTTGCCATGTTGGAGGGCTTAGAGGAGTCTGTTATGGAGGATATTGCTAAGAATCTGCCTATTACCGAGGGACTTGAAAGACTTATGTGTATGCTCAAAAAAGTTGGATTTAAAACTGCGATTCTTTCGGGTGGATTCAGTTATTTTGGTAACTACCTTAAACAAAAATACGGTTTTGACTATGTGTATGCCAACGAGCTAGAGATAGTTAACGGAAAACTTACGGGTAAGCACCTGGGCGATATAGTAGACGGTAAACGTAAGGCCGAATTGTTGAGGTTAATCTCTCAGGTTGAGAACGTTAACATCGCGCAAACCATAGCCGTAGGCGACGGAGCTAATGACTTGCCTATGCTAAGCAATGCAGGTCTGGGCATAGCTTTCCATGCTAAACCCAAGGTTAAAGAGAATGCTGAGCAGTCTATTTCAACGATAGGTCTTGACGGAATTTTGTACTTTATTGGGCTTAAGGATTCGTACTTCGACGATATTTAAACGAGGCCCTCGTTCAAATATAAGATAAAAAAATAGGCAAATGATTATTTCATTTGCCTATTTTTTACCTATTTAAACCTTATTTGTAAAGACAAAGATAAGCCGTATCAGCACTTGTGCGAACAGCAAACTTCACGTCTTTCGCTACCTGGAAAGTTTCAAATTTTTTGTAAGTTTTAAATTCGCTCTCACCTGGAAGTTTAACATCCATTTCACCCGAAATCACAGTCATGATTTCTATAGTTGATGTACCAAATTCATATTCTCCAGCTGCCATTACGCCTGCTGTTGCCTTGCCCTCTGCGCCCTCAAAGGCCAGTGATGCAACTTTACCGTCAAAGTATTCGTTTTTATTAAACATGATATAAGTTTTTGTTATTTATTTGGCTCAAAGTTATAGCAAAAAGCTCCAAAAACCAAATTTTATCTCTAGTTTACACCCTGCAAACGTTGCCATTACACTGACGAAACTCGCGCACTCTCATGCCGTAGTTACGTTTAAAGGTGTTGGATAGGTGGCTCGAATCCGAAAAATTTAGCTCATAGGCTATTTCTTTTAAAGATTGGTCGGTGTGTAGTATATAGGTTTCGGCTAGGCGCAGTTTGGCCTTGATGATGTATTCTGCTAGGTTCATGCCCGATTCCTTTTTGAAATATTGCGAGAAATAACCTTGTGATACGCCAAATTTATCTGCTAAAACCGATATTTTTAGTGAATCTTGAGTTAGAATATTATTATTTATATACCTGAGTATCTCACTAAAACGCCCATTGCTTTGCACCCCGTTTAGGTATTTGTTCTCTATATTGCGCGCCAAAATGTTTAATATTGACGCCACTGCGCCCGAGATTATATCTTCGGAATAACTATCAGGCGAGGTGTATTCCTTGTGTATGCTTTTCATTGAGCTGATAATGTAGCCTCTGTCAGCATCTGACTCTATTATATCGCCTGGTACTCTGTTGTAATTGGCCAGAATGTAAGATATTTTCTCAAACCAACCCTTGTAGTTAGTTAGTGAATGTTGTTGCTGGAAATATTGGTCATGAAAGCGTAGAGAGTAGAATTTTGTGGTCTCGTATATCTCGTAGGAGTGGCAGATTTAGATGATTTAAGAGAAGGCAACCGTTTTAGTGTAGGTGTACCAGTTGCAAAACAAAGTTTCCATATAAAGGGAGCTGACAACCAAGGGTGGGGTATGAAAGATAGACTCTCGCGTATTTTCAACAAAGAAACAGGCAAGAGTGTAATGCTAGCCTTTGACCATGGATTCATCATGGGGGCGACTTCAGGCCTTGAGCGTATAGACCTGAATATCACACCTTTAATGCCTTATGCCGACACTATTATGTGTACGCGTGGAATACTAACTAGCACCGTTCCGGCTGATATTAACAAACCTATTTGTTTGCGTGCAGATGCAGGTTCGACACTTCTTACCGAACTTAACGACAATGTGATTGTTGGTATTGAGGATGCACTTAGAATGAATGCTTCGTGTATGGCTGTGGAGTTATATAAGGAATTGAAAGCCTAATATAAAAGAGCTGCATTTTCTCTATGGAAAATGCAGCTCTTTGTTTTGGCTAAACAGCTTAATCAAATTGAGGTTTCTAATCCTTGATTGGCTTTTCACCTTCTTGTACTTATAATTTTGTGTAATCCACAGCATCTAATTCTTCTCCTTTATACAAAGAAAGGATATCATCAGCTATTGATCCTGTGTAATTAGTTGTGTCTTCTAATAAAGTAACTAGTTCAATAGCTACATCGGTGCCATCATAAGTATATGTTCCAGAAGTTGTGTCTGGGTCAACAACTCCAGTAAGATCGTTAACTATCATGCTTACTGCTATATCAGAAGTAAAAGCAAAAGTTGTTGAGTCTTCTCCTGCATTTACGTTAGCCCATGAAGTAGCTGAAAGTGTTGGAGTTTCTGGAGTTACTGTTTCGTCTTCGCTACATGCTGTAGCCAATACTAATGCGCATAGTGCAAACGATGTAATAAATTTTGATTTCATAATTGCTGAATTCAACCTGCAAATG
>JAWXTK010000020.1:0-42260 GCA_044433645.1 Rikenellaceae bacterium | reverse complement strand
CAAAAACGTTTACACTGGTTCTTACCAAGATGACAAAACTTCTTCTTCTTACACTTTTGACGGCGAGAACGGAAACTCTGTAGTTTCACAAGCTGCTTATGACTATGCTACAACTGTTGCTTCTGCTTCTCACGGTCTTACAACTGTTAACGGTCTTAATATTGTGGAGACAGCTTACTCTGGAGCTTACAGCTTAACGAACGAACAAGATTGGAACATGAGTTCAGCGTGGGGTACAAGAGTTAAAGGTTATATCGAGTAATCTAACATAAAAATAAACACCTAACCAAGCGGCCTTTTTTCGTTAAAAGAGAGCACCAAGTTTAGGTTTTATTATCAGCGAGTGGGATAAGTTATCTCACTCGCTTTTTTTGTTTGGCACTTTTTTTGAAACCTAACACAAGCGACAAAAAACTTTCATTAATTAAAGAAAAAAACTATGAAAAAATTTTTATTATCGTTTGCAGCACTGTTCATGTTAGCCTCTTTCGTTAAGGCTGATGAATGGGCATGGGGTGCTAAAGTAGGTGCTAACTTTTCGACCGTTAATGGTTGGCAGGGAGCTAAAACTCGTAAGGGTGTAACGGCAGGACTTTTTATCGAGCGTATGGTGGTTAACAACCTTGCTATTGAGTCTGATTTGTTGTATTCTATGGAGGGTTTCCGTTTTAAAGAGAGTGGCAAAACCATAGACGTTAATTACGACTATGTGAAAATGCCTATCGTGCTTAAGTACTATATTGTAGACGGATTAAGTTTGCAAGGTGGTGCGCAAATGGGCTATGTGGTTAACAAATCTGTGGATGCTAACTCTTCTGGATTAGACCTTGAGTCTGGTGTTAATCGCTTTAATGTAGACTTAATTGCAGGTTTGGCCTATGACTTTTGTTTTGGCCTAGTGCTTGAGGGTCGTTACGCAGCTGGGGTGACAAAAATCCTTAATGCAACTAGCACAGGAGTATCTAATGGAACTTTGCTGTTCTCTGCTGGTTGGAGATTTTAGATTTAAAGCTATAAATAATAAAGGCCAGGCTATTTGAAATAGCCTGGCCTTTATTATATACTCTAAGAACAATTAGTCGTCTAACAAGATTTCTAACATCTTAACTGCGGCAGCTGACACTGGAGTACCAGGGCCAAAAATCGCAGCAGCACCATCTTTGTAAAGTTGGTCGTAGTCCTGAGCAGGAATAACACCACCCACGATAACGATAATGTCCTCACGGCCAAGTTTTGCCAACTCAGCAATGATTTGTGGAACTAAAGTCAAGTGACCAGCGGCCAAAGACGATACCCCAACAACGTGAACATCATTCTCAACAGCTTGTTTAGCTGCCTCCTCTGGAGTTTGGAACAAAGGTCCCATATCAACATCAAAACCTATGTCGGCATAACCCGTAGCAACAACTTTAGCACCACGGTCGTGACCGTCCTGGCCAAGTTTTGCTATCATAATACGAGGTTGACGACCTTCTTTTTTCGCAAATTTTTCTGCCATGGCCTTAGCCTCAGCAAATGAATCATCATTTTTCACTTCTTCGCTATAAACACCTGAAATTGAACGAATAACTGCTTTGTAACGACCTACTACTTCTTCGCAAGCATCTGAGATTTCTCCAAGTGATGCGCGAAGTTTAGCCGCCTCAACAGCCAATTCAAGTAAGTTGCCTTGTTTTGTTTTAACACATTCTGTGATAGCTGCCAAAGCTGCTTTAACTGCTTGCTCATCGCGATTAGAGCGAAGAGAGTTAAGGCGCTCAATTTGAGCTATACGAACTGCTGTGTTGTCAACAGCTAGAATATCAATAGGAGCTTCTTTCTCCAAACGGTATTTGTTCAAACCTACGATAATATCGTTGTTTGAGTCAATACGAGCTTGTTTTCTTGCTGCTGCCTCTTCGATACGCATTTTAGGAATACCTGTCTCAATAGCTTTGGCCATACCTCCAAGTTCTTCAACTTCTTGGATAAGTGCCCATGCTTTCTCGGCGATTTCCTGAGTTAGAGACTCTATATAATAAGAACCTGCCCATGGGTCTACCTCGCGGCAAATATCTGTTTCCTCTTGTATGTAAATTTGTGTGTTACGTGCGATACGAGCCGAGAAGTCAGTTGGAAGTGCGATAGCCTCATCAAGCGCATTTGTGTGTAGCGATTGAGTGTGACCTAGAGCTGCTCCCATAGCCTCGATAGCTGTACGTGCAACGTTGTTAAATGGATCTTGCTCAGTTAGCGACCAGCCTGAAGTTTGCGAGTGAGTACGCAAGGCAAGTGATTTTGGGTTTTGAGGATTAAATTGTTTAACAATCTTAGCCCAAAGTAAACGAGCTGCACGCATCTTAGCAATCTCCATAAAGTGGTTCATACCGATAGCCCAGAAGAACGATAGACGTGGTGCAAATGTATCCACACTCATGCCTGCGTTAACACCTGTACGAAGGTACTCAAGACCGTCAGCTAGTGTGTAAGCAAGTTCTATATCTGCCGTAGCACCTGCCTCTTGCATGTGGTAGCCCGAGATAGATATAGAGTTGAATTTAGGCATATTTTGAGATGTGTACTCAAAGATATCAGCGATGATTTTCATAGAAAATTCTGGTGGGTAGATATAAGTATTACGCACCATAAATTCTTTAAGAATATCGTTTTGGATAGTTCCACTAAGTTGAGCCAATGAACATCCTTGTTCAAGACCTGCTACAATGTAGAAAGCCAAAATTGGAAGAACGGCACCGTTCATAGTCATAGACACAGACATTTTATCCAATGGAATACCATCAAACAAAACTTTCATATCCTCAACCGAACAGATAGATACCCCAGCTTTACCAACATCACCAACAACCCTAGGGTGGTCGGCATTGTAACCACGGTGAGTAGCCAAGTCAAAGGCAACTGAAAGACCTTTTTGACCAGATGCAAGGTTACGACGATAAAAAGCATTTGACTCCTCGGCCGTAGAAAAACCTGCATATTGACGCACTGTCCATGGACGCATAACATACATAGTAGAGTAAGGACCACGCAAGAAAGGCGCTATACCTGCCGAGTAGTTCAGGTGCTCCATGCCCTCTAGATCTTCGGCACTGTAAGTACCTTTAATCTCGATTTTCTCGGGAGTAAGCCATGTGAATGAATCGTGGCTTTGCTCTGCTTTGCCACAACATCCTGTTGCAGCGTTAAATGATATATCTTGATATTTTGCTCTCATAATTTCCTCTTATTTAATTCCTAAAGTTTGTAAATAAGATTTAAGAGTTTCAAGCACGTTGCTTTTAACGCTAATGAAATTCTTAATTCCTTTTTCCTCTAGTTCGCCTTGACATTTTGGCGCGCCTGCAACAACAAAAGTTACATCATCGCCTAATTGTGCTTTAGCCTCAGGAGCAAGTGTTGCATAATCGTCGTCTGCTGCACAGATTACAACTATCTCAGCACCCGATGCTTTAGCAGCTGCAACGCCTTCTTCTATAGTTTGGAAATAAGTGTTGTCTTGAACACGTATACCAGCACAAGCAAAGAAGTTACATGCAAACTGAGCGCGTGCACGTGCAAATGCAAGTGAACCACAAGTTAACATAAATGCTTTAGGCTCTTTACCCGAACGGTCTACATCCAAGCGCATTTGCTCAAATGCCATAGCCCCACGGTAAGGAATAAGTACTTTAACAGCTCCTTCATTAGATGCTGTGCAACCACAGTCACATTTGTGAGCTTTAGCTGTTACAGTATCCTCGCTAACAGCCTCATCTGCCACCTCGTTAAAGTTAGGGAATTGGTTAGTTCCTAGGATAGTTAGACGGCGAGTTGCTATCATCATATCTTTTTTAGCAGCCGAAGCCTCGATAGATGATTGAATATCACCTGCGAAGAACGCTGCTGTATAACCACCTTTGTCTTCTACCTCTTTAAACAAAGCCCAAGCTTGCTCAGCAATGTTTTTAGTAAGAGTTTCAATGTAGTAAGAACCACCTGCTGGGTCTATAACTTGATCTATGTGAGATTCGTGTTTAAGAAGTAGTTGTACGTTACGTGCGATACGAGCCGAGAACTCAGTTGGCTCTTCAAAGGCTGCATCAAATGGAAGAACTTCCAAAGAGTGAACCCCTGCCATAGTTGCGCTCATAGCCTCAGTTGTGCCACGTAGCATATTTACATAAGGATCATAAACGCTCATGTTCCATTTAGAAGTCACAGCGTGAATGAACATTTTTGGAGAACATTTTTTCTTAGGAGCATAAGCGCTAACGATGTTTGCCCATAGCATACGAGCTGCACGGATTTTAGCGATTTCCATAAAGTAGTTAGAGCTAATAGCCATAGTAAAGCGCATGCGAGATGCAACTTCGTCTACACTTAGTCCTAGTTCCATAAGTTTAACCAAGTAATCGTGACCAGCAGCTAGTGTGTAAGCCAATTCTTGAACTATAGTTGAGCCTGAGTTGTGGAAAACAGAGCCGTTAACATTTACGACTTTAACTTTGTCGTATTTAGCAAGGCCCTCGATACGATTTTTGATAGCGTTGAAGTGTTTGCTGCCGTCTTTTGAGCAACCAAATGAACCTTTAAGCGCAAGCTTGCCTAAGATAGGGTCTTGGTTTAGGTTAAGTGTAAACATTTCTTTGTCTACGCCCTCGCACTCAGCTTTAGCTAGGAACATATCCATAACTTTGCTAGAAGCGTGACCACCAAGAGTATATTCAAATGCTGTGATGCCAAGGCCTTCAAGTAGAACCTCTAGCTCTTCCAAAGTAAATTCTTGGTTGTCGATAATAAGACCAACAGAGGTTACACCACCTTTTTTGTACTCTTTTAGAGTTAGGTTGTCTTTAGCTGGGTCGGTTACTTTGACTGTTTGGTACACAAGCCATGAGTTACAGTGTTTGATACCTCTAACAAAAGGAAATTCTCCACTTTTTGAACCAAGGAAAGAAATTTCTTTTAAATCTTCTGCGCGATAGTAAGGACGAACGTTAAATCCTTCGGCAGTTTTCCATACGAGTTTGCGCTCGTAATCAGCTCCTTTCAGGTCTGCTGTGATTGCTGCTTCCCATTGCTCAGTTGTCACTGGTGGAAATTCTGCAAACAGCTTTTGCTGTGTTTTGTTTGCCATAAATAATTTATTTTGAGATTATATTGTTTTTATTTTTTGCAATAAAAGACCAACAAAGTTACAAAGTTTTATTTAAAAACTCTAAAAAAAACGTATTTTTGTGCCAAACACATTAATATATGTATAAGAATTTAAGAGATTTTGTTAAAAAATTGGAGAAAAACAATCAGTTGCTGAGAATTTCAGCCCCTGTGAGTAGTTCTTTAGAAATAAGCGAAATTACAGATAGAATCAGCAAAACTCATGGTGGGGGCAAGGCCTTGTTGTTTGAAAATACGGCCACAGACTTCCCTGTGTTGACTAATATGATGGGCTCTAGAGAGAGAATTTCTATGGCTCTGGGGGTTGAGCATCCCGATGATTTGCGAGTGCGTATAGCTGATATAATTAAGGGTGCAACTTCGCCTAAAAACTCGTTTTCGGATAAACTAAAAATGTTGCCTTTGCTTGCCGAAATGTCGCGCTGGTTGCCCAAACACTCTAAGAGCAGGGGTGAGTGTCAAAGCGTGGTTTATATGGGTGATGAGGTGGACTTGGATATGTTGCCAATTTTGAAATGTTGGCCAGAGGATGGTGGAAGATTTGTTACTTTGCCCTTGGTGCATACTTTAGACCCTGAGACTGAGATTCCTAACCTTGGGATGTATCGTATGCAGCAACTCTCAAAAAACACTACGGGTATGCACTGGCATATACACAAAACGGGCGCTAGGCATGCTAGGGGTTATGCCGAGCAGAAAAAGATTATGCCTGTTACAGTGTGCTTAGGGGGTGACCCTAGTTATACTTATGTAGCCACTGCGCCCATGCCAGATAATATGGACGAGTATCTTTTGGCAGGTTTTATACGCAAGAAATCAGTGAAGTTGGTTAAGAGTTTGACTAATGATATTTGGATACCTTCTAATTGCGATTTTGTGTTGGAGGGCTATGTTGATTTTGCAGAGGGAAAAGTGGTTGAGGGGCCTTTTGGTGACCACACTGGTTTTTACTCACTCACAGATAACTATCCTGTCTTTCATGTTACGGCCTTGACTCATCGCAAGGATGCGATTTACCCTGCTACCTTGGTGGGAGTGCCTCCTCAGGAGGATGCTTATATAGCTGAGGCTAGCGAAAAAATATTCCTTGAACCTATGCGCCTAGCTCTTCAACCTGAGCTTTGCGATATGTATATGCCCTTTGCTGGCGTGGCTCATAATTTGGCCTTGATTTCACTTAAAACCTCGTATGCAGCTCAAGTAAAAAAAGTGGCTAGTAGTCTATGGGGCGCTGGGCAGATGATGTTTAATAAAGTGGTGGTTTTATGTCCTGAAAGCACAGATGTCAGAAATATAGACGCAGTGTCAGAACTAGTGCAAGGGTTTAATCCTCAGAGAGATAGCTTCTTTTCTTCGGGGGTGTATGATGTGCTAGATCATGCTAGCTCTGAGTGTGGGCAGGGAGGGAAATTAGCCCTGGATCTTAGCTCTGGGGGCGAGATTGAGCCTTTGGTCTATGACCCTGAGAGCGAGGGAATTTGGACTTATGCTAAAAGGTGGCGAGCAGCTCTTTTGCCCTGCGATGAGATGCTAGAAAACACTGAGGCTAGGGGTGAGGCCAAGAGATTTATTGATGAAAATAATTTCTCGGGCATTAAATTTATTGTTCTCTTATCCGAGGCTCAGAGCGAGCTTCGTGGCGAGGATTTATTATGGCAAATTACGGCCAATATTGAGCCCCAGCGAGATGTCGAAATCTATGAAAATGTTATGATAGTGGATGCGAGGTGCAAGATATCCAAAAGCGAGGGAAATCCCGAGCGTTGGCCTAATGTTGTGGTGAGCGATAAGCAAACGATAAAGCTAGTAGATAAGAGGTGGAGCGAATATAAAATAGGTGAAAAAATTAGCTCGCCGTCGCTGATTTATAGTAAACTTAGCTATGGAGAGGGGGCTCAGCGATGAAAAAATATTTGTCCTTGACTTCTTCGCAAGTGCGTGGAACACTGGTGCTTATGGTGGCTGTTTTGATAATTGTTAAGTTCTTTGGTGGGTTAACTAGAGTTAAGGTCGAGGATAGTTTTGTGGTGTTGAGCGATACGCTTGTGGGTGTTCGCCAACAGCAAGTTGTAGAAGCTAAAAAAGCTAAGGTTGAGGTACAGAAAGAGGAGATAGTTCTCTTTGATTTTGACCCCAACACCATAGATTTTAAGGGGCTTAGAGCTTTGGGTTTTTCTGCCTCAGAGGCTGCTGGGATAATAAAATATAGGACTAAATATAATAAGGTGTTTGAGTTGGCCACGGATTTTGCTACCCTTTATCAAGTGAGCGATTCGGTGTTTTATGCTCTTGAACCTTATATAAAAATACAGCGTGAATTGCAAAAGGACACAGTAAAAGTTGAAGTCAAAAAACCTAAAAAATTAGTTGATATTAATGTGGCTACTTTAGCTCAGTTGGACTCCCTGCCAGGGATAGGCGAATTGACTGCCAGACGCATAATTGAGTATCGCACACGCCTAGGTGGATTTACCAAAATATCTCAGTTAAAGGAGGTTGAAGGAATGATGGAAAAGAATTTTTTGCGCTTTGAGAAAGAAATTTTTGTAAAAAATGATGATATTTCAAAAATAGATATTAACTTTGCAGGCGCTGAAATTATGAAAGAGCACCCTTATATGACGGGTCTCATCATACGCAAAGTATTAAAACACAGACAATTGAAGGGAGGTTTAGGTAGTATAACAGAGATGATTGAAGCACATATTTTAACGCGTGAGGAAGCCCAAAAGCTCTCCGATTATCTCATTTTTAACCACTAAACACCCGACAAATGTTATGAGCTTTGTCAAAAAAACAAAAAAAATAATAAAAACGATAAAAAATTTACGATTATGATTATCATGCCAATCAAAGAGGGCGAAAATATCGAAAGAGCTCTTAAAAAATTTAAAAGAAAATACGAAAGAACAGGCGTTCTTAAAGAACTACGTGCTCGTCAATATTTCACAAAACCATCTATCTCTAAACGTGTTGCTAAACTTCACGCAATCTACGTAGAGAATATGTACCGCGACGAGGAATAGTAGTCGTATCATACAAATCGGGGGTGACTTTTAAATAAGCCACCCTTTGTTATACTTTAACTAGGAGTAACTAACATATAAACTTGTTAGTTACTCCTATTTTTTGTTTGTAGCTAAATAAATTCTATCTTTGTGCTTATGAAAATATAAAGTTAAAGTATAAAGAAAATTTTAAGCTTTAAGCTGTTTGTTTTTGCACCAGAAATCGGCAAAATTTTAATGCAACGAGATAAACAGACGAAGTCTTTGCTGTACACCAATGGCACGGACTCGTCTGTTCGTTGCATGGGTGTTTGCCGATACCTTGGTGCGAAACATTCGAGTTTCGTGTCTTTTTTTTGCGCGTTCTCTAAAATTAAATCCAAAAAATCATTTAAAATGAATCAAATGACAACGCAACTTTTAGGTAGGTGGCAATTTATTGCAGCAGAAAAATTTATTGACTTACAATGGCAACTTAGCGATAATTTTGTCAAGGGTATGCAGTGGGAATTTTGTCCTCAATATATATCTGACGGTCAATCTGTGGGGAGAATCAAAGAAACTGGGCCAGGTGGTCTTACGGAAATGGCCTATGCTTTCAATCACAAAGAGAGAATTTTAAAGGTGGAAATTAGCTCAGAACTCTCAGCAAGTGGCGATGCTGAATTTCAAGAGGATGTTTATGAACTTACCAGCACGCAGTTGGGGGAAAGTATGATGATTAAAATTAGTATACTGTCTGAACAGGGCTCTCCTGCTCCGTATTTTCGTTATTGCTTGCAAAAAATCATTTTTTAAATCGCTTAGATATTAAAAATAAATTCTATCTTTGCTAGAGCCATGATACACGAATTTATTACATATCTTAAAGCAGAAAAACGTTATTCCGAGCATACCTTAAAAGGGTATGAGCGTGATTTAATAAGTTTCAGGGAATTTTGCGCTCAAAGTGATGATGATTTAGATTTCACGCTTGTGCAAAGTTCGGATATCAGCGCCTGGGTACAGAGCATGAAGGATCTCAAAGCCTCGTCTGTGAATACTAAGCTTAGCTCACTGCGCTCTTTTTTTAATTATATGGTGCGTAGAGGATATGTGGAAATCAGCCCTATAAAAAATTTTAAGGCTCTAAAAACGCCTTCTCACCTGCCAATTTATGTGAGCGAGGGCAAAATGGAGCGAATCTTGGAAAGTGAAACGGGGGATGATTTCCAGAGTTTGAGAGATAATTTAATAATCAATCTTTTTTATGGCCTTGGAATACGTCTTTCTGAGATGCAGGGACTGCGTGTGAGCTCGCTGAGTGCAGATTTTACGCGCATTAGGGTTCTGGGCAAGGGCGATAAAGAGAGGGAAATCCCCGTGATAGAAAATCTATCAAAGCAAATAAAATACTATATTGAGCAAATTAGAGAGCAAAAAATTTGCAAGGATGAAGATTTTTGCTTAATTTTAAATAATAAACATAAGCCCATGAGTCGCGATGCTATTTACAAGGTGGTAAAGGCTAGACTCAAAAGCCAAGGAGTATATGGAAAATGTAGCCCTCACGTGCTTAGGCACAGTTTTGCAACGCATTTGTTGGATGCCGGAGCAGATATTAGAGAGATACAAGAATTGCTGGGACACAACTCGCTGAGTGCAACACAAATTTATACTCATAACAGCATAACGAAACTAAAACAAATATATAAAACTGCCCACCCCAGGGCTAATATTAACTTTAAAAAAGAGGAGGACAAGCCATGAACGTGAAAATTCAATCAGTGAAGTTCGATGCAGACAAAAAATTGCTCGATTTTGTAGAAGCTAAGTTAAGTAAATTAGAACGTTTTGCCGAGAGTGCCATAGGTGCTGAGGTAATATTAAAAATAGACAAAGACCACGAAAAAGGCAACAAGGTTGCAACTATTCGCCTAGAAATGCCAGGCAGTGTATTGGTGGCAGAACACAAAAGCAAAAGTTTTGAAGAGTCGGTGGATGAATGTATGCCAGCGCTTAAAAAACAGATCGAAAAGCTATTAAGACACTAGAGTGTAGAGCATTTTAGTAAATTAAAATCTCCATTTTGCATAGAAAAAGATAATTTTTCTTATTTTTGCAAAATGGAGATTCTTTTTTTCCCAGGAGTGAACTCCCCCCGATAATCTAAAATTTAAACTTGGAATATGAAACGAATATTTTATTTTTTGTTGGCCTTAACCCTTGGTTTTACTTCTTGTAGTGATGAGGATGCCGGAACGCAATGGCTTAGTGACTTTGAAATAGACATAGAAGTTAGAAGTGTGAGCACCACATCGGCTGTTTTAGGATTTACCCCTAGCGACACAACTAGAAATTATGTGGTTGCTTATGTGAATGTGTCGGAATGGTCGGACAAGCTAGAAAGTATGACAGGAGATGAAATTACTGAAACACTTTTTAGTTTAGTTTCTAGTACTACTTCTTGGCAAAGCTATTATCTTCACGAGGGCTCAAGTTCGGCAGGGATAATAAATTTGAATCCTAATGATACTTATGCAGCTTGCGCTTTTGCCGTAAATGATGCACAAACAAAGGTTATATCTTCTCTATCTATCAAAACATTTACCACTGAAAGTGGGCTTACGGGCGAGGCTACGGACGCTTGGTATGGCACTTGGGAATTGGAATCTACTTCGTCTTATGTAGCTGGCGAGAGCCTGAAAATTCATGTTGTTATTAAAGAAAGTTATCTTGCAGATATGCAGATTTGTGGCCTAGATTTGTCTGCAAAAGGCTGGTACACAGGTGTTTTAGCTAATTTTGAGGCTGACGGCAGTTGGACTGTTAAGGGTTATAATACGCACTCGGCAAGTTCATCGTATCCTTATGCTACCATGGCTGTAAATATTGATACTACCTCGCTAACGTTGCTTACGCCAGATGATTATGGTGATTTTACGGCACTCACGGCACCAGCTTTGGAAAATGAAACTGACCAAGTAGTAATCGAGTGCGCCCAGGTGGCAAAAACAGATGATGGAGAGATAGTTAAGACAGTGTCTACTATGATACAAACTTATTATTATAACTCGGAGTATTGGAGATATCTAGCTGATTCAGGACTTGGCTTCAACTCTTATGAGATGCTTGTAGGGCCGTTTACTATGACTAAGATTTCTTCTTCGCTTACCGTTCCTTCGTATTGCGACACTGAAGATGGCGTGATTCCTAGCGCTGATATGGAGCTGCGTTTGTGGCCTGTGAAATAGGAGGGGTGAAGTTATGAGTTATTGATTCTTACGTATTTAGACCAAGTATGAGAGAGACCCTGAATCGAGTTCAGGGTGAGAGCAAAGTGGCTAAATACATACAAAAAATGCCCTCTAAAAACTAAAAACTAGAAACTAAAAACTAATTTACACCTTATTATATAACAAAAAAGCCGAGAAATTGCGAGAATTACGATTTTTTTTATATTTTTGCGTTTCGTTGGCTGAATTAACGCGCTGTCAGCTAAGAGAAAAACATGACAAAAACAAACATTTAATTATAAAAACTAATGCAGAACAAAGGTGCACTTAAATTTTTAGCAATAGTATTAGCTATTGCTTGTGCTTATCAACTATCGTTCTCTTTCGTTAGCAAACGAGTAGAGAAACAAGCTGAGCTGTATGCTCAAGGCGACATTCAAAAAGAGCAAGTTTATCTTGACTCAATGAAATCTGAGACTGTTTTCAATCTTGGTTTCATCAAATTTAACTACAAAGAATGTAAAGAAAAAGAAATCAACTTAGGTCTTGACCTTAGAGGTGGTATGAACGTAATGCTAGAGATATCTGTGAAAGATGTTGTTAGAGCATTATCAAATGATAGCAAAGACCCTATCTTTAACCAAGCGTTAACTGAGACTGAAAAAGCTCAAAATACTAGCTCGGCAGATTTCATCACTTTGTTTAGTGATTCTTATGCTAAATTGTCTAACAACGCTCCATTGGCCTATATCTTTAATACTCCAGAGTTAAAAGATCTTGTTAATCCAAACTCAACTAACGAGGAGGTTATAAAAGTTATCAGAGACCAAGCTGACGGCGCAATCTCTAACTCATTTAACGTGTTGCGTAACCGTATCGACCGTTTTGGTGTGACTCAACCTAATATCCAACGCCTTGAAAACTCAGGACGTATCTTAGTAGAGCTTCCAGGGGTTAAAGAACCAGAGCGTGTGCGTAAACTTCTTCAAGGAACAGCTTCACTTGAGTTTTGGGCTACTTATGACAACTCTCAAATCTATCCTATACTTGAACAAGCTAACACAGTAGTTAAAGATTATTTGGCTGCTAGCAAACAAGCTCCTGCTAAAAAAGCTGATGCTCCAGAGGCAAAAAACGAAGTGGAATTGCTAAATGAAATACCTCAAGTTGACTCTCTAAAAGAGGGTGATGATGTGTTGGCTCAATTCCCATTATTTGCAAAACTTAGCCCTGTTGTAGATCCTTCATCTGGCCAAATTGGCGCAGGTGCTGTGATTGGTCACGCTTTGGCTACGGATACTGCAACCGTAAATTCTTACCTTGCACTTTCTCAAGTAAAAGCTATGCTTCCTCGTGATATTAAACTTTATTGGGGTATCAAAGCTATTGATGATGCAGGAAATTATTTTGATCTTTATGCTATCAAAGCTAACACACGCGACGGCAAAGCTCCTCTAGATGGTGGTGCTGTTGTTGAGGCTCGCGAAGAATACTCGCAACACGGTGCTACGGCTGAGGTTTCTATGATAATGAATGCTACGGGCGCTAGAGCTTGGGCAAGACTAACTGCTGATAATGTGGGTAACTGCATTGCTATCGTTTTGGACGGCTATGTGTACTCTGCTCCTCGTGTTAACGGCGAGATTACAGGTGGTAGCTCGCAAATCACTGGTGACTTTACTATCAATGAGGCGAAAGACTTAGCCAACGTGCTTAAATCTGGTAAATTGCCAGCTCCTGCACGTATTATTCAAGATACTGTTGTTGGTCCATCACTTGGAGAGGAATCTATCAACGCTGGTATGATGTCATTTATCCTAGCATTTATTTTGGTGTTGATTTATATGCTCTTCTACTATAAAACAGCTGGTCTTGTTGCTAATATCGCACTTATCGCCAATCTATTCTTCTTGTTTGGAGTATTAGTTTCGTTTGGTGCTGTATTAACACTTCCTGGTATTGCCGGTATCGTGCTTACTATGGGTATGGCTGTGGATGCTAACGTTATTATATATGAGCGTATTAAGGAAGAACTTAGAGCAGGTAAGGGACTGAGCTTATCGCTTTCTGATGGTTTCAAAAATGCTTACTCAGCTATTATAGACGGTAATGCAACTACTCTTATTACTGGTATCGTACTATTTATCTTTGGTACAGGCCCAGTTCAAGGTTTTGCTACTACTCTTATTATAGGTATTATTACTTCACTGTTCTGTGCTATCTTCATCACTCGTATGTTGTTTGTGTCGCTACTTAACAAAGGTAAAAAAATCCACTTCTCTAATAAATTCACTGAGAACTTCCTTTATAATGTAAGCCTTGATTTTGTGAAAGCGCGCAAGGTTACTTACATCGTTTCAGGTCTACTTATTTTGGTGTCTATTGTTTCTCTTTCTACTCGTGGTCTTAACTATGGTGTTGATTTCTCGGGTGGTCGTGCTTATGTAGTTCGTTTTGACCAAAATGTTACTGCAACCGAGGTGCGTGAGTCACTAGAGAAAGTATTTGTAGGTGGTGATGAAACTGCTGAAAGTTTTGAGGTTAAACAATTTGGTGGCGAAGACCAAATGCGTATCGTTACTCAATATAAATATAACGATTCTAGCGAAGGTGTTACAGCAGAGGTTGACGGCTTGATTTACAAAGCTCTAGCTCCACTTTATGTTGAGGCTATTTCACAAAATGATTTTGTAACTAACGAAAACACTTATGGTATCATAAGTTCAGATAAAGTTGGTCCTAGCGTTGCAAACGATATTAAAGTTAATTCTATAATCGCTGTATTGTTCTCGTTAATTGCGATTGCACTTTACATTATGCTACGATTCAAAAAATGGCAATGGAGTCTTGGTGGTATCGCATCACTAGCTCACGATGCTATTTTGACTTTGGGTATTTTCTCTCTATTGCACGGGGTATTGCCTTTCAATTTAGAGATAGACCAAGCATTTATCGCTGCGATTTTGACTATTATTGGTTACTCTATCAATGACACTGTGGTTATCTTTGACCGTATCCGTGAGTACCAAACGCTTTACCCAAAACGCTCGATGAAAGATAATATCAACAAAGCTATTAGCAGCACACTGGCTCGTACAGTAACTACTGCAGGCACTACTTTTGTAGTGTTGTTAGCTATCTTCTTGTTCGGTGGCGAGGTAATCCGTGGCTTTATATTTGCACTTATGTTTGGTGTTGTTATCGGTACTTTCTCTTCTGTTTTCGTTGCCACTCCAGTTGCATTTGATTTCATGAAAAAGAAATTAGCGAATAAAAAATAATTCTTTTTAGAATTTTTTTCACTTAGCCCTCGGTATTTTGCTGAGGGCTTTTTTTTTATTACCTTTGCCCTTAAAGAATTATGGCAGACTATAAAAACATATCAATTAAGAACAAGCGCGCGAGCTTTGACTACGAAATCTTAGACACCTACACAGCAGGCATAGTGTTGGTCGGTACTGAGATTAAAGCCCTGCGTCTTAGCAAAGCATCTATGGTGGACTGTTATTGTTATTTCAACAATGGCGAGTTATGGGTGCGTGGGCTTAATATCTCTGAGTATGCGTGGGGTTCTTATAATAATCATGCCCCTAAGCGTGATAGAAAATTATTGCTGCAAAAGCGCGAGCTTGCTAAATTAGAGCGTGCACTTCAGGATAAGGGTTTGACCATAGTTGGCATGAAGCTGTTTATCTCGGAGCGAGGCTTGGCTAAGATGATAATAGGTCTTGGACGTGGTCGTAAAAACTACGACAAGCGTGATTATATCAAAGAAAAAGATGCTAAGCGCGAAATGGCGCGTGCTATGAGGGTGTAAAAATTCAGAGGTTGTAGAAACTTTTGGCCTCCTTTAGTGTGATATTTGCGCTAAAAACATTATGAGTAGAGGACTTAAAAACAACAACCCAGGCAATATTCGTTTATCAAAAGTAACATACAAGGGCGAAATCACTTCAACCGACAATTCATTTAAACAATTCCTAAACCTTGAGTGGGGTTACAGAGCTATGTTTGTGCTAATAGATAGTTACCTTAGGCGAGACTATAAGACTATCACGCAGATTATTGCGCGTTATGCGCCACCGTGTGAGAACCACACTGATAATTATATAGATTTTGTGGCAAAGCAAGCTAAAATTGATAAGAATCAAAAGCTAAATATTAACTCCAAAGAAGAAATGTTAGCCCTTGTTTCGGCCATGAGTTATATGGAAAATGGCGTGCCTGCTCAAAAAGATGCAGTGGAGAGTGGCTGGCAATTATTTCAGCAATTTAGGCCTTAGAAGTTAGAAAAAAAAGCTAACTTTACCTCTTTAAAACATGAAGCTAATGGCAAAGAAATTAAGTAAGACCAACGCCGTAAGACTGCTCGAAGGCGCAAAGATAGATTATAAATTAATCCCTTATGAGGTGGATGAAAATAATCTTGCAGCCGAGCATGTGGCTGAATCCCTGGGCGAAGATGTAGCCCAGGTGTTTAAAACTTTGGTCTTAAGGGGTGATAAAAATGGAATCTTTGTATGCGTGATTCCAGGAGATAAGCAGGTTGATTTGAAAAAAGCAGCTAAGCTCTCGGGCAATAAAAATGCTGATATGATACCCATGAAAGAATTGCTCCCCACTACGGGTTACATACGTGGGGCATGCTCGCCCGTTGGGATGAAAAAGCTTTTTCCTACTTTTATTCATAGCACTTGCCTTGAATTTGAGAGCATATATGTTAGCGCAGGAGTGAGGGGGATGCAGATAGAAATCAATCTAAAAACGCTTGTTGAGTATATAAAAGCACAGATTTGTGAACTTTTTTAGACAAAAGTATTGTGATTTCTAATAAAATATTGTAGTTTTGATTTAATTATATTTACAACAATAAAAATTTAAAAATGAAAAAACTATTTCTTTCGCTACTTGTGGCCATGTTTGCACTACAGGTTGCTCCCGTTGTAGCTAATGATGCTGCAACTAATAAAGGTGTAACTATTATAAACAGACAAGTTGGCGGCACACTAACTGACGAACAAAAAACTCAAATCGCTGAGATTTACTCTACTCCTGCAGAAGAAGGTGTTTCTGCTAAAGCTGCTAATAGAGCTAAAGTAAACAAAGCCATTGCTGTTCTAACTGAAGAACAAAAAGCGGCTAGAGCTGAAGCTATCAAAGCTGCTGCTGAAGCTAAAAAATAACAAGCTGAGCAATCCCCATGCGATAGAAATCAAGCAAAAAAAGCTTTAGGACTGTATGAAAGTGTATCTTTACGAACTTTTTAAACAAAATTCTTGGTTTTTCAAATAAAAGATTGTATCTTTGTAATAAGTACATTAATACATAACAATAAAAAACTTTACAAATGAAAAAATTATTTCTTGCTCTACTTGTAGCTATGTTTGCTTTACAAGTTGCTCCAGTTGCTGCTGCTGCTCCTGCTGCTAAAAAAGTTGCTGCTATGAACAAACAAGTTGGTGGTACACTAACTGACGAACAAAAAGCTCAACTTACAGAGATTTACTCTGCACCAGCAGAAGAAGGCGTTGCTCCTAAAGCTGCCAACAGAGCTAAAAAGAACCAAGCTCTTGGCGTTCTAACTGAAGAACAAAAAGAAGCTATCAAAGCTGCTGCACAAGCAAAAAAAGCTGCACAAGCTGAGTAATTAATTGTACTTAAACAATTAACAAAAGAAAGGGAGTGACTAAGAAGTTGCTCCCTTTGCATTTAACTAAGGGTGGTTAATAAGTGTTTAGCTGCAACGCTCTGATTTTCAGCCTAAACGGAGCGTACTTAAGGTACGTGAGTATTAGGATGAAAAGCTAGAAGGCAGCAGATGAATGCTTATTAGTTGCCCTCGTTTTTATTTGTTGTGTATAAAACTCTTTCGGTGATAGGGGCTTAGGCCATGTTCTTGGATAGCCTCGCGATGAGCCTTGGTGGGGTAACCCTTGCTCTTAGCCCAGCCATAGTTGGGGTAGAGTTTATTAAGCTCTGCCATGTAATCATCTCTATAAGTCTTGGCCAGAACCGATGCTGCTGCAATATTCATAAAGCGCGCGTCTCCCTTAACCATACATTCATAAGGTATAGTCCCCAGGGTGCGAAACATAGGCCCGTCAATTAATAACAGTTCGGGGGTAACCTGCAATTTAGACACTGCAATATTCATAGCCTCAAACGAGGCGTTTAGGATGTTTATCTCGTCTATTCTTTGAGCAGAAACCTCGGCTACAGCCCATGCTATTGCCGAGGTTTCTATTATTTCGCGCAGTTTATATCTGCTCTTTTCGCTCATTTTTTTAGAGTCATTGAGCTGAGGATGAAAAAAATCCTTAGGTAAAATTACTGCTGCTGCAAATACGCTCCCGGCCAAGCATCCACGCCCAGCCTCGTCGCATCCAGCCTCAAGTAACTTGTCCTGAAAACTTAACTGCACGACTATTTATTGTTTTTATCAAACACGTCTTTTACTGCCATAGCTCTGTCTGTTTGGCCATTTTCTCTAGCTACGGAATACATCTCGGCTAGCAAAGACATTTTCTCTTCCATATCTTGCTCAACTAGGATACGGTGCTTGCCTGTAAAGCTAGAATAGTAGCTTACATACTCGCCTAAGACTCTAAAATAATCGTCAAATACAGCGTTAGCCTTATCTGTTTCGCCAGCCTTGTAGTAAGACTTAATTATAGGCATGGTATTGATATAGCTGTGTCTGATTTGAGAAAGTGGAATTTCCTCTAAAGCTCTATCTAGCGCGCTAACGGCTCTAGTGGTATCGCCCTCTTCGATTAGCTGATTGGCCAATCTAGCGAAAGCATTACGGGTTTGCGATGCACTGAGATTATTTTGGATAAAGTAATCTACATACACTCTCTCGTCCTTGATATTGCCATATCTAAAGGTGTTCATTAGTTTGTCGTAAAGGTATTCGGTGTCTATACGGCCTATGTTTAACGCAGATTTATACTCTGTTTTGATAGGCACTAATCTGTAAGCATAACCATCAAACTGCAAGTAATCTCTAAGTCCTAGGGGAGCTACCGTGTGAGTTTGAGTGAAGTATAAAGGACGTTTCCAGTCAAATTCAGCAAGCAAATCTAGTAGCATCCACTCGCCTCTATCAAGATTAGATTTTGACAAAGTAATAAATACCGTGTCAACCATTTTATCGTAATCCTCTGCTTTAACTATACCACTTTCTATTGCGTTTTGTTTGTTCACTGGCAAGGCCAAAGTCTTAGCAGGAATTAAATCTATGCTTTTGCCAGCTATTACAGTTTGAGTACGAGCATCATTGCTTCTAACAAAGTTCATCGCTTGTTTGATATCCACTGGGCGATTAAACATCTCTTGCACAAATACAAACTCATTGTTGTTGGTGTATTTGCTCTTAGGCATAGAGAAAGGCACAGGTTCAGACTCATTGTATTTATGTTTCATTTCGTCTATATACCAATCTGCACCCAGGTAGCTCATGTTCATAACCCTGATATCTGTCCTTACTTCCTCTACCTCTTGGTTATACCACAAAGGGAAGGTGTCATTATCGCCATAGTTCATAACTATGGAATTAGGCAAGGCCGATTGCAGATAATTAAAACCGACATCGCGTGCAAAATAACGGTGAGAACGATCGTGATCATCCCAGTTTTCGGCAGCTAAAATCACTGGCACACTAGCGCATACAACAGTGGTTGCTACGGCCGAGATGACAGCTTTATTTTTAAGCACTTTATCAAATTGCTCTTTTACCCAGATAACGCCAAGGCCTATCCAAATACAAAAAGCGTAGAATGAACCAGCAAAGATATAATCACGCTCACGAGGCTCATTAGGAGGGCTATTAAAGTATAAAATCAGCACAACACCTAGCATCAAGAACAACCAAAGAACCACAGTAAAGTCCTTAGGCGAGCGATTTAGGTGGAAAATCATACCTATTAATCCAAGGATAAAAGGCAGGAAGTAATATCTATTTCGACCACGGTTATTCGCCTTCTCTGAGGGCAGGTTTTCTTGAGGTCCAAGGTGTATTTCGTCTATAAAATTAATGCCCGAAAGCCAGTTGCCGTCAGTGATTTCACCCACAGATTGAGCATCGCTTTGACGACCCACAAAATTCCACATAAAGTAGCGCAAGTACATGAAATTAAGCTGATAGCTAAAGAAAAATCTAAGGTTTTCGCCAAACGTTGGCACAGTTACCATCTTGCCTTGATGAGGTATTTGGCGACCTTTTACATTACCCCAAACTTTGTAATCATTGACGTGAGATGCGCGTGTAGAGTACATTCTAGGGAAGAAAAACTCAAATTCTGAAGGATAGACATAGTTTTTAACTGTGCTACCTTTTTTGTATTTTCCGTCCTGGTCAAGATAATAAATATCCTCGGTCTCAACGTCTATCGCAGGCGAAGAATAAGCTGGTCCCTTAAGCAAAGGACGCGAGCCATATTGGTCACGATTAAGAAGAGATAAAAGCCCGTAAGGATTGTTAGGATTATTACTATTCATAGGTGGGTTGGCCGCAGCACGTATCACCACAGATGCATAACTTGCATAGCCAAGCATAATCACAGTGGTGCACAGCAAGATAGTGTTAGCCAATACTTTGCCTAGTTTGTGAGTTTTCCAGATGCCATAGCCAAGAGCTGCGAAAACAGCTAGCGAAAACACCGTGATACCACTATTTACAGGAAGTGAAAAAGTGTTTACGAATATTCTGTCAACAAACGCACCCAAAGCAACTGAGTAAGGGATAATTATGAAGTTGACAAAAATAAGTATAGCTCCTGAAATCGCCGTAGCTTTTATTGCTCCAATATAGGTAGTATTAGGATATTTTTTGAAATAATATACAAAAACTAGGGCAGGGATAGCTAGTAAGTTCAAAAGGTGGATACCAATAGACAAGCCCATAAAATAAGCTATCAAAATCAGCCAACGAAGTGAATGAGGCTCATTAGCCACGTTCTCCCACTTAAAAATCGCCCAGACAACCAGGGCTGTAAACAGTGACGAGAGAGCATAAACCTCGCCCTCGACAGCCGAAAACCAAAAAGTATCGGTGAAAGTATAGGCTAATGCACCTATTGCCCCCGTTGAAATTATAGTGATAATATCTGATACGCTAAGCTCATTATCGCTACCTTTAAACATTTTGCGAGCTAGGTGAGTAATGGTCCAGAAAAGGAAAAGTATAGTAAATGCGCTGGCTAGAGCCGACATCATATTTGCCATCATGCCCACATATTCGGGTGAGGGGGCTAGCATGGTGAAAAGTCTGCCAAGCATCATAAACAAAGGTGCTCCAGGAGGGTGACCAACCTCAAGTTTGTATGAAGTGGCGATAAACTCACCACAGTCCCACAAACTTGCCGAGGGTTCTATTGTAAGAGTGTAAACTAGGGCTGAGATAGCAAATACTAGCCAGCCGATAATTAAGTTATACTTTTTAAAAAGATTCATTTTGTCTTAGCTTTTAATGAAATATCCCACAAAAATACAAAAATAACGATATAAAACTTAATATTATTCTAAAACTTGATTAAAAGTTTGTAAATTTGCAAAACAAAACAAAATAATCGACTAGTAGAAATGGGAAAAACACAATTTACATTATACAATACACTGAGCAGAAAAAAAGAAATCTTTGAGCCACTTAACCCTCCATTTGTAGGATTATATGTTTGTGGGCCAACAGTTTATGGAGATGCGCATTTGGGTCACGCTCGTCCTGCTGTAACCTTTGATTTGCTGTTTAGATACCTAAAATCTTTGGATTACAGAGTTCGCTATGTAAGAAACATAACAGACGTTGGTCACCTAGAAAACGATGCAGACGAGGGTGAAGATAAAATCAGTAAAAAAGCTAGACTAGAACAACTTGAACCTATGGAAGTTGCTCAGTACTACACAGATAGATACCACAAATCTATGGATGCACTTGGTGTTTTGAGCCCCTCAATCGAGCCTCATGCCTCGGGTCACATCATAGAGCAAATCGAAATGGTTAAGAAAATTCTTGACAACGGTTATGCTTACCAGAGTAATGGTTCGATTTATTTTGACGTTGAACTTTATAACAAAAAATATAATTACGGTAAACTTTCGGGTAGGGTGCTAGAGGATATGATGGCCAACACGCGTGCCTTGGACGGACAAAGTGATAAGAGAAATCCTTATGATTTTGCGCTGTGGAAAAAAGCATCTCCCGAGCATATTATGCGCTGGCCTTCGCCTTGGAGCGATGGTTTTCCTGGTTGGCACTTAGAGTGTAGTGCTATGAGTACCAAATACTTAGGTAAACAATTTGATATTCACGGGGGTGGAATGGATTTAATGTTCCCTCACCATGAATGTGAGATTGCACAAAACGTAGCCTCTGATGGGCAGGATGCAGCAAAGCTTTGGATGCACAATAATATGATAACTATCAATGGTCAAAAAATGGGTAAAAGCCTTGGAAACTTCATTACTTTAGATGAGCTTTTCTCAGGCTCGCACGCTTTGCTAGAGCAGGCTTATAGCCCTATGACTATCAGATTTTTTGTTCTAGGTGCACATTATCGTAGCACGCTTGATTTTAGTAATGACGCGCTTCAGGCTGCCGAAAAAGGCCTTGACAGACTAATGAGCGCTGTGGATACGTTAAATAAAATATCGCCCTCGGCAACATCAACGGTTAATGTAAGTGAGTTAATGGAGCGTTTTGTGGAGGCTATGAATGATGACTTGAATTCGCCCATAGTTTTGGCAGTGTTGTTTGATTGGGTTAAGACTATAAATCAGCTTTTTGATAAGTCTCAGAGCATTTCAGCGCAAGATTTAGAGCAATTAAAAGCAGATTTTAATCATATAATTTTTGATGTCTTGGGTCTTAAAAACGAAAAATCAGACGCAGTAAGTGACAAATTACCAGCCCTAGTTGAAATGTTATTGGAGTTCAGGCAAACTGCAAAAGCCAACAAAGACTGGGCAAGTTCAGATTTGATTCGCAACCGTCTGCAAGAAATAGGCATCAAAGTCAAAGACCGTAAAGACGGTTACGACTGGGAACTATAAATTTGCTCTTTTGCGCATAAATTCACTTGTTCCTTGTCTCATGTACTAAAGTACACTTCGACAATGCACAAGCAAATTTCTGCACAAAATATCAAATTTATAGGGAAGGAGGATTTGATTTTTTAGACTTAAATTTATTTGTATTTTGTCTCATGTACTAAAGTACACTTCGACAATGCACAAGCAAATTTCTGCATATAAATATTAAAAACTAATAACTAACTTAATGATAACTTTTATAATTTGTCTACTATTATTAGTAGGTGCATATTTCACCTATGGGAAGTATGTTGAGAAACTTTTTGGTGCTGACAAAAATCGTGAAGTGCCCTCTAAAACTTGTTATGATGGCGTGGATTATATCCCCATGCCAGCATGGAAAACGTTTTTGATTCAGCTGCTTAATATTGCAGGCCTAGGCCCTATCTTTGGAGCTATCCTTGGGGCTATGTATGGGCCAGTTGCGTTTTTGTGGATTACCTTTGGAGGTATATTTATGGGTGCTGTGCATGATTATTTTTCGGGCATGATTTCTATCGAGAATAAGGGTTTGAGCTACCCTGAAATTATAGGTAAGTATCTGGGTGTGAGTGTTAAACAATTTATGCGTTGGTTCTCTATCGTGCTTATGGTGTTGGTGGGGGCAGTGTTTTTGACAGGCCCAGCAGGACTTTTGGCAGGTATGACGGGTTGGAATTTGACCACTTGGCTATTGATAATTTTGGCTTATTATATAGTTGCAACTTTGCTGCCTATTGATAAAATAATTGGTCGTATTTATCCTATTTTTGGAGCTGCATTGCTTATTATGGCCTTCGGATTATTTGGCGCATTAATTTTTGGTGATTACTCTATTCCTGAGATGAGCTTAGAGAATATGCACACAAATAAAGAGGCTTTGCCAATATTCCCCACGCTTTTTATTACCATAGCTTGTGGGGCATTGTCGGGTTTTCATGCTACTCAATCGCCACTTATGGCTCGTTGTATGACTAACGAAAAGCAGGGTCGCCCGATTTTTTATGGGGCTATGATTTCTGAGAGCATAATCGCACTTATCTGGGCAGCTATTGCTATGGCTTTCTTTGGTGGTGTTGAGGCTTTGAACACTCAACTTTTGGAGCATGGCTCAAACGCAGCTTGGGCTGTGGATGTTATTTCTAAGACTACTTTGGGCAAAATAGGAGGTATTTTAGCCCTACTAGGAGTTGTTGCAGCGCCTATTTCTACTGGTGACACAGCATTTAGATGTGCGCGTATGATAGTTGCTGATATGTTTAAGATAAGTCAAAAAAATCTTGCTAAACGTATTTATATTTGTGTGCCACTTTTTGTGATTGGTTTTTATTTAACACAAATTGATTTTGCTATTATTTGGCGTTACTTTGCCTGGGTTAATCAAACTTTTGCAGTTGTAACTCTTTGGGCAATAACTGTTTATTTATACAAAAACAGTAAAAATTATTTCATTACTTTACTTCCAGCGCTGTTTATGACTTTTATTACTTCGGCGTTTTTGTTTAGTAATGCAATCATGTTATCTCTACCAATAGATGTATCATATTTCTTAGCTACGGCACTTACAGAAGTGATTTTGATACTAGTTAAAATAATTTATTTAAAAAAATGATAAAAGCTGAGCTTCAACCAACTATAGACAATAATTTTCAGATTGTCTATGATGAAAACACCCCCACAACCTTCGAGAAAATCTTGTATGATTCTCAAAAATTGGAGATGTGCGATAACGTAAAAGGAGCGTGCGACTTGCGTTATGAGGGTTTTCAACAGCTTATGAAATTGCTTCCTGAGGACGAGGCTATAAGCCTTGATTGGGAGGATAAAAATAGTTACAATGCTATGATGCTACTGAGTTTCACGGCTATTGACCACTTTTTAATTGGTGATTTCGAGATGTCGGCAGCTATGTGTGAATTGTTGTTGGATTTAGATCCCGAGGATCACACAGATGCAACTAAACGCCTGGCATACAGCTATGTAGCACTAGAGGAATGGGAGCTTTTTGACGAGGTAATAGACGATATCTCGGACAAATATCCCGAGAAAAGCATATTGAAATTGTGGAGTGGATTCTTGCAAGGAGGTAAAATCGAGCAGGGAGAATTACGTCACTTCAAAAAAAGTTTTGAGCCTTATTTCACAGAATTTACCTTGGATGCTCACCCAGCTGACGAAGAATTTATAGCTGAGATAGAGAGCGATAGACCTTCCAAAAGTGCTTATGCTAGAGAATTGTGGTTGCAGACAGAGCATATTTGGAAACAAAACGAGAGTTTTATAGCAGCACTTAAAAATTAATCGGCAATGTACCCTGACGGTAGACGTTTTAGGAGTTACTCCTCATATTTTAAATCACTTTTTGGCCAAAGACTTCAGAAAGTGACTATAAATGCAGGTTTCACTTGCCCGAATAGAGATGGCAAGGTGGGCACAGGAGGATGTACTTATTGCAATAACGAGGCTTTTTCGCCTTCGTACTGCATGAGGGGGGGCGATGTGAAAACGCAGATACTTCAAGGCATGGAATTTCATGAGGCGAGGTATCGTAGGGCAGATAATTTTTTGGCCTACTTTCAATCGTTTTCCAATACTTATGCGCCTTTAGACAAGCTAAAGGAGATTTATAATAGCGCGCTTTCGCTGCCTAGAGTAAAGGGCATAATAGTTGGTACTAGACCCGACTGTGTGGATGAGCAGAAGTTGGATTATTTTGCCAGCTTGGCCGAAAAATATTATGTTGCAATAGAGTATGGGATAGAGTCGTGTTATGATAAAACTCTGCGCACGATAAACCGTGGCCATGATTTTGAGTGTGCTAAAAGGGCTGTTAAAATGACAGCAGAGAGAGGGATACACACGGGGGCACATTTTATTTTGGGCTTACCTGGAGAGAGCGAAAAGATGCTTTTGGAGCAATGTGATATGATAAATTCTCTGCCACTTGAGAGCATTAAATTTCATCAGTTGCAGATATTTAAAGATACCCAAATGGAGAGAGATTACTTAGAGAATCCAGATTTTTTTCATTTTTGGGGTGTGGAGCAATATATTGAACTTTTTAGCGAGATTTTAATTAGCCTTAGAGATGATATAATAGTTGAGCGTTTTGCAAGTGAAGCGCCACCAAGATTTCTAGTGAGTCCTTCGTGGGGCAAGATACGAAACGATGAACTCTGGCGTATGTTAGAGAAAAAATTAGAGAAAGATAACCTTTGCCAAGGAATGTTATATAAAAAGTAAAAAATTATGTTTAAAGCCGACAAACCTATATTTATTGCAGGTCCATGCGTAATAGAGAGCATGGAATTATTAGAGCAAGTAGCAGTGCAGTTAGTTTATCTGCGCGAAAAATTAGATGTGCAGATAGTTTTTAAAGCATCATTTGACAAAGCTAATCGCACTTCACTCGCAGCTTTTCGTGGTCCGGGGCTTAAAAAAGGGCTTAAGATGCTAGGTGATATAGGCGAAAAATATAATTTGCCACTAACCACAGATATCCACGAGAGTGTGCAGGCCCAGGCTATAGGTGAAGTGGTTGATATTATTCAAATCCCAGCTTTCTTGTGTCGTCAAACAGACTTGTTAGTCGCTGCAGCTAAAACAGGTAAGATAGTTAATGTTAAAAAGGCGCAATTCCTATCGGGCAAGGATATGGTTTATCCTGTGCAAAAGGTTGAGCAAAGTGGAAATGCTAATGTTTGGCTTACTGAGCGTGGAAATTGCTTTGGTTACAACAATTTAGTCGTAGACTTTAGAAATATTGCAGATATGTTGGATGTCACGCCTCGTGTTATTATGGATTGTACGCATTCGGTGCAAAGGCCAGGTGCTGGTGATGGCAAGACTGTGGGTAATAGAGAATTTGTGCCAGCTATGGCCTTGGCTGCTAAGGCTTTTGGGGCTAATGGTTATTTCTTTGAGGTGCACCCTGATCCTGATAATGGTAAGAGCGATGCTGCAAATATGCTTTACTTAGATGATTTGGAGGGTGTGATTACTAGCCTTTTATAAATTAAAGATTTGGATAAAAATTCTCTTTGTCTAATACTCAGGTTATAAAACAAGAAAGCAGATTTTGTGATGAGCAAAATCTGCGTAATTCTTGGTTAGGTAGTTAGATTAATAGAGGAGTAAAGACGTATTCCTTACGCTCTTGGTATAACAAAGATAGAAAAATATTTTCAATCACCAAATTTGAAAGAAACAAAATAAGGGGGTAAATAAGTTTTTTTAAAAAATACACCCTGTAATTTTTAAAAATGTGGCGCTTGGAGTGAGTTTTCTAGCTCGGAATAATGAGTTGCTGGCTTATTATTTTCTAAAAAATCTATGTTATTTTTTATTTCGCTGCTGTATTTATAGGTATTTCTATAAGTAGAGGGTGTCATGCCGTATTCTTTTCTGTATAGTTTTATAAAATGAGATGTGTTTGGGAAGTTGCAATCTATGCCTACTTCAGCTACCGACTTATTTGTTGAAATTAGAAGTAAACGTGAGTGCATAAGTCGTTGTTTTAGAAACCATTTGTGAGGAGGTATGTAAAAATGTTTCTTGAATTCTTTTTTAAACGAAGTTAAACTTCTGTTGCATTTTTGAGAAAGCATGTCAATAGAGATATCCTCAAATATGTGATCGTGAATTATATTTTCAAATTGTTCTTTTGCTGTGTCAACATTGTTTAATAGCTTGTTTCTCAGGCAGCAATCTTTCTGAGTTAGAAGAAGATAAATTAATTCAGTCATTTTGATTAATTGCGCCGTGGGGTTATCAATAAAAATATTATCTTTGATGTATTGGTTGGTCGAAGAAAAGAAATTTTTTAGAGAGTTCCATGCCGGGAAAATCACGTGAGGGTTCTCGCGGCAGTTATCACATACGTGATCGTTTTGGATGTTGACATTGTAGGCTTGGTTTAATCTCGATAGAATGGAGCTGATTTGGTCGTGAGTGTAGTAAAACATAATCTGCTCAAAAGGTTTGTTTCCAGTTGGGATATCCTCGGTGTAATGATTTCCTGTGCCAAGATAAAATACTTCGCCTTGATTTACGCGTTGGCAAACGTCGCCGTTATAAATATTCTTTTGCCCTCTTATCACAAAACCTATTCCAAGTCTTGAGAAAGAGTGAGGTTGTATGCCGTTTCTGAAAGGCTGGGCATATTTTACAATGGTGGGTTGAGTTTCTAGGTCGTTTCTTTTTAACATAATTTTGCGTTTTTTAAGTTTATTAGTTATTATTCTATGATGCAATATTACTATTTTTATTGCTAATTTACAACATTATTTACAACAAAAATATAATGATTACAATATTTTTCTATTTTTATGGCTTTTTTGTATAATATTTGCCCTGATCTTATAATTTTTCAGAGCATAAATCATACCTTTGTTTAATACCTAAGATATTTAGTAGATGAAACTGACAAGAAAAAACCTTTTGGATTATGATAGGGAACATATTTGGCATCCCTACACCTCTATGATTAATCCTTTGCCCGTTTATGAGGTAAAATCAGCTAAGGGTGCTATTATTAAACTCGCCGACGGTAGAAAATTAATTGACGGCATGAGTTCTTGGTGGTCTACGGTTCATGGATACAATAATAAAAGACTAAACAAGGCATTATTGCGCCAAGTAAAACAAGTCTCGCACGTTATGTTTGGGGGTTTGACACATGAACCTGCTGTGAGCCTAGCTCAGAAACTTATAAATATTACCCCCGAGGGGCTAAATCGTGTGTTTTATTGTGACTCAGGCTCGGTCTCTGTTGAGGTGGCAATTAAAATGGCTATACAATATATGTATGCTAGTGGCAAAAAAGATAAAAATAAAATTGCAACTTTCTTGGGTGGCTATCATGGCGATACCTGGCATGCAATGAGCGTGTGTGACCCCCAGGGGGGTATGCATTCTATGTACTCGGGGCGCTTGCCTTTGCAGTATTTTGCTCCTAAGCCTAGCGTTGCTTTCTCGGATGTGTGGCATGATGAGGCCTTTGAGCAAACGGCTGAGATGATAGAGCAAAACCATGAGAGCATAGCAGCCTTTATACTTGAACCCATAGTGCAGGGAGCAGGGGGTATGTGGTTTTATCACCCTAATTACATAAAAAAACTAAGTGAAATCTGTAAAAAATACGATATCCTAATCATAGCCGACGAGATAGCAACAGGCTTTGGGCGTACAGGTAAACTTTTTGCCTCTGAGTGGGCTGAGTTCACCCCAGATATTATGTGTTTGGGCAAAGCAATTACGGGTGGTTATATGAGTTTCGCTGCTGTTATGGCTACGGATAATGTGGCTATGACTATTTCTGGGGGTTCACCCTCGGAGCTTATGCATGGGCCTACGTTTATGGGAAATCCCTTGGCGTGTGCCCTGGCATGTGAGGCTGTGGATATGATTACCGAGCCTGGTGTGTTGGATAGAATCAAAGAAATTGAGACTATACTCACCGAGGAGCTTGCAGGGGCGAAAAATCATGAGGGAGTGCAAGACGTGAGGGTGTTGGGCGCAATCGGAGTAGTTGAGATGAAAGAGAGGGTCGATATGGCTAGTTTGCAGGCGAAGTTTGTGAGCGAGGGAGTGTGGATACGCCCCTTTGGCACACTTATATATATAATGCCTCAATATATTATCTTAGATAAACAATTAAGAACACTCGCGCGCGCACTTGTAAAATGCTTATAGAATAATATGGAATTTAATTTGGATAACTCTTGGCGAGAACTTTTAAAGGAAGAATTTGAAAAGCCTTATTTCAAATCCTTGGAGAGTTTTCTGGAGAGTGAGTATGAAAATTATACGGTGTACCCTAAGAGAGAAAATCTTTTTAGGGCGCTGAATCTTTGCCCTTTGGACTCTGTTAAAGTTGTGATTATAGGCCAAGACCCCTACCATAATGTGGGTCAGGCCAATGGTCTGTGCTTTTCTGTGAATGAGGGGGTCGATTTCCCACCTTCTTTAAGAAATATATTCAAGGAAATCCGTGATGATGTAGGCGCTGAGCCACCTCTTTGGGGCGATCTAGAGCGCTGGGCTCGTCAAGGGGTGCTTATGCTAAATGCTGTGCTGAGTGTGAGGGCCCACGCTCCGGCCTCGCATGCTAAGAAGGGGTGGGAGAAATTTACGGATGCTATTATATATAAGGTATCGCAGAATAAATCGGGTGTAGTTTATATGCTTTGGGGGAGTTACGCTCAGAGAAAGTGTAAGGTTGTTAACGGGTCGAAGAATTTAATTTTGACGAGTGTCCACCCCTCGCCCTTGTCTAGTTATCGTGGTTTTTTTGGGTGCAAGCATTTTTCTAAGGCGAATGAATTTCTGGGCGAGGGGGTAGATTGGTAGAATTATGAGTTATAAATTATTTTTCGCTAAGGTGTTGAGACCTAGGCTATAAGCTCGATGCTAGTCGCGGCCGGCTGCCGTTAAGCCGTTAAATGTCAACGGGGCACGAGAGCTCATAAACAGAAAAATGCGTGCATTTTTCTTTGAGTGCCACAAATCGTAAGATTTGTAATCTAAATTATTTTCGGTGTGGCGTGAAGATTTAGTCATTAGCTTACAGGCTTCAAACTAACATCATGTATTGAAGAAAATAAATTAATAACCTTAACATTTAAAGACCTCCTATTATTATATATGTGTGAAATGGGAAAATCACCCAAAGTGAAAATTTGGTCGTTGTCGTCTCTTTTGCGTAATTCTAAAGGCGAAATATAGGTTAAAATCGTAGATACACTATTTATATATTGCTGAATTTTGGTTGTGTTACTCGCATTGCAGAGGTGTAGTGTAGTGTCTTTTAATGATTTTATTATACTGCAAGCCTCTCTGTCAAAATCACATCCATTAGATGAGTAAAATGTGCGATAACCTTGGTTGTATAAACTGATAATGCCCCCAGTTAGGATTTCTTTGTTTGCGTTGAAGTAAGCATCCCCTAGGATAAATACTGAGTTTTCTTTGTGGTTTTTCATAATGCGTTAGTTTTTAAAATTAATAAAACCCCAGCGCAAAATAAATGCGTGGGCAATACCTACATTAGTTGGAAGGCATCGCCAAACGCCCAAAACCTCAAAAATAAGTAAAGCCCACGCAAGTGCATGAGCATTTTACCTATTATTAAAGAGGTTTTGTTTGGTTAAATTTGGCGATTTTTCCAACTCCTAATAATAGCTCAATGCTATATGTAATAAACTTAAAAACGAATAATTCTTACACAAAAGTAATGAAATAGAATTATTATGCAATAGGAAAAACTTTTTATGCTATAAGAAAGACTTGGGTGTTAAAAGTTTTAAGTTGTTAGTTTTTAGTTTCAAGAGCCACTAAGGTGTTTAGACCTAGGCTATAAGCTCGATGCTAGTCGCGGCCGGCTGCCGTTAAGGCGTTAAATGTCAACGGGGCACGAGACTCCTAAAAAACAAAATGCTTTAGCATTTTGGTCGGAGTGCCACAAATCGTAAGATTTGTAAGTAACCAAACTCAGAATAACGACAAGGTGGCTATCCCCAAACGCTAGTGGCTCTAGAAACTAAAAAAAGCCTAACTTGTTGATTTTAAGCTAATAATATTTTGTTTATTAGAAAATAATATTTATCTTTGCGAACTTTGCATAAAGTAAAGGCCGAATTGTGTGCGTTTATAACCCACCTTTTTGGTAGTTAACTATTTAATTATTAATTATTTATCATGACAGATCCAATTTCGGATTTTCTAACGAGAGTTAGAAATGCGGTGAAAGCCAACCACAAGGTGGTTGAAGCTCCCGGTTCAAAAATCAAGCAGGAGATGACAAAAATCCTGTATGAGCAAGGTTATATTCTTGCTTACAAATTTGATACTAATGAGAAAGGTTTTTCTACAATCAAAATCGCTTTGAAGTATCACCCAGAGTCAAAGGTCAATGCAATCAAAAACCTTAAACGTGTTAGCCGTCCAGGTTTGCGTAAATACGCAGGTGTGGATGAAATGCCAAGAGTTTTGAATGGATTGGGTATTGCTATTCTTTCTACTTCTAAAGGTGTGATGACAGACAAAAAAGCACGCCAAGAAAATGTAGGTGGAGAAGTACTTTGCTACGTCTACTAATTATTTATTGTTTAAAATTTAAAGAAAAAACAAATGTCAAGAATTGGAAAATTACCTGTAAACTTGCCTGCTGGAGTTAGTGTAACTATCTCTGCTGATAACACGGTAAGCGTTAAAGGCCCTCTTGGAGAATTGAGTCAAAAAGTTGATTCAGATCTAATTGTCAAAGTTGAGGGAGATGTATTGACTGTTGAGCGTCCAACAAATCAACCACGTCACCGTTCAATGCACGGTCTTTATCGTTCACTGATTAACAACATGGTAGTGGGTGTATCTAAAGGATACGAAACTAAGCAAGAATTAGTAGGTGTAGGTTTTAAAGCAGAAGTTGTAGGAGATATTCTTCAACTTTCACTAGGTTACTCTCACGATATTTACATGAGTCTACCTGCTGAAGTTAAAGCTACTGCTGTAACAGAGAAAAAAGGAAATCCTATCCTAACACTTTCTAGTATAGATAAACAACTTATCGGTCAAGTTGCTGCAAAGGTTCGTTCATTGCGTAAACCAGAACCATATAAAGGTAAGGGTATTAAGTTTGTTGGTGAGCAACTACGTCGTAAGGCTGGTAAATCTGCTAACGCTAAATAGTAAAATTTAAGAAAATATGTCATTAAATAAGTTACAAAGAAGAATGAGGATTAAAATGCGTATCCGTAAAATCGTTAACGGTTCTGCATCAAAACCTCGTATGACTGTATTTAGAAGCAACAAGTCTATCTACGTACAGCTAATAGATGATCTTTCAGGTGTTACTTTAGCGGCAGCTTCTTCTACTGAGAAGGAAATCGCTGAAAAAGCAGCTGGACTAAACAAAAGTCAAATCTCTGCACTAGTAGGAACACTTGCAGCACAGAGAGCTATCACTAAAGGTGTTACGGAAGTATCTTTCGATCGTAACGGTTACCTATATCACGGAAGAGTAAAAGTTTTAGCAGACGCTGCACGTGAGGCAGGTCTTAAATTCTAAGAAAAGGTATGTCAAATACAAAAGTAAATAAAGTAAGAACAAGCGACCTAGAGCTGAAAGATAGATTGGTTAGTATTCAGCGTGTTACAAAAGTAACTAAAGGGGGTCGTACATTCTCTTTCTCGGCTATCGTAGTTGTAGGAAATGAGAATGGTATCGTAGGATACGGTCTAGGTAAAGCTAGCGAGGTTACTTTGGCAATCTCAAAAGGTATCGAAGATGCTAAGAAAAACCTAGTTAAAATCCCAGTATTAAAAGGAACTATTCCTCACAAACAAGAATCTCGTTACTCTGGTTCACTAGTTATGATTCGCCCAGCAGCTCCTGGTACAGGAGTTATCGCAGGTGGTGCGATGCGTGCAGTGCTTGAGAGCGTTGGTATTCACAACGTGTTGGCAAAAAGTAAAGGTTCTTCTAACCCTCACAACTTGGTGAAAGCTACAGTTAACGCTCTAACTGAACTTAGAGATGCTTATAGCGTGGCTCAAGTAAGAGGTATTTCAATGAATAAAGTGTTTAACGGTTAATAAGCGACAAGGAAAAATGGCAAAATTAAGTATTAAACAAACAAAAAGCCGTATCGGAGCAACTGAGAAACAGTGCAGAAATCTAGATGCACTAGGTCTTCGTAAAATCGGTCAAGTAGTAGAGCACGATGATTCAGCTATCATCCGTGGTATGGTTACTAAAGTACGTCACATGGTTGTCGTAGAAGTTAAATAAGAATAAAGTAAGAATAACGATGAATTTAAATAGTCTAAAACCCGCACAAGGGTCAACACACAGAGAGAAGAGAATTGGTCGTGGACAAGGTTCTGGCCGTGGTGGTACATCTACACGTGGTCACAAAGGAGCTAAGTCACGTTCTGGTTACTCATCTAAAGTAGGTTTTGAGGGTGGTCAAATGCCACTTCAACGTCGTTTGCCTAAATTTGGTTTTACTCCACACGATAGAGTAGAATACAAGGCAATCAACCTATCTACTTTGGAAGAACTAGCAGCTAAACTTTCAACCGAAGTAATTTCAGTTGCAACTTTAATAGAAGCTGGTTTTGTATCTAAAACCCAATTAGTTAAAGTACTTGCTAAAGGTACTATCTCTAAAAAGTTGGAAGTTACAGCTCACGCATTCTCAAAATCAGCCATCGCAGCTATCGAGGCTCAAGGTGGTACTGCCGTAAAACTATAAAAAATCTTCAAAAATGAAGAAATTAATAGAAACAATTAAGAACATATATAAGATAGAAGAACTACGTAATAGAATTATCTATACGATAGGTCTTCTACTTATCTATCGTTTTGGAAGTTTTGTTGTGATTCCAGGTATTAATCCTGAGGCACTAACAGCCTTGCAAAATCAAGTTTCTGGCGATGGCAACAGCCTGCTAGGACTGCTTAACATCTTCTCGGGAGGTGCTTTTGCTAATGCTTCGATTTTTGCACTAGGTATTATGCCTTACATCTCGGCTTCTATCGTAATTCAGTTAATGGGAATCGTTGTTCCTTATTTCCAAAAATTGCAGAAAGAAGGCGAAAGTGGTCGTCGCAAAATCAACCAATGGACAAGATATCTGACAATTGTAGTTTTATTGCTACAAGGACCAGCTTATCTTGCAAACCTTCATGCACAGCTACCTGATGCTGCTTTTGTTCTAGGACGCTCAAGCGTACTATTTACAATAAGCGCAACTATCGTTTTGATAGCAGGAACCATGTTTGTTATGTGGCTTGGCGAGAAAATTACAGACAAAGGAATCGGTAATGGTGTTTCACTAATTATCATGGTCGGTATTGTTGCTCGTATGCCTCAAGCAATGCTTGCAGAGTTCAACTCACGTTTTACTGAAACTACCGGTGGTTTAGTAATGTTAGTGGCTGAGCTTGTTATGCTGTTCTTGGTATTCGCAGCTACTATTGCTCTTGTTCAGGCAGTTCGTAAGATCCCTGTACAATATGCAAAACGTATCGTGGGTAACAAACAATATGGAGGTGTCCGTCAATATATTCCTCTTAAAATCAACGCTGCAGGTGTAATGCCTATCATCTTTGCTCAGGCTTTGATGTTCGTTCCTATGTTCTTTGGCCGTTTTGAGTCAATGCAAGGGTTCGCAGCTACGTTTGCTGATTACACAGGTCTTTGGTATAACCTTGTATTCGGTTTGTTGGTGATGGCATTTACCTATTTCTACACAGCTATCACAGTTAATCCCAATATGATGTCAGATGATATGAAACGTAATGGTGGTTTCATCCCAGGTATTAAACCAGGTAAGAAAACCGTTGATTATCTTGACACCATAATGACTAGAATCACTCTTCCAGGCTCTATTTTCCTTGCAATCGTAGCAATCTTGCCAGCATTTGCAACTAAAATGGGTATCAACAGCCAGTTCGCTCTATTTTATGGAGGTACTTCACTGTTAATCTTGGTAGGTGTTGTTCTTGACACTCTTAAGCAGATAGAAAGTTACTTGCTACTTCGCCATTATGACGGTTTGATGAAAACTGGCAGAATCAAAGGTCGCTCGTAATTATAATTTAGATACGTAAAAATAGCACTCAAGCTTTAACTTTAAAGATGATACACTTAAAAAACGCAGAGGAAATTGAAATCATGAGAGAAAATAATCTCTTGGTGAGTGAGACTTTAGCTGAGGTGGGTCGCAATATTAGACCAGGCATCACAACTAAACAGTTAGACACTATCGCCGAAGATTTTATTCGTTCACATGGTGCTGTTCCAGGTTTTTTGGGTTATGGAGGTTTTCCAGCTACACTTTGTATTTCGGTTAACGAACAAGTAGTACACGGTATACCTTCAAATTATGTACTTAAAGAAGGAGATTTTGTTTCAGTAGATTGTGGCACAATTCTAAAGGGGTTCTATGGTGACAGCGCTTATTCCTTCGCTGTGGGAGAAATCTCTCCATCTGTGGCAGAACTTGCCAAGGTGACCAAAGAGGCTCTATATAAGGGTGTCGCACAAGCAATAATAGGTAATCGCGTTGGCGATATATCTTACGCTGTGCAAGAGCATGCAGAAAAGCACGGATTCTCAGTAGTTAGAGAATTAGTTGGCCATGGTTTGGGTCGTGAAATGCACGAGAAACCGGAAGTACCAAATTACGGACAACGAGGACGTGGGCCCCTATTAAAAGAGGGGATGGTTCTATGTATTGAACCAATGATAAATATGGGAGCAAAACAAATAGTATTCGAGAATGATGGTTGGACTGTGAGAACTAGAGACAGAAAACCATCGGCACACTTTGAGGTTGCAGTAGCAATCACAAAAAAGGGGCCCGATGTACTAACTGATTTAAGTATAGTTGAAGCTGCATTAAAAGAATAATAATTTTTATGGCTAAACAAACTGCAATTGAAAAAGACGGTGTAATTATAGAAGCGTTGTCAAACGCTATGTTTAGGGTTGAACTAGACAACGGCCACATAATCACTGCACATATCTCAGGTAAAATGAGGATGCACTATATCAAAATTTTGCCAGGAGATAAAGTTAAAGTAGAGATGTCACCTTATGATTTATCAAAAGGTAGAATATCTTTCAGGTATAAATAACATTTAGATGTCTTAAAAATGAAAGTTAGAACATCAATCAAAAAAAGAAGTGAGGATTGCAAAATCGTTAAACGTAAAGGCAGACTTTATGTAATTTGCAAAAAGAATCCTAAATTTAAAATGCGTCAAGGTTAATACCTTTTGAAGCTAAAATTTTAAAACAAAATTAATTTATGGCACGTATAGTAGGTGTAGATTTACCAAATAATAAACGTGGTGTTATCGGACTAACTTATATTTATGGTATAGGACGTAGCACTTCTGAGAAAATTCTTGCTTCAGCAGGAGTTAGCTGCGATACAAAAGTTCAAGATTGGAGTGATGATGATATCGCTGCAATTCGTGGAGCAATCGCAGAATCAGGCATCCTTGTAGAAGGTGAATGCCGTTCAGTAGTTCAATTGAACATCAAACGCTTGATGGACATCGGTTGTTACCGTGGTATCCGTCACCGTTTGGGTCTTCCTGTTAGAGGACAGAGCACAAAAAATAACGCTCGTACTCGCAAAGGACGTAAGAAAACAATAGCAAACAAGAAAAAAGCAACTAAGTAATAAGTAGAGTTATGGCAAAAAAAACTGGAACAGTTAAAAAGAAAGTTGTTAAAGTTGAGGCTCAAGGTATGGCTCACGTACACTCTACTTTCAACAACGTTATCATCACGCTTACAAATGCTAATGGTGATGTAATCTCTTGGAGTTCAGCTGGTAAGATGGGTTTCCGTGGTTCTAAAAAGAACACACCTTACGCATCTCAAATGGCTTCACAAGATTGCGCTAAAGTAGCCTATGATTTAGGCTTGCGTAAAGTAAAAGTTTATGTTAAAGGTCCAGGTTCTGGTCGTGAATCAGCGATTCGTACGATCAATGGAGCTGGTATTGAAGTGCTTGAAATCATTGATGTTACACCACTTCCACACAATGGATGTCGCCCACCTAACCGTCGTAGAGTCTAATCTTTAGGCGAATAAGGTTTAGTCGCATTATTTAGGAAAGTAACAAAAATTATTAAAAGCAATAAACGAATAATACAATGGGAAAATATATAGGACCAAAAAGCAAAATCGCCAGAAAATTTGGCGAAGCAATCTTTGGAGCAGATAAAGTTCTTGAAAAGAAAAATTATCCTCCAGGACAACACGGTTTAGCTCGTAAACGTAAAAAAGTATCTGAATATGGTGTTCAGCTTACTGAAAAACAAAAAGCTAAAGCAACTTACGGTTTGTTGGAGAAACAATTCCGTAGAACATTTGAAGAAGCAGCTCGTATCGGTGGTATCACAGGTGAGAACTTGCTAAAACTTCTTGAGTGCCGTCTTGACAATGTTGTTTACCGTCTAGGAATCGCTCCTTCGCGTGCAGCAGCCCGTCAATTGGTTTCTCACCGTCACATTACAGTGAACGGTTCAGTGCTAAACATTCCATCTTACGAACTAAAAGTTGGTGATGTAGTGTCTGTACGTGAGAAATCTAAATCACTAGAGGTTATCACTGACTCTTTGATTGGTGGCTCAAAAAGCCGTTACTCTTGGTTGGAGTGGGATCAAGCATCTATGACAGGTAAATTTATGCAAAGACCTGACAGAGAAGATATTCCAGAAAACATCAAAGAGCAACTAATCGTCGAATTGTACTCTAAGTAGTAATAATTAAATTAAAAAGTAGCATAATTATGGCAATATTAGCATTCCAGAAACCTGAAAAGGTCATCATGCTTGAATCAACGTCTAACTTCGGAAAATTTGAATTCCGTCCGTTAGAGCCGGGTTTTGGTATGACTGTCGGCAATGCCCTACGTCGCATCTTGCTTTCATCTTTGGAAGGATACGCGATTACAACTGTTAAAGTTGGGGGTGTCGATCACGAGTTTGCCGCTATCCCCGGTGTGATGGAAGGGATGATTGACATTATTCTTAACCTAAAGCAAGTGCGCTTTATAAGAACTGTAGATAACGTAGACAGCGAAAAAGTTACTGTTAACGTTGCAGGACAAAGCGAACTGACTGCCGGCTACATCTCTAATTTTTTGACAAATTTTAAGGTATTGAATCCTGAATTGGTTATTTGTAGATTAACTCCAGAAACAAAAGTTCAGTTTGATTTGACTATTGGTAAGGGACGTGGTTATGTGCCTTCTGATGAAAATCGCCCTGCTGATGCTGAGTTTGGTCTATTGCCAATAGATTCTATTCACACACCTATAAAAAACGTTAAGTTTTCGGTTGAAAACTATCGTGTTGAGCAAAAAACGGATTACGAAAAGCTTAACTTGGAGATTACTACGGACGGTTCAATTCATCCAAAAGAAGCGTTAAAAGAGGCTGCTAAGATTCTTATCCACCACTTCATGTTGTTCTCAGACGAGAAAATTACATTGAACATGGAAGAAAGTAACTCAGCAGAAGAATTTGATGAAGATGTATTGCACATGCGTCAATTACTTAAAACTAAGCTTTCTGACCAAGACTTATCTGTACGTGCGCTTAACTGCTTAAAAGCAGCTGAGGTTGACACAGTAGGTGATTTGGTGCGTTTCAACAGAAATGATTTGTTGAAATTCAGAAACTTTGGTAAGAAGTCACTAACTGAGCTTGACGATTTGCTTACTTCATTAAACCTCCATTTCGGTATGGATGTTTCAATCTACAAACTTGATAAGGATTAATCATGAGACATAACAAAAAATTTAATCACCTAGGCCGTCAGGCTTCACATCGCAAGGCTATGCTTGCGAACATGGCTACTTCTCTTATTATGCACAAGAGAATCAATACTACGCTTGCTAAAGCTAAAGCTTTGCGTATGTATATTGAGCCAGTTATCACAAAATCAAAATTAGACACAACGCACTCTCGTCGTACAGCATTTAGCTACCTTAAAGACAAAGAGGCTACAGCAGAACTTTTCCGTGTAATAGCTCCAGCTATTGCAGAACGCCCAGGAGGTTACACTCGTATCCTTAAAACTGGTTTCCGTTTGGGAGATGCAGCTGAAATGTGTTTTATCGAGCTAGTTGACTTCAACGAAACTTACGGTAAAGAAGTTCAAGTTGCTGAAAAAGCTAAAACTCGTCGTAGCCGCAGCACAGCTAAAAAAGCTGACGCAGTAGTTGAAGACGCAGTTGTAGTTGAAGGTGCTGAGGCTGTAAAGGCTAAACCAGCAGCTAAAAAAACAGCTAAACCAAGTGCTCCACGTACAGCAGCTCCTAAAGTATCAGGTGCTAAAAAAGTGGTTGCAAAATCTGCAGCATCTAAAAAATCTTAATTTTAAGGTTTTTTATTTCGATAAGAAAACGGCGTTCCTTTTTGGGAGCGCCGTTCTTTTTTTTTATAACTTATAATTTATAACTCTACCTAGTTGGCTCCCAATCAGGCTCGGGCTTAAAGCCCTTAATGCCATCGCCAGACCTTCCAACTTGTTTCTTTTGCTTATTGTCACTCAAAAATTCCTCCAAGCTCTTAAGCAACTTAGCCTCCATTTCCTTGTTCTCAACAACTGTTACTTCCTGGTTTTTATCGTCTAATTTAAACAACTCACATACTGTCGCCACACCTGGCTTATTATTGTCAGGGGCAGGACGCATTACAACAAGTTTCCAATCCCCATAATTTACGCCTAAACGCTCAGTCTTAGTCTTGCTGTCATAGTCAAGATAACTGAACCAAATACGGTCTTTTGTGCGTTTTTTGCCCTTCATTAGATCAAGTACATTCTCACCGTCTAAAGGATTCTTAGCCTTAGGCATTTTTTTGCCGTTATAGGCTACGTGTTTAAATGTTGGGAACATATCAATGTAGCCCATGCGCTCGCGGATAATCTTACCTCCAGTGATTCCTCCTTTTTCCCACATAGCACACGCTGCGACACGTATTCCTCCCTCATAAGTGTAGGTCTTGCCACTACGCATTAATCCGTTATTTGCAATAGCTTTAACCCCTCCATTGTCGGAGCTAAATACTATGAAGGTATTATCTAAATTACCTCGTTTTTCTGCGGCTTCTAATATCTTACCTATGTTTTGGTCCATACAGTCAACCATGGCCGCATATCTCTTTTTCTTGTCCTCTATATTAGGATATTTGGCAATATCTTCAGGCTTGGCATCAAAGGGGGCATGAGGCGCATTAAATGCTACGTAAGCAAAGTAGGGCTTGTCCTTAGGCACGCTTTCGATAAATTCTACGGTGTGCTGACCTATAAGGTCTGTCGAGTAGCCTGCCTCCTTGAGTGGTTTGCCGTTGTGGTGCCAATCTGGTGTTTTATTACGTGTTTTTTTGAAGTAGTCTATTGCACCATTGTAGCAACCTATGAATTGAGTAAATCCTCTGTTATGAGGCAACCACTTAGTTTGGTGGTGACCTAAGTGCCACTTGCCAAATGCTCCACGGTAGTCATAACCCGCCTTAGCTAGCATTTCGGGTAACATTTCTTCGTTCGTATCAACCCCAAAATTAAGATCGGGTTTAACAACTGCTCGCATCATGCCAAAATGTATGGGGTAGCGACCTGTCATAAGTCCTGCGCGTGTAGGTGAACTCACAGGGCAAACGTAATAATTATTAAGCTGAACACCTTGGCGAGCTATTCTATCAAGGTTTGGGGTTTGAATGTCGCTGCCATTAAATCCAACATCAGCAAAGCCTAAATCATCAGCTAGAATGTAAATAATATCGGGTTTTTCGTAAGCTATGCCTGCGAGTGGATGTGCTAAAAGAGATATTCCTGCTATTAATCTAGTTTTCATTTATATGTAATTTTAATGTGAGCTCTAACAAAGATATAAAAAATTATGTAGGGTAGTTTTGTTTTAGGCGATTTATTTGTATCTTTATTACTCGTTAACCCATTAAAGCCGAGCTAAGGAATGAGCATATAAGTCCTTAAAATAAAACTATGGATCCAAAATTAGAAAAGTATTTAGAAATCGCAGAATGCGCAGAACGCGAACAACGCAATAATCATCTAAGACTGTTAGGCCTGACGGATAATACTAAAAAAGCTAGTCCAATTTATGCTAAAAAGGAATTCAAAGGCAGTATATACGACAGCGTAAGCAAGCGATATTATACAGATAAAGCAGCTATTGATGTCACAGACGAGGAGTATGCTGAAATTTGCAAATACGGAAGCCCTAGCACCTCTGAACTTCTAAAAAGAGAACGATTATTAAACACATTATCAAAAATATTTCTTTGGGTTGGCCTGCTAGGAGGACTCATTATAATTGGCATGTGCTCCTCTCAAGAACAAGTTGGTGTACGTTATTCTAGATACGAAGAAGTTTTTCATCCCGAAATATTAGCTTACGGTTTAGCAACTATGCTTACATCTGTACTTGTATATGCTTTTTGTCAGGTAGTAATACAAATTTCTTTATCTCTTAAAAATAAAACATCGCTAAAAGATTAGGTATAGATAATATTTTGAAGTATTCAATCAATTAAAGCCGAGCTAAGGAATGAGCATATAAGTCCTTAAAATAAAACTATGGATCCAAAATTAGTACAGTATTTTCAAGAAGTAAAAGCACTTGAACTAGAAAAACGCGATGCCCATTTGGTTTCTTTGGGTCTTATTGACGAATCAAAAACGACAAAAGTTGAATGCACGAATGACGCTATCCCTTTTGATGCAGAATATGATCCAGTAAAGGAAAAATTTTTCATGACAAAGAAATTTCCTATTGATGTTACAGACGAGGAATATGCAGAAATTTGCAAATATAATCCTCCTAAAACTTTGCAGAGAGTCTCAAATATGGAAAAGGATATGCTAACAATCAAAAGAATAATGGTGTTCTTTACCTGGATTTGGGGTATAGGTTTTGTCCTTGGGTTACTTTTGATGCTTTTTGCATTATAAGAATATTTTTTGTGGGCTTACGCCCGAATGGGGTCGCGGGTTCGAGTGATATATATGTAACGAAAAAGGAGCTAATCTTTTAGTATTAACTCCTTTTTTGCGGTATGGACGGGACTCTCGATATTTTAGTGTAATTTTTATTGTTGATATTTATTGCTAGTTATCAGAGTGTTATACTTTTTTATTTGATCTGGTGATTTGTGGTTTCCGATAATTTTCGTAGATTTGCAACACAGATGCAACACAAATAATAAAATATAATATGGCTACATACACACCTTATGTCAAAAAAGGATATGTCTCGAAAGAGG
>JAWXTK010000019.1:0-46480 GCA_044433645.1 Rikenellaceae bacterium | reverse complement strand
GAGTTTGATTTATTGAACTTTTTTATATAACTTTGACATTAAATAGATGCTTTAATTTAGGACGTTACGGGTTCTTGTCCTAAATTTTGAAGTAAAAAAGAAAAATTAGAACCCACCTATATTTGAGAAGTAAATATTCTTAACCCTAAATTTTTATACTATGGAAAAACAATCTTTATCTAAATTTTTGTTAATGCAATTTGCATTATTATTGCTTGTTGTTGTGGCTATTCCTGAGTTTAGCTTACCTTCAGTTACTTCAGGAGCACTTTTTAGTAGTTTCCTTAGTTTCTTGGTGCTGATTTCAGCAGTGGTTTTTTATGTAATTGCTTTGCTCTTCTTTAATAAGAAAGCTAGCGCAGCAGGTTCAAAACTTGACCTTAAATTTATGATTTGTTCGGCATTAGGTGCTTTAATGGTGCTTTATGCAAATCTTCCTGAGTTGCAAAGTTCAGCTCAAGCTTATGCTGAGGATATCGTAATTGATGCTATTGTTAGTGTTGTGGGTCTTGCGTTGTTGGTTTATAGCTTTGTTATTAGTAGCAAAACTTTAGGTTGCTCGTTCACAAGCGTTCCAGCTAAAGGTTCTTATGTAATCCTTATGAGTATACTTGTTAGAACATTTAATTCTATGAGTGACTCATGGTTAGTGGGCATCGCTGCTTTGGTAGCTTTGTTTATCTACTGGAAATCTCTTACTAAACTCACAGAAGGTACTGATGAGGCTATTTCGGCAGGTGTATCTAAACTTAAAACTGCAATTATTTTGTCTTTGGTAGCAGTTGTTGTAGGTTGGATTCCAGTTCTTGGCTGGATAGCTGCTCCTATTTTGATGATAATAGCTTTTGTTATGGAGCTTATGGCTTATGGTAAATTTACTGCATCTACTTCATTTGGAGAACTAGGCCAAAAAGGCGCTAGAAAACTTAAAACTAGTATGATACTTTATATAGTTGGTGCTGGTCTTAGCATTATTCCTTTTCTAGGAAGTATCCTTGATTCTATACTTTGTATCGTAGCATTTGTGTTAGTATTCCTTGGTTGGAAAGGCATAATCTTAGGCTTTGAAGAAAAATCTAAGGCTTAATATTTAGATAAATTATTTAGAATAAATCGCACAAAATCCTTATGGGTTTTGTGCGATTTATTTTGTGTTTACTGTTTTTTTTATTAAGTTTGTTTAATAACTAATACTAAATAAAACCTAATAACTAATGAATACTACACTCATAAGAGATAAATTTTTATCTCTGTACTCTTGCACGGGTACTTTGTATGCCTCTCCAGGTCGTATTAATATTATAGGTGAACATACTGATTATAATGGTGGTTTTGTTCTGCCTGCAGCTGTTGATAAGGCTATCTATGCTGAAATAAAACTTAATGGTACAAATAAAATTAGAGTTCATGCCCTAGATTTGGGTGAGAGCTGTGAGTTTGCTTTTGCGAGCGATGAGGATGCACCAGATGAGCGTTGGGCTAAGTATGTGTTTGGTGTAGTGAGGGAGTTAATCAAGCGTGGAGCAGTTATCCCCGAGGGCTTTGATGCTGTTTTTTCGGGTGATGTGCCTTTTGGATCAGGTATGTCATCGTCGGCGGCCTTGGTTTCGGTGTTTGCTTATGGTTTGGATGATATGTTGAGCCTCGGTTTTGAGAAAATGGAACTTGCTAAGGTGGGGCAAAGTACAGAACATAATTATGTGGGTCTAAAATGTGGAATCATGGATCAATTTGCATCTATACATGGTAAGACAGGGCACTTAATGAAGCTAGATTGTAAGTCGGGTGAGTTTGAGTATATACCTTTCGATCCTGAAAGTCATGGATATAAAGTGTGCCTTGTGGATTCGTGTGTGAAGCATGAATTGGTGGGTTCACCATATAACAAACGTAGAGAATCTTGTGAAAGAGCTGTGGCTGCCATAGCTAAAAATCACCCCGAGGTTGAGTTTATGCGTGATGCTGAGTATGCTTGGTTGGAGGATGTGATAGGCGAAATATCGCAGGAAGATTATATCCGTGCACTATTTGCTAGAGAAGAAGTTGATAGATTATTAGATGCTTGCCAGGCTATGAAACAGGGCGATTATGAGAAGGCTGGGCGCAAGATGTATGGCACTCACATAGGTTTGAGTGTGCTGTATGAAGTATCGTGCGAGGAGCTAGATTTTATTAATCAAGTAGCCAGAGAATGTGGTGTTAGTGGTTCGAGAATCATGGGAGGTGGTTTTGGAGGTTGTTGTATTAATATTGTTAAGCAGGACAAATATGGCAATTTTGTAGAAACTGTTAAACGTGAGTATAAAGATAAATTTGATATTGATTGCAAGGTTTATGATGTTGTAATTTCAGACGGTGCTCATAGAGTAGAATAAAATTTTTATTTAAGTTTATAAATTGATGTTATCGCTCGCTTTAAAGTTATTTTAGGGCGAGCGATTTTTTTAAATGGATAATATTATGCGCAGGATTTTTCTTAGTTTTTTGTATTTCTCAGATATTTTCTTAATTTTGTAACAACTAACAACTTAAATATGAATATTCTCAGGATACTAAGAATAGCTGTGGCTGTGCTTTTTATGGCGATGGCTACTTTGTTATTTCTTGATTTTACGGGCACTGTGCACACCTGGTTTGGGTGGGTGGCTAAGGTTCAGTTTCTGCCAGCAGCTTTAGCTCTCAACTTTATCGTTGTAGGTATTTTGCTTGTTTTGACTTTTATTTTTGGTAGGCTTTACTGTTCGGTGATTTGTCCTTTGGGCATTTACCAGGATGTGGTCTCTAGGCTAAACAAAAAACGCAAGGTAGTTTATAAAAAAGCTTGTAGCAAAGTGCGTTATGGTATTTTTGCCTTGTTTGTGATTTCTATCCTAGCAGGATTTGCTTCTATTGTTACTATTCTTGAGCCTTATAGCGCATTTGGCCGTATGGTTTCTACTCTTTTGCAACCTATTTATAAGTTAGGTAATAATGCCCTTGATTTCTTTGCCGAGAGGATGAATAGCTATGCTTTTTATCCTACGGACATTGCTTTGGGCTCGCTGGCTGTGTTTATTGTCTCTATTGTGACTTTTGTGGTGGTCTCTCGCCTGGCTTGGAGTAAGGGCAGAAGTTATTGCAACTCGGTGTGTCCTGTGGGAACTTTGCTTAGTTTTGTGTCGCGATTCTCGTTGCTTAAAATTAGGATAGACCAAGAAAAATGTAATGGTTGCACACTGTGTACTCGCAAGTGTAAAAGCGCGTGTATAGAAACTTCTACGCGTGAGATAGATTATTCGCGTTGTGTGGTGTGTTTTGATTGTATAGACTCTTGCCGTCAAGGAGCAATTAGCTTTGGACTGAGAACTAAAACCAAAAAAGAGATAGAGCTTGATAGTTCAAAAAGAAATATGTTGGCAGTAACGGCAGCTTTGCTAGCTACGCAAGCTGTTAAGGCCGAAGAAAAATTAGTTGACGGTGGTTTGGCTGTGATAGAAGATAAAAAAGTGCCTAAGCGTAATCATGCTGTGTTGCCAGCAGGTTCTTTCTCGGCGCGCAGATTCTCTAAGCATTGTACCGGTTGTCAGCTGTGTGTTAGTGTTTGTGAGAATAATGTGCTCAGGGCATCTACTTCGCTTATGAAATTTATGCAGCCCGAGATGTCTTTTGAATTAGGATACTGTAGGCCTGAGTGCACTAAATGTTCTGAGGTATGTCCCGCAGGTGCTATCGAGAAGATAGATGTGGCCGAAAAATCATCGACTCAGATAGGTAGAGCGATATATATAGAGAAAAACTGTGTGGTGCTTACCAAAGATGTAAACTGTGGTAACTGCGCTACTCACTGTCCTACGGGAGCTATCAAGATGATTAAACCAAAAGACGAAAAATATAATGGACGAAAAATTCCTATGATAGACACCACAAAATGTATAGGTTGTGGAGCATGTGAATATTTATGTCCAGCACGTCCATTTGCAGCAATTTTTGTTGAGGGTTACGCAACTCATAGAACCATTTAAAATTTTATAGTTATGTCGGAGAATATAAAAAATATAAATCGTAGAGATTTCTTTAAATACTTAGGTGGTGCAACCCTGGTCACAGCTGCGGCTACGGCTTGTAAGGGTGGAGGCTCAGATGCAAGTATCGACCAAGAAGTACCTAAGGGTAAAATGGAGTATAGAACCAGCAAAACTAAGGGAGATAAAATCTCACTGCTGGGTTATGGAGGTATGCGCTGGCCCGAACTCAAACAAATGAAGGAGGACGGCAGCAATCTAGATAAAGAGACTATCTTTGAGATGATAGACTATGCCTTAGAGCACGGAGTTAATTACTTTGATACCTCGCCTAACTATTTGCGTGGTTTTTCTGAGAAATATTTGGGTGAGGCTCTTTCGCGCCACCCACGTGATAAATACTTTGTAGCCACTAAGTTATCTAATTTTAATAAGACACTGTGGAGTCCTAAGAAGTCTAAGGAAATGTATTACAACTCGTTTAAAACTCTTAGGGTTGATTACATAGATTATATGTTGATGCACTCGGTGGGTAACGGGGGTTGGAAAACCTTTAAGTCACGTTATTTAGATAATGGAATGTTGGATTTTTTGGTTGAGGAGCGCAAAGCAGGGCGTATTCGTAACCTGGGATTTTCGTTCCATGGCGATATAAAAGTTTATGATTATCTTCTCTCTCGCCATGATGAAATACAGTGGGACTTTGTGCAAATTCAGGTGAATTATATAGATTGGTTGCATCCTACACGTAAGAATGTGAGAACCACCGATGTGGGTAAATATCTTTATGGAGAGCTTGAAAAACGAGATATCGACGTGATTATTATGGAGCCTAACTTGGGTGGTAGGCTAGGTCAACTGCCTGAGTATCTGTCTAGTATGCTTAAAGAAGAGAGACCAAACAGCTCTATCGCATCGTGGGCTTTCCGTTATGCAGGAACTTTCCCTAAGGTCTTAACTGTGCTTAGTGGTATGACTTATATGGAGCATTTGCAGGAGAATATTACGACTTATTCGCCACTTGAGAAAATCTCTGAAAAAGAAGATGCGCTGTTAATGGAGATAGCCGAGATGATGATGGATTATCCTATTATCCCTTGTACGACGTGTCAATATTGTATGCCTTGTCCTTATGGGATAGATATTCCTTCTATATTCTCTCACTTTAACACATGTGTGTGTGAGTCAAATTATCCTGAGGATATGCAAGATGAGAATTATGTTAAAGCTAGGCGTGCGTTCTTGGTGGGTTATGATAGGTCTGTGCCTAAGTTAAGGCAGGCTAATCACTGTATAGGTTGTAATGAGTGTGTGGTGCACTGTCCTCAGAAAATTAAGATACCTGTGCAGATGAAAAAAATCGCTCGCTATGTGGAGTCGCTTAAACAAAACACCTTAAAACTAGAGAAATAGTGCTAGATTTGTTAGATAAAGGGGGTTATTCGCTTGTTTGTCGCTCTAGAGGTGGAGAGATAAGATGTTTCACTTCGCGTGGAGTTGATGATATTTTTCACCTTTTATGCTCAGAGCCTGAATTTTTAAAGGGTGCTACTCTTGCCGACAAAATTATAGGTAAAGGTGCTGCTGCTCTGATGATTAAAGCCGGTGTGAGCGAGGTTTCAACCCATGTAGTTAGCGAAGGTGCGCTAAAAATATTTGAAAAGAGCGAAATAAAGCTTAACTTTGAGCAAACTACGCCTTATGTGATTAATCGCGACAAGTCAGGTTGGTGTCCACTCGAGGCGAGGTTAAAGGATGAAAATGATTTAGAAAAAATTATTGAGATAATAAATAAAAGATTTGATTATGCAAACTAGAGAAATAAAATTATATTCGCTAAGTTACTTACAATTAAAGACTTATCTTGTAGTATTTGCTTTTTTGGTGGGAAATATCGCCCTGCCTCAGCTTTGTCACCTAGTGCCAGGTGGAGGGCTTAAACTATTGCCAATTTACTTTTTCACACTTATAGGGTCTTATAAATATGGATGGCGCGTGGGTTTACTCACTGCTGTTTTGTCACCTATTATTAATAATCTATTGTTTGGTATGCCTCCTGTGGCTATGTTGCCTATGATTTTGGCTAAGTCTGTGATTTTGGCCTTGGTAGCTGGGTTTGCCTCGGCAAAAGTTAGACGACAAAATCTGCTTACTTTCCTTGCTATTGTGTTGGTATATCAAGTGCTGGGAACAGTAGCAGAGTGGGCTATGGTCAAAGATTTTTATGTGGCTGTGCAAGATTTTAGATTAGGAATCCCTGGTATGGCTTTGCAGGTTATAGGTGGTTATTGTTTTGTTAAATACTTAATGTACAAATAGTTATGATGCAACTTTTTATTGGTAATTTAGGGACGACAGAGATAGTTCTTATTCTGTTAATTGTCCTTTTGCTTTTTGGGGGTAAGAAAATTCCTGAAATGATGAAGGGTCTGGGCAAAGGAGTCAAAAGTTTCAAAGATGGCATGAATGCTATTGATGATGACAAAAAAGACGATAAAAAAGAAGAAATAAAAGAAGACGATAAAAAAACTGAATAAGGTTTTTTAGATTTATATGAGTGGTAAACAGTTGACATTTTGGGAGCACCTTGATGAATTAAGGGTTGTGCTTTTTAGGGTTATAATAGTGGTTATAACTGTGTCAGTCGCTGCTTTTATGCTCAAAGAACAGCTGTTTGCTGTGGTTTTAGCGCCCAAAGACGGTGGATTTATTACCTACCGTTTGTTGGGCGATTTATCTTCGTGGTTTTCTTCCTCGGGCTCATCGCTTGAGGGGTTTAATGTGGAACTTATTAATACTGAGCTATCTAGGCAGTTTATGGTGCACATCAAAATCGCTATGTATGCTGGTTTTTTAGTGGTGTTTCCCTATGTTTTATACGAGATTTTTAGGTTTATCTCACCTGCGCTCTATGCTCATGAGAGACGTTATGCAGGTCGGTTTATTTTCTCAGGCTACTTTATGTTTTTAATGGGGGTGGCTTTGAGCTACTTCTTGATTTTTCCTTTAACTTTCAGATTCTTAGCATCTTATCAAGTTAGTTCTGAGGTTCAAAACCTTATCTCGCTAGATTCTTATATTAGCACTATGATGATGCTAAACTTTATGATGGGTCTAGTTTTTGAATTGCCAATTCTGTGTTGGTTAGCTGCCAAACTTGGTTTTTTAAGTTCTGCTTTTATGCGCAAGTATCGTCGCCATGCTGTGGTTATTTTGCTCTGTATATCGGCTGTGATAACTCCTACGGCAGATGCTATGACTTTGATTATGGTGGCCTTGCCTATGTATATACTTTATGAGTTAAGTATATTGCTTGTGGGGATAACTAATAAAAAGTGATACGTCTAAATACTTATTTTGAACCTTAAATGAACCTAGTGTAGGTAAATTATCATATATTTGTGTGAACAAATTTAAAATCGACTATGAATTTCAAAAAATTATTTGCTACCGAAGACCTACTAGCTGTTTGGATAGGTTTCTTTTTATTAGCTGTTGTGACTATTATTCACTTTAGTTACAAAGGTGAAGTTATAGAAAAACAAAAGATGGCCGAGACTTCAGAACAGGTTAAGGCTATTACATCAACAAACACTCCTATAGGTGCAAAGTTAAAAGACTTTGTCGGGATGCCTAAAAAATGGGATGTTAATCCACTTAATTCAATTTATCCAGAGGGTAATGGTGTTAGATTCCTATTAAATTTATTGGGTCTAGGTATATTCTTAGCTCTTTTGTTTGGTTTAGGTGTGAAATTAATGGGCTTTAGCATGCGAGAATTCCTTAAAGGATTTGCGCTGATTTTTGTTTTGGCCATTATCTCTTTTGTGCTTGGAAGTCAAAGCGAGGTGAGTTATTTAGGTATTAACTATGCTTTTTGGGCTATCGCAATAGGTATTATAATTGCTAACACTGTGGGTGTGCCTAATTGGTTGAAAGCTGCAGCTAGGAGCGAGTACTTTATCAAAACTGGTCTTGTGATTATGGGTGCTGAGATACTTATGAGCAAGATTTTGGCTATTGGTATTCCCGGTATTTTTGTGGCATGGGTTGTGACTCCTATTGTTTTGATTGTTACTTTTATCTTTGGTCAAAAAGTTTTAAAACTTAAAAGTAAATCACTTAATATGACTATTTGCGCTGATATGTCGGTGTGTGGTGTGTCGGCTGCGATTGCTACGGCATCGGCTTGTAAGGCTAAAAAAGAAGAGCTTACGATTGCAATTACGCTGTCTATGGTCTTTACTATTGTGATGATGACTGTAATGCCAATGATTATTAAGTTGGTTGGTATGCCTGAGGTTTTGGCTGGTGCATGGTTAGGTGGTACACTTGATGCTACTGGAGCTGTTGCTGCGGCAGGTAAATTTGTTGGTGATACGGCTCTGGATGTTGCTGCTACGATTAAAATGATACAAAACGTATTGATAGGTTTCGTGGCCTTCTTTGTGGCACTTTACTGGACTCTTAAAGTTGAGCGCGATAAAAATGCTCCTCGCCCACGCCCTATTGAAATATGGAATCGTTTTCCTAAATTTATCTTAGGATTTATCGGTGCTTCTATTGTTTTCTCTATCCTTTACACTTCTATGGATGCTGATGTTTCAAAAGCACTTATAGATAATGGTGTAATCAAAGGATTTACTAAGTATATCAAAGATTGGTTGTTCTGTTTAGCGTTTGTGGCGATAGGTCTTAATGCTAGTTTCAAAGAGTTCCGTCAACATATTCAAGGTAGCAAACACATTACTTTGTATGTGTGTGGTCAGTTGTTTAATATACTTCTTACTTTGGGTATGGCTTATTTGATGTTCTACGTAGTGTTCCCTGAAATCACGGCTACTATCTAATGAAAGGAGTTGTAAAACTCATAGTGTGTCTGCTTGCGTTGTTTTTATTTGCAACGCAGGTAGTGCCACTGATAAACAAAACTCCGTTGCTCTCTAATTTGCAGGATACTGTCAAAAAGTGGGATATCAATACGGCAGCTTTTTTTTATACCGACGAGATTTCTACAAATAAAGAAATAAAAAAACACACTGATTTATGATCAGTGTGTTTTTTTTATAGTTTTTAGTTGCGCAGACGTGATTAGTATGGAGCCACTAAGCACTTGAAACTATTTCTCACCCACAAACCTCATTATTTGCTCCAGCTCTTTGCGCTTGGGAGCTGAGGGGTGTTCACCCTTTTCAAAGCCGTAAGTTATGATACACGCTACTGTTTCCCCCTCGGGTAAGTCTACTATCTCAGCTATGGCAGCATCGTCGATTATGCCGAAAATACATGTACCTAGCCCCTTGGCATGGGCTGCAAGCGAGAATGTTTGGCATGCTATGCCTGCGTCAAACATCTCCCACTGTGAGGATTTATTAGTTGCGTAATCTTCTCCATATTTGCCACTTTTCCCAAGTACATAGCTCAAAACTACTACGCCCTGAGCTTTCTCTAGCGTGCCCATGTTGTACGAAAAACCATTCACACCTTTTTGGTGTATCTGCATGATTTTGTCTTTGTCGTCCACTATGGTGTATCTAGCCACCTGGGTGTTGGCCCATGAAGGCGCGTAGCGACAAAGTTCAACTATCTCGCTTAGAAGTTCGCGCGAGACTTTCTCGTCGGTGTAATTTCTAACGCTGCGGCGTTCGGTAATCATTTTAATTGCATCCATTTTCTAATATATTTTTAATGTTGTTTTATTCTTTAGAGCAAAGATAGTGCAATAATTCTTAAAATCGCTTGCACGGAAATTATTTTAAATTGTATAAAACATAGATATTTACTAAATTTGTAGAATAAAATATAAATTCTCGCTATGAAAAGCTCAAAAAACCTAGTTTGGTTAGATATAAATTCCTCTTACTCTCACTCATCCTTAGCTCTGCCTGCAATAGATGCTACGCGAGTAGGCGATGACTATCATTGGAGCTGTGTGAGTGGTACTCTGGGGAGTGATATTTATTTGATTTGCAAGAATTTATATGAGCGTAAACCCGATATCATAGCCGGCACAATGTGGTTGTTTAATCACAAAATTATGCTGAGTATTTGCACTCGAATCAAGGCCCTTATGCCCGAGGTTGTTATCATACTTGGTGGACCTGAGTTTAATGGCGATAATCAGGAATTCTTGCGCATGAACACTTGTGTGAATTATGTTTTCAGGGGTGAGGGCGAGCATGGTTTTCATGAATTTTTAAAGGGTGAGCGCAATGTTACGGGGCTTTGCTATATAGATGCTAAGGGTGATTATGTGGATTTAGCTAAGGCTAGGGTAGATGATTTTGCTAGTTTGCCAGAGCCTGAATTGAGCGAATTTTTTTGTTATAGTTCGCCTTTTGTGCAGTTGGAATTTTCGCGTGGGTGCTTTAATAGCTGTGCTTTTTGCGTGAGTGGAGGAGATAAACCTATAAGAGTCAAGCCTATAGAGCAAATCAAGGCGAGGATAGAGCGCGTTAGAGACAAATCAATCAAGGATATTAGGGTGCTGGATAGAACGTTTAATTTTTCTGTCCGTAGAGCCAAGGAAATGTTGGAGCTTTTTAAGCAGTATCCAGATATGAATTTCCACTTAGAGATTCACCCTGCGCTTTTGAGTGATGAACTTTGCGAGATTTTAAGTTCTATGCCCAATAATCTTTTGCACCTTGAGGCTGGTATGCAAAGCCTTGATGATAAGGTGATTACAGCATCTGAAAGGTTGGGTTCAAACGAGGATGCAATAAGTGGTCTAACAAAACTTTGCCAGATGACGAACTTTGAGACTCATGCAGATTTGATTGCTGGTTTGCCGTTTTACACCTTGGTGCAGATTTTTAAAGATGTGCAGCAGTTATCTGAGATAGGAGCTGGTGAGATTCAGTTGGAGCTTTTGAAATTGTTACCAGGCACTAAGATGCGAGCCCAGGCGAAAGAGCATGGTATAAAATATTCGCCCGAGCCTCCTTATGAGGTGTTGGAGACCCCTGATGCTAGTATTTTTGAATTGGATAGGGCACGTTTATTGTCTAAGTTATTGGATAAATTTTATAATGCTAAGCCCTGGCAGGGTGTGATGCGTGAAATTATTAATGAAAATGACAATTTTTTGGAAGATTTCCTCGTTTACTTAATACCTACGGAGTTGTTAGAAAAACCACTTTCTCTGCAAAGACGAGGGGAGTTACTATATGATTTTTTGCAGTCTAGTGTGCAGTATAATAAGTATTTAGACTCTTTGGCCATTGCGTGGATAGAAAACGGAATATCGCTAAAAGCTAAGCCTGCAGGCAAAGTGGAGAAAACCAGGCAACTTCCCGAGAGCATAACTCGTGAGAGTAATATGCACTATTACACTTGGAGCTCAGGCAAAAGAGAGATTATTTTTGGATTTGATAGAAGTAAGAACCATTCTTACCCGGTGTTGAAGGTTGAGATTTAACTTTGGCCTGAAAATAGTTCCTATCTAAGTATAGAATAACCATTTAAAAGACATAGATATGAAAACGAAAATCACTTTATTATCATTAGCTACTGTGCTATTGCTTAGTAGTTTAGCTATTGCGCAGCCTCAGCCTAAGCGTGTGACTACTCCTGTTAGCCGTTCGGTAACTAAATCAGCTGTAATTAAGAATAATAATCTGGGTCTAACTATCTTAAACGGACGATATTATAAGCCAGGGCCTGGAAACAAATCAGTTCTTATAGCACCTCCAGTTGGGTTGGTTGTGAATATTTTGCCTGGTGGTTATCGCACATTTGTTTATGGTGGACTTCCATATTATTTCTGCTCGGGGGTTGTTTACGTTAGAAATAATAATAATGAATACGAGGTTGTGAAAGCTCAAAATGGTATGGTAGTGCCAGAATTACCCGACGAGGGAGTTAGTCGATTTGTGATAGATAATGCTTTATATTTCAAATACGACAATGTTGTGTATAAACAAATTCCTACAACTGAGGGACTTCAGTATGAGGTAGTTGGCTCTATTGAGGGCTAAGAGAGCTCTCGAGATTTAATAGAAATTCTTTTGTGTCTTCACCCCCTGCATATCCAGATAATTGGCCGCTTGAGGCTATTACACGGTGGCAGGGGATGATAAGGTGCAAAGGATTTTTTTTGCACGCGCTCCCCACTGCTCTTGATGCTTTGGGGCTGCCTATTTTTTGAGCTAATTGCTTGTAGGTTATGGTTTTAGAGTAGGGGATTTGAGTTAACTCTTTATAGACTTTTTGTTGGAAAGGCGTAAGGTTTACAAGCGAGTAATTGAGGTTAAATTCACGCCTTGAGCCTGTGATGTAATCTGTAATTTGAGCAAAAACCATGTCGGTAAAGTTATCTTTGCTCTGAGAACTCAGGGGCTCAGCGTGAGATATCATAAGACGAGTTAGACACGAATTTGTGTGCTCGATAAGTATGTTGCCTAGCGCAGAATTATATACAGCCATGATTTTTTTAGAAATGATTTATAGCCAAAGATACGAAAAAATACTAACTTTGCGCTTCTAATTAAAAAAACAAAATCATGTGGCAATCAGCTCTTTCGACCATAGGACTACTTATCGTAGCAAATATTTTTATGACTGTGGCTTGGTATGGTCATCTTAAACTTGCGCAAACGGGTATTAGTTCTTCGTGGCCGTTAATTGGTGTGATACTTTTCTCGTGGGGCATAGCTCTTTTTGAGTATTTGTTTCAGGTGCCTGCTAATAGGATAGGCTTTGTAGACAACGGAGGACCGTTTACTTTGATGCAGCTTAAAGTGATGCAAGAGGTGATAACACTCGTGGTTTTTACTGTATTTGCTAATCTGTTTTTTCAGGGCAATTCCTTGAAGTGGAATCACTTGGTAGCCTTTGTTTTGCTTATTGGAGCAGTTTATTTTGTGTTTTTAGATACGGTGAAGTGATTTTTGATTATCTTTGCACAAAGTTAAAAAAAAGATAGATATGGCTAATAAATTTTCTTTCACACCACAAGGTGTGTGCGCTCGCAATATTGAGCTAGAGGTAGAGGACGGTGTAATCACTGCGCTAACGTTTACAGGTGGTTGTAATGGCAACCTAAAAGGTATCAAAAGCCTAGTTATGGGCATGAAAACCGAAGATGTCATAGCAAAACTTAAAGGTATAGAGTGTGGCGCGCGCGCAACTTCTTGTCCAGACCAACTTGCTAAGGCTCTTGAGAGTATCAAATAATGAGCGTTAAAGAATTAATACACAGATATTTAGTCTTTGTATTAGGGCTTATAATTATGTCAATGGGAGTAGCTGTGATAACCTACTCCTATCTTGGCACTTCGCCAATTTCGAGCACCCCCTATGTGTTTAGCCTAAACACGCGTTGGAGTATGGGGACTTATCTTTTTTTCCTAGGAATTTTTCTTGTCATTGTGCAGGTTTGCATTATGGGATGGGCTAAATCTCGCGAGAGGTATAAGGAGCTGTTATTGCAGATACCTTCGACTATGCTCTTTGGGATTTTTACTGATATCTCTATGTGGATGCTTACGGGCTTTGCCCCCGAGGATTATTACATGAAGATTTTAACTCTGGTAGCTGGGAGTTTTATCCTTGCTTTGGGTGTTGCGATTCAGGTAGAGGCCAACGTTACTATGATGGGTGGCGAATATACCGTTAGGGTTATTGCCGAGCAGATGAATAAGCGTTTTGGCGATATTAAAATGTTTTTTGACTCAGCGCTTGTTATCCTGGCTGTGAGTATTTCACTTGTCTTTAGCTCTAATATTCAGGGAGTTAGAGAGGGTACTATAATAGCTGCTGTGATTACGGGCCCGTTTGTGAGGGTGATTTCGCCGCGCCTTGGGTTTTTGACTAATAGATATAAAAAATAGTGTGATTAATAAGCATTCATCTGCTGCCTTCTAGCTTTTCATTTAAAATACTCATTTACTTCAAGTAAACTCCGTTTTTAAATGAAAATCAGAGCGTTGCATCTAAATACTTCTTAACCACCCTTATCAAACTTAAACGTGAGTAACTTACTAACAAGTTACTCACGTTTTTATTTACCTATCAACTCTATGCGATTTTTAATGGCCTCACCACCTTCTTTTTTGATGAATTCCCAGCGCGAGAGCACACCAATCAAAAGCATGATAATAAGCCCTAGCATAACTTTTTCGCTAGTAGAGCGTTTTTTTAACCAATCTCGCATAGCACGTTAGTTTGTTTTGAAAGGCATTTTAATTTGCGCTAAATCCTCGTTTGCTTTAGTGATTTTGCTCGCAAGTTCGCTTTTAAATGCTTTCATTTTTTCTTTGATTTCTGTGTCGCCAGTAGCTATGATTTGAGTAGCTAGTATGGCTGCGTTTTGTGCGCCGTCAAGCGCTACGGTTGCAACTGGGATGCCTGAAGGCATTTGCAAGATAGAAAGTATGCTATCCCAACCGTCAACAGAGTTAGATGATTTGATAGGTACACCTACTACTGGAAGTGATGTAAGAGCTGCAATCACCCCTGGAAGATGAGCCGCGCCACCTGCACCTGCAATAATCACTTCGATGCCACGAGCGTCAGCATTTTTTGCAAATTCAACTACTAATTCTGGAACGCGATGAGCAGATAGGGCATTGATTTCGTAAGGAATCTCCATTTTGTCAAAGAAATTTGCAGCAGCCTCCATGATTTTCATGTCAGATGTGCTACCCATAATAATACTTACTCTTGGTTTCATAATAAAATACTTTTAATGTTTAAAATTTAATCTTTGAGCGCAAAGATAATAATTCTTTTTGAAAGTTTATTTAAAAGTAGTACCTTTGGAAGTCTAAATTAATACCTATTAATTGCTAATTTATGGAGAAAATTACAGTTCACGACAAAAAATTTAAACTTTTTATCCCTCATAACGAACTTATTAGTGCAATAGAGGCACTTGCTGAGCGCATAAAACAAGATTATAGCGCTGAGGATTGCCCTGTGTTTTTGGGTGTTTTAAATGGGTCGTTTATGTTTATGAGCGAGCTTGTTAAGTGCTTGGAATTCTCGTGTGAATTAGTGTTTGTGAAGGTGGCATCTTACTCAGGGCTTAGCTCTACGGGCACCGTGCAAGATATTATGGGACTTACTAAGTCTTTGAAAGACAGAGATGTTATAGTTGTCGAGGACATAGTTGAAACGGGCGCGAGCATAGAGCACGTTAAAAATATTTTGACAAAGGAGGGTGTGAAAAGTTTCCAGGTAGCTACGCTGTTTATGAAGCCTAATATTTATAAAAAACAAACCCCTATAAAATATGTTGCCAGGGAAATTGGCGACGAATTTATTGTAGGATTTGGACTTGATTACAACCATTTAGGTCGTAATTATAAGGATGTATATGTAATTGATAATGACTAAGATAGACGAATTTTGTGGTGGTAAGAAACTGCCTTTAGTTGAAGATTTTTATTCCATCCAGGGTGAGGGTTTTCACACCGGTAAACCTGCTTATTTCATACGCCTTGGGGGCTGTGATGTGGGTTGCAAGTGGTGTGATGCTAAGTTTACTTGGAACTCTAAGGCCTTTGAGCCTGTGAGCAGTGATTTGATAGTTGACAGAGCCTTCTCGTTTGAGGCCAAGAGCATAGTTATCACTGGGGGTGAGCCACTTATGTATCCTATGGATTATTTGACTAAAGCACTAAGGGCTAAGGATATGGAGATATTTTTGGAGACTTCGGGCTCGCATCCTCTCTCGGGCGAATTTGATTGGATATGCCTTTCGCCTAAACGTCAACAGCCTCCCTTGGAGCCTATTTTTTCTAAGGCAAATGAGTTAAAGGTGATTATAGAATCACTAGAGGATTTTGTTTGGGCAGAAGAAAATGCTGCTAAGGTATCTAAGGATTGTTACTTATACTTGCAACCCGAGTGGAGTAAGTATAAGTCATTGATTAATAGTATTGTAGAGTATGCTAAGAGTAATCCACGTTGGATGATTTCGGTGCAAACACATAAATTTATGAATATTCCTTAAAAGTTTTTTATGAGGATTAAGCGTTTGATAACTAAACATTGGGTGACAAGTATTTTGCTTGTTATACTGCTGTATTTGTTTGTTTTTGGCGATAATTCTCTTATCAAACGTTGGTCACTTTCGCGTGAGGTTAGGCTTTTGAAGGCGCAGAAGGAATATTATATCAATAAAATTGAGCAGGATAGCCTTATGCTCGATAATCTTAAAGATGATGTGTATCTTGAGAAATTTGCGCGCGAAAAATATCTTATGAAGCGCGAGAATGAGACTATTTATATAGTCAAATAGTCTGTATTTCAAAATCTGTATAAAAAATCTGTCCCTAGCTCTGAGTTATCTTTGAGCCATCTTTAATCAAATCAAAAAAATAAGGAAATGACAGATTTTACAATTTATTCTGGAGAAGACTTCAGAATCTTCATCTCAGCAAGCGACGATACGGGCACAGAAGATTATGACTTATCAAATTATGAGGTAATAATGCAGCTAAGTGTGGATGCTCTCGGCTCAAAAATCATTGCTAGTACAAAAGAAAATTTTTGGGGTTTAACTCTAACACGAGTGGATAATAGTAATTTTTCGCTCGATGTTAGCCATGAGCTTACTAAGACCCTCAGCGAAGGTTTTGTGTATCTAAGCATTATGCTCGAAAATAAAACAACGCTTGAGTGCAGTATCGCCCAAGAAAAGACAATAGAGGTTAAACATTCTAAACTTGTGCTATAATGAAACTAGATTGTAAATTTGAAAAAGAGAATCTCTCGTTCGCGCAGAATGATACTAATGAGTGTATGTTTAGCGTAGTAATGGCTATGCCAGGCGAAAAGGGTGAGAAAGGTGATAAAGGCGAAAAAGGAGACCAAGGAGAACAAGGGATTCAAGGCGAACAAGGTGAAAAAGGCGAGGACGGAGATTCAGGAGCATCGCCCTATGATTTAGTTATTAAAACCCAAGAAGAATTTGATGCTATGATAGCTGACGCGTCGTGGTTAGGGGCCAAGAGTGTGGCTTTGGTGGGCGATGGTGGTAGTTTGCAATTTACTACTACCTCTACATTAACTATTCCAACAAGTGTGATAGAGATTAAGGGATTCTCTTCGGCGATAGTAAATATCAGTATTTCTTCGAGCGAATACTCTTGTGTGCATAGGGCTCAATCAACATCAACAGCGCCTATGATTTTTAGAAACGTGTCTTTTATTACTTATGCAACTAGGGGTGGGGGCGATAGCTCTGGTTCTGGGAGAAGCTGTTTTGCCTCTTTTAATGCAAGTTTTTATGGTTGCAGTATGGATGTGTCTGCATCCAAAGGAACTCTGGTGTTTTTAGATGCTGATAATGCTAATGATGCTGTGATTGATGATTGTACGGTGAGTATGTATGTAGGTGGAAGTGGAAATATATGCGAATCTTTTAGTGTAAAAAGTCTTAATAATAGTAGTTTTACTTTTTCTATTGAGGATGATAATAGTTCTGTTTATGTTGCACCTTTTAGTAACGTAAAAAGAGTTACAAATTGTGATTTTACATTTACAAATAGGTTTAATAGTAGTGGGACATCTAGTATGGCAATACAGAATTCTTCATTAATTTCAAACTGCTATTTTAATGGGTTTGCAGTTGGGATTGAGTATAGCCGATTTATTTCAAATTGTTATGGTGAGTATTGCAATCAAATAACTAGTAGTTGCTCTTATGTAGATACTAATACAGTTGCTGCGATTTAAAATTATGGAGGCATTAAAAAATGCGTTGGTAATTATTGTTGTGTTTGTTGTGGTGTTCTTCTCGGGCTGGTTATTAAGACCTTTGCCCGAGAATGTAACTATGCATGAGATTCGTTATGACACGCTTAGGATTTTTACGCCTAGATGTGATACTGTCTATAATTTTGATACTGTTATTCGTGTTCTGCCGGGTGTTTTAGTGCGTGATACTGTTAGGGTGTATGTTCCTCTAAAACGTTATGATTTTGCCAAGGAGGGCGTTTATAAGGCGTCTGTTACGGGTTATGATGTTACTTTGCAAAGTATAGAGGTCTATCCTAAGACTGTTACAGTGACCAAGACCATTACTGAGCGCAAGTTATTTACCCATGGATTGCAATTAGGTGTCGGGGCTGTTTGTGGCACTAAGGGGCTTGATTTAGGTATTTATGTGGGGTATGGGTTTTCAGTTAATTTCTAAAAAAAAATAAGAGCTTGGTTCTAATTAAAGAATCAAGCTCTTATTTTGTCGGGGTAGCGGGATTCGAACCCACGACCCCCTGCTCCCAAAGCAGGTGCGCTAACCGGACTGCGCTACACCCCGTTATCTTAAAACCCTCACTGTGTATATCGTTCGTGTTTTTCGATGTGCAAAAGTAGTTATTTTTTCTTAGTCTGCAAATTTTTTGACTACTTTTTTTATGAAAAAATGCATTTTATTCGCTTATTTCAGCTTTTTTCTTTTTTAGGTCTCCTTTGCCGAAGTTTACTATTAGTTTTGCCATTTGTTGAGAACCCCAATTCTCGCCGTCAAAGTGGTGAATGGAGCTAACTTTTAGGCTAATATTTTTATGTCTCACGGCCTTCCAATAAACTTCTAACCTATTATATATGCTTGATGTGCTATAAAAAATATCACCAGGATAGAGCTCTGCACCATATCTCTCGTAGTAAGGCATGAGATTTTCGCCCATATAAAATGTGTTGTCTATACCAACATTAAATTTTTCGAGGTTTGCTCTAAGCTCAAAGCCTGCTGGAGCAACAAATTCCCCAACGTATTTTCTATCGTTTTGCAAAGCATTTATCCATGAGGCAGAAAATGATAATTCGCCCATTTTAGATATCTCGGCTAAATCTACACCTAGATACACCTGAGCTAAGATGTTGTCAACTACACCTCGCTCAGTTTTTGAGCCTGCAAAGTGAAACATATTAAAATTGTAACCCAAGAAAAACATCTTTTGATTGTAGCGAGCCGAAGATATAACCATAAACTTCTCGCGCGTGGTCTCGCTTTCTCTGCCCAACCAATCCAGTGCCAGTTCTACGTATAAATTCTCGGCCACGTATTGCAGTAGTAAGCCACTGACATTGCTGTCGTAATAGCTCAGAGAGTCGCTGAAAAAGGCACGTGAATAATCACCTAACATGCTTGAGCGAGGTACTATACCTGCTTTAGCTTTATATAGAGGGCTATTGTAATCATAATAAAAGCTAAGCTCAGGATTTATACTGCCAAACTCAGCTCCCATGTCTAACCATAAATCTACACCTAATTTTATAGAGTTTTGCTCTCCCCAGCCAAGGCCTATGCTAGGTGTTAGTTTTGTGCTAAACAAGGTTTGAGATATCCCACTCTCTGTTTGAGCGTATTCTCTGTTATCAAAACGAGTATCAAGATTGGTGTCCCACAAAAACTCCTGTCCAGCCAAGGCGAACGGCGCAAACAACAATATTGTTAGTAAAAGTCTTTTCATAAAGACAAAGGTATAAAAAAAGGACAACTTCAATAGCGAAGTTGTCCTTTTTTTAAGAATTTATGTTCTTTAGATTACATATTGCAGAAAACTGTTAGACCAGCCATTACAATAGAAACCATACTCATCAGTTTAATAAGGATGTTAAGAGCAGGACCAGATGTATCTTTAAATGGATCACCTACTGTATCACCAACAACTGTTGCTTTGTGGTTATCAGAACCTTTACCACCACAGTTACCTTCTTCAACATATTTTTTAGCATTATCCCAAGCACCACCTGAGTTAGCCATAAAGATAGCCAATACAAAACCAGAGCTAAGACCACCAACTAGCAAGCCCATAACTCCAGGAACACCAAAGATGATACCCATAACAATAGGAGCAACGATAGCAAGAATAGAAGGAATAAGCATCTCTCTTTGAGCACCTTTGGTTGAGATTTCAACACAACGAGCGTAGTCTGGAGTACCTGTACCGTCCATAATACCTTTGATTTCACGGAACTGACGACGAACCTCGTTAACCATGCTTTGAGCAGCACGCGAAACAGCGTTCATAGTAAGACCACAGAAAAGGAAAGACATCATAGCACCAACCATCATACCAATAAGAACTTTAGGATTCATTAGCGATACTTGGAAGAAATCCATGAAATCCATAATAGTTGCTTTAGCTATTTCGACTGTATTGCCATTAGAAAGAGTGATAGCAGTTTCGCCAACCCTTTGAAGCGACATTTTTATTTCTTCGATATAAGATGCAAGTAGAGCAAGTGCAGTAAGAGCAGCTGAACCAATAGCAAAACCTTTACCAGTAGCAGCAGTGGTGTTACCTAGAGCATCTAGAGCATCAGTACGTTTACGAACTTCTGGGTCAAGACCTGCCATTTCAGCGTTACCACCAGCGTTATCAGCGATAGGACCATAAGCGTCAGTTGCAAGTGTGATACCTAGAGTTGATAGCATACCAACAGCTGCGATACCTATACCATAAAGACCTTGGCTTAGGCATTGTGCAGTCATCATATTTTTGAAATCAAACTCAATAGCAAATAGGAAAGAAAGCATGATAGCTGCACCAACAGTGATAACTGGGATAGCAGTTGAAATCATACCCATACCTATACCTGAAATAATTACAGTTGCAGGTCCAGTAGAAGAACTTTCTGCGATTTTTTGAGTAGGACGGAAAGTTTGAGAAGTGTAGTACTCTGTAACTTGACCTATGATAATACCTGCTACAAGACCTGTGATAACTGAGAATGAAACCCACATCCAGTTGTCAAGACCTAGCAAATATAAAATTCCAAATGTAGCAGCAGCAATAAGAATAGAGCTAGTGTTAACACCAACGCCTAATGCTTTAAGAAGTTGAGTCATACCTGCGCCTTCTTTGGTTTTAACCAAGAAAACACCTATAATAGATAGTAAAATACCAACAGCAGCGATAAGCATAGGAGCAATAATAGCCTCCATTTGTGAGCCTCCAATATAAGCAGCACCTCCCAAAGCAGCAGTAGCCAAAATAGAACCACAGTAGCTTTCATAAAGGTCAGCACCCATACCAGCAACGTCACCTACATTATCACCCACATTATCAGCGATAGTAGCAGGGTTACGTGGATCATCCTCAGGAATACCAGCTTCTACTTTACCTACAAGGTCAGCACCAACGTCAGCTGCTTTAGTGTAGATACCACCACCAACACGAGCAAATAGAGCTTGAGTTGAAGCACCGATACCAAATGTTAGCATGGTAGTAGTAAGTGTAACCATTTTATCTGATTGAGACATTCCCTCACCAATAAAGTTGTTAAGAGCAACAAACCAAATTGACATATCTAATAGACCAAGACCTACAACCACAAGACCCATAACAGCACCACTTCTAAAAGCTACTTTAAGACCTTGGTTAAGACCTTGACTAGCAGCAAAAGCAGTACGTGCAGATGCGTAAGTTGCAGTTCTCATGCCGATGTAACCAGCTAATGCCGAGAAGAATCCTCCAGAGATGAATGCAAAAGGCACCCATTTGTTTTGAACTCCTAAGCCATAAGCCAAGAATACAAAGAAAATACATAATACTAAAAATACTAAACCAACAACTTTGTATTGTTGTTTTAAGTAAGCCATGGCGCCTGCTCTAACGTGAGCGGCGATTTCAGCCATTCTAGGGGTTCCTTCGCTAAGTTTTTTCATGCTTCTAAAGAAGTAGTAGGCAAAACTTAGAGCGATAACTGCCGTAATTGGAACGAGCCAAAATAGTGGTAAGATTTGATCCATTTCGTGTGAAATTAATAAAATAATTTTGTTAAATTTTAATTTAATGCAAATATACAAAAAATTAATTTAATTTTGTACAAAATTTATCATTTTTTTACAATGATTTTAACTTTTTTTTATGCGTAAACTAAAAAACGAAGAATTAGGGCGTTTGACGGCAGATGAATACAAAAATTCTAGCAAAATTTCAGTGATTGTAGTGCTGGATAATGTGAGAAGTTTAAACAATGTTGGATCTTTTTTTAGAACCAGCGATGCTTTTTCGATAGAAAAGATTATATTGTGTGGAATTACAGCAACACCTCCCTCAAAGGAGATACACAAAACGGCTCTGGGTGCAGAACTTATAGTTGATTGGTCTTATGAGAAATCGTCGTTAGGGGCAGTGCAAGAGCTTAAAAATCAAGGCTACAAGCTATGGGCCGTAGAGCAAGTTGAAAACTCGATAATGTTGGATAGCTTTGAAATTCAGCACGATACAAAATACGCCTTGGTGTTCGGTAATGAAGTTATGGGTGTTATGCAGGAAGTGGTGGATGTGTGTGATGGAGCAATAGAAATTCCTCAAAGTGGTACTAAGCACTCGCTGAATGTGTCGGTCTCGGGAGGAGTTGTTCTGTGGAAATTTTTTGAAAAATTAAAACAATAATATATATGTCTACACAAGGAAATCAAAGATCAGTAACCACGCTTAGGCTTACTGAAATGAAACAAAGAGCAGAGAAAATTTCTATGCTAACTTGCTATGATTACTCTATGGCCAGAATACTTGATAAAGCTGGTATAGACGTGATTTTGGTGGGTGATTCGGCTGCAAATGTTATGGCTGGTTATCAAACCACTGTGCCTATGACACTTGATAATATGATTTACCATGCGCGCTCTGTGGTGCGTGGTGTGAGCCGTGCTTTGGTGGTTGTGGATTTGCCCTTTGGAACTTATCAAGGCAATGCTTATGAGGCTCTGGCTTCGGCTATTAGAATCATGAAAGAAACTGAGGCTGACGCTGTGAAAATGGAGGGTGGAAGTGAAATTATAGACTCGGTGAATTGCATCCTAAGTGCAGGCATCCCAGTTATGGGCCACCTAGGTCTAACACCTCAATCTATACACAAATACGGAACTTACAACGTGAGAGCTAAAGAAGAGGCTGAGGCTGAGAAATTGTTGGCCGACGCTAAACTTTTAGAGCAAAGTGGTTGTTTTGCCGTTGTGTTAGAGAAAATTCCAGCCGAGCTTGGCGCAAAAGTCGCAAGTGAGCTTGATATACCTATTATAGGTATTGGTGCTGGTGGTGGTGTAGACGGTCAGGTGTTGGTCTCGCACGATATGTTGGGTATAAACGATGAGTTCTCGCCTCGCTTTTTGCGCCGTTATGCAGACCTACATAGTGTTATGACTCAGGCGTTTGTAGATTATATCAAAGATGTGAAAAGTGGGGATTTCCCTAATGAAAAAGAACAATATTAAGTCTTTAGAATTACTCTCTCCTGCCAAAGATTTAGTGGGGGCACGCTGCGCTGTGGATTACGGTGCTGATGCTCTGTATATGGGTGCGAGTGGTTTTGGTGCTCGCAAACAGGCTAGTAATTCGCTAGATGATATAGCTCGTGCTGTGGAGTATGCTCATGGCTATGGTGTTAAGCTTTATGTTGCGCTTAATACTTTGCTTTTTGAGGATGAATTGCCTAGTGCTGAGCGACTTGCGCAGGAATTATGTGCGTGTGGTGTAGATGCGCTGATAGTTCAAGATATGGCCTACACGAGGATGAATTTACCCTCTAATATGGCCTTGCACGCTTCGACTCAGATGTGTAATATGGATGCACAGTGGATAAATTTTTTGGAAAAAAGTGGTTTTTCGCGTGTGGTTTTAGAGCGTGCTTTGAGCTTGAGTGAGATAGCGAGTTTACGCGAGCAGTGCTCGGTTGAGTTTGAGGCTTTTGTGCATGGGGCGATATGTGTTGGGCATAGTGGCAGGTGTTATTTGAGTAGGACTTTTTCTGAGCGCAGTGGCAATCGTGGAGATTGTATGCAGGCGTGCAGATTAAAATATGATTTGGTAAACTCTAGGGGCGAGGTGCTTGCCCGGGGTAAACATCTATTGTCGCTAAAGGATATGAATCAGCTAGCTAACCTTAAAGGAATGATAGATGCTGGGGTTAGCTCATTTAAAATTGAGGGTAGGCTCAAGGGCTTGGATTATATTAAAAATTCAGTTTCTTCGTTTAGGCTCGCACTTGATAAAGAGTTAGCCGAGCGTGAGGATTGCGTGCGCAGTAGTTATGGGAGTGAGGTTTTTGATTTTGAGAGTGATTTAACTAAGACTTTCACGCGCGAGGGAGGCGATTATTTCATGCATGGTAAACGCTCGGGTGTGGCAAATTTTGACTCGCCTAAGGCTCTAGGGGCGTATATGGGTAAGGTTAAGAGCGTTTTGCGCGATAGTTTTGTGATAGATAATCAGAGGTTTACTTCGGGCGACGGTATATGCTTTTTGGATGCTAACTCAGAGCTTTGTGGCACTAATATTAATAAGGTGGTGGGCAATATTATCACGCCAAATCGCATGGATAACATAGCAAAAGGATGCGAGATTTATAGAAATTTTGATAAGAAATTTTCGGATGCCTTGGAGCGCAGCAAGACCTCGCGCAGGATAGACTTAAGTGCTGAATTTGAGTGCGCTGAGGATAAAATTACGCTCACACTTGAAGATAATAAAGGAGTGAGTATAACTCAGCAATTAGACGGAGAATTTTCACCTGCCAGAGACACAGAAAAGATGCTAGAGAGCGTAAAATCGCAGATTTCTAAGAGTCAAGACAGCGCCTATTATATAAAAGATATCAGGATAAAGGGCGAAGTTTTTTTTGTGCCTATTTCTCAGCTTAATTCATTGAGGCGTAAGGCTTTAGGCGTTTTTTCAGCTAAGGTTTTAGAGGATTATTCGAGCGAAAATAGAGCCAAAGAGGATATGCAATATAAGTTTAAGGGAGAGTGCGTTAATGTGGTAAATTCTTTAGCTCAAAAATTTTATGCTGACCATGGCGCAGAGTGTAAAATCGAGGGCCTGGATTTAAGACAGAACGAGGATGAATTTCTGGGCGAGCGAGTGATGTTTAGCTCTTATTGTATAAGGCGCGAGATTGGCGAATGTTTAAAAACAAAAGGCGCTAAAAAAGAGGAATTATTTTTAGTGTATAAAGATAAACGATATGCCCTAGAGTTTGATTGCAAGAATTGTAGGATGAATTTAATTTACGTAAAATGAAAGGTATAAAACACTTAACACCAACTCTTTGGGAGGATTATGAACTTATAGATAGTGGTGATTTTGAGAAGCTAGAGCGTTTTGGTAAGTGGATAGTTGCACGCCCCGAGCCTCAGGCTGTGTGGGGTAAAACGCTAAGCGAAACGCAGTGGCAAACTCAGGCTCATGCATGGTTTAAACGCTCACAAAATAGCGAGGAGCGCGGCAAATGGGAGCTTAAACGAGGTATGCCTGAGCAGTGGTTTATAGGCTATAATTATAAAAAAATGGCTATCAAAATGCGACTTGGGTTAACTTCATTTAAGCATGTTGGTATCTTCCCCGAGCAGGCCGAGAATTGGAATTTTATCTATGATAATGTTGTGCGTATAGGCGAAAAAACTACGCCTAAGGTGCTGAATTTATTTGCCTACACTGGTGGCGCGAGCCTTGCAGCTAAGAGCGCAGGTGCAGACCTTACTCACGTAGACTCTGTGCGTCAGGTGATTACTTGGTCACGCGAGAATATGGAAGCATCTGGTCTTGAGGGTATCAGGTGGATGATAGAGGATGCACTCAAATTTGTAAAGCGCGAGGTTAAGCGTGGTAAAAAATATAATGGCATAATTTTAGACCCACCTGCCTATGGACGTGGCCCGGACGGTGAGCGTTGGATTTTAGAGGAGAGTGTAAATGAATTAATTAGTGAGTGCTCGAAACTGTTGGAAGATAAAGATTCTTTCCTAGTTTTTAACCTTTATTCTATGGGTTTGTCGGCACTTTTGGCTCGAACTGTGGTCTCGCAACACTTTGGTGAGAGTGAAAATGAGGAATTTGGTGAGTTGTATTTTTCGGATAATCAAAAAAAGATATTACCTTTGGGAGTATTTTATCGTTTTTATCGTTAATTTTTAAGTTTTAGAATGAATTTCAAGATATTATTTTTTGCTTTAGTCTCAAGTGTGCTTATCTCGTGTGGTGGAGGGGATACTCAAAAGAACAATCCTGTGATTGCTCAGTGGGAAAATGAGTTTGGTATACCTCCATTTGAGGATATTTCTTATAAACACTTCAAGGCAGCTTACTTTAGTGCTTTTGAGGCGCAAAGCCGTAATATAGACAGTATAGTAAATAATACTAAAGCACCTGATTTTGAGAATGTTATCTTGGCTTTTGATACTTCAGCCTTGGAATTAGAAAGAGTTGATAATTTGTTTGAATTTTACTCTAATGTGGCTATGACAAAGGATATGCTTAAGATTAAAGGTGAGATAAATTTACTCAAAAATCAACATAGAGATGAGATATATTTTAACGAAAAACTTTTTGAAAAAATAGAGTCAGTAAACAAAAATTCAACTCGCCTAACTGCCCCTAAACGTAAGCTCACAGAGGAGATTTATAATAAATTTATTCGTCAAGGTGCAAAGTTAGAGAGTGCTGCAAAAAACAGATTAAAGACTATTAATGTAGAGAGGGTAGAGCTTGAAAATCAATACTTTAGCAATACTTTCAATAACTCAAAAAGCGTTGCAATTAGCGTTTCAAAACCAGATATTAGCTCTATTCATAGCGATGTTAGGACAATATCCTCGCGCCTTTCGCGTGAATTAAAACACGGCGATGAATTTGTGTTTTTAAACGATGAAAGTTATCTAAATCATCTTTTGTTATATCATAAAGACGAGAAGATAAGACGCTCAGCTGCTGAGGCTTACGATAATTTTTGCTGTATAGACACTGTGTTTAATAACAAAGATTTAGTGTTAGATATTGTTAGCTTGCGCCAAGAGGAGGCTAAGATAAAAGGATATGAGAATTATCTTGATTTTATTATGACTTTCACGGGTGAGAATGCAGCCGAAAGCGTAGTTGCAAAGCTAGATTCTTTGATTAATATAGCACTAGTATCAGCTAAGGATGAGTTGGGAGAACTGCTTGCAAAAAGTCGTCCAGGTGCTAAGAAGCCTAAAGTAACAAACTCGGATTGGTTGTATTATAGTAATGAGTTCAAAAAAACCAAACACCAGCAAGACGCGCTAAAAATTAGACCTTACTTCCCGGTGGGTAATGTTCGTGACGGTATTTTCCACTTATCAAACAGACTTTTCGGACTAACTTTTAGACCAATTTTTGCGCCTGAGTATGATGAACTTACGATGAGTTACGAGGTGTTTGATATGGATAACACTCATTTGGGAGTAATTTATCTGGACTTATTCACACGCCTAAATAAAACTTCGGGTACGTGGACCAAGCCTATAGTTTCTAAAAATATGGCCAAGGGACAAAGTGCTGTGGTAGGCCTTAGTATGGATTTCACGGTGACTAATAAAGGTAATGCTGCAAATACTATGCTTACACCTGAGCAAGTGACAGAGTTCTTTAATGAGTTTGGCAATGCGCTGTTTTATCTTTTTAGAGAATCACCTTATAGGACTTACTTTGAAGATGATTTTGCGCTAGAGCAATTTTCGCGTTCTATACTTGGTAACTGGGCGTTAACTTCTGAACTTTTAGCAAGTTATGCTATTAATCATGGTAATGTTGTTATGCCAAACAAGGAGATTGCTAAGTTGCAAAATGTGAAAAAAATCAGCGAGGGTTACTATAAATTGCGTAATCTATCATCTGCTGTGCTTGATTTGGAACTTCATCGCATGAAAAAAGATACTATCGAATTTGATTTCAAGGAGTTTGAGCTTAGTTTGTTACATATAGACCGTGAAATTCCTATTCAAATTAATCCTAAACATAAATTAACAAATTTCGACAAGGTATTCTACGGCGATTACGCAGCGCAATATTATGCTGCACCCTTTGCCGAGGATGATGGCCGAAAATTCTTTGAGAGATTCTCTTCGGGCAAAGATGTCTTTGATAGGAAGTTGGCAGGTGAGCTTAGGGATAAGCTCAGTGCACGATAAGGGCGACTAATAAGCATTCATCTGCTGCCTTCTAGCTTTTCATTAAAATACTCATTTACCTTAAGTAAACTCCGTTTTTACTGAAAATCAGAGCGTTGCAGCTAAATACTTATTACTCGCCCTAGCAAAATACAACGGGAGTAATCAACATTTAAAACATGTTAGTTACTCCCATTTTCTTTATTTCTCTCGGAAATAGATTTGTATAGGCACACCCTCGAAATCCCAACGGTCCCTGATTTTATTTTCTAAGAAACGTTTGTAAGGCTCGCGTATGTATTGAGGCAAGTTTACAAAGAAGGTGAACACTGGAGTAGGTGAAGGCACCTGCATACAGAATTTAATCTTGATGTATTTACCTTTGATTGCTGGTGGTGGTGTGTATTCTATAATAGGTAACATATAGTCGTTTAGCTCCGAAGTTTTGATTCTGCGCTTGCGAGACTCATAAACTCTAATCGAAGTTTGAAGAACATCCATGATACGTTGTTTGTTTAACACCGAAGTGAAGATGATAGGAAGATCTGAGAAAGGTGCTAGACGTTTTTGAATAGCCTCCTTAAATTCCTTCATTGTGTTGTTGTCCTTCTCAATTAAATCCCATTTGTTAACCACAATCACAGCACCTTTTTTGTTGCGAATAATTAGGTTAAATATGTTCATATCCTGAGACTCTATGCCCTGCGATGCATCTAGCATCAATACACATACGTCCGAGCTCTCGATAGAACGGATAGAACGCATAACTGAGTAAAATTCCAGGTCTTCGCTAACCTTGGTTTTCTTTCTTAGTCCTGCTGTATCAACAAGATAGAAGTCAAAGCCAAATTTATTGTAGCGAGTATTGATAGAATCACGCGTTGTGCCTGCAATAGGAGTCACGATATTGCGCTCTTTGTCTAGTAAGGCATTTGTAAGCGATGATTTACCCACGTTTGGACGACCTATGATAGTGATTCTAGGTAGGTCTAATTCTTCTTCTGTTACAACATCCTCGGGCATGGTGTGATAGATAGCATCCATTAATTCACCTGTGCCACTGCCACTCATAGAACTCACGCAGATAGGGTCGCCAAGACCAAAACTGTAAAATTCGTGTGAGCCGTAGATTTGGTTGTTGTTATCAACTTTATTAACTACTAAAAGTACAGGTTTTTTGCAACGGCGCAATAGGTCAGCAACAGAGTTATCGAGGTCTGTGATGCCCGTAGATACCTCTACGACAAATAAAATAAGGTCGGCCTCGTCTATTGCAAGGTGAACTTGTTTACGGATTTCTTCCTCAAACATATCGTCGCTACCAGTAATGTAACCACCGGTGTCTATGACAGAAAATTCTCTGCCTCCCCAGTCAGTTTTACCGTAGTGACGGTCACGTGTAGTACCTGCCGTATCGTCTACTATGGCTTTACGTGTTCCTACAAGTCTGTTGAAAAGTGTACTTTTACCCACATTTGGGCGACCTACTATGGCTATTAATCCCATATTTTCTTTTAGTTTCGTGTTTTCTAGAATTTAGTTTCTAGTTTTTATTCTGATATATTGTGCGAAACGCTTACTACGTCTTCGTCTTCTTCAAATTTCTCTAGTAATTTGTCTAGAGTGACTCTTTGCTCTTCGGTAACTTCTTTTGTGTCAAGAGGGATTCTCACAAACTCACTATTTGTGATTTCAAATCCGTTTTCCTCTAAGTAATGTTGAATTTTGCCATAAGACTCATAGCTTCCGTAAACATTTAACTCGCCCTCGTCGTCCATAAATATTTCGTCTACGCCATAATCAATAAGCTCTAGTTCAAGCTCTTCGATGTCAAATTCGTTTTCTGTTTTAGCTTTAAAGCTAGATTTGTGGTCAAACAAAAAGTCTAGCGAGCCTGAAGTTCCAAGTGAACCTCCTGCACGATTAAAATAACTTCTAACGTTAGCAACAGTACGCGTTGGGTTGTCAGTTGCTGTGTCAACTACTATGGCGATACCAAAAGGACCATATCCTTCATATACCATTTCTTTGTAGTCGGCCATGTCTTTAGAGGTTGCTTTTTTGATAGCGCGCTCTATGTTTTCTTTAGGCATATTAGCTGCCTTAGCATTAGCTATGCAGGCACGAAGTCCTGGGTTGTTGTGAGGATCTGCGCCCCCAGCTTTAACTGCTATAGAAATTTGTTTACCAATACGGGTAAATGTTCTAGCCATATTGCCCCAACGTTTTAGTTTGGTGGCTTTACGATATTCAAATGCTCTTCCCATGAGATATATTAGTTTTTACTTTTTTATAATAGGTGCGCAAAGTTACAAAAAAAATATTAGATACTGAAATTTTTGTGTATCTTTGTGCCTTACAATATTATAGATTATGATAGAAGAACAAATACAGCAAGCCGTTGAAGTGCTTAAAAAGGGAGGCATTATACTTTACCCAACCGACACGGTGTGGGGCATAGGTTGTGATGCAGCTAATGATAAGGCTGTGGAGAAAATCCTTAAATTAAAGAAAAGCGAGGACAAAAAAAGTATGCTAGTGTTGGTTGATAAGCTAGACAACGTTTCGCGCTATGTGAGCAAAGTTCCTGATGTGGCTTGGCAACTTTTTGAGGTTTCTGAATCACCTCTAACTCTTATACTACCAGGTGGTTGCGCTGTCTCGGATAATCTTTTGCCCCAGGAGCGAACCATAGCTATCCGTGTGCCTAAAGATGATTTTTTGAGCAAGCTTTTGCGCAGATTTCCTCGCGCTTTAGTCTCTACCTCGGCTAATATTTCGGGTGAAGATACGCCTACTAAATTTCGTGATATAGCGCAAGAAATTTGCCAGGGTGTGGACTTTATTTTTGCCCCTGAGTGTGAGTCTCGCACGGCTACGCACAAGGCTTCGTCTATTATCTCAGTGAGTGAGGGTGGTGTTATTAAAATTATACGTGAATAATGAGAAAAGTTGAAACTAATATACAAATTAGGTTTGCAGATGTAGACAGTCTGCAACATGTAAACAATGTGAATCTGCAACATTATTTTGACCTTGGCAAAACAGATTATTTTGCAAAGGTGCTCGATTTAGTGGAATATACAGCCAAAGAAAGTTTTATCATTGCATCTACTGCGTGCCAATTTATAGGTCAGGTGAGATTTTCAGATGACATTTACGTGAGCACCCAGGTTGAGAAAATAGGTAGTAAAAGCATAACCTTATTTCAGCAAATTATTTGTCACAACTCGGGCGAGGTGAGAGCAGAATGTAGAGCAGTAATGGTAGCCTTTAATTTTGAGTCTCAACAGTCCTTTCCGGTATATGACGCTTGGCGTGAGAAGATGATGTAAAAAAATGCCGTGCTTTTGTTTAGCACGGCATTTTTTTAAAATGTATATGAATAGTTACTTACAAATCTTACGATTTGTGGCACTCAAAAGAAAAATGCACGCATTTATCTACTTATGAGTTTTCGTGCCCCGGTGAGCTAATGAGGCCAATAACTATTTTCCCCTATAAAGGATAATCCTGAAATGCATACAGCAGCGTAGATAAATACCTCTCGCCAGTGTCAGGCAACAGCGCAACTATCATCTTGCCTTTGTTCTCTTCTCTTTGGGCTAACACGCTTGCCCCAGCCACGGCAGCCCCTGATGAAATACCAACCAACAGACCCTCGTGTTTGGCAAGTTTGCGTGAGGAGAGTATAGCATCATCGCCCTTGATTTTTATAACCTCGTCTACGATGTCTGTGTTTAAAGTTGCAGGGATAAAGCCTGCCCCTATGCCTTGAATCTTGTGTGGCCCTGCTGTTTCGCCACTAATCACTGCACTCTCAAAAGGTTCAATGGCTACTATCTTAATGTTAGGATTTTTAGCTTTTAAAGCTGCACCTACGCCACTTACTGTACCACCTGTGCCCACACCTGAGACAAAGATATCCACCTTGCCCTCAGTATCTGCCCATATCTCCTCGGCCGTAGTAGCTGAGTGAATAGCAGGATTGGCAGGGTTAGCAAATTGATCTAAAATAACTGAGCCCTCAATTTCTGCCTGCAATTCTTTAGAGCGACGTATAGCCCCCGGCATACCCTCTGCTCCTGGAGTTAAAACTATCTCAGCACCTAAGGCTGCGAGTAAACTTCTGCGTTCTATGCTCATAGTATCAGGCATTGTTAAGATTAATTTGTAACCTTTTACTGATGATACTAAGGCTAGCCCTACACCTGTGTTTCCCGAAGTAGGTTCTATAATAGTTGCCCCTGGGGAAAGCGCGCCTTTTTTCTCAGCATCTTCTATCATTGACAGAGCCACACGGTCTTTGACGCTGCCTGCGGGATTGAAGTATTCTAGTTTTGCTATGATTCTAGCATCTGTTAAGTTTTCTGCTTTTTGGTAAGCATTTACTTCTAATAGGGGTGTGTTTCCTATTAGTTCTACGATTGATTGATTTATTTTTTTCATGAGTGTTGTCATTTATTTTTGGCAAGGTAGTAAAATTTTTCATTAAAAATTATACTGTATCATTGTTTGAAGGCGATTTGCTGTATTTTTTTCGTAATTCATATTCTCTCTCGCGCCCATTAAATACTCCAAAGCTATTTGGCATGAGGGAGTTAGATTGTAGAAAATATTTGCAAAGAAATATTGCGCAAATTTATAGGTTTCGGGGATGTAATACTTATAATCGTTCTTACTGTAAAGCCTAACCATGCCGTAACCTAGCGAGCAAAACATATCAGTTGTGATGTCATGCTGAAACGATAAGAAGAATCCCAGCATAGGCAGGGTTTGTAATTTCTCACTATTTAAGGGGTCAACTACTAAGTCTAGTGAGGTGTCGGTCAAATCTTGAATATAGGGCGTGATACCTTGGCCATAGACCATTTGAAAATAACTCATAAACTTCTTGGTGAAATCTATCTTGCCCGAAACTTGAACCCCGTAGCCCATCTCTGACTTATATTTATCTTGGTTTAGATTATAATAACGTAGGGTGCGCAAAACCCCCGCAGCTCTAATGTGACTCTCGCCCCAGGTGAACTCACCCCACAGAGTTAAGTCAGGCAGGGTTTGGGGTACTTCTAGTAGGTTGGTGGTTTGCTCCATGCTGATTTGGGGCATCTCTAGCGAAGTGGCTAAGCTCCATTTTTCGTTAAGGCTGACTTTATATCTTAACATTATGTTAAAATTTGCATTATAGGAGTTCGGCCCTTGAAAGTCCACTGTTATGGGCGCAGCGCCTAGGTCACAAAAGTTAGTGTAGTCTTGGCCTATGAGCAAGTATTTAAAGTTTATATAAGCTCGCCTAAGAGAGAGCGTGTAATTATCGCCCCTGAAATTTGCACTCACATAAGAATTAATCTCGCCTAGGCTTTTGCTCTGGTAAGTAGTCTCAAAGGCCACCTCAGAGATAGATACATCAAAATTCAGCTCGCTTGCCGTAGCATAATCACCTGGTACGGGTATATCATAGGTTATCATATCTAGATCGTTTACTATGCCCGAGAACTGATAGGCTATTCGTGTGTTAACAAAACCTGAGAGTTTGTAGGAGAATTTTTTACTCGCTTGTTCGCCGTGGGCTAGGGTAAAACTCATGAGTAAGATAATGGATAGGAAATTTTTTCTCATATTGATGATTTTTGTGATTTGATTTTTTGTAGTGTTTACAAAATAAATGCCAACAAAAATTGTATCTTTGTGGCAAGAAGAAAATTCAAAACTTGTAGAAAATGAAAATCATAGCCTCGCTTGCCACATCCAATGACGGTTATATTAACGATAATTCGCCCCAAAGACTTGTTATTTCAAACGATAAAGACTGGGAGAAGGTCTATGCGTTGCGCGCTAATGTAGATGCAATAATGATAGGTGCAGCGACACTCAGGGAGGATAATCCCTCGCTGCTAGTTAAAGGCGAGGAAAATAGAGAGAAAAGACAAAAACTTGGTTTAAACCCTGATATTATAAAGGTAGTGTTAAGCTCTAGTTTAGATATTAATGCAGATGCTAAATTTTTTACTCGTGGCGATGTTCAGAAGATAGTTTTGTGCTTAACGGATAGCCCAAAGTCTCAGAAAGAAAGCCTTAGTAAAGTAGCTAAAATAATAGAGCTAAGTGAGTTAACTCCTATTGCAGTTGTATCTGCTTTGGAGGCTGAGGGTATAGCAACTTTAATGATAGAGGGAGGGGTAAAGACCCTAGAGCCTTTTTTTGCAGCTAATTTGGTAGATGAATTTCGCTTGGCTGTATCAGATAAAAAAGTTGAGGATGATTTAGCTCCAAAATTCTATGATTTTGAAAAATATATTAGCGATTCTGCCCCTGAAATGAAACTGCTGAGTAAGCAATTTTTAGATGAGATTGGCGTTTATAATTTTGTGAAAAAAGACGATTATTATCTAGAAATGGCAGTGGGCGAAAGCATGAATGCAGTGCCCACAAAAACCAATTATAGAGTGGGGGCTGTGATAGTGTGCGAAAACGCAGCTGTCTACCTCGGTTACACGGGCGAAAGTCACCCTAAAAACCATGCCGAGGAAGAGGCCTTGATTAAAGCTAAAGCTGATAATGCAAATCTCTATAATGCAGTGATTTACACATCTATGGAACCTTGTTCTAAGCGCGCAAGTAAAGAAAAATCTTGTTCGGAATTAATATTGGAAAATGGCATTAAAAAAGTAGTCTATGCTTTTAAAGAACCCGATTATTTTGTTGAGTGCACGGCGAGCGAAAATCTAGTAAAAAATGGGGTTGAGGTAGTGGTAAATTCTGCCCTTGGTGATGCTGTAAAACAGATTAATAGTCATATTTTAGGATAATCTTTAAAGCAAATTTTGTTTTCACGCTTTTTTATTGTATTTTTGCACTTTTAAGCTTTTTTAAAAAATAGTATAAATTATATAATTATGAGTGATAAGTTATTCGTGTTTGACACGACCCTTAGAGATGGAGAGCAAGTGCCTGGATGTCAGTTGAATTTCACTGAGAAAATTGAGGTTGCTAGAATGCTTGAAGCTTTGGGTGTAGATGTCATTGAGGCAGGTTTTCCTGTTTCTAGTCCAGGGGACTTTAAGTCTGTTCAACAAATATCTCAGGCAGTATCGCTGCCAACTATTTGTGCGCTTACACGTGCAGTAGAGAAAGATATTGATGCAGCAGCTGATGCCCTCTCGTACGCTAAACGAGGACGTATTCACACTGGTATTGGAGTTTCAGAATCACACATATATCACAAACTAAAATCTAATCCTGAGCAAATCATCGAACGTGCCGTGGCAGCAGTGAAATATGCTAAACGTTATGTGGAAGATGTAGAATTTTATGCTGAGGATGCAGGTCGTGCCGATAATGAGTATTTGGCTCGTGTGGTTGAGGCTGTGATAGGTGCTGGAGCTACTGTGGTTAATATCCCTGATACTACGGGTTACTGTCTGCCAGAGCAATACGGCGCTAAAATCAAATACCTTATGGATAACGTCTCTAACGTACATAAGGCTATACTCTCTACTCACTGTCACAATGACTTGGGTATGGCTACGGCTAATACACTCTCGGGTGTGTTTAACGGTGCACGTCAAGTAGAGGTTACTATCAACGGTATAGGTGAGAGAGCTGGTAACACTTCACTAGAGGAAGTTGTTATGGCACTTCGTTGTCACAATACTGTGGCTATCGACACTGACATTAATGCTAAATTAATTACTAAGGCATCTCACCTAGTATCTAGCCTTATGAATATGCCTGTGCAAGCTAATAAAGCTATCGTGGGTCGTAATGCCTTTGCTCACAGTTCGGGTATACACCAAGACGGCGTGTTGAAACACAGAGAAAATTATGAAATCATAGACCCTAAAGATGTGGGCGTTGATGAGAGTATTATAGCACTTACGGCTAGAAGTGGTCGTGCAGCACTTAAATATCGTTTAGAACTTTTGGGTTACAATCTTGAGCAAACTGAGCTTGATGAGGTTTATGCTAGATTCCTAGATATGGCTGATAGCAAAAAAGACGTTAGAGACGATGATTTGTTAACTTTGGTAGGTCATGAGGCATCAGAGAACGGTGCACCTATCAAACTTAGCTATCTTCAAATTCTTTCGGGAACTTTAGTTCCAACAGCTACCGTGCGTCTAGACTTTGACGGCAGCGAGCGCATGGCTACAGCTACGGGTAATGGACCAATAGATGCTGCTGTTACAGCTATTAAAACACTTATCAACGAGGATGTTTATATCGCTGAATTTGTGATTCAGGCTATGAACAAAGGTTGTGATGATGTGGGTCGTGTTCACATGCAGGTTAGAAACGGAAATGTTGCCTCTAGTGGTTTCTCGGCTAATACAGACGTTAACCAAGCATCGGTTGAGGCTTTTGTTGAGGCTATTAAAAAATTGAATGTTACAGAAAAAAAATAATTAAAAAAATGGGTAAAACACTTTTTGATAAAGTATGGGATGCACACGTTGTCAAACAACTTGACGGAGGACGTAGTGTATTGTATATTGACAGACATTACATCCACGAGGTGACTTCACCAGTGGCTTTTCTAGGACTTAAAAACCGTGGCTTAAAGGTTGCACGTCCACAAAATACTACTGCTACGGCAGACCACAATGTTCCAACTATTGATCGTCACCTGCCTATCGAAGATCCTCTTTCAAGAGGTCAGTTAGAGGCTTTTGAGACAAACTGTGCGGCAAATAATGTAGAACACTTCGGACTAAATCACCCTAAACAAGGTGTGGTTCATATCGTAGGTCCTGAGCTTGGTTTCACTCGCCCAGGTATGACTATCGTTTGTGGTGATAGCCACACTTCAACTCATGGTGCTTTCGGAGCTGTTGCTTTTGGTATAGGTACTTCTGAGGTTGAAATGGTTTTTGCAACTCAATGTATCTTGCAACCTAAACCTAAAACTATGCGTATTAACGTAAATGGTAAATTAGGCACAGGTGTTACATCTAAAGACGTAGTACTATATATTATATCTAAAATCTCAGCATCGGGTGGTACAGGCCACTTTATTGAGTTTGCTGGTGATGCTTTCAAAGAAATGAGCATGGAAGCTCGTATGACAGTTTGTAATATGAGTATAGAGTGTGGTGCACGTGGAGGTATCATAGCTCCAGATGAGACTACTTTTGAATATGTTAGAGGTCGCGAGAGAGCACCTAAAGGTGAGGCTTTTGAAGCAGAGGTTGAGTTATGGAAACAACTTTACACTGACTCTGACGCTACGTTTGACACAGAATATACTTTTGATGCAGCTGATATAGAACCTCAAATCACTTATGGTACTAACCCAGGTATGGGCATGGGTATCACAGCCACAATGCCTACTGGCGAGGAGCTAAGTGGTAGCGATAAAATCTCATTTGACAAATCATTTGAGTATATGGGCTTTACCTCTGGTGAGAAATTGTTGGGCAAAAAAGTTGACTACGTTTTCTTGGGTAGCTGTACTAATGGCCGTATTGAAGACTTTAGATTGTTTGCTAGCCTTGTTAAAGGTCGCAAAAAAGCTGATAACATCACTGCTTGGCTTGTTCCAGGCTCGCGTGCTGTTGAGGCTCAATGTAAAGCTGAGGGTCTTGATAAAATATTTGAAGAGGCTGGTTTTGTACTTCGTGAGCCAGGATGTTCGGCTTGTTTGGCTATGAATGCTGATAAAATTCCTGCTGGAATGTACAGCGTTTCTACTTCAAACCGTAACTTCGAGGGTCGTCAAGGTCCAGGCGCTAGAACTCTGCTTGCAGGTCCTATCGTAGCTGCTGCGGCTGCTGTTTGTGGAACTATCGAAGATCCACGCAAAGTGTTTAATCTATAAGTCTTTTAGAAATTATGGCTATTCCAAAATTTGAAAAATTATTGACAGGAGGAGTTCCTGTAAATATCGAAAATATTGATACTGACCAAATTATCCCAGCTCGCTTTTTGAAAGCAGTTGAGCGTAAAGGATTTGGTGACAATTTATTCCGTGACTGGAGATACGACAAAAACGATGCTCCTATCGCTAGTTTCCCACTTAACATGAGCTGCTACAATGGCGAAGTGTTGTTTGGTGCTAAAAACTTTGGTTGTGGATCATCGCGCGAGCACGCTGCTTGGGCTATCTATGACTATGGTTTCAAGGTTGTTGTATCTAGCTTCTTTGCTGATATCTTCAAAAATAACGCGCTTAACAATGGTCTTTTGCCTATTCAAGTGAGCGAGGCATTTTTGTCTGAGGCTTTCGCTTGTATGTGTGCAGACTCGGCTTGCAGGTTTGAAGTAGATTTAGAGGCTCAAACTATCCAAAACGCAGCTACGGGTGCTAAAGAGAGCTTTACTATAGACGGATACAAAAAAGAATGTTTGCTTAAGGGTTATGATGATGTTGATTATTTAAGAAGCATCTACTCAGAAATCGAGGCTTACGAAAACAAGAATTGTTAGAGAAAAAAATAGCATGACTATAGAGATAATGGATACCACCCTGCGCGACGGGGAGCAAACATCTGGTGTGTCAATTTCGGCACACGAGAAAATGAGTATTGCACAACAGCTTTTATCAGAACTTAATATTGACCGTCTAGAAATTGCTTCGGCTAGGGTTTCTAAAGGTGAGCAAGAGGCTGTTAGGCGTATTACTCAATGGGCTGAGGCTAATGGTTATCTCGAAAAAATTGAGGTTCTTGGCTTTGTTGATGCTGGTGTATCGCTTAATTGGATACATGAGGCTGGTGGCAAGGTGATTAACCTGTTAACAAAAGGCTCGCTTAAACACTGTAAATACCAACTCAAAAAAACGCCCCAGGAGCATATCAGCGATGTAAAACGCGATATAGCACTGGCCAAGAGCATGGGATTTACGGTAAATATCTATCTTGAGGACTGGTCTAATGGGATGTTAGATTCTAAGGACTATGTGATTAATATGATAGATGCTTTGCAGGGCGAGGCTATCAAAAGATTTATGTTGCCTGATACTTTGGGTGTGTTGGACCCTTATAATACTGAGGTGTTTACTCGTGAGATTGTGGAGCGTTATCCTAATCTTCACTTTGATTTCCACCCTCACAATGACTATGATTTGGCCGTGGCTAATGCTTTGGCAGCTGTGAGAGCTGGAGCTCATGGATTACACACAACTATCAACGGGCTGGGCGAGAGAGCAGGTAATGCACCTCTGTCGAGTGTTGTCGCAGTGCTTCATGACCACCTTAAAATTGATACCAATATCAACGAAGGTAATATAAATAAAATCAGCCGTTTGGTTGAGACTTACACAGGCGTGCACATCCCCTCTAATAAACCAATTATTGGTGAGAATGTATTTACGCAATGTGCTGGTATTCACGCAGATGGCGACAATAAAAACAATCTTTATTTCAACGATTTGTTGCCCGAAAGATTTGGCCGTGTTAGAGAATATGCCTTGGGTAAAACCTCAGGCAAAGCTAATATTGCTAAAAATTTAGAGGCTTTGGGCATAGAGCTAGACAATGAATCTATGCTGAAAGTTACAAATCGTATCATAGAACTTGGCGATAAAAAAGAGCTGGTTACTATGGAGGATTTACCTTATATTATAGCTGACGTTTTGCGTCAGAATGTTGCCGAAGATAAGGTTAATATCCTAAATTATAGCTTGTCGCTAACCAAGGGGCTTAAACCTGTTGCTACGCTAAAAATACTTATCAATGGTAAGCAATACGAGCAAACAGCGTCGGGTGACGGACAATATGATGCCTTTGTGAAAGCACTTCGCAAAATATATAAAGAGCAGCTATGCAGAGACTTACCTATGCTTAAAAACTACTCTGTGACCATACCTCCTGGAGGTAGAACAGATGCTTTTGTGCAAACGATAATCACATGGGAGAAACAGGGCGAGAGCTTTAAAACTCGTGGACTTGATGCCGACCAGAGTGAGGCTGCGATTAAGGCAACAATAAAAATGTTAAACATTATAGAAAACTAAGAATATGGAATTAAAAATTGCTCTTTTGCCAGGTGATGGCATAGGCCCCGAGATAGTTTCTGAGGCTGTAGGCGTGCTAGATGCAGTAGCCGTTAAATTTGGACACACTTTCACTTACGAAAAAGCGCTTGTTGGTGCTTGTGCGATTGATGCTTGTGGTGACCCTTATCCAGCTGATACTCACGCTATTTGCGAAAATTCTGACGTAGTGCTTTTTGGTGCTATCGGTGACCCTAAATATGATAATGACCCTTCGGCTAAAGTTCGCCCAGAGCAAGGACTTTTAAGAATGCGTAAACAACTTGGTTTGTTCGCTAACTTGCGTCCACTTGCTGTGTTTGATTCACTTGCAGACCGTTCTCCACTTAAAACTGAGATAGTTAAAGGTGCAGACTTTATGTGTGTTCGTGAATTAACTGGTGGTATGTATTTTGGTCGTCCACAAGGTCGTTCTGAGGACGGAAACACTGCTTATGACACTTGTGTTTACACTCGTGAAGAAGTAGAACGCATACTTCATTTAGCATTTAAATTGGCTCAATCTAGAAGAAAACAACTAACAGTAGTTGATAAAGCTAACGTGATTGCAACTTCTCGCCTATGGAGACAAATCGCTAAAGAAATGGAAAGCTCGTACCCAGATGTTAAAATGGAATTTATGTTCATCGACAACGCTGCGATGCAAATTATCCAACGCCCAACTTACTTTGACGTTATCGTAACTGAGAACTTGTTTGGTGATATTTTAACAGACGAGGCTAGTGTAATTAGTGGCTCACTTGGTATGTTACCATCGGCAAGTGTTGGCTCTAAAGTAGCTTTGTTTGAGCCTATCCACGGCTCTTATCCTCAAGGTGCAGGCAAAGATATAGCTAACCCAATGGCTACAATCTTGTCGGCAGCAATGTTACTAGAGCACGTAGGCTTAACAGCTGAAGGTAAAGCAATTAGAGATGCTGTAAACAAGGCTATCGAACAAGGAATCGTAACTGAAGATTTGTCAAAAGCAGGCGAAAAAGCTTACGGAACTAAAGCCGTAGGTAAATTTGTTGCAGAACAAATCTAAGCGAGAAAAATAAGAAAAAAATACATATTAACTAGCATTTGCTTGTTTATTCTGTTGTCCTGGAAATTTGGTGATTATAGAGCACAAACGGGATAAGTTCAGATGTCTATGCGTTGCGTAGGCATCTGAACTTGTTTTGTGTTGGGTTGCCAAATACCTAAGGATGCGTAAGTGAAGTTTGCGCACTTTTTGTGTCAGAATAAAGGCAAAATATTAAAGCCCCAAACAAAACGACGATTTTCGCCCAGTTTCTCACTCGGCGAGTTGTTAGGAGAATATTTTTTGAAAAAAAGGAAAAAAAGGTCGGTACTTTATTGTTTAAGTACCAACCTTTTTTTGTATATTTGTAGTAACCAAATTTAAAATTTTATGCTGAAAATTGCTGTTTTTTCTTTTAATCCCTTTGGGGAGAACACTTATGTGTTAATGGATGATACTAAAGAATGTATCGTGGTGGATGCTGGGAATTATAGTGCCAAAGAAGATAATGCTCTGATTAATTATATTCGTGACAATGAACTTAAACCCGTTATGGCACTTAACACTCATGGCCACGTTGACCATATTCTGGGTGTGAGCTTTGTTAAGCAAGAATTTAATGTGCCTTTTGCTATGCACTCTGATGATATGTCTATCTTAAATTCTAGCAAGGAGCACGGTGCTATGTATGGCTTTGATGTTAAGCAAATACCTAGCGTTGAGATAGATTTAAAAGATAAAACCGAAGTTAGCTTTGGCGAAACGGTGCTTAAAATTATTCACACACCTGGTCACACGCCTGGGGGAGTGTGTATTTTTGTTGAGCAGCAGAATATTTTGATTACAGGCGATACTTTGTTTAAAGAGAGCATAGGTCGCACAGATTTGCCAGGTGGAGATTATTACGCTATTATGGATAGCATAATAAATAAAATTATTCCTCTAGGTGATGAGGTTAAGTTTTATCCAGGTCACGGGCCAGCTAGCAGCTTAGGTCATGAGACGCTTAACAACCCTTTTGTGGTGGAAGTGTTGCGCGAGGAGGTAAATTATAAATAAAAAGAAAATGAGAATAGATATACTAACAGTCGTGCCCGAACTTCTGCAAAGCCCTCTGAATGAGTCGATATTAAAGCGTGCTCAGCAAAATGGCTTGGTGGAAATAGTTGTGCATAACCTGCGTGATTACTCTGAGGACAAACACCGTAAGGTTGACGATTATCCGTTTGGGGGCGAGGCTGGTATGGTGATGAAGATAGAGCCAGTGTTTAATTGCATACAAAAATTAAAGGCTGAGCGCGATTATGACGAGGTGATTTACACTTCGCCCGATGGGTTGACTTATAACCAGGGCGAGGCTAATCGTTTGTCTACTTTGGGTAATATTATTATCCTTTGTGGGCATTACAAAGGCATAGATTATAGACTTCGCGAGCACTTAATCACACGCGAAATATCTATTGGAGATTATGTGTTAACGGGGGGCGAATTGGCTGCGGCTATAATTTGTGATAGCGTGATTAGGGTGATACCTGGGGCTATTGGTGATGAGGCTTCTGCTTTGACTGATAGTTTTCAGGATAATTTATTAGCTCCACCAGTTTATACTCGCCCAGCAGAATTTAATGGTTGGCGAGTGCCTGATGTGTTGCTCTCGGGCAACTTTGCTAAGATTTCTCAGTGGCAAGAGGAACAGGCCATAGAGCGAACAGAAAGATTAAGACCAGATTTGTTAGAGAAAAAATAAAAATGAAGTACTACTTAATAGCAGGCGAGGCCTCAGGCGATTTGCATGGTGCAAATTTGTTAAAGGGCATACTAAAACACGATTCTCAGGCAGAATTTAGGTTTTGGGGTGGCGATGCTATGGCAAGTGTTGGGGGCGAGAGTTCGCTTGCTAAACATTATAAAGAGGCTTCGTTTTTTGGCATAAGTGAGATAATCATGAATCTGAGAACTATTTTTGCTCAGATTAAGGAGTGTAAAAAAGACGTGCTGGATTTTAAGCCTGATGTGCTGATATTAATTGACTATCCAGGGTTTAATTTTAGAATGGCCAAATTTGCTCACTTAAAGGGGATTAAGACTTTTTATTACATATCGCCCAAGGTGTGGGCATGGAAGGAAAGTAGGGTGAAACTCATTCGCAAGTATGTAGATAAACTATTTATTATCTTCCCTTTTGAGAGAGAATATTTTGCCCAGAGAGGCATAGATGCAATATATAAAGGCAATCCTTTGGTGGATGCCGTGAGCGAAAAGTTAGAAGTTTTGCCTTCTTGTAAGGATTTTAGAGCTAAGTGGAATTTGAGCGAGGATAAACCCTTGGTGGCGCTTTTGTCGGGTAGTAGAGGCTCGGAGATAAATTATAATTTGCCGTTTATGGTTGAGTTATCTAGAGAGTTTGAGGGTTATGAGTTTGTGGTTGCTGGGGTTAGTTGGTTGGATAAACAGCTATATGACAAATATTTAGAGGGTAGCAGAGTGAAGTTTATTTGCAACGACACTCAGGCACTCGTTAAATACTCTGATGCAGCCGTGGTAACTTCGGGCACAGCTACTTTGGAGACTGCTATTATAGGCACGCCCGAGCTGGTGTGTTATAGAACTAGCGCGCTGACGGCTAATATTGCTAAGTTGGTGTTGAAGATTAAATATATTTCGCTGGTGAATATTATCATGGATGCGCCTGTTGTTAGGGAGTTAATTCAGTGGGATATGACTCTGGAAAACGCTAAGGATGAGTTAAGGGCGATATTGCCAGGGGGCGAGAAACACGATAAAATGATGCAGGATTTTGAATTGTTGAGAGAGCAAATGGGTGAAAGAGGAGCTTCGGAGCGTTTTGCTGAGGCTATGGTTGAAATTTTAAAGAGCTAAAAAAGATGAAAATTATTTGCATAGGTAAAAACTATTTAGAACATATAAACGAGTTGGATAACAACAGAAATAGACCCGAAAATCCTATTTTCTTTTGTAAGCCCGACACAGCTCTGCTTAGAAATAATGAGCCGTTTTATATACCAAATTTCAGCAAGGATTTGCATTATGAGACCGAACTTGTGGTTAAAATTAATAGAGTGACTAAGTCCATAGAGCAAAAATTTGCGCATCGCTGTTATGATGAGGTGTCGCTTGGTGTGGATTTTACGGCGCGCGATATTCAGCGAGATATGGTCTCTAAAGGCCTTCCTTGGGAGATTTGTAAGGCCTTTGATCATTCGGCTGCCCTCTCACCTAAGTTTGTGAAATTAGAGGATTTGGGAAAAAAAGTCGATGATTTGACCTTTGAGATGAGTCTGAATGGTGAGGTGCGTCAGCGAGGAAATGTGCAAGATATGATTTTTAAAGTTGATGAAATTATAGCCTATGTGTCTGAGTTTATGACACTTAAAATAGGTGACTTGATATTTACCGGAACGCCTGTGGGTGTGGGTGCAGTGAGTGTGGGCGATAGGTTGCAGGCAAATTTGGAGGGCATACCTCTGCTTGATTTTGAAATCAAATAAACCCAATATGATACTAGCCGAAAAATTAAAACAATTTAATCTGATTTTAGCCAGCGCCTCCCCCCGACGAGCTGAGCTATTAACTCAGATGCAGCTGCCCTTTACTGTGGCCGAGAAATTTGACTGTAATGAGTCTTATCACAAGGAACTTTGCTCGGATATGGTGGCAAAATTTCTCTCTACTGTTAAGTCTATGGCCTATGATAAAATCTTGGCAAAAACTGATATTTTGCTCACGGCCGACACTGTTGTTGTGTGCAAAGATAAGGTTTTGGGCAAACCAAAAAGTAGGCAAGAGGCTGTAGATATGCTCAAAAAATTGTCGGGATATACCCACCGTGTAGTCTCGGGTGTGACACTTAGAAGTGTTGATAAATTTGACTGTTTTTCAGACAGTACTATGGTGAGTTTCAGGGAGTTAAACTCAGAGGAAATAGAATATTATGCCGATAAATTTGCCCCTATGGACAAGGCTGGTAGCTATGGGGTGCAGGAATGGATAGGGCTTGTGGGGATAGAAAAAATTATTGGTTCGTTTTATAATGTTATGGGTTTGCCAACAGAGAAACTTTACAGGAAATTAGAGAAATTTATCGGTTAAGCTTTTAAAAAACTTGGATTATGAATACTAAAATTGTTTTATCGTCTTTGCTTGCTTTGTCTCTATCGTCTTTGGTGAGCGCAGGGAACGAGCAGCCAAATATAGTACTTATTTTGGTGGATGATATGGGATATAGTGATTTTGGTTGCTATGGCAATACAGTTCATAAGACGCCTAACATAGATTTTTTGGCCGAGCGTGGTGTGAAGTTCACAGATTTTCACTCTAATGGGGTGGTTTCTAGTCCTACGCGTGCTTCGATTTTAACGGGTAGGTATCCTCAGTTTTCGGGTATAGATGGGGTAGTGGGAGTTGCAAGAGGAGAGCGCATGGGTCTTGAGCCTGGCTGTCAAGTGCTTTCACAACTACTTAAAAATCAGGGCTATGCTACGGCTATCTTTGGTAAGTGGCACTTGGGGTCGTGGGATAATCAAAATCCCCTGAACTTTGGTTTTGACACCTTTAGAGGTTTTACAGGCTCGGGTGTGGATTATTATAAGCACACTTCACCTCGTGGCGAGATGGATTGGTGGAACGGCTCTAAATTACAGAACGAAAAGGGATATTCTACAGAATTATTGTGTGATTATGCCGTGGATTATATTAAGTCATCGGGCAAAAAACCTTTCTTTTTGTATTTGCCTTTGCCCATGGGTCACACAGAATTAATGCACCCTTACGATGAGACAAATAGCAAGGGATTAAGAAATAATCAGATATATAATCTTATGGTCGAGCATCTTGATAAAAGAGTAGGTGATATCACTAAAGCCATTAAAAATAAGGGAATTACCGATAATACCATGGTGATTTTACTTTCAGATAATGGTCCTCACAGATTTGCAGATTCAGCGCCTTACTCAGGCAGAAAATCTCAGATGTTGGAGGGTGGTCACAGAGTGCCTTGCATAGTTTATATGCCCGGGGTGATTAAAAAACCTAAGACTGAGACTCAAACATGGTTGAGTATGGATATTTTCGCAACTATTTGTGAGGTGTCGGCAGCTAAGGTCACTGAGAAAATTGACGGTGTAAGTTTTTATGATGCACTTACAAGTGACTATAAATTAGAGTCAAGAGCTGTGTTTTGGAAAATGAAAAACGAAATGGCAGCACGCTACGGAGACTGGAAATTAATAGTTAATAAGGACGAAAATTCAGAAAAATTATTTAACTTAGCAGAGGATATTACTGAGCAAAATAATGTTATAAACGCAAATGAGAGTATCGCCTCAAAACTTAGAGCTGATCTAGAAAATTGGCTCCAAGAATTTGCGCATATACCTCAGCTTAGCGCGCCAACCCCTGGGGGTAGACCAGGACAAGGCCAAAACAGCAGACAAGGACCTAACGCTAACAGACAAAATAACTTAAGAAACGCCACAAAAGCTGAATTCAACCTGCAAATGCAACTGAATTGAGGTCAAGAAACTATAGGGACATAAGAAAAGGCGAAACAAATCGGAGCCAGGCTCAAATTTATTCCGCCTAAGCGATAAAAT
>JAWXTK010000018.1:0-48619 GCA_044433645.1 Rikenellaceae bacterium | reverse complement strand
AAATTTTATCGCTTAGGCGGAATAAATTTGAGCCTGGCTCCGATTTGTTTCGCCTTTTCTTATGTCCCTATAGTTTCTTGACCTCAATTCAGTTGCATTTGCAGGTTGAATTCAGCTTTTTTACGGTACTCTACAAATTCAAATGAAGCATCAAACTTTTCTCCTCTCGTGAAATACTCTCTTGAAATCTCTTGCCAACACTCAGCATCCCACTCTGGGAAAGAAGTATCGCCCTCATAATCTCGAAAGACATTTGTTAAGTAAAATTTATCTGCAACATCTAAGGACAACTTATAAATCTCAGCTCCTCCAATGATAAAAACTTCCTCATCTGTATCAAACCTAGACACAGCTTCTTGCAGCGAATAAACCACCGTGCATCCCTCGGCCACAAAGTCTCTATTGCGCGTAATTATAACATTCTCACGCCCAGGCAAAGGTCTGCCAAGCGACAGGAAAGTTTTGCGCCCCATAATCACAGGATGCCCTAGAGTCACAGCCTTGAAATGCTGTAAATCTTCTTTAATATGCCACAAAAGCGAGTTATCTCCTCCGATAATTCCGTTTTGGGCAACTGCTACTATTATCGAAATCATATTGCGATAGGTGCTTTAATCGAAGGATCTGCCACATAGTTTTCTAGGGCGAAATCCTCGTATTTGAAATCAAAAATATCTTTTACCTCGGGGTTAATTTTCATTGTAGGCAGAGGCTTAGTCTCTCGCGTAAGTTGCAAATCAACTTGCTCTAAGTGATTGATATACAAGTGACTATCGCCAAGTGTATGCACAAAATCACCAAGCTTAAGTCCCGTAACCTGAGCCATCATCATAGTAAGCAGAGCATAAGAGGCGATATTAAAAGGCACGCCCAAGAACACATCGGCACTACGCTGATAAAGCTGGCACGAAAGTTTGCCGTCGGCCACATAAAACTGAAACATCGTATGACACGGAGGCAAGGCCATATTATCAACTTCGGCCACATTCCATGCGCTCACGATATGACGGCGCGAGTCAGGATTCTCTTTAAGTGATTTCACTAGGTTAGCTATTTGGTCTATGTGACCACCCCCTGGTGTTGGCCATGAGCGCCACTGATAGCCGTAAACGTGACCTAAATCTCCGTTTTCATCAGCCCATTCATCCCAAATACTAACTCCATTATCTTTTAAATACTTGATATTTGTATCGCCCTTTAAAAACCACAAAAGCTCGTGAATAATAGAGCGCAGATGAAGTTTTTTAGTAGTCAAAACGGGGAAACCCTCGTTTAAATCAAATCGCATTTGGTGGCCAAAAACGCTGATAGTTCCTGTGCCAGTGCGATCAGATTTTTTGACTCCTTCGCTTTTGATTCTATGCAATAAATCAAGATATTGTTTCATATTAACCTGAGTTTTAGATAAGGGAAATATATTATTCACTCCTGACAGTTTTATTAATTTCCCTTATCTAAAACTCAGGTTATCGGCTTTTAAAAGCCGATTCATACTCGATAACCCCCTCTAAATCTCCCCCAAACCGTTGGGGGAGATTTACTTTTAGAGGTGTTTTGGTTAAGAAAATCTTAACCAAAACTTACTATATTATTATAATTTTTCTAATTCTAAATTGCCCTCGCTATCAAGGCTTGCAAAGGTGTACTGCTCAAACCATTCGCCCAAGAAAACAACTTTGCGATTCTCACCCAAAGGGTAATCTTCGGCGCAATGTATGTGACCAAAAACTGCGTAATCAGCATCTTTCATATCCCTAGCATAAGCAACCAAGGGTTCATCCTCGCCTCTAAAAACATGAGCTATGCCCTTGTTTTTTCTACTTCCACTAGACCACCTCTTACCAAAAGCAAGCGCTGAGTTAGGATGAAAGAAAGTAGAAAAAATCCACTTTATAACCCTACTTCTAAAGCACGAGTTCATAAATTTAACTAAGCATGGCTTTTTTGTCGGCTCATTATCTCCGTGTGCGATATATACTTTTTTGCCATAGAGCTCTTTAATCTCACCCCTAAAATGCAGTTTTACGCCACACTCCTTAGCTAAATAATCTCGCATCCATTGGTCGTGATTACCCACAAAAAAATGCAAGTCAACCCCTCTATCGCTAAGCTCAGAAAGAGCCCCCAAAAATCTAGTAAATCCCCTGGGCACTACTCTTTTATACTCATACCAAAAGTCGAAAACATCGCCCACAAAGAAAATAGCCTTAGCACTTGGCGCAATTTCATGCAACCATTTGACCAGCTTTTTTTCTCGTGAAAGCGTATCCTCGCCCTGCCCTAGATGGGTGTCTGAGATAAAATAATACATTTTAGCCTATTTGTGAGCCGTTAAATACTTTCTCAGTTGGTGACACCAACACAAGTTTGCCCGAAGCATCCTCGCTCATTAATATCATACCCTTGCTCATTATGCCTTTTAGCTCGCGAGGTTCAAGGTTCACAAGCACTAAGACTTGTTTGCCAATAAGCTCCTCAGGAGTGAAATATTCTGCTATGCCCGACACGATTTCTCGCTTGTCTATACCTGTGTCTACTGTAAGTTTTAGTAGCTTTTTGGTCTTAGCAACTTTTTCGGCTGCAAGAATTGTCGACACTCTGATGTCCATGCGTTGGAAATCATCAAAGCTTATTGATTCTTTTTGCGCAGTTACGTTTTTGACTGCTTCTTTGGCTGCATTAAGTTTTTTTGTAGCCTGCAATTTATCAACTTGCGCTTGGATAGTTGCATCCTCGATTTTCTCAAACAACAAAGATGATTTACCTAACTGATGCTCGCTCGCAAGTAATTCTTTATTGCCCAAGGCATCCCAACCAAAGCTCTCAGAGGAAATCATCTCAAGAATTTTAGCTGCTGTAAATGGCATAAAAGGCTCGATAGCGATAGTTAAATTAGCTGTGATTTGAAGCGCAATGTTAAGTATAGTTGCAACTCTCGCTGGGTCAGTCTTAATAACTTTCCAAGGCTCAGTATCGGCCAAATATTTATTACCCAAACGAGCGATAGCCATAGCATCTTTAAGCGCCTCACGGAAACGATAGTTCTCGATATTGTCTTCCAAAGATTTTTTAAGCTGAGGAATCTCATTTAAAGTATCTGTATCATAATCATTTACCTCGCCCAAGGCAGGAACTTTACCTTCAAAATATTTTTCGGTAAGCACCAAAGCCCTATTCACAAAGTTACCAAGCACGGCAACAAGTTCGTTGTTATTGCGAGCCTGAAAATCTTTCCAAGTAAAGTCATTATCTTTAGTCTCAGGAGCATTTGCACAAAGCACATAACGAAGTACGTCTTGTTTACCTGGGAACTCCTCCAAATACTCGTGCAACCACACAGCCCAGTTTCTCGAAGTAGATATTTTATCACCCTCCAAGTTCAAAAACTCATTAGCTGGCACATTCTCGGGCAAGATATAATCGCCATGCGCCTGCAACATAGACGGGAACACTATACAGTGGAACACGATATTGTCTTTACCTATAAAGTGCACCATTTTAGTGTCCTCGCTTTTCCAATATTTCTCCCAATCAGGTGTTAAGTCCTTAGTGGCTGAGATATAGCCAATAGGTGCATCAAACCACACATACAAAACTTTGCCCTCAGCGCCCTCAACAGGCACAGGAATACCCCAATCAAGGTCACGGCTCACGGCTCTAGGTTGAAGACCTAAGTCTAACCAACTTTTGCACTGTCCATATACATTAGCTTTCCACTCTTTGTGATTATCAAGTATCCATTCTCTGAGCATACTCTCGTGTTTATCAAGTGGCAAGAACCAGTGTTTAGTTTCTTTCATTACAGGCTCAGAACCTGTGATTGTGCTCTTAGGATTGATTAAGTCCGTAGCGTTAAGTGTGCTACCACAAGCCTCACATTGATCACCATAGGCTTTATCATTGTTACAGTGAGGGCAAGTACCCATGATATAACGGTCTGCCAAAAACTGATTAGCCTCATTATCATAAAACTGCATGGTAGTTTTTTCTGAAAATTCGCCTTTGTCGTAAAGTGTACGGAAAAATTCAGAAGCCGTAGCATGGTGAGTTTTAGAGCTTGTTCGCGAATAAATATCAAACGAGATGCCTAGCTCCTTGAAAGAATCTTTGATAATAGCATTATACTTATCAACGATATCTTGAGGAGTAACACCCTCAGCCCTAGCTTTAATAGTAATAGGCACACCATGTTCGTCTGAGCCACACACCCAAACCACATCTTTGCCTCTAAGGCGCAAATATCTAACATAAATATCAGAAGGTACGTACACCCCTGCTAGGTGGCCAATGTGAACTGGTCCGTTAGCATAAGGAAGTGCCGAAGTAACTAAATAACGTTTAAATTCTTTCATCTTATTATATCTTATTTTTTAATTTTTATCTGGTAAAAAGGAGTAATTCTCAGAGTAGTTTATCATCTGCTCAGCATAGTTTGTAGGGTAAGAAATCTCAACATCTACTATCTCATCGCCCTCAAATATAGGCGTATAAACAGGGTTTACAAAACCACTAAAAGGCTCTACGCCAAGTGATTTATAACGCTCCAAGACTTGTTTGTGTAACTCGTAGTCTATTTTTATAGCATAGGTTTCAACCAAGTCTTTAGCCACTTGATAGTTCCCCTCGCTTTTGGTTTTTTGTATCAAAGATAGCATCTTAGCAAATAGCTCTCTAAGGCGCTCAAAATCGTTGATTACTATATAGGTTTTGTCCTCTCGCTCAACTTTTTCTATCACATTATCCTCTTTACCCTGCTCAAAGCACCACTCTGAGACAAGTTTACGATTGCGCATATGAGCCTGCTCAACATTATCACCCAATTTTATTCTGGTGAATTGCGTCATCATGCCGTTCATTATATAGGTGATATACTCAGCCTTAGCAACATCCAAGTTTTCAACTATTCCTAGCTCCACTAACTTAGGGTCGGCAATATAGTAAAGCGCAAACAAATCAGCGCGAGCTTCCTCAAGTGTAGAACCATAATTTTTGAGCTCCGAACCCGTAACCCCTTCGGCCATTTGACCTGAGCCGTGCCCCAAACATTCGTGCATATCGGTGTGCAGATTACCACTAAGCGCTCCGTATTTTTTAACTAACTCACGGTGGTTATCATCTAGTATAAATTCTTCGTTAAAACCACTTTTCTTTGAGGATTCGCTGTAAGCATCCGTTATGTTTTGTATAGTCACAGACTTAGAACCATGCCTAGCTCTAATCCAGTCAGCATTTGGCAAGTTCACGCCTATGGGTGTTGCAGGATAGCAATCGCCCCCAAGCGAAGTCACAGTAATTACTTTAGCTGTAACGCCTTTAACCTCGGTTTTTTTGTATTTATCCTCTATTGGCGAGTTATCCTCAAACCACTGAGCGTTTTTGCTCAAGGTCTCAGCACGCCATGTAGCCTCTAAATTTTTGATATTTATCAGCGCCTCCCACGATGCTTTATAGCCCAGGGGATCGCCATATACTTCTGTGAAACTACATATAAAATCTATAAGTGACTCGGTGTCTTTGAGCCACAGAATATTATAACGGTCAAAGTCTGCCAAATCACCCGAATAGTAAAAGTCCACCAAGGCCTGCATAGCCTCTTTTTGCACCCCAGTGGCCAAAGCCGTGGCTTTCTCTAACCAATAAACTACTTTTTCTAGGGCATCAGAGTACATTCCTCCTACTTTCCAAACTATTTCTTTTAGCTCACCATTTTGTTTGGTAAGTTTGCTATTTAGTCCGTAAGATAAAGGCTCATCGCCTGCATCTTTTAAGAGCGTGTTGTAAAACTGTTCGGCCTCCCCTTGGGTTACATCCTCATAGTAATTCATAGCCGAGCACTGCAACATATCAACCCCTGCGCTTTGATTCACACGCGTTTTAAAAAGTTCGTTATCAAAAAGCACAGGCATCACAGCCAATAAAAGCTCTTTTTTAAGGCCTATGCTCTCAAAAATTTCATAGAAATAATCTTCCGAAAATTCTGGAGTGAATTTTTCCATAGAATAATGGTGATGCACTCCACTAGCGAACCACACTTTTTTAAGGTATTTCTCAAAAGCTAGCCACTGAGCACATTCTCTATCGCCTTTATAGTTTTTGTAAATTTTCTCTAGCGTACGTCTAAGCACTAGATTATATTTAAAATTTTGATCAAAAAGTATATCTCGCCCCGAGGCTGCTGCCTGAGATAGATAATACAACATAGTTTTATCCCTCAAGGAAAGCTCCTCAAAACCCGGCACTTTATATCTAAGGATTTTAATATCGTCAAAACGATCAATTATCCACTCAAAATTATTCTCTTGTAAACTTGTCATATTATATAAACGCTTAATCATGCAAAGATAGTTTTTTTTCTTAAAAAAACGGGCATCAAAAACACGTTTTTAAAATTATCTAAGAAAAAAACTTTTTTATTGAAATCTAATTTTTAACTTTGTGGCGAATAATTATAGTAATTACACTAAAATGAAACAATTTACTTCTCGAAAAGAGCTACGCTCTTACCTTGACAAAGAGCAAGATATTTGTCTGGGTTTTGTGCCTACTATGGGTGCATTACACGAGGGTCACATATCGCTTGTTGAGTTATCTAAAGCTCAGTGTCAGAGAACGATAGTAAGTATTTTTGTCAACCCTACTCAGTTTAACGACAAAGATGATTTAAAAAACTATCCTCGCACTTTAGAGCGCGATTTAGCTCTATTAGAGACAGCTGGAGTTGACTATATTTTCATCCCTAGTGTAGAAGAAATTTACCAAAAAGAAGACACCAGAGTGTTTGATTTTGGAGCTAAAGAAAGCGTTATGGAGGGTGCAACACGCCCAGGCCACTTTAATGGAGTGGCACAGGTTGTGAGCCTATTGTTTGATATAGTTAAACCCACCAAAGCATTTTTTGGGGAGAAAGATTTTCAACAAATTGCAATTATCAGAGCCATGGTTAACATGCTGAGTATCAACGTTGAAATCATAGATTGCCCTATTAAAAGAGCCGAGAACGGACTAGCACTTTCATCAAGAAATGCGCTACTCACACCAGAGCATTTTGCCGCTGCTCCCACAATTTACAAGGCACTCAAAAAGGCTGTTGAATTAAAAGACACACTTTCGCCAAAGCAAATTAAGGAGCAAGTAACAGAAATGATAAACAACACAGGGCTTTTAAGCGTTATATATTTTAATATTATTGACGCCTATAGCCTACAAGAAATCACCTCGTGGAGCGAGACTGTTCGCCCTCACGGATGTATAGCCGTCAAGGCAGGAAATATACGTTTGATTGATAACATTAGTTTTGTATGCAAATAGAAGTATTAAAATCTAAGATTCACCGTGTAACGGTAACCCAGGCTAATTTAAATTACGTGGGCAGCATCACTATTGACCGTGATTTAATGGATGCAGCCAACATCATAGCTGGCGAGAAAGTTCAGATTGTGAATGTCAATAATGGCGAAAGATTAGAGACCTATGTCATTGAGGGTGAGAGAGGTTCGTCATGCGTATGTTTGAATGGACCAGCTGCGCGCAAGGTTCAAGTTGGTGATATTGTTGTTATCGTATCTTATGCAAGCATGGATTTCCAGGAGGCTAAAGTATTCAAACCATGGATAATCTTCCCCGACACAGCAACTAACAAGATAGTTTATTAGTTTTAGAGAGTCTACCCTCTAGACCCTCTAAACCCTTATTGACCCTTCATAAAAAACAACCTTAAAAGCCTTGGCTTTGTCAATTATATTTTATACCTTTGTATGTTATACACAAAGAAAACATAATTGATGAAGTCAGAAAGAAATATAGTTTACCTAATGCGCAACCTGAGAGAAAAACTCAGAGTAAGCGTTAAGGATACCCGTACAGACAGCGAGGTATGGTACTCATATTTCAGCGTACTGGGGTTAGTAACTAGAGTCTTGGTTATCATCATTATATTAAGCCTAACACTCACTCTAGCACTGACTTACACATCATTTATAGACCTCTTGCCAGGCTATCCAGGCAACCGATCTAGAGAAATGCTCATAGAAAACATCATGCGCTTAGACTCTTTAGAAAACGAGCTCAACCAAATGCAAATTTACAGCGAAAACGTAAGCCTAATAATGCAGGGCAAACAACCCATAGAAATCAACGCAAAACCTAGCGAGGACTCTCTAGCTAAGCGTACACCTATGATTTTACCTAGCTCGACCGATAGTTTATTGCGTCGCGAGATCCAAGACAATGGAGCTTACAAATTATCTAGTCAAAATAAGGGCAAAGTTATTATAGCTCAGGAGTTTATAACTCCACTTAGGGGCAAGATTACACAAAAATTTAGTCCTAAAGACAACACATTTGGAGTTAAAATTTCAGCCACAGAGGACAAACAAATCATGGCAATAGATGCCGGCACAGTGATTTTATCTACTTGGTCGCCAAGCGACGGCAGTATAATACAAATACAACACGCCAACAACATAATTTCGGTCTACAAGCATGCCTTCACCATCATCAAAAAACAGGGTGAAAGATTGCGAGCAGGCGAGGTGATAGGTTTTATAGGCGAGGAGGATGAAAAAAGCAGCCTAATTTTTGAACTCTGGAATATGGGAAATCCCGTTGACCCCGAAAATTATATATTATTCTAAAATCGACTATGGACTCACAAATACAAAAAATTGCGCTACTTGGCGCAACAGGATCTATAGGAGAACAAACCTTAGATATAATTAGAAACAACAAGGATAAATACGAAATAACAAGCCTTAGTTCTAATAAAAACTGGCAAAAACTCGCTGAGCTAGCTATAGAATTTGAGGTTGACAGCGTGGTTATAGCCGACAAAAGTTTTTACAACGAGCTAAGCGAATCGCTTAAAGATGAGCCAATTAAAGTATATGCAGGCAATGAGGCCGTCTCTCAAATAGTAGCATCCGAAAATGTAGACACGGTAGTTAACGCCATAGTTGGTTACGCAGGCCTGATGCCAGCTCTAGCAAGCATCAGAGCTAAGAAAAAACTCGCCCTAGCTAACAAAGAATCACTGGTTGTGGCAGGCGAGATTTTAATGCGCGAGGCCTTAGAAAATAATTCTCCTATACTTCCCATAGACTCCGAACACTCAGCTGTGTTTCAATGCGTTACAGGTGAATACTCTGATATAGAAAAAATAATTTTAACAGCTTCGGGAGGTCCATTTCTTTCTCGTGAGCTTTCAACTTTTAGCTCGATAAGCGTAGAGGAAGCACTCCAACACCCCAACTGGGATATGGGTGCAAAAATCACCATAGACTCAGCCACCATGGTAAACAAAGCATTTGAAGTAATAGAGGCTCACCACCTTTTTGGCGCAAGTGCAGAGCAAATAGATGTAGTTATCCACCCTCAAAGCGTGGTTCACTCTATGGTAGAGTTTAGGGACGGGGCTATCAAAGCCCAGCTGGGCACGCCTGATATGCGCATGCCTATACAATATGCGCTTAGCTATCCTGTGCGTGAGAGTCTGCCTAGCGATGCTAAGAGTTTTAGTTTTAGAGGTGGCGTAAATTTAAGTTTTATGGATGTAGAGCCTGAGCGCTACCCTTCCTTGGAGATTGCTTACAGAGTAATCAAAGAAAAAGGCAACCTGGGATGTATATTCAATGCTGCAAACGAAGTGGCAGTCGAGGCCTTTTTAAATGGGGAAATTAAGTTCACCGACATAAGTAAAGTAATAGAACAAACCCTCGAAGGGGCAACAAAAATAAAAGAAATAACGTTAGAAAATTTAGCCACAACTAACGCTGAGGCTAGAGAAATAAGCAAAAAAATAATAAAAAATCTAAAATAATGGAAATTCTAATCAAAATCCTTCAATTTATTCTGAGCTTTTCGCTCCTGGTTTTCATACACGAATTTGGGCACTTTATATTTGCTAGAATGTTTGGAGTTAGGGTCGAAAAATTCTATTTGTTCTTCAACCCTTGGTTCTCGCTTTTTAAATTTAACTGGAAAGGTACAGAATGGGGCATGGGCTGGATTCCACTAGGTGGCTACTGCAAAATCTCGGGCATGGTAGACGAATCTATGGACGTTGAGCAAATGAAATTACCTGCTAAGGACGATGAATTTCGCGCAAAAAAACCATGGCAACGCCTGCTAATTATGATAGGTGGCGTTATGATGAACGTGATTTTGGCAATTTTCATTTACATAGGCATGAGCTACGCGTGGGGTGATAAATACCTTGCAAACGACGACGTGAGATATGGCTACGTATTTAATGAAACGGGCAAAAAACTTGGATTTGAGAACGGCGATAAAATTTATAGCATAGCTGGCAAAAGAGTTGATAACATTGCAGATATCCACAAAAACATCTTACTTGAGGGTGAGACCGAAGTAATAGTTTTGCGCCACGACCACACAGGCCACGCCTCAGACTGCGCTGGTGTAGAGCTAGACCCAGTGGCTATTAACATAGACGGCAGTTTAACTAAGGAACTTATCCAACAAAAGAAACCTTTTCTTGAGCCTCGCTCACTGTTTGAAATCCAAGATATTGTAGAGAATGGAAATGCAGCTGTGGCAGGCATATTAAAAGACGATAGACTAACTCATATTAACGGCAATCAGGTGCGTTATGCTGACGAGGCCAAAGCAATTTTTAACGAAAATAAAGGTGGCAGCGTAACTATCAGAACACTTAGAATCTATGGCGTTGAAACTCCTTCGATGCAAGATGTAGAAGTAAAGGTTAGCGACGAAGGAACGATAGGTGTTATACTTACGCCTTTTATTTCTACTATGCCTATACACACTCAAAAATACACTTTCTTTCAAGCTATCCCTGCTGGAATTAAACGCACAGGCAGCGAAATTAGCTCTTACTGGAAACAAATAAAAATGATATTCTCGCCTAAGACCGAGGCTTATAAATCTCTAGGAGGCATGATAGCAATAGGTAATATCTTCCCAAGTTACTGGAGCTGGGAGACATTTTGGAGCATCACAGCCTTTTTGTCTATTATCTTGGCTGTAATGAATATTTTACCTATCCCAGCGCTTGACGGAGGTCACGTATTATTCTTAATTGCTGAGATAATAATGGGTCGTGCCCCTAGCGACAAATTTTTGGAATATGCACAAAGAGTAGGTATGATCTTGCTTTTTGCACTATTAATATACGCAAACGGAAACGACATTTATCGCTTCATTATAAAATAATGGGGCTTAACTAACATTTAAAGAAGAAACATGAAATCATTTAACATTGGAGATATAAAAATCAATGTTCCCATTATCCAAGGAGGTATGGGCGTTGGTATCTCACTATCTGGTCTAGCATCAGCTGTTGCTAACCAAGGAGGCGTGGGCGTTATCTCTAGCGCAGGTCTAGGACTAATTTACTCTAATCTTTCTAAAGATTACATGAAAGCTAGTATACTAGGTCTTAAAGAAGAATTAAAACGTGCAAGAGAGAAAACACGTGGGGTAATTGGGGTAAATATAATGGTTGCTATGAGTAATTTTGCCGACATGGTTAAAACTAGCATAGCCGAAAAAGCAGACATTATCTTCTCGGGAGCAGGCCTACCACTAGACCTTCCTTCGTTTTTGACTAAGGACTCTAAAACTAAACTTGTGCCTATCGTATCATCGGTTAGAGCATTTAAAATCCTATGCGACAAGTGGAAAACTAACTATGATTATCTACCAGATGCAGTAGTTGTAGAAGGCCCTAAAGCCGGTGGCCACTTAGGTTATAAGAAAAACCAAATCTTTGATCCTAAATTTGCCCTAGAAGAAACAGTACCTGAGGTTGTAGCCTACGCAGAATTTTGCAAAACAGAGTACGGCAAAGAGATTCCTGTTATAGCAGCAGGAGGCATATACAACGGCGAGGATATATATAAAATGGAAACTCTAGGAGCTAGCGCATTTCAACTAGGGAGCAAATTTGTTACCACTGAAGAATGTGATGCAAACATAGATTTCAAAAACACTTACATCAACGCTAAAGAGCAAGATATCAGCATTATAGCTAGCCCAGTAGGTATGCCTGGCAGGGCTATTGAGGGTGAATTCACTCGCCTAGTTGAGCAGGATAAGTGCCGTCCAAAAAACTGCCCTTTCCACTGCATTAAAACTTGTGATTATACTAAGAGCCCTTACTGCATTATGCTTGCGCTTTACAATGCATCCAAAGGAAATCTTAACCGTGGTTACGCTTTTGCAGGTTCAAACGCTTATCGTGCCGAGAAAATCACTAGCGTAAAAGACACTATGGACACTTTAATCAACGAATACGAAACAATAACTAAAAACTAATAAATCATGCCTTTATTCCCCCTAACGGCAGCCCAAGAGACAGCCGACACAGTTGCAAAACAAACTTTAACAGATAAATTATCAGGTTTATCAGAGCTTTCGGGCGCTGAAATAATGAACTTAGGTACAGATTTCTTGGTTCAAGTAGTAACCAAAATCGTAATTGCACTAGCTATATATATTATAGGTAGGTGGCTAATTAGAATTTGTGTGCGTTTCTTAAACAAGATTATGACCTCTCGCAAGGTCGATATCTCGCTGAGTAGATTTATTTGCAGCCTCTCCAAGATAGTTTTATTACTTCTTCTAGTAACGGCAATTATTGGCGTTTTGGGAATAAATACTACCTCGTTTGTGGCCTTGTTTGCATCAGCAGGTTTGGCTTTTGGTATGGCACTTAGTGGCACTTTGCAGAATTTTGCAGGGGGAGTTATGATTTTATTGTTGAAACCTTTTAAGGCTGGCGACGTTGTAGAAATGCAGGGTTACACAGGTATTGTAAAAGAGATTATGTTGTTTAATACTCTGGTTAACACCTTTGATAACAAGGCTGTGTTGATACCCAACGGCAGTATCTCAACAGGTATAATCAACAATTACTCTAGCGAACAACTTAGACGTGTGGATTGGATTTTCACCATTTCCTACGGTGATGATTACTCGGTGGCTAAGACTGTGATAGCTGGGCTTTTGGATGCAGACAATAAGGTATTAAAAGACCCTGCCTACTTTATTGCCTTAGAGAGCCTTGGTGATAACTCGATAAATATCGTTGTTCGTGCATGGGTAAAAAGCGCTGATTATTGGGATGTATGCTTTGGAATGAATGAGAAAGTTTACACAACTTTCCCAGAAAAAGGACTACATTTCCCTTTCCCTCAACTAGATGTTCATGTAAAAAACAGCTAAAAAGATTAAAGGCTTTTAGGAAAACGCTTAAAACCTAAAAAATACCTTAAGATTATAGACCCATGGTAAATAGCTGTGGGTTTATTTTTTTCTTCAATTCTCTTTAAGCGAAGGTAGGGCTTCATTTTTTTGAACTCTCTATGAGCCGTAACCACAGATTTATAATATTGCTTTTTGCCCTGCATAAGATAAATCATAGCACTCACACCGTCCAGAATCATTCTTACAAAAATCACCATAGCACGCTTTGAGCGTGGCAAATTTTTGTACATCATAGCCAAATTATTTCTAAAATTCAGCTTAAGTTTAAAAGGTGAATCCTCGCTAAGGCTACCTCCTCCTAAGTGATATACCAAACTCTGAGGGCATACCATAACCTTATAACCCATTTTTTGAGCCCTCCAACAAAGATCTATTTCCTCCATGTGGGCAAAAAATTTGTCATCAAAACCACCCGAGCACTTAAAAAAATCAGCGCGTACCAACATACACGCCCCACTCGCCCAAAAAACCTCCCGCGAAGTATCATATTGCCCATGGTCTGATTCTAAGGTTTTGAAAATTCTACCTCTACAAAATGGATAACCAAGTGAATCTATAAATCCCCCACTCGCCCCAGCATATTCAAACTTTGTTTTATCTCTATAACTCAAGATTTTAGGCGCTAGAGCAGCTATTTTTTCATCACGCGTAATGAAATCAACGAGCGTATCAAGGTAGCCAACAGCTGGTTCAACATCAGAATTAAGCAGCAAGAAATAATCGCCCTCTAACCCCATAAGAGCCTTATTATAACCCCCTGCATAGCCATAGTTCTCAGAAAAACGCATAATCGTAATGCCCTCAAATTCATTCTCGAGCACACTCAGCGACTCATCACTTGAGCCATTATCCACGACAATGATTTCGTATTTTTTGGGCGTAGTAGCTATGACCGAAGGCAGAAACTCGCGCAAATGCGAGGCCCCGTTCCAATTTAGGATTACGACTTTTACTTGTGTCATACTGAGGCTTTTGTTCGTTTCCAACGTCTGTGAGACCACAGCCAAAGCTCAGGTCTTTGTCTAACCATTTCCTCAAGTTTTTGAGCATAACGTCGTGTGATTTCGTGCTCCTGGACTTGTTCCTCGCCGTCATAAATCATATCAAAACGATAGATATATTTAGCTCTACCAGGCTTTTCTATATGCAAGAAATACACAGGCATATTAAACTTCAAGGCCATTTTCTCAACACCTGAAAAAAACAGTGTGTCTTGCCCCAAAAATTGTATTTGCACGGGGTGAGACTTGCGCATGGGCACTTGGTCGGCTATCATCGCCAAGACCACATTACTACTTTTGGGGTCACGTTTATTAGATATCACAAAACGAATTATCTCGGCCATGGGCACTACATTTGCCCCATATTGAGTCCTAAAGGTCTTAAAAAATCTATCAAACACCTTGCTATGCAAAGGTCTGTAAATCGCTGCAAGATTGTGAGTATCATCAAAAAAGCAATAGGTCGATGTGTATTCCCACGAGCCATAATGCGCCATGGCACTTATCCAATCCTTGCCCTCAACGCGTTTTTTGTGCTCATCTAAATCCTCTATGCTTATGCGCCTAGCAACTTGCCTTGAGGTTAAGCCCGAGATATCTAAGGTGTCAATGAAAGTTTCGGCCAAATTCTTATAAAATTTCTTTTCTATTTCACTGCGTTTCTCATTTGTGTACTCGGGAAAAGCTCTCTCTAAGTTGGCTCTAACAATGTTTACTCTATATTTGCACAACTTATAAACTATCACATAAACCAACCAGCTCATGGGATAATAAAGCACCACAAAAGGCAGCGCACCAAAACAAAGGCACACACCACGCAAAAGATAATAACCTATTTTTTGAAAAAAAGTCATAATGTTTCTAAAAATTCTTTATATATTTTATCATTCGTAGCAACCATTTGCCCACCAAAGATATAATCGTCTCCACCCTTGCAATCACTCACCACAGCGCCTGCCCTCTCGGCAATTAAAGCCCCAGCTGCAACATCCCACGCACAAAGATTAAGCTGAGTAAAGGCATCTATCCTGCCACAGGCCACATAAACCATAACAGCTGCTGCCGAGCCTATGCGCCTAATGCCGTCAGTGTAGGTTTGGTAATATTCTATCTGCTTTAAAAAACTCGCCATAGCATCGTCTATCTTATAGGCAAACCCAGTGGTAACCAATGCATTATCTAATTTATCAACGCTCGAACACCTGATTTTCTTGCCATTAAGATAAGCATCCGAGCCCTTCCAAGCATAAAACATCTCGCAAGAGGTAATCTCATAAACCACTCCAACAACCACTTCAGCCCCGTCCATAAGCGCGATGCTCACGCAGTAAGGCGCAAGCGAGTGAACAAAATTTGTAGTACCGTCCAAAGGGTCTACCACCCAGCGAAGAGGTTTATCAGAACTCTCAACAGTTCCCTCCTCGGTCAAAAAACCAGCCTCGGGCAGAATTTCGGACAAAGCCTTCACTATAATTTCTTCGGCTCCTTTATCAACATAAGAGACCAAGTTATGCTTGCCCTTAAATTCTACCTTATCAAAGGTAAAACTCTCTCTTTGCTCGGCAATAAAATCACCTGCACTTTTAGCCACCGTTTTTACAGCAGCGCAAATCTCACTATAATCCATCTCTACTTTGAAAAATTCTAATATTATCCACCTTAGTTCTAGCCCTCAACCACTTAGATATCATGGCTTTATCTACTTCTACATTATCATCCACACGTTTCACCACACATACCAGCACAGTGTCAACTCTACGAGCATCCACACTATATTCCGTGATTTTAGACAGCGAGACAGTCTCGATATTATCTTGAATAGCGCCTAATTCTCGCGCAATATCCATAGTCGCCAGAGTATCTCGCGAGATTCTATCCACTTGATTTTGCAGACTATTTATCTGCCTATTTTTCTCCTCTAATAGAGCTGAATAATTGGCCGAAACCGACGAGAAATCTATCTTAGCATCCGAAAGATTTGACTGATGAACAATAAGTTTTGTATCCGAGAGGCCATATCTAAGCATCTGAGTTTCAAGGTTATTCACCACATCTTCGCTCAGCGCCTCACCAAATAGCATAACATTAATCTGTGAAAGTTTTTTGCTGCCAGGATTAAACTCTTTAGAGTAGTCTATCACCTGGGTATTAGAAAATTTAAACACCTGAGACACATATCTATCAGCGTTAGTCTCAAAGATAGTGCGCGATACGATGCGCATACCGATAATTATACTTGGCACTATGGTAATTATCATAACCACAGCCATATAACGCTTAACCTTAACCTCGCGTCGTTTGTCCAAAAACTCTTTTTTGTCGTATTTTAAGAACCTAACAACTATGTAAGTTGCAAAGGCAATGAACACCGTATTGATAAAAAACAAATAAAATGCGCCCATAAAATACGACAAATTACCAATAGCTATACCATAACCAGCCGTACACAAGGGAGGCATCAGAGCAGTAGCAATAGCCACCCCAGGAATCACAGTCGAAGTTCTATCCTTACGCGATTGAGCTACTATTCCTGCTAGACCTCCAAAAAATGCTATTAAAACATCATAAGCCGTAGGAGTTGTCCTAGCCAAAAGCTCGGTTTGAGCATAACTAATAGGAGGCAAAATAGTAAAACTAAGCATAGACACCAAAATAGCAACTAGCACCATAAAACCAAAGTTACGAAGCGAGCGCTTCATAAGCTCAAAATTATTTATCCCCAACGAAAGACCTATACCCATAATAGGACCCATAAGTGGCGAAATTAACATGGCGCCAATAATCACAGCCGAAGAATTGACATTAAGCCCCAGTGATGCGATAAAAGTTGCAAAGACCAAAACCCAAAGGTTAGTGCCCTTAAATTCCACACCCTTGCTGATATTTTCTATCACCTCTCCCTGAGATGCCTTGTCCTCGTCAAGATTAAATCTTTCTTTGAAGAATTGCTTGTAATTAAATTTGTTGTTATTCTCCATCTTTTTCTGTATTTTTCTTAGGTTTACCTGCTAAAACCACCACAAATTCACCCTTAGGTTCAGTGGTTTTAAAATGCTCTAATACCTCGGCGCAAGTACCTCTGAGGGTTTGTTCAAATTTTTTGGTTATTTCACGTGAAACTGACACCTCGCGCTGCTCACCAAAAAATTCAATAAATTGTTCTAACAGTTTTACTATTCTATACGGTGACTCATAAAAAATTATTGTACGAGTCTCCTCACTAAGCTCAGTTAATCGTTTATTCCTACCTTTTTTTTGAGGCAAGAATCCTTCAAAACAAAATTTATCGCATGGAAATCCACTCTGCACCAAGGCTGGCACAAAAGCCGTAGCTCCCGGCAAGGTTTCTACCTCTATTCCATCTGCAACACACGAGCGCACCAACAAAAATCCTGGATCTGAGATACCTGGCGTACCTGCGTCTGAGATAAGTGCAATATTTTGACCTGCCTCAATAAAACGTTTTACTTGTTCAACGCTCTTATGTTCGTTGAATTTATGGTGCGAAAAAAGTTTCTTTTCTATGCCCAAATGTTTTAACAAAAAGGCCGATGTACGGGTGTCCTCGGCAAGTATAGCATCCACACTCCCAAGCACCTTTATGGCTCTAAGGGTAATGTCATCAAGGTTGCCTATGGGCGTTGGTACGATATAAAGTTTTCCCATAAATTACGATAATTTTCTCTTTAAAATATCCATCAAAAACTTAGCTCCCTGAGAACTAGGATTCCAAAAAGGATAATTTTCAGCCAAATAAATCAGCGCCGAATCAAGGCTTTGCTCCTCATCTAAATGAGAAATCACCACCTCATACACCTGCTCGTTATTATCAAATAAATCTCTCATCAGCAAGAATTTATCATTAAGTCCTATCATTTTTTTAAGGCTATCACCCGAAAATTTAGCTGCATAATCAACAGCATTTTGCCTATAAGTATCCCCAAGAGTTGTAGAGCCAGCAGACAAAATCTCACCCAAAGTTTTTTCAGGCTCCGGTTCGGGAGTTGGCTCTGGTTCCGTCTCGGGTTCGGGTTCGGGTTCTTCCTCTATCTCAGGCTCAGGTTCAACTTCTTCTTGCTCCTGCTCACTCTCATCTTCATATAAAGACAAAACCACCTTGTGTTCAAGTTTAGGTTTTAGCTCTTCTTCACTTTGCTTTATTTCTGGCTCAGTCTCTATTTCTACTAGAATTTCTTGCTCTATATCTTCACCTTCGCTCTCATGCTCCAAAAAATATACAGCATCATATACTTTTCTAAGATTAGAAAGCACCAATTCTTTTTCCAACAGCGATAGTTCGCTGTAATCGTTCCATTGTTTGATTAATTTAGATGTTTTATCTAAGAGACGTATGATTTTTTTAGTTTTCATCTGCTAATATTTTATCTTTCAAAATTAGCAAAAAATTAATAATATTCCAACATTTTTTACTTATCTTTGTTTATAACAACACATAAAAAACTAAAATCATGGATACAACAGTACTTTTCAATCTAACCTACGGGCTCTATATCGTTGGAGCTATGGACGATACGCGCGCAGTTGGGTGCACTATCAACACCTGTTTTCAAGTAACCAGCCAAGACCCAACACTAGCTGTGTCTATCAATAAAAACAATTACACGCTTGAGGCTATCAAAAAATCAGGGCGTTTCTCACTATCCATTCTAGCCGAGGAGTCAGAAAGCAGCGTCATAGGAGCTTTTGGCTTTGTAACTAGCAAAGACACAGACAAATACAAAGATTTTGGTTATGATATGTGCGAGGGCACACCTTTAGTCAAAGGGGTATTTTGTGGCAGACTAATTCTTGAAGTAACTCAAATGGTTGAGAGTGGCACTCACGTTGTTGTCTTAGGCAGATTAATCGAGACTATTAAAGGCGAGGGCACACCTATGACTTACTCGTATTACCACAAAGTAGTTAAAGGCAAAGCACCTAAAAACGCACCAACTTACGTGGAAGAAACTCCAGAGCAAACCACTGGCAATCAATATGTTTGCGATATTTGTGGCTATATACACGAGGGCGATGATTTGCCAGATGTATGCCCACTATGCAAGCAAGACAAAAGCCACTTTAAGAAAAAATAAATTTTTGAGTTTCTAAAAAGGGCGACTAATAATATTAGTCACCCTTAGTTGTATTTAAAGGAAGTAACTAACAGCTTTCTTATGACCCTAAAGACCCTCTCGACACTTAAGACTCTACCTACTAGTGAGTAAACACCTTACCTTTAGATGTTTTCTGCAAAACGCTCTGCGTAGGGTACTGTAACTGCTCAAATTCTGTGATAGCTATTCTTATTTGCGAGAGTAGCATATCTATCAAATCCATACTCACGCCCTGGCGCACAACTATGCGCATAACTATCACATTCTCAATACTTTCAGGCATGGTATAAGCAGGTATCATCCAGCCATTTTGTTGTAAACGCGCCTGCAAATCAAAGAGAGTCCACTTAGCCGTTGTTTCATATTTTTTATTCAAAGAAAATATAAACAAAGGATTCTCAATTTGCTTAGAAAACACCTCTAGTTCAGGCATCTGAGCTATCTCATGGTGAGCATATTCAGCGATTTTCATGCAATTACTCTGCACCTGTTTGTAACCCTCAAAACCTAGGCGTATAAACTGATAGTATTGCCCTAAAATCTGAGCTGCTGGGCGCGAGAAATTCAGCCCCACCTGCGTTATGTCAGCACCTAAATAATTGACACTAAAGGCCATAGACTCAGGCAACAGACTTCTGTCTCGCCACACAACCCAACCTACACCTGGATAAACCAAGCCAAATTTATGCCCCGAGGTACTAATCGAGAACACCCATTTAAGCCTAAAATCCCAATGAATCTCAGGCTTTAAAAACGGCAAAATAAATCCCCCTGATGCAGCATCAACATGTATAGGAATATCAAAACCAGTCTTGGCATTATACTCATCAAGCGCCGAATTTAGACCCGAAACATCATCGTTTAAACCCGTCCACGTAACCCCAACTATGGGCACGACGCAAATAGTATTTTCATCACACATTTCCACAGCAGCCTCCACATCAAGAGTGGGTTTGTCCATACTAAGTGGCACTTTCCTCACCTGAATATTCCACAGCTGAGCAAATTTTTCCCACACCACTTGCAGGCCTGAAGAAATCACAAAATTTGGATTATCTGTGCTCTTGCCCTCTTTTTTCCTGCGCTCCTGCCACCTCTTTAGAGCAGCCACCCCACCCAACATACAAGCCTCTGACGAACCCAGTGCCAAAGCACCTGTTTTCCAAGAATTTTGCTCGGGGGTATTCCACAAATTTGCAATAATATTTATACATTTCCCACTCATAATCGCCACTTGAGGGTACTCCGTCTCGTCTATATAATTTATGGCTATGGCCTCGTTCATTAATTGCGTGGCTTTTTCGTCCATGTAAGTGGTGACGAAGGTAGCCAAATTTAGCTGAGGCCTGGTCTGAGGATAAGTCTCCTCCTTAACCATAGCATAAGCTATCTCAGGAGTTGTTGGATTTTTGGGCAAAAAATCTGTGGGTGCGTGCTCCAAGGCTCTCTCAGATGCAAACACGGGCGTTACTGCGCTATCAGCAATTTTCATAATGGTATTTTTTAAAGTATATTATTTTTAATAAAATACCCAAAAATCATACCGAAAATCCAAATTATTTTCCGTAACTTTGTAACATAATATTACTTTATTATGATAAAACACTCACTTTCTTCATGCCAACTATTTGAAGGCATGAACCCTGATGAAATAGGCTCAGTAGTAGAGCTAATTAACTATGAACTAATCACTTACTCTACGGGCGATGTGGTTGTATTGGAGGGCAACAGACTATCTTCGCTGATGGTTTTACTCTCGGGAACACTCTCGGCCGAGGCCAGTGACAATAATAAAGGCGCGCAACAAATCGAAAAAGTGGAAGCGCCTTCGATAATTGCACCTGGATTTTTGTTCGCCAAAGAGATAGTTATGCCCACAACCATAGTGGCCGACAGCACCTCAGAATTGCTAGTTATCAGCAAAGAACAGTTCGCCTCACTAATGCAACAAAACACCAAAGTTTTGTATAATTTCATGAGTATAATCTCCGCTCAAAACAGCTTTATTTCTGACCATGTGGTGTATCTTACCTACAAAACCATAATTAGCAAGCTATCAAATTACTTGCTAAATCTTATGCAGGAGCAGAAATCCAGCACCGTCACTAACCCTAAAACTCAGGTTCAAATGGCCGAAATGTTTGGTGTAACTCGCCCAGCACTAGCCAGAACCATAGGCGAATTAGTGAGGGAAGGAGCAATTTACGTTAAAGGAAAACAAATCAAAATACTTTTCTCAGAAAAGTTAATTCAATACGCAAAAAAATAGAAAATGGCTAGAAAAAAAGCTAATTACCCCTTAATCGAATCACTTGAAATTACTAACATAGCAGCCGAGGGCAAGAGCATGGGGCGCTACAACGATATAGTTGTATTTGTGCCTATGACCGTACCTGGAGATGTTGTTGATGTGCAAATTCGCAGCAAGCGCCGTCGTTTTATGGAAGGCTATGTTGTTGATTACAAAGTAAAATCACCACTTAGAGAAGAACCTTTCTGCGAGCACTTTGGGGTGTGTGGAGGTTGCAAATGGCAGCATCTGCCCTACTCCAGACAACTTAGCTACAAACAAGAACAGGTCTACGATCAACTAGTGCGCCTAGGCAAGTTAACTCTACCCGAAATCACGCCTATCAAGGGTTCAGAAAAAACAAGTTTTTATCGCAACAAGCTAGAATACACCTTCGCCCCTAAGCGCTGGATGACCCAGGAGGAAATATCATCTGAGGCAGAAATCTCTGAGCCAAAAGCACTTGGATTTCACATACCAGGCATGTTCGACAAGATACTCGACATTAAAACTTGCCACCTACAAGCTGACCCTTCAAACAAAATTCGCCTTGAGGTTAGGAATTTTTGCATAGAAAACGACTACTCGTTTCACAACGTTAGAGAGCACAGTGGTCTGATGCGTAATATAATAATTCGTACTAGTTCGACGGGCGAGATTATGGTGATAGTTATCTTCCACGAAAACGATACTGATAAGATAAATATTTTGATGAATCACCTTCAAACTACCTTCCCCGAAATCACTTCGCTAATGTATATGGTAAACGAAAAACTCAATGATTCGGTAGGTGACCAAACACCTATATTATTTAGTGGCCAGGATTATATCTTTGAGCAAATGGAGGGCCTAAAATTCAAGATAGGCCCTAAATCTTTTTACCAAACCAACTCAGAGCAAGCCTATGAGTTATACAAAGTTACGCGCGATTTTGCAAGCCTTACGGGCAGTGAGACCGTGTATGACCTATATACTGGCACAGGCACGATAGCTAACTTCGTGGCCAAATATTGCAAAAAAGTAATAGGCGTAGAGTATGTTCCTGAAGCTATTGAGGACGCTAAAGTTAACTCAAAAATAAATAATATAGACAATACTATTTTCTTTGCAGGAGACATGAAAGACGTGTTGAGTGATGATTTCATAGCCGAGCACGGAGCTGCCGATGTAATAATCCTAGACCCTCCACGTGCTGGCATACACGAGAGCGTCGCCGAGACTGTTTTGCGCGCAGAGCCTAAGATTATTGTTTATGTGAGCTGTAACCCAGCGACTCAGGCTCGCGATTTAGCACTCATGGCAGGTGAGTACAAAATCACTGATGTTCAACCAGTTGATATGTTTCCTCACACCCACCACGTTGAAAACGTAGTTAGACTAGAGAGAATATAATGATAATAAGCCCCGAGAAAAAAACAACCCTGGACGGTTCACACACGCTGGTACACCCCACCTTGGGCGAGCTTTATCACTCAGATAAAGGCGCTGTGGGCGAGGCCATGCACGTGTATATCAAACACGGACTGCAATATTCTCAGAAGGAGGAAATCAATATATTAGAGATGGGTTTTGGTAGTGGATTAAATGCTTTTTTAACACTTAAAAATGCGCCTAACACTACTATAAACTACTATGCAATAGAGCTTTACCCTATCAATTTAGACACAGCAAGGGGTTTAAATTATAGCCACGATAGTGAGTTTATGGCACTGCACCATGCGCCTTGGGGCGAGAGCTGTGAGATAAACAAAAATTTTACGCTCACAAAATGGGAACAAGACTTGCTAGAGATAGAATTTTTTATTAAATTTGATTTAGTATATTTTGATGCCTTTGCCCCCGACGCTCAGCCTAAGTTGTGGAGCTGCAAAGTATTCAAAAAAATTGCCGACGCTATGAATACAGGCGCAATTTTAGTGACCTACTCATCTAAGGGCATAGTAAAACAAGCCCTCAGAGACGCAGGATTTAAAGTCCAGCGCCTAGAGGGAGCATTGGGCAAACACCACATGTTAAGAGCTATAAAATTATAGAAAATGAGACAAGAAATCACCTTAACATACCAAAAATATAACTCGCTCCAAGAGCTTGACAATCAAGACTTAGAGCTAGTTGATAAGGCCTTATTGTCAGCCCAAAATGCTTATGCACCTTACTCAAATTTCAGAGTAGGCGCAGCAGCTAGACTCTCAAACGGAGAGATAATTTGCGCAAATAATCAGGAGTGCGCAGCATACCCCTCGGGCATTTGTGCCGAGCGAAATTTACTATATTATATAGGTGCAAATTTCTCAGAAGAAAAAGTTAAGACGGTGGCTATAATCTCACCAACGAGCGATGACGAATGTTACCCATGTGGAGCTTGTCGCGAGGTGATTGCTGATTTTCAGGCAAGGCAAGGCTCACCCATTAGGATAATTATGGCATCCCCCACCTCTGCTAGCATAGTTAGCAAGGCCGAGGATTTATTGCCACTAAGATTTAAGTTGAAATAAGAAAGATGTTTAGCAAAGAAGATATAATTTACGAAGATAACCACCTAATTGTGGTAAACAAACGCTCAGGCGATTTAGTGCAGAGCGACCCCAACGGTTCTAGTTCGCTAGAGATAGAGATCAAGGAATTTATCAGGGTGCGCGACAATAAACCGGGGGCTGTGTATTTGGGCGTGGCTCACAGAATTGATAGACCTGTGAGTGGAGTTGTGGTTTTTGCCAAAACATCTAAGGCCTTGATTAGGCTAAATGAGATGATAAAAAATCGTGATATCAGCAAATTTTATTGGGCGATAGTAGAAAACAAGCCTCAAAACAGTGAAGGACAGCTTAAACACTACATCACTCGCAACGCAAAAAACAATACATCAAGAGCTAGTGATTTACCCAGTAAAGACAGCAAGGAAGCGATACTAAATTACAAGTTAATAAAAAGTAGCGACAGATATCACCTGCTTGAGATAGAACTACTTACGGGGCGCCACCACCAAATTCGCGCCCAACTCTCTAAGATAGGTTGCATCATAAAGGGAGACCTAAAATACGGAGCTAAACGCTCAAATCCTGGGGGAGGCATCGCGCTTCACTCGCGCAGAGTAAGCCTTACTCACCCCGTAAAAAAGGAGACTTTAGAAATTACAGCACCAACGCCTAAAGATGATAAATTATGGGATTTTTTCGCACGCTAGATAACAAACATCAACAGTTTGTAGTGAATATTCTAAATTCTAGGATATTCAAAATTATCATAGGCTTAATCATACTTTGTGATCTGGCTGTCAGCATTTTATATAATACGCACTACGGTCGCGAATATCGCGAAGTTTTGCAGGTAATTCCTTACTTTGCCTCACTTATTTTCACCTTTGAATACCTAGAGCGCTTAAATTCTGCACCTACGGCCTATCATCCAAAGATTGCTTTTCGCGCTAGGCTTAAATACGTGACATCGTTTTTTGGGATTATAGATTTAATCTCTATTATGCCCTTTGTGATACCTACATTTTTTAATACTAACGACCCGAATTTAATCACTATTTTTGATCTTTCACGTATCTTTTTGGTGTTTAAGTTATCGCGTTATTCACGATCTTTTCGCGAGATACTGCTGATTTTCATTATGATACACAGAGAATTATTTGCCACGATTTTCTTTATCGGGGTGATATTAATTTTCAGCTCAGCACTCATGTTTTACATAGAATCCTCGGCTCAACCCGATGCTTTTCATAATATAGGAGACGGACTTTGGTGGGGTATAAACACCATTACCTCAGTTGGTTACGGAGATATCCACCCTGTAACTGTGTGGGGCAAGATACTTGGGGGTGTCACAGCATTTTTGGGTGTTTTGATGTTTGCACTACCTACGGCCTTGATTAGCTCTGCGTTTATTAAGTATTATGCTAGGGTTAAGAGATAGAAAAGAATCTCATTAGCTCACTGGCGAGCACGCCAGCCGTCGGAGACGTTAAACGCTAGTGGCATCTGCCCTCCACTCCTTAAAAACAAAATGCGTGCATTTTGTAGGAGGGCATCAGAGCGTTAGCTCTGACAGTAAGCAAACAACATTTTAATTACAAATCTTCGATTTGTGGCATTCAAAGAAAAATGCAAGCATTTTTCTACTTATGAGCTTCGTGCCCCGTTAACATATTATGCCTTAACGCCAGGCGGGCGCGACTAGCATCGAGCTCCTACCCCTGATATCCTTCGTCAACAAGCAAATTTGCAGAACTTGCAGCCGCAACAGCCAACACATCACATCTCTCATTGCCTGGGATATTGGCGTGCCCCTTCACCCATGTAAATTTCACTTGATGCTTATTGTAAATCTGCAAGAACCTGAGCCATAAGTCGCTGTTTTTCTTGTCCTTAAAGCGAGTCTTAACCCAATTAAAAACCCAGCCCTTACTAACAGCATCAACCACATATTTAGAATCAGAATATATCATAACCTCGCTGCCAGGAATCTTTAAAGCCTCCAAAGCCACTATAACAGCCAAGAGCTCCATACGATTATTAGTGGTTAACTTATAGCCACAACTAAGCTCCTTGTAAAACTTCCCACAACTAAGCACAACGCCATAGCCCCCCTTACCAGGATTGCCAAGCGCCGAACCGTCAGTATAAATAATAATCTGTGCCATTACATTATAAACCACAAAAGAGTCGCCTGATTTAATTCCATAAATAGGCAACTCTTTATTTTAATATTTTAGTTAAATTATTTTCCCTTAGCCTCTATACACAAAGTAGCGTGAGGAACAATTTTAAGTCTTTCTTTAGGTATAAGTTTACCTGTTTCGCGGCAAATACCATAAGTTTTATTCTCTATCCTAATAAGCGCAGCCTCAAGATGTTGAATAAATTTAAGCTGACGTTGAGCCAAACGTCCAGACTCCTCTTTAGACAAAGTCGCAGCACCTTCTTCCAAAACTTTAAACGTAGGCGAAGTGTCCTCAGTGTCGTTACTAGCACTGTGGGTGATTGTCGCGCGCAACAAGTCGTAGTCGTCCTTAGCCTTAGCTAATTTTTCTATAATAATCTCTTTGAATTCGGCCAGCTCAGCATCCGAATAACGTGTTCTCTCGTCCATAGCTCTAAATTTTAACGAAAATAGTTACAAACCTCTTTTGTTTATTTTTGTAAAGATACAAATTAAATTGATATTTGCAAGATAAAAAATATTAATTTTTATTAAAATTTCCTCTTTTAAGTATATTTTTCACTACTCTCTCACTCTGTAAAATAAGCTCAGGCAAATCAACTTTTTTCAATTTTTTATCCTCAACTAAAATCTCACCTCCTACTATCACCATGTCAACATCCGTGCTTTTGGCACTATACACCAAACTTGCCACCACATCATGCAAAGGGCGCAAGTGAGCCGTAAAAGTATCTATCAAAATCACATCTGCCTTATTCCCATGCTTTAACACTCCCAAATCATCACGCCCTATGGCCTTAGCGCCATTCACAGTTGCCATTTTCAGCACATCATAGGCGTTTAACACGCAAGGATCAAGAGTTGAAACTTTCTGCAAAAAACTTGCCGAACGCATCTCCTCCCACATATCCAAATCATTGTTAGAACTAGCTCCGTCAGTGCCCAAAGCCACGTTAACGCCACCCTCAAGCAAAGCTACAACGGGCGCAACGCCACTAGCGAGCTTCATATTACTCTGAGGATTATGCACTACGCTAACATCTTTTTGGCGCAAAATTTCCATATCCTCATCCGTAAGATGCACTCCGTGAGCAGCCAAAGTTTTACAGTCCAAGATACCCTCACGCAAGAGAAATTCTGTGGGTGTTAAACCATATTTTTCTTTGATTATCTCAAGTTCGCTCTCTGTCTCGCTAAGGTGAATATGTATGGGTAGATTATATTTTTCGCTTAAGTGTTTAACATAGCTAAAATTCTCACAACTAACAGTATAAGGCGCATGAGGAGACAAGAAAACGCCTATTTTGTCGTTAGCTCTAGTCTCGCATTTTTGCATCAAAGCCGAGAAATCGCTCTCAAAAGCAGCTCTATTAAAGTCTGTCAAAGTAGCCGACAGCATAGCTCTAATTCCCATACCCTCAACCACATCAAAAATCTTATTCTCGCCATAATACATATCCACAAAACAAGTAGTGCCACCAAGCAGCATCTCGCTTATGCCCAGCCGAGCACCCACCATAATATCTTCATCACAAAGCAAAGCCTCAAAAGGCCAAATCTTATCATTAAGCCAACTCATAAGTGGCATATCATCGGCATAGCCCCTGAGCAAAGTCATAGACACATGAGTGTGAGCATTAATAAGCCCCGGCATCACAACTTTATTTGTGCCGTCTATCACTCTATCTGCCTTGAAGTTATCTATTATCTTGTCACCCTGTTTGGCAACAAAGACTATATTCTCGCCCTCTATGCCAAGCGCACCCTTAAAGTACTTAGGCTCTGTGCTCTCCACATTCATGGGCAGAATCATAGCATCCTTTATTAATATTCTACTCAAGATCATCCTCGTCCTCCTCGTCTGCATCTGCATCAATATCTTCCTCAGATGTTATCTCACCCATAAAAGTCACTATATGTCTTTCTTGGTCTGTATTTGCATAAATTTGCACAGCTTTTCTAAATGTACCCGTTGTGAGATTAGGTTTATAAGTTACTTTTACAGTCGTACTTTCTCCCTTTTTAACGGGTCTTCTACTATATTTTATATCGGTGCAATCACACGTAACTTCTACGCTATAAATCACAAGTACACTATCACTAGTGTTAGTAATCCTATAGTCGAAATCCACATTACCACCGTTATAAGGCAGCTCACCCAGATCCACACTAGTCCTATCAAAGACCATGGTCTGAGACCATGCCCCAAAGCCTAGCGTAAAAAGCGCGAATAATATTAAACCTAGTTTTCTCATTGTAATTTAAATACATAAGTTATTGTTCCTTGCTGGGGCGTTAGCGTATCTACTAAATTAAATTTAGCTTTTTTGGCTGCCTCAATAGCTGCTGCAACCAACACAGAGTTTTGAGTAGTTGAGCCCGAAGACTGGAAATCTGCCGAAGTGACATCTCCCCTTGAAGACACAACTATGCGAATCACAACCTGGCCGTATTCCTGCGAAGCCTCGCTAGGCAAAGGTAGTTTACCTATTAAGTTTCGCCCTCTCAAGTCAAAAGTATGACCCTCAGTGCTTTGTCCCATGCCTTGTTTACTGCCATCTTCTAGCCCTGCCTCGTGACCTTGGTTGCCCTCGCCTGTGCTCTCGCCCTCACTCTTAGATGGGCTCTGGGCAGTGTTTCCTCTAAAGAGAGCAGCCTTATTCACCTCTCTGGGTTTAGGCTCAGGCTCTACGAGCTCGGGTGTAGGCTCTATTATCTCTGGTGTAGCCTCTACTTGGGGTGCAGGCTCAAAATCCTGAGTCAAAGTTTGCTCCTCAACCTGAGGAGTAGGCTCAGGCTCAGATACTACCTCAGCTTCAACATAAGCCAAATCCCTAGTCCCTTCAGAGAGTTCTGAGTCACCAAAATCTATTAATATTCCACCACTTTCCTCTGTGTTTGTGTTCTCAAAGGAGATAAAAATAATGAGCAGCACCCACAGCAAGATATAACACAGCGAGGCCAAGATTGCTAGAATCTTGCCTTTTTTATTATCGTCTGTTTGGTCGTAGTACATCTAATTTTTATTGTGGGCTAGTTGCCAAAATCAATTTATATTTATTGTCTTTTGCGATATTCATCACCTCAACCACCTGCTCAACTGGCACACTCTTGTCGCAATGCAGCGAGACAGTCGGGTCAGCTACACCATCTAATTTAGTGTTAAGCGTGCGCTCCAAATCTTTAAAATCAACAGGCTCCATTTCTACATAGTAGTTCAAATCCTGGGTAATAGAAACGGTAGTATAAGGTTTTTCCTTAATATTATTTGTGCTCTGGGGCAGCAATAATTTCAGTGCATTAGGGTTGATGAGCGTTGTAGATATCAGCAAAAATATCAACAACAAGAACATCAAATCTGTCATAGATGCTGCGCTATAAGACTTTTCAACTTTTGAACCTCTTTTAATAGCCATAATCTTATTTTTCTACAGGTTGATTCAAAATATCCATAAAAGCAATAGAGTTAGCCTCCATTTTAAACACCAATTTTTCTATGATAGCCACCAAGTAGTTATATCCAAAATAGGCAGGAATACCAACAATAAGTCCAGCTACGGTAGTAATCATAGCCACATACATACCACTCGAAAGCATACTCATATCAACAGCGCCACCAGCCTGAGAAAGATTCATAAACGCGCGAACCATACCAATTACCGTACCTAGAAAACCTATCATAGGTGCACCACCTGCGATAGTTGCCAAAAATGGCAGCCCAGTCTCTAGTTTACTAACCTCTAGGTTTGCCACATTTTCTATCGAAGTTTGCACATCACTCATAGGACGACCTATGCGCTCTATGCCCTTTTCTACCATGCGAGCGATAGGAGTATCTGTATTTTGGCACAGATCTATTGCTACTGCGATTTTACCCTCAAAGATATTATCACGAATTTTATTAATAAAAGTTAAATCAGTTTTTGAGGCGCGACGAATAGCTATAAAACGCTCCACAAAAATAAAAATCGTAATAAGTCCTAAAATAGCTAGAGGTATCATCAAAAATCCTCCTGCCATAATAAGTTCGCCTAAGCCCATGCTTGTTGTCGTTGTAGTTGCTGTTTCAGCTAGCTCTGTTGCAGCTGCTGATGTTTGTAATAACATGCTCATAATTTATTCTTCTTTATTAGTTTCTTCTTGTTTTATTTGTTGTTTTTTATTTTTCTTAATTCTCTTTTTGATTTTGTATCTATTTCTAAAGTTAGATAAAATATCTCCAAATTTATTAAAATTTTCTGTATAATACACACCTATTCCACTTTCTTGCAAATCTTGGTTCTCGTCAAAACGGTCCATAGTCCTGGTAAATGCCTTCATTTTAATAGAACCAGCCTTATCTAAGAGCCATGTTAAGTAAAAATCGCCCGTTATGGAGTTGGTCGTAGTCTCATCAACCGAGGTGTTGTTTCCAAAGTCAAAATTACCCTCAACCTCCAAAAGTAACCTATCATCAATAATAGAAGTTGACAGACCTATATCCAGCTCATCTGATGTCGTATCGCCCTTGGGTCTATAACGAATACCTATATTGTATTTATCCGACGAAATCCAGTTACTCAGCTGGCTCGACAGGAACTCAAAACCCGTAACCGTACCACCAGTACCTATATTCAAACTCTGAGAATCTGTATCTGAATAAAAACTATTAAAAGCCAGCAAGGTAAAGAACTGAGTAGCCATAACCTCCTGAGTATTAAGAGCATTAGACACTACACTCTGCACCTCGGCATCAAGACTAGGCACAGCCACATTAAAGGTAATTGTGGGGTTCATCAAACGATCCATAAGCTGAATTTCACAATCCACCGGAACACTTTTGCTATAAGTATCATCACTCTCATCCTCCTCTGAGGAAGAGCTCGAAATAAGAGGCTCAAGCGAGGCCTTAACCTTATAAACTGCCGATATATCTATGGTTGCATCCAAAGGGTCTCCTCGCCAAACAATAGAGCTACCGTCCTGAATCACAAAGCGTTTGTTAATAATATTCTGCAAAGAGAACATATAAATACCCTCGGTTAGGTTGTAATCACCATACATATTAAACACGCCCGTTGTAGGGTTAACATTAATATTAAGTATGCCGTTACCCTTACCCCTAAGCGACCCCCCAGCAGAAGCATCCATCTCAAGGTAGAGGTCAGCATTAGTATTAACCGTTAGGGTCATGTTGATATTCATATTTGACTGTTTCTTCTCAGTGCTCATCAACGAGGCTAGAGTATGTCTTTGTTTATCATTTTTCAGGCTATCAGCTACTAAATCTTCGGGTTTCACAAAGACTATAAAGTCGGCTGCCGAGATAGAACTCTGGCCGTTAAGTGGCACAACAAAGCTCGAACCCGGACTCGTTGATGCAACAATATCTAGATTCACACCCAGCACATCACCCGTAATACGAGCTCCCCCCGAGCCGTAGACCGTACCATAGAAATCTTCGTTTAACTCGCGCGTGGTGTTTAGCACCATTAAATTTGTAGGCATAATACCTATGTCAAAGCTAAAATTCTTGAAATATCTACTCCTCAAATCCATGGTCATCACAGCCTTATTTCCCTTAACATCGTATACATCAGTAGCTTTAAGCGTAAAAACATTATCTTTCACTTCTATCTCTGAGCCATAGGTCATATAATCAACGTTGGTATAAGCCACCTTAGTTTGCAGAGTATCAACTTTTATACGTCCATTGAGCACAGCCTCCCTGCCCTGCCCTGTTAGCGTCAAAGAAGCCTCAGCATTACCCCTGCTAGATTTAAGCACACCTTTAAGCAAAGGATCTAGCAAAGACAAATCAACCCTGTCAATCTCTATATCAGCCATATATCGTCCGTCACCAGGACTATAAAATCCCTGTACCACAGGCTTATCCACTCCCTGAGAAGTAAAGGTAAAGCGAGCTCTTTTGCGCGCGAAATCCCACTGACTCACAAACTTAGAGTCGGGAGCATCTACCTCATTAAACTTAAGCTCTTTTAAGTCCATATCGGCAAATAAATTAGGAGTCTTAAACGCCGAAACAACATCAACATTACCCGTGAGCCTACCATTAAAACCATAACCTAACTTCTCGGTAAGGCTAGAAAAAGGCGAAATATCAAAGTTAGTAAGCGTGAGTTGCAGTGTGTCCTTATCACTCGTTGAAGCTAAGCCGTCTATATGCAGTCGTTGATTATTGTTAACTATCTCAAAATCATCTATCTGCATACTAGACTTACTATAAATCATATCCCCAGAGCTGATATCCCACAATCTATTTTTATTATTAAAACTAGAATTATTTATCCTCACCAGCAGTTCCGTATCTTTATTCTTATCCTCTCGCAGTAGAGCATCAAGTGAAATTCTCGCCTTAAGATTACTTTGCTCATTAGCAAAGCCCCCAAACAAACTCATTTTATTATTCCTAGCCCCTGCTACAACAGAGAACTTAGGCATATAAATCCCCATAGCATACACCTCGTCAGCATTTAAGTACACCGACAAAGAGTCTAACTTATTGCTAGTATTGGCATTTAGGTAGCCCACATAAAACTTATCTTTTTTGATGTAATCAGCCTGGAAGGTTATAGAAAAATCTCTATTAGACGGGTTAGCCATATACATAAACGTCGCGCCCTGAGCTATCTCAAGCCCTGGTGTAAATATGCCCACTATCTCGTTCACATCTTTGATATCCACCTTTAATAGCGAGTAATTGTTCTTGTCATCCACAATAGAGCTATCAAGTGGCTCTATCTTAGAATTGTCCACAAGCAAAGGCACATAATCTGATATCAACTCGCTCATGTAAGCATCCAACTGTTGCAAGCCCATTTTTGAAGTAAACCTCACGTCTGCAAAATCAGAATCAAGATTAATAAACTTGCTATCATCACTATTTTCGCCCCTCAAAGAGAATTTACCTGTCGAGACTGTGTCCGAAGAATTAGTGTAGGTCACATCCTCAAAATCTACATATCCATTAACCTGCTGATAATTCAATCCTTCTCCCTTACCCTTAAGTGCTAGTTCCAAGAGAGAAACCTTGTCCTTGGTATAAATATTCGTAGTCTTTAAATCAGCACGTTTTAAATCTAGTTCAAAACCGTAATTTGGCAACGTTGACCTAAAGTCTATATTTGCATCTAGCTCAAAGTTCATATTCTTATCACCCGATACTATCATGGCCTGATATTTATCATTATTTTTCAGCGCGTTAATATGTATATCAGAGTAAGTATAAGAATTAAACTCTAGTTTAGAGATAGAGCTCAGCAAATCCACCGACAAATTTTTATTATATTCTCTGAGCGTTACATCACCCTTTAAATCAGCCTTACCAAAGACCTTAGAGCCCGTAATTTGTTTTAAATCAAGGCTATCAGCTATAAAACTAGCCATAAGCCTGCGCCTACCCTTGGGCAAAGTATCTGTCACCATTCTAGCCTCAACACTCACATCGCCTAAGCCAGTGATAGCATCCACTTTGGTGGTAAATTTCTCTAGCCTACCTTTAAACTCACCCATTAATTCTATATCGCCCAGGGCCAACAGCAAAGAGTCAGAGGTTAACGACATTACACTCGGTGCCATACTTCTAAGTATGGTATCTGCATCTTTAATATCAGTTTTAAGGCCCAAAATCTTCACGTCAAAGTCCGTAGCATACACATCGGGCAAACCCACCATCCTAACATCAGCCTGAATCTGAGTTAGCTTAGCAATATCAGCTTGTTTAAGGTCAACTTTTAAGTCTCTAACCTCACCCACAGCCTTACCACTAAAGTTACGATACACGGTGTTCCAATCTTTAAGCCTAGGCGCAAAATAAGCTATATCGTTAGTGCTAACTCTGGACTCATAAAATGAACCTCCCATTACGACCTTATCAATAAACTCCTTATAATCACTCCAATCCTTAGAGCTAAAGGTCAGATAATCAGCATTTACACGAGAATCCTGCAATAAGAAATTAAATCTATCTATTATCATGCACGAGGGCGAGATAATAAAGTTTTTAGCCTCAAACTCTTTGACTTTAAAACCACTTTTATCCTCTAAGTCTATGTGTTTGATTTTAAGATTTACGCTATCTCTAATGATTTCCATATCCGTAACGCTCACATTTGCCCTCACTACATCCAAATCCTCAAAATTAACCCCATAGTCTCTCTGCTTAGGATTTATTTTTCGGAATTTATAGCGTATATTCTTAACATCAACTGTATTAGAGCGCAGTGTAAACCTCTTTTCCTCTTTGGGCTTATCCGAGCGCAGTTTAATTAAAATCTCCCTAAAATTACTAACACCTCTATCTGTTTCATACATATAGAACTTGGCATCAGTAAGGTTAAGATAGTTTAGATTTATCTCAATATTTTTGGCATCTATGCTAGTAATAGCAAAAGAAAGATTTTTAGCATAAATTAGCGTGTCACCCTCAAAATCATTAAAGCAAACACCGTCCATAGACACGCGATTAAATAATTTTAGGTGGATATTATCTAAGGTAATTTCAGCCCCCAATTTTTTGCTCAAAAACTCTGCAGAGCTACGTGCAGCATAGTTTTGTATAACCCCAACTTGAAGCGACAAGGACAAAAGCACAGGCAAAATTATCATCACTAAAACTAGAGATGATATGATAGATACCAATATTTTTATAACTTTGCGCATAAATTGTTGCTTTAACTGACAAAAATACAAAAATAAATTAACATTTCACAATCAAAATGGATATAACTATACTAGCAATAGAATCTTCTTGCGATGACACTTCGGCAGCCGTAGTAACCAACGGTGTTTTGCGCTCAAATGTTATAGCCTCGCAGGATGTTCACATACAATACGGGGGCGTTATTCCCGAGCTAGCATCTAGAGCTCATGAGCAAAATATCATACCCGTAGTAGACACTGCCCTCAAGCAAGCATCCACCACTTTGGAGGATATTGATGCCTTAGCTTTCACACGTGGGCCTGGTCTTTTGGGCTCGCTTTTAGTTGGTGTTTCGTTTGCTAAAGGACTCTCAATAGCAAATAATATTCCACTCGTGGAGGTTAATCACCTGCAGGGTCATATCCTAGCAAATTTCTTGGATTTGCCCGAGAGGGAATTACCTCACCCAAACTTCCCTTTTTTATGCTTATTAGTCTCGGGAGGTCACACACAAATCGTGCTTGTCAAAGATTATCTTGATATGGAAATCATAGGCACGACCATAGACGATGCAGCTGGCGAGGCCTTCGACAAATGTGCTAAAGTTATGGGTCTGCCCTATCCTGGGGGGCCTGTTATAGACAAATATGCTAAGGAAGGGAATCCTTCGGCTTTTAAATTTGCAAAACCTCAAGTTTCGGGTTACGATTATAGTTTTAGTGGGCTAAAAACCTCGTTCCTATATTTTCTGCGTGATAGAATGAAGGAGAACGAAAACTTCATAGCCGAGAACACAGCCGACTTATGCGCATCGCTTCAAAGCACAATAATTGATATCTTATTAAAGAAACTCATCAAAGCATCTAAAGACCTAGATATCAAGGATATAGCAATAGGTGGAGGTGTTTCAGCAAATTCAGGCTTAAGAAATGCGATTATACAAACGGGCAAAAACAGAGGTTGGCGCACTTTTGTTCCTGAGTTTAAATTCACCACCGACAATGCCGGCATGATAGCCATGGCAGGTCTTTGCAAATACAAAAAAGGGGAGTTCTCCTCGCTCGATGTTGCGCCCGTTGCGCGTGCTGAAAACATGTAAAACTCAGAGTAATAACAACTAATAGCTACAAATAATTAGTATTTAATAGAATAAATAACAACTTATGGTGATTGCAAGAAACTACGCCGTGCCTTATCTTTGTAATAAGTAAAAAAGATTGGTAGTTAGAAGTTTTTTTTATAATTTGAGTTAAATAAGTTGTTAGTTTTTTAGGAGTTAAGGCTCGGCAAGGTTCTCTTGCTGGGCCTTAGTTTATTTTAAGTTTCTAGAGTATCACTAACGCCAGTGACTTTCATTAGCTCATCGGCGAGCACGCCGACCCTCGGAGAGAGTTAAATGTCAACGGGGCACGAAACTCATAAGCGAGAAAAATGCGTGCATTTTTCTTTGAGTGCCACAAATCGAAGATTTGTAATAACTATTCAACTTACTAAGTAGTGTAAAATGCTAAAGTATTTTGTTTTTTAGGAGTGTCGGGCAAGCCACTATCGTAGGACTATCTCCGAGGGCCGGGGCGCTCCCCGGTGAGCTAATGAAACCTGTTGTTGTAGTGCTCCAGCAACTATTTCTTAATAATCTGCATCATAGCCAAATACAAATTCTCGGCATAATTGCGCCCAACAGGCAGACTAACCAGTTCATCAGCCAAGAGTTTAACCTGCTGACGAGTAAACGAACTAACACACGACTTATTCACCACAAACGAGCGATGAACTCGTATGAAATCACACTCAGGTAATAGCTCCATAAAACCCTTAATGCTCATTTTTGTCATCACACTACTGGCATCTTTACTATTTATTTTGATGTAATTATCCTTGGCCTCAACATAAAGTATATCGCAAGAATTTATCTTAACATTCTGATACTCAACCTTAATAGTGATAATATTTTCAACCACCTCCTGCATATTTTTAATCTTCTCGCGCATCTGGAGTATCTGCATCACCCTATCCATGGCCGAAAGAAACCTATCATAGGAAAACGGCTTATGCAAAAAATCCACAGCATTTAACTCATAACCATCCAAAGCATAAGAGGCGTGCGCCGTAGTGAAAACCAACAAACTACCATGGGGAAGTTCACGCGCTAAATCCAGGCCTGAATAATCATTCATTTCTATATCCATAAACACCACATCAGGACACTGCTGCTTGACAGCACTTATCCCCTGCAAAGGATTGGTGAAACACTCCAAAGACATGGAGCTATCACGAGCACAATAATTTTGAATTATAGACAAGGCTATAGGCTCGTCATCTATGGCTATACATCTCATAAATTTATGCTTAATTCGACAATAAAATCATTAGCATTTTCCCTGCAATCTAGCATATAATTATCGCCATAAAGCAAATCTAAACGCTTGCGCGAGTTGAGTATACCTATACCCGAAGATGTGCTTTTGCGTACAAATACAGAGTTTTTAGTACTGAAAAAAAGCTGGCCTTTTTTGAGCGATAGAAATATCAAAATCTCACTTTTTTCCGTAGACGAAACTCCATATTTAAAGGCATTTTCAATAAAAGTTATCAACAGCACTGGAGGCATCATTGCTGTGGGGTCGTCTATCTCGCATTTAAACTTAACGCTCGTCTGCTCACCAAGCCTAAGAGTGTGTAAATCAATGAATTGCCTAACATATTTGACCTCCTCTGTTATGGTTATAGACTCTTGTTCAGCATTAGAGTACATATATTTTACGATGTCGGTAAACTTTAAGAAAACATCGCCTGTTTTATCCGAATTTGAGATAAAAAGCCCATACAAAGTATTCAGAGTGTTAAACATAAAATGGGGATTAATCTGAGTCTTATACATAGCCAGCTCGGCCTTATTTTTCTCATATTTTATCTGCTCCTCTCTAACTCTATATTTAAATAGTTCGCGCGTAAGTGAAAGCATAATATTAAAACTAATATCTATGACATAAAGCAAAAAAACTGTGCGCATACGCATAGCTTTAACCACCTCAACACTAGGCCCAGTGCTATCTTCTGTGCGCAAATCACGTATATTAATAGTAGAGATAAAGTAGCTAACTACAATAGTTAGCACCACATAAATTGCAGCCCTGAGATAGTCACCCTTAACCACGGCATCAAACGAGTTAAAGCGTCTGTTGGTGTAGTGCACCACAACAAAATACACCATTAGTAGTATTAAGTAATAAGGGTCTTTGGTAATATACCTCTCTAAAGGCAACAACAACAAGACTATGGGCACGAACACAAGGTAAAAGCCCACATCAATTAAAAGCGAAGTTTTCTTATCATCTATTTGCATAATCACAAAGATATGATTTTAAAACTAGAAAATCAACACCTAAAAATTGTCATTCACCACCACAAATTAGCAATGTACCCCCACCTTATTATATATAGTATGAAAATTAGTTTTAATGTTATACTTTAGCTTTACTAAAAAAATTTAAATTTTTAAAATAACTATAATTAAACTTATGAAGAATCTAAATCTTAAAAGATTATCTTTTCTTGCGCTAGCAGCACTAAGTGTTGTCTCATGTGCAGAACAAGCTGCACCTAGAAGAGCTAGTGCACAAAAAAACTATCCAACTCTCTCTGTCTCTAAAGACAATGCCGAGGTTCAAACAAGATACTCAAGCTCTATTCGCTCTGAGGAATATGTTGATGTTATGCCTCAAATCTCAGGTGTAATCACTTCTATCAAAGTCAAAGAAGGCTCTAGCGTTAAAAAAGGCGAGTTGCTATTTATTATAGACCAAGTGCCTTACCTAGCAGCTCTTAACGTGGCTAAAGCAAATGTCAAAAGCGCTGAGGCTAGCGTGGCTACTGCTAAACAAACAGCAGAAAGTTCACAAGATTTGTACGATGCCAAAGTAATCTCACAAAACGAACTGCAAACAGCCAAAAATTCTCTTTCAGCAGCTGAGGCATCGCTAGAACTTTACAAAGCTCAAGAAATCATAGCTCAAAACAACCTATCCTACACCGAAGTTACTAGCCCTATCTCAGGTACGGCTGGCATGGTACCATATAAAATAGGTGCACTTGTTAGCTCTAGCATCTCTGAGCCACTTGTAACTATTACAAACAACGACAAGATGCAGGTTTATTTCGCTATCTCAGAGAATCAAATGCTAAATCTAGTTAAAGAAGCAGGCTCGCGCGAGAAACTCTTAAAAGAATTCCCAGAAGTTAGCCTAATATTAAACAACAAAAGCACTTACTCTGAAAAAGGTAAAGTCGACGCTATTAGTGGCAATATCAACAGCTCAACAGGTACTGTATCTCTAAGAGCAAGTTTCAGTAACCCTGAAGGTATACTTCTAGACGGAGGTAGTGGCAATATTGTAATCAGCAACACTTACCACGATATAATTGTTATCCCTCAAGTTGCAACCTACCAAATCCAAAACAAAATACACGTGTTTAAAGTCATAGACAACAAAGCAGTGTCAGCTGTTATCGAAGTTGAGCAAGTTGACAACGGTGTAAACTACATAGTAAACTCTGGTCTTGAAGTTGGGGATGTTATCATAGCTAGTGGCGCAGGTCTTGTTCGTGAAGGTATGCAAGTTACAGGATTCCCTGAAAAAGGCGCAGAACAAGCAAAAAAATAAACACCATAAAAAGAAAAAGGAAAAATCATGAATGTTAAAAAATTTATAGACAGACCCATCTTTTCTGGTGTAATATCTGTCGTAATAGTATTTGTCGGGTTGATAGGTCTAAACCTGCTACCCGTAGAGCAGTTCCCCGAGATTGCTCCACCTACGGTATCTGTGAGCGCATCCTACACAGGAGCTAGCGCCGAGACCGTACAAAAAAGTATTATCGTACCTTTGGAGGAAGCACTTAATGGTGTAGAAAACATGCTTTACATGAACTCCACTGCCAGCACAGGTTCTGCAAGTATTAGCATCTTCTTCCGTCAGGGAACAGACCCTAATATGGCTATGGTAAATGTGCAAAACTACCTTTCGAGTGCTACTGGTCAACTTCCTAGCGAGGTTACAAAAAGTGGTCTTACAATTAGAAAGAGCCAATCATCTACGCTTAAAATCTTATCTATCTATTCACCAGATAGTCGCTACGACGATGTTTTCTTAACTAACTACGGTAGGATTAACCTCGAAACTAGACTTTCTCGTATTACAGGTGTAGGTTCAGTTGACATCATGGGTCCAAGTTACGCACTACGTATATGGTTAGACCCTTACAAAATGGCTCAATACAGCCTTATGCCTTCAGACATACAAACTTTACTTGATGAGCAAAACGTTGAGTATGCAACAGGTACTCTGGGCGACAACTCTGTAAACACTTTCCAATACGACTTAAAATATAAAGGTCGTCTAGAGAGCGAAGAAGATTTTGAAAATCTAGTTATCAAATCGCTTGAAAACGGCAAGATTCTTCATCTTAAAGACGTTGCTGACATAGAACTAGGTGCTAATAACTACGAGATTCTTGGAGGTGTGAATGGCCGTCCAGGTAAAACCATGATGATTTCTCAAGCAGCAGGTTCAAATGCCAATGAGGTTATTGACAATATAGATGTTATGTTGGAAGAAATCAGAGCAGAACTTCCTGAGGGTATAGACATCGTAGACCTTATGAGTACCAAAGACTTCTTGGATGCTTCTATCGACAATGTAATCAAAACCCTTATCGAGGCTATCTTGCTTGTGATTTTGGTGGTTTACATTTTCTTGCAAAACTTACGTTCTACACTTATCCCTACCATTTCTATCTTTGTGGCGCTGATAGGTACTTTTGGAGTGTTGTATGCTATAGGCTTTACCATAAATCTACTTACTTTGTTTGCCCTAGTGCTTGTGATAGGTACTGTGGTGGATGATGCCATAGTGGTGGTCGAGGCCGTGCAGAGTAAGTTTGATGCTGGCGAGAAATCAGCATATAAAGCATCTGTTACGGCTATGAACGAGATTAGTGGTGCACTTATCACTACATCTATCGTGTTTATGGCTGTGTTTATCCCTGTATGTTTTATGGGTGGCACAACAGGTACTTTCTACACTCAGTTTGGACTTACCATGGCCATAGCCGTTGCCTTGTCTACGGTTAATGCGCTTACTTTGTCTCCAGCGTTGTGTGCACTTATTATGACTCCTCACAAAGACTACAAACCAGGCGAGAAACTTAGCTTCTCTACTCGTTTCCACCATGCTTTTGATGCTGCGTTTAACAGGATTATTAATAAGTACAAAAACCAAGTATTCTTCTTCCTTAAATTCAAATATTTTGCTTTCCTACTTGTTCTTATCGCTGGTGGAGCACTATATTACCTATCTAACACTACAAAATCAGCTCTTATCCCTAACGAGGATAATGGTACTATGTACATCAACATCCAAGCATCTACAGCTCAAACTCGTAACGAAACCAAAAAAGTGGTTGACGAGATTGAACGTCGTCTGCAAACCATACCTGAGATTAAAGGTTACTCTAACTCAATAGGTCGTAGTAGGGTTGGTACTTCAGGAGCTAACGGTGGTATGTTTGTAGTTAGACTTGCAGATTGGTCTGAACGTAAAGGAAAAGATCAAAGTCTTGACGCTATTGTAAACAAAATCTATGCTATGACTGCCGATTTAACTGAGGCGAATATTTTGGTTATCACACCTCCTATGATTACTGGATTTGGTGTAAGTTCTGGTTTTGAGATTCACGTTCAGGACAAAAAAGGTGGTGATATCAACGAGCTGTTTGAATACAGCAAAAACTTTATCGCTAAATTGCAAGAACGCCCTGAGATTGCGCGTGCTCAAACAACATTTGACAACCGTTATCCTCAATACCTAACCGAGGTTGATGCTGAACTTTGCGAGAGAAACGGTGTTAGCCCAACAGACGTGCTTAATGTGGTATCTAGCTACATTGGTGGTTCTTATGCGTCTAATATCATCAAATACTCTAAACTTTACAGAGTTATGATGCAGGCCCACAATGAGGACCGTCTAGATTTGCAAGCTCTTGAGAATATGTACGTTAGAAACTCTGACGGCGAGATGTCGCCTGTGAGCAACTATCTAACTATCACTAAAGAGTATGGATCATCATCACTAGCTCGTTTTAATATGTACTCATCTATCCAGGTTAATGGTTCGGCAGCTGACGGTTATTCTTCAGGTCAAGCACTTGCAGCCATTGCTGAGGTAGCAGCCGAGACTCTGCCAGTTGGTTATGGTTATGAGCTTGGAGGTATGTCGCGTGAGGAGTCTTCCTCAGGTGGTAGCACTACTATTATTATCTTCTCTATTTGTATTATCTTTGTGTACCTTATTTTGTGTGCGCTTTACGAAAGTATGTTTATTCCTTTGGCCGTAATTCTTTCACTTCCTTTTGGTCTTATGGGTAGTTTCTTGTTTGCGAGGATGTTTGGTCTAGCCAACGATATTTATATGCAGACAGGTCTTATCATGCTTATCGGACTTATGGGTAAAACAGCAATCTTGCTTACAGAATACGCTTCTGAGCGTCGTGCAGCAGGCATGAGTATTTCTCAGGCAGCTATCACGGCAGCTAAGATACGTCTTCGTCCTATCCTTATGACTTCGCTAACGCTTATCTTTGGTATGTTGCCACTGATGTTTGCATCGGGCGTAGGTGCTAATGGTAACATTTCACTTGGTGTGGGTGTTGTTGGAGGTATGCTTATCGGAACTATTGCTTTGGTATTCGTTGTTCCAGCCTTGTTTGTTATTTTCCAAGGTATAGAAGAGCGAGTTATGCCTCAGAGAGTATTACCTAAAATTGATGAAACTAAATAAAAGATTACAGCGATGAAAAAATTAATAAATATAAGCCTAGTGCTACTTTGCACACTATCATTAAGCAGCTGTGGTCTCTATTCTAAATTTGAGACTCCAGAGCTAGATGAGAAGGCTCAAGAGTTATATAACTACCTTGAGGCCAACCAAGACACTACAACCATAGCTAGCATGCCATGGAAGAGTTTCTTTACCGACCCAGCTTTGCAGGAGCTTATAAGCGATGCTCTAGCAAACAACACAGATATGAACCTAGCTAAACTCAGCGTCGATCAGGCAGAAATAGCCCTAAAAACAGCACGTTTAGCCTATGTTCCTAGCTTTAACCTAAACTCAAGTCTTGGTTATTCTAGCTCGAGCGATTACAGCTACGCCGCGAGCGTGTCAGCTAGCTGGGAGATAGATTTCTTTGGCAAGATTAGAAATGCTAAGAAAGTACAACAAGCTGCCGTAGAGCAAAGCAAGGTTTATAAAGAGGCCGTACAAACGCAGTTAATTGCCACTATGGCCAACAGCTACTATTCTTTATTAGTGCTTGATGAGCAACTTAAAATCAGCATTAAAACCAAAGAAAACTGGCTAACTAACCTAGAGGTTATGCGCGCCTTAATGAAAGCAGGCCGTCTTGACGAGAGTTCAGTTCTGCAAAGCGAGGCTAGCGCAGTTGCCCTCAACAGCCAAATAGCAACGCTAGAGCAACAAATAATAGAAATGGAAAACACTATATCATTACTATTAGCTAAGCCTCTTGGCAAGATTAAACGTGGCGAGTTGAGCAATGTTACTTTCTCGGATAACCTAGCTGTTGGCGTGCCTTTGCAGTTACTCTCTAACCGTGCCGACGTTAAGGTTGCTGAATACAACCTATCTCAGGCTTTCTATGCTACTGCCTTGGCTAAATCATCACTCTACCCTAATATTACTTTGAGTGGTTCGGCAGGTTACAGTGGAGGTGGCGTAACGCTATCTAGCCCTGGAGATATGATTTACAGCGCTGTTTTAAGCCTTGTGCAGCCTTTATTTAACAGTGGCTCGCTTAGGGCTCAGGTTAAAATCAGCAAGTCTCAACAAGAAGGAGCTATGCTTAGTTTCAAGCAAACTGTACTAGATGCAGGCTCTGAGGTTAACACAGCACTTAACCAACTGCAAACAGCTAAGAAATTAGTTAGTTATGACAAAGAGCAGATTGCATTGCTAAGTAAAGCCGTGACTAGCACAGAATTACTCATGAAACACGGCAGCGTAACTTACTTAGATGTGTTAACTAAGCAGCTGTCTTTATTGCAAGCCGAATTAAGCCTAACTAGCGATATATACTCAGAGATTCAAGGTTCTGTCAATATGTATAGAGCCCTTGGAGGAGGAGCGAGGTAAGACCCCCGTTTTACTGAAAGTAAGTCCCAGCTCATGGTTTTGAGCTGGGACTTAGTTTTTTTTATAGTATATAGTTATCAGTTTTTGGTTTCCAGAGCCACTTTCGTATGTGAATACTCGTACGCCAAAGTCATTATTAGCTCACCGGGGAGCACCCTAGCCGTCGGAGACGTTAAATGTTAACGGCCTGCCCGACACTGCTAAAAAACAAAATGCGAGCATTTTGTAGGAGGGCATCAAATCGAAGATTTGAAAGTAACCAAACCCAAGACAGATACTGAATCTAGTTAAGCATGACGGATGTGACATAAGACCCTCACGACCCTACGCGACCCTAAAGACCCTCCCACCCCACAAAAAAACTAGTGCCTGGCGAAAAACTCGCCAGGCACTTGCCTTTGTTATCTTAAATCAAATCTTCTAATAGTTCAACATTGGAGTTGTTGCACCACCATAAATGATACCCCAAGCGCAAGCCTCAAGCGAAGGCACAGCCTCGTTGTAAGTTGTCACGTTAGCATTCAAATATGTTGCAATATCATTGTAAGTGTAATATGTGTGAGTTATCAAATAATAAGCATAATATTTATCCATTGATGATAATTCATAATAAGTCACACCAGCATCCAAAGTAACATAGGCACCTTGCGCGTCAGCCGTATAAACTGGATCTACATAAGAGTAAAGCGTCAAACTAGTAGCTAACACATATGCTGAACCGTTGTAAACATAAGTACCTACACCTTCTGCATCTTCTGCTCCTGCATCATCCAAGTATGTAGTTTGGTCAGCAAGCAATACATAGGTAGAACCAGCATCAAAAGTCACATAAGTTCCAGCAGATGCATCCTCAGTGTAATATCCAGCAGTAGTTAAACCGTAAAGCTCAAGTGTATCTGCTTGGAAATAAGTTACATCGTCAGCTGTTACTAACTGAATGCCTGTATTATCTATATCTGTTAGATCGTAAGAAACGGTAGTTGCAGTGTCCGTAGAAACAATCAATGAAAGTGAGTCAGCCGAATAACAATCTGAAACTACATCATAATTATTAGCAGCATATTTAGAACCTGTCGCATCAGAGAAACACATTGTAAGAGTACCAAAGTTGTTTTGAACTAATTGTGCGCTAATTGAGTAGCTTGAACAGTTTACAATAGAACCGTTGTTTGTCTGAGCGATAGCTGCACCATCTCCAAAACCTATCGCTGCATCAGAAAGTTGTGAACAGTTAATCACAAGTGCATCTTCTCCTACTGTTGAAGCAATACCTGATACAAAGTTAGATGCTGAATTAACATAAGCCGAGCAGTAAGAAGCCGTGTCAGACAAAACTCCAACCAGAACTCCAAAGTTATCATGGCTACTAGTACTTGTAACATTACTAGTACAGTAAGAAATGCTACCTGCGCAATCGCCTACGATACCTGCAATTTGAGAAGAACCACTAACAGTTAGGTTAGTAATGCTAGAGCCTTTAAGCGTAGAAGCAAATAGAGCGTTAGTTGAATTCAAGTTTGAAACTGTGAAACCATCACCGTCGAAAGTACCTGCAAAGTTTTTAATCGGAATCCACTCATTATTTTGCAAATCAATTGCCGTAGCCAAAGTAAATGTTGAAGCTAAGTAAGCACCTGCTAGATTATACAAAGAATCTAAAACACCACCGTCACCATAAAGAGAAGTTGTATCTCGATAGTTAGCAATATAAGACAAAGCCTCAAAATCTTTAGCAATAGTCATAGTTGCAGCGCTGTCAATTAAAGGAAGTTCAGCCATAGCAGCCTCTAAATCTGCAACATAGCTACCGTCCCAGTTACCTAATTCACTAACAACTGGAGCAAGCTCGATAATAACATTGTCTTCCCATGGAGTGATTACACCCTCTTGGATAGTCACCGTTGCTGGACCTACTACTACATAATAAGTAGTTTGTTGACCTACTGCAAAAGTTCCAGCAATAGCTGCTGTGTAAGGTACGGATGTTCCTTCATTATCAAAAATATTGAAAGTAACTTTAATAGAATCTGCAACATAAGGCAAAACCAAAGCGTGAGCACGCAAGTCATAATCTTCACTAGCAGAAACTACCATATTTACATCCGTAGCATCTGTGTACTCAGTGTATAAATCCGAGAACAAGTTGTAAGTTGACTTAGTTTCAATATCATTCATAGTAATAGTAGGATTACCCACTTGTGAATATAGGCTATCAGCTATACCCTTGTACTCAATATTGAAAACCACTTTACTAAGTTTGTGGCCAAAATCAAGCGATACAGCGTTTTTACTTCTGTACACATCTTTTAGCATAACAGAAACTACAAGGTCAATTTCATTGCTTTCTTGATCAGAAAGGTCTACTTGGTAGTTATCAGCAGCGCTCACACCATCTTGGTAAGGGAAATAAGCGATAAAGTCAACTGGTATATCCGAGTATTCGTTTTTACGCTCTGGATAATAAATCGAATAACGCACTGGCGAGAACGATGTGCTAGCAGAGCTGTAATCAGCAGTGTAAGGCACGTTAGTATATAGGTAAGATTCAGCTGTTGCAAATTCAGCATCTGACATATAAACCCCGATTTTGTCTCCAGCATCCCAGCTAGTGTCACTCACACGCGAGATAGCACTAGAAGCAAAGCTTACTGCTCCATCGTCGACTGTGGTGAGATCTAGCTCTTCCTTGGTACACGCAAACATGCATGAAATGGCAAGGAGAGAGAATATAATTTTTTTCATACTTTTAATCTTTTTTTAGCTATTAAACTTACTCTGTGTAAACAGTTTCTGTACTACCTGCATTAGTCCAATCGTTGATAATACCGTCTGAAAGAACCATTTCTGTTTTTTGAACAGTTACAGGGATAGTTACAGCATCACCAGCATTCAAAGAAATAGCATAAGCATCTAAGTTTGCAACCTTAACAGCTACGTTGCCATTTTCGTCTATGATAGTTACAGTCAAGTTGTAATCGCTCAAAGAAGTACCACCTGGCACAACCAAAGCTTGGAAAGTAGTATCAACACCCACCGAAGGAGACTCACCTCTAAAGTTTACACTACCTTTAGTTACTTGCTCAAACTCATAAGTTTTAAAGTCATAAGTAACCTCACTAGGGCCTGACAAACTAACAGCAGTCACAGCACCTTCAGTGTAGAAACAAGATACTTCGTCAAAGTTGATATCAACATACACTTTACACATTCTATGATAGAAGCTTAGTTTAGCATCTGGGTTAGACGCTGAGTAAAGCGAGCTAGATTGTGAAGTCATGAAATCTACCTCACCAGAAGAAACAGAGAAAGTTACTGAGTAATCTTCCAAATCTGCTTGGTAAGGATAGTAAGCAAAGAAATTAACACTACTACCGTCAACTGGGTAATACATAGCATCACCTGAGATAGTTAGGTAGTTAGGGTCAGCAGTAAACAATACGTTAGAGTTAACATCAGACTCAGGAACACCTCCTTGAGTCATGTAAACACCCACTTGGTCGTATTGGCTCCAGTCTGTACCACTCACACGAGAGATTTCATCTTGAAGTACCGTTGTGAAAGTTGCAGCGACTTGTTCTACTGTTGGAGTCGTTGTGTCAGTTGAACCCTCATCAGAACAACCAACCATAATTGCTAGGGCTAATGCCGAAAATAATATTTTTTTCATATTTAAAGTTTTATTTATTCTAAGTTATTTAAGTTATTCCGAAAGTACGTCAATTTGTCTGAAAGTGTAGATAGTTCCTTCATCACCTGTTGCATAAACACCATCAATGTCAGCAACTGCATGATTAGCACCCAATACCAATCTTATGTTTTCGGTTGTAGTACCTGAAAATGCTGTGGTTTGAGTATCATCGAAGAAGAAATTATCAGCTGTAAACCATATTTCTTGAAGTGAAGTACAATTAGAAAAAGTAGTAAGACGTCCCTGATAAGTAGCAGAAGGAAGATTTAAGTACTTCAAAGAAGAACAACTAGCAAACGCACCAGCACAGTTACCTGTACTAGGATCAAAATCTTGACCACAAAAATCTGTTAGCGAGGTACAACCTGAGTAAGAATTTGACAAAGGTGCATAAACTCTAGGCAAATATAAGGATTTAAGATTAGTGTTATTTTGGAACACACCACTACTTCTCAAAAAGGTAAACCCAGCTCCAGAGAAAGACTCACAACCTGTGTAGGCTTTAAACGTACTACTATAAACTGTATGGCTAAAGTCAAGGAAGATAAGGTTTACTCCACTCGAAGCATTAACTGCTGTTTTAAGCAAAGCAAGCTCTGTGCTATAAAGTGTTGAACCCAAAGTACTACCTGTTGTACCCGAAGCATCTCTTAGAATAATAGTTGAGTTAGCAGGGATAACAAAGTTAGATGTAATATCTTCTAGATAAGTGAAGAAAATATCGCTTTCTGACATTTCTTTACCTTGGTGGTCTACATAAGTG
>JAWXTK010000017.1:0-51381 GCA_044433645.1 Rikenellaceae bacterium | reverse complement strand
GAAAATTTTATCGCTTAGGCGGAATAAATTTGAGCCTGGCTCCGATTTGTTTCGCCTTTTCTTATGTCCCTATAGTTTCTTGACCTCAATTCAGTTGCATTTGCAGGTTGAATTCAGCAACTTTATGTTTAATATGTTAACCAAAAACGATGACGTTCTTCGCCCCATTATCATCCCCGAAAAACAAATGTTGCAGTTCATCTCTCTCACCTCAAATGAGGATAACGATTTAATCTATTTAAGTGCCGAAGACAGTGTTCTTAAAAAAGGTACAAGGGTAAAAATCATGGACGGAGAGTTTAAAAATTTTGAAGGCAGACTCACCAAAATTAAAGGCTTAAGAGAAAAACGCGTGGTCTTAGATATAGATAATGTCTTAAGCGTTGCGATGTGTTGCATAGACGCAAAATTTATAGAAATATTAAGGTAATGACGATAATCGCTCTTGCATTTTTAATTAGCTTCTTGGCAGTTTCATTTTCGCTGCCCCACATCTTACTTCTTTCACTCAAAAAACGATTAATTGACGCCACCTGCTCGCGCAAAGTGCACCAGGGGTGGGCATCTCGGCTCGGGGGAGTTAGCTTTTATCCTAGCATTATGTTTGCCACGTGGTTTAGCATAGTTTTAACTAATATTTTCAACTTTGATTTTATCTCGCCCATAGACTTAAGCGCAAATTTTATTTTAGTTGGTTTGGCTTTATTTCTGCTTTATATTATAGGAATACTCGACGATATTTTGGGCGTAGACTACAAAACAAAATTCGTTTTTCAACTTTTTTCGGCTATTTTAATTGTGAGTGCTGGGGCGTATTTTAAGTCGGCGCACAATCTTTTTGGGATAAATTCTATTCCCCCATTTTTGGGCGTACCTCTATCAATATTATTTTATATCTACGTCTCAAATGCAATTAATTTAATAGACGGCATAGACGGACTTGCATCACTATTATCCATTATAGCTCTGAGCACTTACGGAATAATTTTTTACGCAAACGAGCAAATAGATTTATCAATTTTTGCTTTCGCCAGCGTGGGAACTCTCCTGCCTTTTTGCTTCACTAATGTGTTTGGCGTACGCGAAAACATAGATAGTAAAATTTTTATGGGCGACACAGGCTCGCTTGTTATTGGTGGCATAATAGGCTATCTCACAGTCAAAATATTTAACCTCATTCCATCGGGGGCCAACCTTTATTGGAATGGCACTTATTTCATTTTAGCCTACACCGTACTGCTAATCCCATGTTTAGATGTACTAAGAATAATGTATGTTAGATACAGGGCTCACAAGCCTATTTTCATGCCTGACAAAAACCATATTCATCACAAAATAATGGCTCTGGGATGCAGTCCTCGCAATGCTCTGGGGTGGATAATTCTCACAAATTGTGTACTAATCTCAATTAACTTACTTCTCGCATATTACCTAAGTATAACCTCGGTTTTTGTCGCAGATTTAGCCCTTTGGGGCTTGGGCGTAGTTGTAATTTCTAAAAAATCAAAATAATGAAAAATTGTGTATTCATTCTGCTTATTAGTCTACTTGTTTGCTGCTCAAGCCAAAGAAAAATCCTCTACCTTCAAAACCAAGAAATAGGCAAAGAAATAGAAATTTTGCAAGAGGGAAATATCAAACTCCTCCCTGGCGATATTATCTCTATTACAGTCTCAAGCAAAGACGCAGAATTATCCAGCATTTTCAATCTTATCAAACCCTCTTTTGGCAATAGCACCGTTCAATATCTTGACTATACAATCAGCCCCGAAGGCTACATTGACTTCCCTATATTAGGCGAATTAAAAATTGAAGGCATGACAAAAAGTGAACTTACAAACTTTATCAAAACCAAAATCACAGAGAGCAAAATGCTCAACGAGCCCATAGTAACAGTTGAATTCATAAACCTTAGTTTCTACACCCTAGGCGAAGTGAACTCACCCGGAAAATTTATGCTAGAAAAAGACAAGACAACTATCTTTGATGCACTAAGCACCTCAGGCGATTTAACAATTTATGGTCTGCGCGATAGGGTATTTGTGAGCCGACGAAATGGAGACAAAATCATCACATACAAACTTAATCTTACAGACAAAAATATCTTTCTCTCACCTGCGTTTTACATACAACAAAACGACGTAATCTACATAGAGCCCAGCAAAACTCGCAGCAACCAATCCACAGCAAATGGCAATAGCCTGAATACTGTCTCGTTTTGGACTTCGCTTGCCTCGTTTCTAACCACCATAACTCTACTATTTGTCAACTTATAAAATATCTGCCGTGAATAATCAATTTGTAACCCTCAAAGACATTTGGGAGGCTTTTATAAATAATATTTTCTTATTTATCACAAGCATAATCTTGGCTCTAATTTTAGGCACAATAATTTACCTAAAAAGCGCCCCGATTTTTGAGCGCACAACATCTATTTTAATCAAAGATGAACAATCTAGCAACCCCCTTTTAGAAAGTTTAGGACTCGAAGGCAGTAACGCAGATATAAAAAACGAAATACAAATACTCTCAAATCCCGAGTTAATTTACCAAGTAATAATTCGCAAAAATCTAGACAAAAACCTAAGTTATAAACAAAAAAACTTAAGATGGATAGACCTTTATAGAGAGCTCCCCGTCAAAATTATTTTAGATGAAAAACTCCAAAACAAGGAAATTTATCTAAAATTTAAAACTAACAAAAACAACGAATTTAAAATCAGCAAACTAAAAATTGGCGACGAAAAAATAAGAATAAAAGGCCTTTACAAATTTGGTCAAAAAATAAAAACTCGATATGGTGAGATTACAATAAATAAAACAGAAAACTTACCCTCAAATCAAACATTCAAATACACCCAAACCGATGCCCATGAACTCGCAAAAGAATATACAAAAATGCTCAACGTTTCCCTAAGAGACAACAGCACCTCCATTATAGATTTAAGCATAAGTCTAGGCTCAAAACTCAAAGCCGACGACTTGCTCAATACCTTAATTGAAGTTTACAATGAAAATTATCTTTTTGATGCGACCCAAGTAAACCAAAGCACGCAAGAATTTATAGACGAAAGATTAACATCCCTAGCCAAGGAATTAGATAAAATAGACAAAGATATTTCTGACTATAAAAGCCAAAATTTAATAGTAGATTTCTCAGCAACAAGCTCGCTTGAACAAACTTTTCAGAGCGAAAACCAGAGGAAATTAATTGAGTTAAACAACTCGCTTGCCGTGGCAAATTACATAAAAGATTTTATAGAGGAGAACCAACAACAAGACAAACTTTTACCCCTAAGTTCAGGTCTATATTCTAATTCCTTAGAAACTCAAATCGCGCAATACAACGAAGCCATTTTACGCTTAGATTATCTAAGCAGAAACAGTGGAGTAAACAACCCCTTAATTGCAGAGCAAAAGCAAAACATAAAATCGCTAAAACAAATCCTTTCGCTTTCAATAAAGGATTATATCAACGCCCTTAGCTTGCAGATTCAAAGCGAAGAGAAAAACGAGACAAAACACAAAAACGAACTCACAAAAGCCCCCTTGCATGAGCTATATTTGCTCTCAAAAATCCGCGAGCAAAAAATCAAAGAAGAACTTTATCTGTTCCTGTTGCAAAAAAGAGAAGAAAATTCTCTCACCAAAACTTTCACCTCGCTAAACACTAAAATCCTCAGCTTTTCAACGGGCGAAAAGCAAGCAAAATCGCCTAACTTAGCAATTATACTCACCCTAAGTTTTCTATCGGGTTTGGCTCTTGCTACTTTTTACATCATCATCAAAAAATCCCTCGATACAGCCATAAAAACTAAGGACGATTTAGAGTCTTGCATCATCCCCTACCTTGGCTACGTGCCAAGTCTCGCCGAGAAAACTAACACAAAACGCCGCAATCCAAGCGAGGCCTTTAAAGTGCTACGCTCTAACTTAGATTTCTTGTCGGGCGATAATGAGCATTGCAAAATCATACAAATAATTTCATTAATTCCATCCTCGGGCAAGACCCTAGTATGCGCAAATCTAGCCAAAACCATATCTCTAAAATCATCACGAGTTTTAATCCTAGATTGCGACATGAGAGTAGCAGCAATGAGCAAACTTTTGGGCATGCCCAGAGTTGGTCTTGCAAATATTTTAAACGGCAATACTACAAAAATTGAGGATGTAATTATAAAAAATGCGTTTAATGAAAACCTAGATGCAATAGCCGTCGGCATCTTGCCTCCCAACCCCTCGGAGCTACTTCTCAACAAAAAATTTGGGGAATTAATAGGCTCATTAAAGCCCTTGTACGACTATATTTTCTTAGATTGTCCACCTATTGAGATAGTTAGTGATAGTTTGATAGTTGCAAAATCGTGTACAAATACTATCTTTGTAGTGCGAGCAGAACTTTTTGACAAAAGAAGCATACCCGAATTAAACAAAATTTACAACTCAGGACAATATAAAAACATGAGTCTGGTGCTAAATGATGTTAAAGAAACCAATCAAAAACAATATGGAGGTTACTCGGGTTATGGTTCAAAATACGGCGAAAATCCCGACGATGACATGGGCAATATTATAGGTTTTCACAAGCAAAAAACACCTAAGTGAGAGACACAACAAAACGCATAGCCAAAAACACTTTGGCGCTTTATTTTAGAACGATAATTACTTTGTGCATATCGCTCTACACCTCGCGTATGTTCCTTAGTATTTTAGGAGTTGAAGACTACGGTATTTACAATGTTGTTGGGGGCATGGTCGCTATGTTTGGGCTTGTTTCAGGGGGATTATCTAACGCATCATCTCGTTTTATGACTTTTGAGTTGGGCGCAAATAATTTAAAAAAACTACGCCAAACATTCTCCACCTCAGTCATCGTTCAAGCCTTGCTTGGTGTTATAATTTTTGCACTAATTGAGATAATAGGCATGTGGTATTTGAACCACAAAATGGTTTTACCCCCCGATAGATTATACGCAGCAAAATGGGTTCTTCACTGCACATCTATCACCTTTGTTTTCAACATGATGAGCATACCCTACAACGCTCTTATCATAGCCCACGAACACATGAAAACCTTTGCGTGTGTTAGTATTTTTGAGAGTGTTTTAAAACTTTTCATCATACTAGGTCTAGTTAAAATCTCAGGTGATAAACTTATCCTCTACGCAATTTTCTGGATGCTTTCCTCTATTCTTATTCGCATAATCAACAGAATTTATTGCCGCAAACACTTTAGCGAAAGTCGTTTTGAGATGAAATTCAACAAAGCGATTTTCAAAGAGATGTTTGCCTATGCAGGCTGGGCAACTATAGGAACTACATCTGGACTTTTTAAAAACCAGGGGGTCAACATGGTATTGAATTTATTTTATGGTACAACAGTCAACGCAGCTCGCGGCCTAGCCATGCAAGTCAACAACTCAATAACTGCTTTCATTAATAGTTTCACCACAGCAGTAAATCCCCAAATCACAAAATCTTATGCAGCGAAAGATTACGATTATATGTTACGGTTAATTTTTGGCAGCGCAAAATTTTCGTTTTTTTTAATGATGTTTTTGTCCATGCCGGTTTTAATTGAGACTCAATTTTTATTAACTCTTTGGCTCAAAACAGTTCCTGAATTCACCGTCATATTTGTAAAATTAATAATCATAAATACGCTTTCAGACATCTTGTCTCAGCAACTAATTACAGCTCAATCAGCCACCGGCAAAATACGCAATTATCAATTAGTCGTAGGTGGTTTGCAGATACTAAATCTACCACTTTCTTACCTAGCTCTAAAGCTTGGATTTACGCCACCGATAACCATAGTTATCTCTATTATTTTGTCTCAATTCTCGCTTTTGGCTCGCCTTGTAATGCTTAAGAAAAACATCAAAATTTCAATTCGCCAATTTTTCTATAAAGTTTATTTAAGAGTAGGTACAACCTTTTTAATTTCATTAATTTTACCTATTTTTGTTTATCTGCAAATGAGCCCCTCGTGGGAGAGATTTTTAGCAGTTGGCTTTAGCTGCGTAATTAGCTGTGCACTTATGATAATAGTTATAGGTTGCGACAAAAAAGAGCGAGGAATGATAATAGAAAAAGCCACCCAAATTAAAAATAGAATCTTTAAAAGATGATAAACATCACAGATAAAAAAGACTGTTGTAGCTGCTCGGCCTGCAAAAGTATCTGCCCTAGCAAGGCGATAGAAATGCGCGCTGATGCACTTGGTTTTTTGTATCCGGTGGTTGACAAAAATAAGTGCACAGAATGTGGCCTGTGCGAGAGAGTCTGCGAATTTTCGCCCAACTATAACAAGAGCGAAAACCTTGATTCGCCCCTAGCCTATGCTCTCCGTCATAAAGACCCCGAGCAAATTAAAACAAGTCGTAGTGGCGCAGCATTCATAGCTTTTTCCGACTATATTTTAGCGCAAGGGGGAATAGTCTACGGCGTTGGTTACGATGAAAATTTTAGAGCAATTCATAAAAGAGCTACCACAAAATCAGAGCGCGATGAGTTCAAAGGCAGTAAATATGTTCAAAGCGATGCAAACGGCTGTTTCACACAAATAAAACAAGATCTAAAAGACGGCAAAAAAGTATTATTCTCGGGCACACCCTGCCAAGTTGCTGGCCTAAAATCTTACATAGGCAAAAATTTGCGCCCTAATCTTTACTTAATGGACATCATCTGCCACGGAGTTCCAGGCCCTTTTGTTTGGCGCGATTTTTTAGCTTACAATCAGCAAAAATATAATAAAAAAATAACGGGTGTAGAATTCAGAGACAAACAAAAACACAGTTGGGCGTCTCATGTTGAGCGCCTTGATTTTGGAGACAAGCATAAATTTTCAACTATATATAGAAATTTATTTTATTCTCATCTCACACTTGCCCACGCCTGCGGAGTTTGCCACTTTGCAAACACCACTCGCCCCAGCGATGTGACCTTGGGCGATTACTGGGGATATGAGCGCACCGACCCAGAATTTGCCAAGGATAATAAAGGTTGCTCGCTGATTTTCTGCAATACCCAAAAGGGCGAAGAGTGGTTTTCGCTAATTAAAGACCAAGTAAATTTCTTGCCTGCAAAACTAGAAAATTGTCTACAAACAAACTTAAAACGTCCCTCAAAAATAAATCCACAAAGAGAAAAATTTGAAAAAGATTACTGCGCGAAAGGTTTTAAATTCGTAAAAAATAAATACACTAAAACCTCACTAAAAACAAAAATTAAAGAGTTTCTGCCAAGACCATTGGTAAAATTTATTATTAAAATTTTAGGACGATGAAAATAGGAATACTAACATTTCACAGAGCTCACAACTACGGCGCAGTGCTTCAAGCCTATGCCCTGCAAACCTACTTGCAAGATGCCTCTCACGAGGTTGAAATAATAGATTACAGACCCAGCTTTATTGAGAATAGCTACAAACTTTTCAAGAGGATTAAACCTAAATCCAGCCGTTCTAAACTATTGAAGATTTTTGCCTTTCTGCCATCGCTGTTACTAAGCACACCTACAAACTACCTTTCACGCCGTAAACGTCAGAAATATTTCACAAAATTCATCGCTAGCAAACTAAAATGCTCCAGCGAGAGCTTTACTCAAGGATCAATTCCTACAACCCACTATGACTTAATAATCGTAGGTAGCGACCAGGTGTGGAACACCAATATCACCAGAGGCTTTGACAACCTATATTGGGGTGAATTTACAACTGAAACACCTGCACGAAAAATCACCTACGCAGCTAGCAGTTCGTTCTATAGTTTCAGCGACGAACAAAAGAATAAAATTGCAAATCTATTAAAGAATTTTGATAACATATCTGTAAGAGAAGAAACTCTAAAAAATTATCTAAAAGATAACTTTAACACAGAATCTACAACGGTACTCGATCCCACACTTTTAGTTGATAGTAGCCTCTGGCAAAACCTTGCACAAAAGGCAAGTAACTCGCCTTATGTACTTACATACTTCGCAAACAATAAAACACTAAACCCAGCAAAGAAACTAGCCAAAGAAAAAGAAATAAAAGCGATAGGCGTTTTCGATGGATCTTCAATAAAAAACCTTACTTCGCTTAACGTTAAGAGCTTTAAAGTTGAAGAATTTGTTGGTTTATTTAAAGACGCAGATTTTGTTGTTTGCTCATCTTTTCACGGCTTAGCATTTTCTATTATTTTTAACAAACAATTTTATTATTTGGGCCACAAGAATAACCATAATTCCGATAGAGCATTAAGTTTATTAAAAAACCTTGACATAGAAGATAGGTTTGTGGAAGAAATAAATGAAATTACCCAAGAAATCGACTATAAAAAAGTCAACGAAAAATTAGAAAATCTCCGTGAAAAATCACGCAGATTTTTAGACGAAAACCTGACAAAAAACATCTAAAAATTCACCCTGCTTTAGCACTTGCAATACGCATAAATGCAGTATTTAAACTACGCATATTTTCTTATTTTTGTGCTCTTTGCCATTTTAGGTTTTAACAAGGCTTACTTCTTTTTGCACCTACGCAAAAACGGACAAAAAGCTTTACTAAAAACAACTAGAGGTGAATACCTAATATATTATTTAACTCTAACTTGCATCCTTGCATTTTACTCGCCAGGAGCACTGGATTTAGCAGCTCTAAGACTACTAATCACTCAGGTTATACTCTTGCTTATTCTAGCTTGTTTTTCTCGGGGTATGAGACTAACTTGGCCAATTAGTTTTTATTTAACATTCTTGATTTGGAATTTATTAAGTTCCCTTTTTTGCGAATATTCTTTGCTGTTTTCTTTGCGCACATTTAGCAAATACTTATATCCATTTTTAGTATTTTCTGTAAGTTCAAGTGTTGTAAAAAACCACGAACTTCCTCTTAAAATTTCTCGCGATTTAATCAAGGTTGCTTTGCTTAGTGTTTGCATACTTTTTATTCCTTTTACCAATAAAATTTTTAAGGGATTATTTTACTACGGTACTGCAATTACAATTTTCTATATTGTGATTTCAGCAATACTTTTGACGACTTATTATTTATATTCACGCAAATTAAAATACATTATTTTATCCGTAAGTTTTATGCTACCATGCTTACTGTGGGGATATAGAACATCTCTTTTAGCTAACGCTGTTATGCTTTCAATATTCGCAATTTTCATTTTCAAAACAAGAGCACTTTTAGCCATAGGCTTAACATTTGGACTAGGCGTTTCTATAATATTTTTCACCCCAAGCATTAAAGAAAAGATGTTTTTTGACAGTCAGCAAGTCACAATAAAGGATTTTAAAGAAGGCAGAATCTCAGTAGAACAAATCAATAGTAATGGAAGATTTAACACCTGGGGAAAACTCCTAAATCGCTATTACAAAAATCACAAAATCTTGGGTTCAGGCACTGGCACAACACAAGGCTCGATGCAAATAAACAAATCATTCGGGGGATTAACTGTGCCTCACAATGACTATGTAACTTTGCTTTGCGACAATGGTTTGCTGGGACTAATTTTATACTTATCATCCTTCATTACAATTATCTGGCAGTGCTTTAGAAAATTTAATAATATACAAAGTTCTACTGAAATACGTTTTTGCGCAATTATTGCAGGGAGTACTCTATCAGCAATAATTACAGCCATGTTTACAGAAAATATAATTAATTATTCAATAGCGACTCTAACGATTCCCTTTGTATTCTACGGCATAATGATGGGCTTAAGTTGGGGTAAAAATCACAACGATGATTTCGATAATTATTCCTCTTTATAACAAGCAAGAACAAATCGTCTCATGCATAAAAAGCGTACTATCTCAAAGTTTTCGCAGCTTTGAAATTGTGATAATAAACGACGGCTCTACGGATAAAAGCCTGGAAAAAATATCGCAATTATCCGACCCACGCATAAGGATTTTCAAACAACGAAACTCAGGTGTAAGTGCTGCTCGAAACCGAGGAATTAGTGAGGCAAAATACGACTTTATAGCACTGTTAGATGCCGATGATTTGTGGCACAAAAACTATTTACAAACCCAGTGGGAATTACATTTAAAATACCCAGCTTGCAATGTTTGTGCATGCAATTATGAATATAAAAACAGCTCAGGCAAAATCACACAAACAAAAATAAACGGCTTAAAATTCAACTGTAAAGACGGTGTAATAGACAATTATTTTGATGTTGCATCTCGCTCAAATCCTCCTATTTGCTCGTCGTCTATAATGATAAAAAAATCTGCTCTACAACTAATTGGAGGTTTCCCCGTAGGTATCACCTCAGGCGAGGACCTACTAACATGGGCACGATTAGCTGTAAATAATAAGATAGCATATTCAAAGTCTACACAGGCGATTTACGTCACAGAAAACTCTTTTACCCCAAAGCGCAAAATCACAAATTTTGACCCCGTAGGAGATTCACTTTATAAATTATATTCAGAGCACCCCTCAAAATATTTACTAAAATACAATTCGCTTTGGCACAAAAATAGATGCAATATTGCGCTAAGAAATAACCAGGGAATTTTAGCATTTTCGGAAGCTTTCAAAGCATTAAAATACGACCACTTTAACTACAAAATTTACATATATATATTACTTATTTTTTCACCAAAAAAAATCATACAAAAATTCCTGCATTAATGCTCGCCCCTATAATTGTTTTTGCTTTTAATCGCCCAGAGCAATTAAAATTAAGCATAGAAAGTCTTAGTCTAAATTCCGAAATCAAAGACAGCATCTTATATATTTTCATAGATGCTATGCGAAACATGGATGACAAAAAAAATGTCGACGAAATTGAAAAAATATCAGCGGCTATCACAGGTTTTAAGAAGATAATTATCTATAAACAACAAAAGAATTTAGGTCTTGCAAACTCAATAATTCAGGGAGTAAGTCGCATAATAAAACTCCATGGTAGAGCAATAATTTTAGAAGACGATTTAATTTATTCCCCAAACTTTCTTGCGTTTTTAAACCAAGGTCTAGACCTATACAAGAACAACAAAAAAGTATTCTCAATTTGCGCATATTCTAACACTATTAAAACTCCAACTCACTATAAATTCGACGCATATTTTTGCACACGCAGCAGCTCATGGGGCTGGGCCACTTGGCAAGATAGATGGGAAAGTGTAGACTGGAATCCCGAAATAATAAACAACAAAAAAGAGTTCAATTTATGGGGTGGTTCTGATTGTTACTCTATGCTTAAAGCCTGCAAAAAAGGAAAAAATAACTCTTGGGCTATAAGGTTTTGTTATGCTCAATTTCTACAAAATAAAATTTCATTATTCCCTCTAAAAAGCAAAGTCAAAAACTTAGGATTTGACGGCAGCGGCACACATTGCAAAACATACAATCGCTTTGATTGCACACATGACAATTCTCAGAATAAAGTATTTAAATTCCCTGAGAACACAGAAATAAACAAGACAATTTTGCACAGCGCAAAAAGCTATCATTCACTCAAGAAACGAATATGGAGCAAACTGATGTACATACTAAAAATAAGATAAAAATCCTTATCGTTCACAACAACTACGGCACGTATTCTGGCGAAGAAGCCGTGGTGGATAATATGCTGAAAACATATAAATCTCTAGGCTATAAAGTTGATCAATATCGCGAGTCTACTTGCAAAATTCAAGATAGTCTCCATGGTAAAATTCGCGCATTTTTCGGTGGAATTTTCCCCTCAATTTTTATCAAAAAATTTAGCGCAAAACTCCAAGAATTTAACCCCTCAATAGTACACATTCACAACCTCTATCCCTTCATAGGACCTGCGATTTTAAAGGAGTGCAAAATGCGCAAAATACAGGTCATAATGAGCGTTCACAATTACAGATTAATCTGCCCAACTGGACTTTGTTTACGCAATAATTTACCCTGCGAAAGTTGTACAACTAAACAAAAAGAGCTCTCATGCATAAGATATAATTGCGAAAAATCAATCTTTAAATCTGTGGGTTATGCGCTGAGAAATATGGTGGCACGCAAGAGAAGATATTACCTAAAATATGTAGACAAATACTGCTGCTTGACAAATTTTCAACGCTCAAAATTAATCTCATCAGGTTTTGATTCTGACAAAATAATAGTCATCCCTAACAGCATAAAATCAGCAAAATTTCACTCTCAAAAGCAAGGCTCTTACATAGGTTATTGTGGGAGATTGAGCCCCGAAAAAGGCATAGATTTAATATTGAAAGTTGCTCGTTCTCTCCCCCATATAGAGTTTAAATTTGCTGGGTCACCAAGGCCTGACTACCAAATAAAAAACCCACCAAAAAACTGCGAATTTCTCGGTCACATCGCAGGTGAAAATTTAAAAGATTTTTTCACTAACTCCAAATTTATGGTTATGGCCAGTGTATGTTGGGAGGGTTTTCCTATGGCGATTCTAGAAGCAATAAATTTTGGCAAATGTGTGCTCGCACCATCACACGGAAGTTTTAAAGAAATATGCGAAAATGAGGGGAAAAAATTAGGCGAACTTTTTGAAAGCAACAATGCTGATGATCTAGAAAAAAAGATTCTTCTTCTAAGCAATAATCCCTCATTGATTTCAGAATATTGTGAAAATGGAGAGCAAGCAATCGCTCAAAAATACAGCGACAAAGTAATTGAAAACCAGTGGAAAACATTAATAGAAAATCTTTAATGGAAACATTTTTTAACATACGCTACGAGTTTGACAAAGCGAAAATTTGGCGAGCAATAGACAACAAAATCATAACAAAAACACCTGCTTATATCTGCGTTTGTGACGGAAATATATTAACTCTCGCAAACAAAAAACCTGAATATTTAAAGGTTGTAAACAATGCAATTTTCAGCATTTGCGACAGCAGCTACATCCCCATATATCTAAAACAAATACACAAAATCCATCGCAAACAATACTCCGGAAGTGAGATTTTTGATGATGCAATAAACTCAAGAAAATATAAAATGTGTTTCTTAGGAGCTAAACTCCAGGTGCTAGAATCACTGCGCAGCAAACTCACAAAAACAAACCCTAAAATCGCCGAGATGTATTTTTAATCTCTACCATTTTTGCCCCTCGAAGAGTTTGATTACAGACTAATCGCTAAGCGCATAAATCACTCTGGCTCAGATATAATTTGGGTTGCTCTTGGCGCTCCAAAACAAGAAATTTTTATGAGCAATCTTCTTCCTTTTCTTGACTCAGGAGTTATGATAGGCGTGGGTGCTGTGTTTAATTTTAGAAGTGGCCTAGGCGTAAAACGCGCACCAGGGTGGATGATAAAATCTCACCTTGAATTTGCCCATAGAATTATCACCGAACCCAAAAAACAAATCGCACGTTGCAAGGATATAATATTGAACCTCCCAAGAATAATCAGAGAAGAGAGAAAACGGAAAAATCCATGAAAAAAATAGCACTTATTACAGGAATCACCGGCCAAGACGGCTCGTTTTTAGCAGAATTTTTACTAGAAAAAAACTACGATGTGCACGGCATTATTCGTCGCTCATCTTCGTTTAATACATCTCGCATCGAACACCTATATTTGGATGAGTGGATACGTGATATGAAGAGCAAAAAACTTATAAACCTTCATTACGGCGACATGACAGATTCTAGTTCTATGATTAGGATTATTCAAACTGTAAAGCCAACTGAAATTTATAATCTCGCTGCTCAATCTCACGTAAAAGTTTCGTTTGACGTGCCCGAATACACTGCCGAATGTGATGCCGTGGGAACACTAAGATTGTTGGAGGCTATACGCATACTCAACATGGAAAAAACTTGCAGAATTTATCAAGCCTCGACCTCAGAACTCTATGGCAAAGTGCAAGAAATTCCCCAGAGCGAGACCACGCCATTTTATCCTCGCTCACCCTATGGCGTTGCTAAACAATATGGATTTTGGATTACAAAAAATTACCGTGAAAGTTATAATCTTTTTGCCGTGAATGGCATACTTTTTAATCACGAAAGCGAGCGTCGAGGCGAAAACTTTGTAACTCGCAAAATCACTCTAGCAGCTGCACGCATCGCTCAGGGATATCAAGACAAACTCTACCTTGGCAACCTTGATGCTCTGCGCGATTGGGGTTACGCCAAGGATTATATTGAATGTATGTGGCTAATGCTGCAAGCTCCCACAGCTGACGATTATGTGATAGCAACAGGAGAATATCACTCCGTAAGGGAGTTTACAACACTAGCTTTTGAGTATGTAGGCATATCTCTAAAGTGGCAGGGCGAGGGCTTGAATGAAGTAGGAATTGATGAGGCTACAGCCAAAATTTTAGTTGCAGTAGATGCAAAATATTTTCGCCCTTCGGAGGTTGAACAACTTCTCGGCAACCCCTCCAAAGCACGCACAGTTTTGGGGTGGAACCCAAATAAAACCTCGTTTAGAGAACTTGTCAAAATCATGAGTGAGCATGATATGAAATTTGTAAAAAAATTATACCTAAAGTCTAGAATATAATGAAAAAAGACGCAAAAATTTATATCGCTGGCCACCGAGGATTAGTCGGTAGCGCAATTTATCAAAACCTCAAAGATAATGGTTACACCAACTTAATCACAAGAGAGCACAGCGAATTAGACTTAATGGACAGAGTAAAAGTCAAAGAGTTTTTTGACACTCAAAGACCTGAATACGTGATACTTGCAGCAGCTCATGTAGGTGGCATCATGGCCAACAACACTTACCGAGCAGACTTTATTTATAACAATTTGCAAATCCAACAAAACGTAATTGGCGAAAGTTTTGCTCACAACGTTAAAAAACTTTTGTTCCTTGGCAGCACCTGCATCTACCCTTGCGATGCACCTCAACCCATAAGCGAAGATGCCCTCTTAAGCTCCGAACTGGAATACACAAACGAGCCATACGCAATAGCCAAAATCGCAGGGCTCAAAATGTGCGAGAGCTTCAATCTGCAATACGGCACAAATTACATTGCTGTGATGCCAACGAATTTATACGGCAAAAACGATAATTTTGACCTAGAGAACAGCCATGTTCTACCTGCTATAATGCGCAAAATTCATCTTGCTAACTGCCTGTATAACAACAACATAGAAGCAATTAGAAATGATTTAAGAGCAAGGCCTATAAAAAATATTTCTCTCCAAAGTTCACAGCAAGAAATAATAGATGCTCTAGCAAAATACGGCATCACTTCTCAAAGCGTAACGCTCTGGGGCACGGGCACTGCTCTAAGAGAATTTCTGTGGAGCGAAGACCTTGCCGAGGCTTGTGTATTTATTATGGGAAACATTGATTTTAAAAATTTATACAACAAAAACGCAAAAGAAATAAGAAATTGTCACATAAATATAGGTACGGGCAAAGAACTAACAATCAAGGAATTAGCCCACCTTATCAAAGAAGAAATATCGTATAAAGGAGAGATAATTTTTGATAACTCAAAACCCGACGGCACCATGCGCAAACTCACAAATGTAGACAAACTACACTCGCTGGGTTGGCATCACAAAACGGAAATCACTGAGGGAATAAAACTTATGTATAAATGGTATTTACAAGATTCTAGAAATAGCTAACACTCTCGCCCGAGATATCACTTAACAAACTGTTAGCCAAAGAACTAGCACCTATTCTAAAAAGTGAAGGATTCAACCAATCCTCGCCCAAGAGCATCTTAACTATCGAGTAATAAGTCACAGCATCTTGAGAAGTTTTAACACCTCCAGCAATTTTTATCCCAACTTTTCTGTCCGTTGCAGAATAAAAATCTTTTATAGCCTGACACATTACAACAGCTGCAAAAGGCGTAGCTGACACTGGTGTCTTGCCCGTAGAAGTTTTAATGAAATCAGCACCCGAAAGCATGGCCAAAATAGATGCCTGGTAGATTTTATCTGCATCTTTTAACTCGCCTGTTTCCAAGATTACTTTGAGTGTGACATCCTCGCCCACTTCATCTTTTATCATCTCTATCTCTGAGGCTGTGCAATCAAAATCGCCCGAGAGAAATCCCCCAAGATTCATCACAATATCAACCTCATCTGCACCACTTTCCACAGCCATAGCAGTCTCCAACATTTTAACCTCAAGGAAAGTTTGCGAGGTGGGGAAACCTGCTGATACAGAAGTAATTGCAACCGTAGAATTGCCTAAAGCAAGGCCTACAACATCTACAAAATTAGGAAAAACACAGATAGATGCCACCGAAGGCACTTGTTTGAAATTATTTTTAAAAAGAGCAACTTTGCTAGCAAATTCGGTAATGCTCTCAATAGAATCTATACACGAAAGTGAGGTCAAATCAAGGCATGAGAAACAAGTTTTCAGGTTTTCCTCAGTCAAATTTTCTTCAACATCATTTCTTGCAGCATCAGCTAAATCATTGATTTGCACATCATTAAGCTCTAAACTATAACCCTGCAATCTGCTTTTGTACTCCATAATAAAAAATTTTCTAAAAATATTTTCAACTTGCGTGCAAGGTACTAAAAATTTCTCATACCTAAGCAGGTATAAACAACTATCCTATCAAAAAGAAGAAAAAAATTTCAAAATTCAAGAAAAATAGAGTAACTTTGTGCTAAAATTTTTTTTTATGGCAAAAGAGTTAAAAGATCTTACCAGCAGAGACGAAAATTACTCTCAATGGTATAATGAGCTTGTAGTAAAAGCAGGCTTGGCCGAAAATTCGGCAGTTAGAGGTTGCATGGTTATCAAACCTTATGGCTACGCTATTTGGGAAAAAATGCAGCGCGCACTAGATGATATGTTTAAGCAAACGGGGCATGAGAATGCTTATTTCCCACTTTTCATACCAAAATCTTTCTTTTCAAAGGAAGCAAATCACGTTGAAGGTTTCGCTAAGGAATGTGCTGTGGTGACTCACTACCGTCTAATGAACGACCCCGAGGGTAAGGGCGTAGTAGTTGATCCTGACGCTAAACTTGAGGAGGAGTTAATCGTTAGACCTACCTCTGAGACCATTATTTGGAACACTTATAAAAACTGGATTACCTCATATCGCGACCTACCAATTTTGTGCAATCAATGGGCAAACGTGGTGCGCTGGGAGATGAGAACACGTTTATTCTTGCGCACAGCAGAATTTTTGTGGCAAGAAGGTCACACAGCTCACGCAACACGCGAGGAGGCTATCGCTGAGGCTAACCAAATGATAGGCGTGTATGCAGATTTTGCTCAAAATTGGATGGGTGTACCTGTTGTCGTAGGCCACAAAAGCGAGAACGAACGCTTTGCAGGAGCAGAAGACACACTAACTATCGAGGCTATGATGCAAGACGGCAAGGCTCTCCAAAGTGGAACTTCTCACTTCTTAGGACAAAACTTCGCTAAGGCATTTGACGTGAAGTTTGTAAATAAAGAAGGCAAACAAGACTATGTTTGGGCAACTTCATGGGGAGTTTCAACTCGTTTAATGGGTGCGCTTATCATGGCTCACTCAGACAACAACGGACTTGTGTTGCCTCCAAAATTAGCTCCTATACAAGTTGTAATGATACCTATATATAAAGGTGATGAGCAATTAGATGCAATAACAGCTGAATTCAAAAAAATAGAAACAGAGCTTAAAAAACGTGGAATCAGCGTAAAAATCGACTCTAGAGACAACGTGCGTTCGGGCTTTAAGTTCGCAGAATATGAGCTTAAAGGCGTTCCAGTGCGTTTGGCTATGGGGCCTCGCGATCTTGAGTCAGGCACAATAGAGCTAGCTCGTCGTGATACTTTGACCAAAGAAACTATTTCGCGAGAAGGCCTAGAAGATGTTATCGAAGCACTTATGAGCGAGATTCAATCAAGCATTTTCAACAAGGCTCTTAGCTTTAGAGATTCCATGACAACTAAGGTTGACACTTACGAAGAATTCAAAAATATTCTTGACACAAAAGGTGGATTTATCCTAGCTCATTGGGACGGAAGCGTGGAGACAGAAGAGAAAATCAAGGCAGAAACTAAGGCTACGGTTAGATGTATTCCTATAGATGCACCTGATGAAGAAGGAGTGTGTATTTATTCGGGCAAACCCTCTAACAAACGCGTAATTTTTGCTCGTTCTTACTAAAAGGTGGTAAAAACCAAAAAAAAGGTGGGCTATTTTCATAAATACACACCTTTTTTTTTATTTAATTACATTGCAATATTAAATATTTATTATTATTTTTGCGTGTAGAAGTTTTAGAAATAACTTCATTTATAACACTGTAACCTAATACTAACAACATATTGAGTCTAACAAACTCAAGATTTTATTAAAACCTAAAATATGAAAAAATTTCTTTCTTTCTTTAGTGCACTAGCAATGGTATCTCTGCTTATGACTTCTTGCTTTTACGATGCAGTAGACTACACTGAATTCAGTAGAGACATGCGCCTTGCAAGTTTTACTTCTAAAAGTTACCCTAACAATGCAGACAGATGGATAATTATAGATGACCAAACTGCACTTACTGAAGATTTAACAAAATCAGACTTTGACGGTTTGAAAGCAGCTCTTGCATCAGTAAAATCTAACGAGCCTTCACGTGTAATCACTCTAGAATTTGAAACGTTCACTTATCTTCCAGACTCTGCAATGCTTGTTGAAGATGGAAACATATCAAACGTTAGTCTTATCAAAGCTGAATACTTAGTTGAGCTTGGTATTAGATCTTTGGGTAATATCGACAACCTTAAAACACTAGAGCTAGCTGATGCTTACTCATCAACTATCATTCTTGATTATGACAGCATGGCATTTGACGGCACAAGCACTGAAAACATAAACCTTACATTAGGTATAGGTAGTGCAGAGTTCCTTATTGGCGACAACATCCTTGATTCAGATACAGTTAGCACTTCTGAGAATCTTACAGAATGGACTTTCAACAGCATTACTCTGGTTGACGGAGTATATGGAGACGCTCCAGAAGAATAATAATATACACACAAAATAATCTAACACATAAGAAAGCCCTTTGAAAATTTCAAAGGGCTTTCTTATGTAAATTAGATAACTTTTCTTTCAATATATAATTGCACCAAAATAAAGTATTTTATAAAAACAGGATGTTTGCGTTTGTGTTTTATAAAATATTTTAGAGGCTTCCATTTTATTATCTGTCCAACGGTGTAATCTTCTACTAGCTTGTTCGTATAATCATAGTCTCCACTAACAATTTGTTTTTCGATAGCGTAAACCCAATCTGGAATCGTTTTTAGTTTTTGAAGATGAATAGTATGACTTAAATACTTACAGAACAAAAGTCGCATAAAATCATTTTGAGCCAATCCTTGATTATCTTCTAGCACTCTGCTCGATATCATTCTTTCTAAAATGACACCTGAATGATGCATACTTTTTACTATCACTTCGGGGCTCATAGTTTGCCCTGGCCTACCCATAAAATATTGATAGAGATTAATGTCAAAATATACAAAAGTATTTACATACAGCATAGGATAAAAAATCCACTCTTGATCTGTGTATGAAATACCTTCAGTTTGCCTATAATTATTATCTACCAGGATAGATGCCCTGTATGTTAAAGCATGCATCCCAAATCCCTTACATTTATAGAAATTATTTACCAGAACAGACAAATCACAGATTTTATCAATGGCCAGGTAGCCAAAAGTTCTATTCGCTTTTTCACCCGTAGCATAACGCAAAGTAAAATCCGTCAATATCATATCCACATCAACATTCTTTAACTTATCTACGAAAGTATCTAAGGCATTTGTATCGAACCAATCATCAGCGTCCAGAATCTTCACATATTTACCTTTAACAATAGGCAAGGCAGCATTAATTGTAGAGCCATAATTACCATTTGGTTTATCTACGACAACTATTGATTGAGAAAATTTTGATTTATAATCATTTGCTATTGCAAGAGAGTTATCTTTACTGCCATCATTAACAACTACAATATCCAGAGAATCAACTCCTTTGGCAGAAGTTAATGAATCTAAACACCTGCCCAGATACTCCTCCATATTATATGTTGGAATAATAATACTTAGAATCTTCCCCACAATCTACTTAATTTTTATTTTAAATGCTTGCTCTATGATTGGCGCCATATCATAATATTTATATTCAGCAAGGCGACCTCCGAATATCACAGATTTTTCTTTTAAAGCAAGGTCTCTATATTTCTGTGCCAATTCATCATTGCGCACATCATTTACAGGATAGTAAGGCTCCATGCCCTCACACCACTCTGATGAGTACTCCTTTGAGATAACAGTCGTGGGACATAAGTCTATTTCTTCGCCAAACATCTCAAAATGCTTATGCTCAATTATGCGAGTGTAGGGATAGGTGTGTTCTGCAAAGTTAACCACAGCATTGCCTTGGTAATTTGATAAGTTTAATTCCTCCACTTCAAAACGAAGAGTCCTATACTCCAACTTGCCAAAACAAAAATTGTAAAATTCATCTATTGCTCCTGTAAAAACAATTTTGTCTGCTTGCGAATTCCAAAACTCCCTATCGTCAAAATAATCTACGCCACATCTTGTTTCTATGCCTTCAAGAAGCCCGTCTATTAATTTGTTATATCCTCCCTTTGGGATGCCTTGATATAAGTCATTAAAATAATTATTATCATAAGTAAATCGAACGGGTAGTCGCTTAATTATAAACGCCGGTAAATCAGTGCATTTACGCCCCCACTGTTTCTCGGTGTATTCCTTTATGAGTGTCTCATATATATCACGTCCAACTAACGATATTGCTTGTTGCTCCAAATTTTGAGGCTCATTTACTCCATTTACTCTCATCATTGCAACAGCCTCTGCTCTTTGCTGCTCGATAATTGCCTTTGCCTGAGCAGGAGTTTTCACGCCCCACATCTGACAAAAGGTGTTCATATTAAAGGGCAGGTTATAAAGTTTGTCTTGATATAATGCTACGGGGCTATTAGTAAAGCGATTAAACTCGGTTATGGAATTAACAAAATCCCAAACCTGCTTGTTTGAAGTATGGAAGATATGAGCACCATATTTGTGAACGTTTATTCCATTCACATCTTCACAGTATATATTTCCTCCCAAATGAGACCTCTTATCTATAACAAGACATTTTTTGCCCACAAGCTTGGCTCTATGTGCGAATACCGAGCCAAACAAACCTGAACCCACTACTAGATAGTCATACTTACTCATCTTTAGAATTTATTTTTTTAATCTTCTTTTAATACTCCCCAACACTAAAATAATATATCCAACTAACTCATACTTAAGAGAATAATAAGATAACTTACGCCTGAAACTAAGCTTACTTTTTGAGGCAATACTCAGCACCTCAATAACATCAGGATCTTTGCGATCAACGGGAGCACCTTTTTTAATAATTTCACCATACATTCTTAGAGACGCATTTGCATATTCTGTTTTATATGATTCATAGAGATTGCAACGCTGAAGCACGCTTTTGACCCTGAAGCATAAATCTTTACAAAATTCAAATCCATATTTTAATCTTTTGGTTGAACTATGTTCTGAGTTAACTACATAATGATATACAATCTCATCAATTACACGTGCAGATCGAACTCTAGTAGCTAACTCAATATTCATCACCCAGTCTTGGCCCCTAGCTATGTCTACAAAGCACTCATTTGTAAATAACGATTTTCTATAAATGCGCCCCCACGGATAACCAATATTAAATAATATAAGTGCTGATAAATATTCCTTAGCCTTATACTCTCCATTTGTAAACCCACGCCTCACTTGCTTATTTTTGCGCTCAGCATAATATGCGCCAATCACAATATCTATATCGTCCCTCATGTTACGCTGCAAAATTTCAACAGCATCCAAAGGCAACCAATCATCAGAATCAACAAATACTATGTATTCTCCCGTTGAACTTTCAACGCCCAACTGCCTAGCTTTTGAAACACCCCCATTAGCTATGTGAAAAACCCTAATACGAGAATCTTTTGCCAAAAATTCATCACATATTTCCCCTGAATTATCTTGCGAGCCATCATCCACCAACAATATTTCAATATTAGTATATGTTTGATTTATGATAGATTCAACACACTTAGATAAACATGATTCAACATTATATACTGGAACAACTATAGATATTTTTTCTTTGTTTATCATCCCTACATCTTTTATAGTCACTGATTTATACTCTTGTGATTAAGTTACTATCACAACATTTTTTTAAGCAATTTTTCTAAGTTTTCACCAAAAACATTCCTAGCTACAATTTCGCCGTTCTTATCTATCAAAAAGCTCGACGGCACAGACTTAACATTATAACTCTTGGCCGCAATTGAATTTTTACCCTTAAAATCACTCACGCATATCCAAGGCAACTTCTGATCTTGCACATTGCTCACCCACACAAATTTATCTTCATCAAGCGAAACCTGATAAATTTCAAACCCTTTTGAGGAATATTTTGCATATATTTCCTTTAACTCAGCATTATCTAAACGACAAACTTGCTCGTTGGGATAATAAAAATTAAGCAAAATAACTTTATCCTTAATCCCTGACAAAGAATGAGTTACCCCATACATGTCTTTTAAATCTATTTCGGGGAAGGACTTAACTTGCGCCTGATGCTCTGCCGAAGAATTTATTTTTTTCTGAAATTTTTCACCTTGGCTCGCAATCTCATTATCAAGCAAAGATACATAGGGCGAAGTGGGATAAACGCTCAAGATAGAATCTCTAACCATGGTATAATACACCACGTCCGTGTCGCCCGTAAACAACACAGCATCCTCGGGCAGACGCTGAAACAAAGCATAAACAGCAGCTATTGTCCCATTATTTTCGACAATAAAAGCTAGTTGTTTACGCTTAATTTTAAAATATTTTTCACGATAATTCTTGGCTGCAACTCTCCTATCATCTTCACTCTTAGCCTTAACGAAATCCTTGTAGAGAGAATCCAGACTCAGGGCCCCGACGTTCATTATGTCCTGAATTTCTTTTAACAGCAAAGAATTTTTAGACCCTTCGACCCTATAATTGCTAGAAATATCACCTATTGATTTAAGTGAAATTTTATCACCACGCTCAACAACCAGAGGAATCACCTCATTATCATGTTTAACATTGTAAAGTATAGGACTATCTTCGCTGAGTTTAACCTTAAACAAAAATTTCCCATCCTGCGTGTAGGTGCTATCTATAGTTTTTTCGTTTGTGGTAGTGATTTTTTCAAGTACAATAAGCCTACCATCCTCAAAAAAAACAAATTCGCCATCGATACGTGCTACATCACGTCCACAGGCGAGCGTAAAGAATACAATTAATATTAAAAACAGTAAATTTCTCATTTTTTCAGCAAAGAAGTATCGTTAGTAAACACAAATATAACGTAATAAATTTAATGTATGGTATAATACTTTAAAAATATAAAATTTTTCTGTTACTTTGCAGTAATTATGACAAAATTTAAAACTGAATACTTTTTAGCCAAGCGACTCTCAAATGAGGGAGACAGTAAAGGTGTAATGTCACGCATCGCAACACTCACTGTTGCCGTTGGTTTGTGCGTTATGATTTTGGCCGTGGCTGTGATTAATGGTTTTAAGGATAACATCTACTCTAAACTAGAAATCTTGGGCTCCGACGTAAAAATCGTAGCCATAGACACAAGAGGTTCGATAGACACAAAGCCCATAGAGCGCGAAGAAAAAATCGAAACTACTATAAGCAGCCTTAAGCAGGTAAAATCAATCTCGCCCTACGCCCTAAAAACAGGAGTAATAAAAGGCAAAGAAAATATCCAAGGCATAGTCCTCAAAGGCATAGAAAACAGTTTTAACACCTCAATGCTAGAAGAATATCTAGTTGAAGGGGCAATGCCTCGCCTGAGCGATAGCACTCGCTACAAAGACCTATTAATTCCCCAACGCCTTGCCAAAAAACTGCAAATATCATTGGATGAACGCATAGAATTAATCTTTCTCGACGACTCAGGCAAAATCAAAAAAGACAAATATGCAGTTAAGGGCATATACAACTCCGACATGGAGCAAGTAGATGAAACTCTGCTAGTTACCGATATGAGAAACGTTCAGAAACTTAATAATTGGACACCAAATCAAGTCTCAGGCTATGAAATTTTATCTACTCCATCTCAAGATTTAGAGCTATTCACCAACACTATTTTCTTTGCCCTTCTAGATGTCGGCTCAAGTCAGTCGCTAGCCTGCGTTAACATAAAAGAGAGTTTCCCCATGATTTTCGACTGGCTCAGCGCGCACAACGTCAACGGCGCTGTGATTATCATTATCATGTTGGTTGTTGCAATTTTCAACATGATTTCAGCACTTTTAATCATACTTTTAGAGCGCACCTCAATGATAGGCACGCTCAAAGCATTGGGAATGAACAACTCATCGCTTGGCAGAATTTTTCTTCTTCGCTCAGCTAAAATAGTATTAACAGGTATGTTTTGGGGGAATATCTTAGCAATAAGCATGTGCCTTATCCAAAAATACACCAACATAATCACCTTAGATTCAGGAGGTTACTTCCTAAGTGCAGTACCGATATCTTTGTCTTGGGGCGAAATCGTTGGACTCAACGCTTTGACCTTTGTTATAATTTGCGTTGTAATGATGTTGCCCACAAGAATCATTCTTTACATAAAACCCGACATAACACTTCGATATAAATAAACCATGAAACCATACCAAGGCGAGGAATCCAAGAGCGAACAAATCAAAACAATGTTCGACAATATAGCACCAACCTACGATTTTTTAAATCATCTATTAACCTTTGGCATAGATAAATCATGGAGAAAATCCTTGGCTAGAGAGCTTAAGAAAAAAGGCTCAAAAAACATAGTTGACATAGCAACAGGCACAGGCGACTTAGCCCTAACACTAGCTCGTAAATGCACTGATAGTCAAATAGTTGGAGTAGATCTATCGCCTAAAATGATAGAATTTGCAAAAGAAAAAATAGCAAAGAAAAACCTGCAAAATCGCATCACTTTACTGGTGGAAGATGTAGAAAAAATTACCTTTCCAGACTCAGGCTTCGACGCTGCGACCTGCGCCTTTGGAGTAAGAAATTTCCAAAATATAGAATCTGGCCTAAAATCAATGGCACGAGTGATAAAACCAGGTGGAGTAATCGCAATTTTAGAATTTTCTACCCCGAAAAATAAAATTTTTGCAACTTTTTATCGTTTTTATTTTCATAAATTCTTACCTTTCGTGGGTGGACTTTTCTCAAAAGACAGACAGGCCTACAAATACTTGCCTGAGTCCGTAGATGAATTCCCCAACCCCGAAGAATTTTGCAAAAAAATGCAAAACACTGGTTTTGAGAGCATACGCACAAAAAAACTTATGTGTGGCGTAGCATATATTTATTACGGTAAAAAGAAATAAAAAATGAAAAAAATAATTTTAATACTTCTAGTAGCACTAAATTCTTTTGCTTGCATCAAGCAGGACGACATAAATATTTACGGTGTCGAGAAAGTTAACATAAGCTCAAACTCACGCGTAGAACTAGGACTAAAGATAGAAAATAACTCACCTAGTAAGGTGACTATCAAAGACTTAAATCTAGAAGTCAAGCTCAAAGGAAACGATATATTAAAATTAACTCTTGTCGATAACATCATCGTGGCGCGCCGTAGCAAAGGAGTTGTCGATGCAAATTTTGCCTACAAGTTTTCAAATCCTCTAGCACTTTTACCCCTTATGGGCAAAAATGCAAATTACGACAAACTACTAAAAGACATCACTTTAACGGGCGCGATTGAGCTCAAAGCCTCGATGATAAACAAGAAATTTAAGTTTGAAAACAACTCTCTATCCGAGGTTTTAAAAAGCACAGGACTCGATCCTAAAGAACTAATTAAAAGCTTAAAATTATGATAAAAAAAATATTTTTCTCTACCTTTTTCTTCCTTATCAGCCTTAATATAACGGCTCAAAATCAAGAAGAATTTGTTGCAAAACTTTCTCTGGCAGACTCCCTAACTCATGCCAGCGCAATAGTTATAAAGCACTCTAATACAGCTGATTACATCACACAAACAGAGAGCGCAGTCAACTCAGAATTAAGTATTTACAGAATAAATATCTTTTTCGACAACAGCCAAAATGCACGCGAAGACGCACTAAAAACCAAGGAAAAATTCAGTGAGCTTTTCCCTGACATACCCTGCTACTTAAACTACGAAAATCCCTACTTTAAAATCACCGTTGGCAACTGTACAAGCTCTCAAGAGGCGATAATTCTGCAAGGCAAACTCACAAAAGAATTCCCTAAAAGTTTCCTTACTCGCGAGAGAGTTGAAATAAAAACAATGTTGGACTAAAATTAACGAGCGCAATTCAACTCGCGCAAAAATTCACATTCGCGCTCTAAAAGTTCACATTGTTGAACACTTACAAGCAGCCCCAAAGCCAGGGCTACCACTACCACCGTCAGCAGAATTAATATGTTTTGACTCATCATTAAAATTTATCAATTTTTTTATCAAACTCTTTTTTCATATACTTCTTTAAGTATCTGAAAATCGGGTGATTAGATATTTCTGAAGCATTTTCTAGATAGCTCCAAAACTCAACTGCACATACAAATCCAGTAAATAAATTTGCCAAATTGAGTTTTAGAAACAACAAAATATAACTATCAATCAACCACGAAAGCACTATCCCAAACAGCACAAAAAACAGTTTAACGATAGTACACCAAGCCTTCTCACTTTCAAATGCCCAAGCCTCACCCCTTAGTTTTGCACGCCTTCGAGAAGCTATCACCCCTGTTAAAAAATCTATACTCACAAAAATAATTGCACAAATCACCAGCGCTCGTATGGGAGCAAACAACGACAAAAACGAGGAAAGCAGCGTGAAGGCATACTTAAAAATATTATCCATAATTTCTAGAAGATTATCCCTCCCACAAAAGGCGATGCCGAGATTTTTCGTGCATATTTATAATCTTTAAACTCCTGGGGATTATTTTTTACATAAGTAACAGCCCTGAGAATCAAGGCATTAGCATCTTCAATTATACACGAGCGCAACAGCGTAATCTTATCATCATCAATTTCCAAATCCTTATAAATAGCTGCTTGAGTCAAACCCAAAGGCCCCTGCACCAAACCTAGAAAAGGCAAAACCATAGCCTTAACACACAGAGCAAGAGCAGGTTTTATATAATCAGAGGTAAAATCTACGAGTTCACCCTGCTGCATAGCCGTATAAATATCACCAAATACGGGTTGAATAAATTTAGCCTCAGCTGCAAGAATCTGCGAAAAAGAAATATTCTCTTTCACCCCCACAGCCTTAGCGTCAAAGGACAAATCTACGACCTCTGACGGAAAAATTAAAGTAGTAACCATAATCTAAAATTTTAAATCTGTGAAAGAAACATACATTGACTCTCATCCTCAGGATCGTAATCAAGTCCATCGGCCTTGCGAGCCTCCCAAACCCTCATATAATCTGGCATAGAACGCGTAGGAGGCTTATTTATAACACTTAGCGACTGCGCATCCAGACCTAAAACCAGGGAAATCACCTCGCGCAAAGGCTCCAAAATTTCCTCCTGTTCAGGCAAAATCACAGTATTTAATGCAATCTCATATTCATGCAAAATCCTTTCAGAACTAAATCCAGAGCTATAATCTATGCCACTAAGCGAGCGAAACCACGAATGTGCAACCACAATATCCGTTGTCGCCTGATCATGCAAATCCTTCCAATCCCCCTCGTTGGACGATGAAATGGGAATAAAACGCGACTTTTCATACTCCTCACCTTGCTGCACCATAAACATCACCTGCCCAGGCTTGCCAGCAAATCTTTTTTGCGCCGTACGCACCAATTCCTGAGCCTGCGCCTGATCCTCCAGATTGCTATCTAGTATCATCACGCCCGAAAGCTGGAACGAATTATCCAACCTGCTAATGTTCCACTCGTCTGTTTTATAAGAAATTGCAGACACATCCAGACCTGCAACATAGGGAGGAATCCCATAATGCTCAAAGCCTGGCTCATAATCCTTGTAATGTATAATCGAACGCAAAAACCCCTCATCATCCTGCTCAAAATTAGGATAAATCGACAAAGTTTTAGCATCCGAAGGTGTAAAATTATGCCAGTTATGGTGCAAAATCACGTGCTTGGAATCCCTCGCAACCCTACATTTTGACGCATCCTGGTGAAACAGAGAAAGGAAACTTCGCTCTTGATCAGTTACGATCTCAACAAAAGCATTTCCAAAAAGCGACTTGTCAAACGCTAATTTATTTAACACCGATCGCAGCGATTCCCCACAACCATTCACAGCCGAGACAAAATCACCTAACCCAGGCAAACTCTCATCAAAGGTAAAACCCTTGCCCGAAATGTAATCGGCCTTATCATTAATTATACGTCTGTGAGTAGTAGATTTGCGCGAAATAAGGGCCAAGGCATCAGGGAAAAGATTGTCTACACCCCACCTCCAAAACCTTGAATCCTGAACTGCTGAGCCCATTTCCAAAAAAGGCCTAGCTGTATTTTTAGTCATAAAAACTTTTTTATGACTATCATATAATTCATTATTATTCATATATTTACGTCTAAATAAAAGGGCGAAGTCAAGCTAAAAACTTCGCCCAAGAAAATAAAAATGGAAAATAAATGTAAATTAAATAAGCTTCAAAGCTCCCCTCGTGTCCTCACTTAGCAAACACACCTTAGTCATAGGTCTCGACGAGGGACTATAAGCCGTATCAGTCTCTAATGAACTAAATTTCAACGGCCTTTCAGCGAGAAATTCTTTTGAAAATCCAACAAGGTAAGTATCTGAATTATTGCAAGTTACTAGAGCGACTAAACTCTTGATTTTTGCAAACATCATAAGTTGCAGAAAATCGTTTGTACTTTCATCAGCATCACACACATAAAAACTAAGCTCATGTTTAACCTTAGTAAAGCCTCTATCTAGGCTAAAAGTCTGATTAAAATACGCACTATCTTCATAGTAACTTATGTTACAAAATTCAGTTCCTTCTTCCAACTCATACGAACTAATACTTAGATTATCTGAGCAAAATTCACAAGAAATAAACTTTGCCGAATCTATTAACTTAATAGATTTAACTCCACCTTTATTTCTATTAACACTTTCTAATCCACAAATCATAACTATTTGATTACCTGAACTTTTGTGCCGTCAGTATAAACAATAGTCACTCTCACACTCACAAGCGAGCTACCCTCAATTTCGCCATCAAAACCAGTGTCACCAGCTGTTAAAATCACAGACTCACCAGCCAAGGCTCCTGTACTAGTTAAACCAACAGCCGAAACCGAATCTACAAGGCTTAAACCTTCAGAAAATTCGACTGCAACATCACCTCCAGAAGTCGTAACATCTGTTACAATTTCAAAAGCAACTTCCTGCATAGCGACAGTAATTAATTCTGGCAAAAGATAATCACAACCTGCCATAAACACAGCTCTCTGGCGATTTTCCATTTCATCTGGGTTGTACCACATTCTAACCTCTGTACCAGGGAAATCATTAGTATTTACAGCCACTGCCAAGTTGCGTTTGTCGGTTAAAATCGCAAAAGAAGAAGGCATATCTTCCAGATTACCAAGATAATCCGTCAATCTAACGTCCACAACAGGTATGCCTCTGTAACAAAGTGCATCACGACCATTTTGTTTAGAAAGATAAGCACTTTCAACAGCCACAGCATCCAACTCATCCTCGTATGCAGCATAAATATCAGAAGTCACCAAGTACACCAAATTACCCTGAGTTTTAAATTCTTTAAGCGCAGTTGAAGAATTATTCCACAAAGATTTCAATAATTGTTCAGCCAAAACCACAGAGTCAGACTTAGAAATCGCAACTTCATTAATCTCATTCGCCTCATCCTCAAGCTCCGATGAAATTTGTTTAATAAAGCCATCAAAGGTGTTGATTCCACCGTCCTCGTCACTACGTTCAGTATCTCCAAGCCACATTGTAGCACGAATACTCTCCGATATAGCCTCTTTAAACAGCTGTGTTTCAGCAGCTTCTAATTCTGTACCCGTCAAATCCTGAAGATTCACCTCTGAGCTACCTGTAATATTTTCATAGACCATAGAAAAATAATCTTCAGCCGAATATCCAACCTCAGCCTTCACTTTTGCAAGATTTAGCGTCTTTTGATACTTCTCAGCCGAAGCTGATCCGTTCCAACCCGACGCAGAATATTTCTGAAGAATATCGCCCGAACGTTTCCAAAAATTCAAGGTCGTTGGCACCGGCATATTATACATTATCTTGATTCCAAGCTCCTCAGCCGAAGGGCCAGTTAGCATAGGACGGAAAAAAATATTTTCCAAATCGTTACCCGTGTACTCTTTTACTTGTTCTAATTTACTCATTTTTTTAGTTTTTAAAATTATTTAAAATTTGCAATGTCAGCACTATATGCCTTTTGATTTTGAGAAAGCAAAAGTTCTCTAGATGCAGCATCCTCAACCTGCAAAGTCTTAGTTGCTAGAGCATTAAGCCTTTTATTTTCAGCCTCAAGAGTTATCACTTTCTTTTCTAAATCATCATTTTTTTGATTCTGTGCAGTTATCTTATTCTCGATTTCTGCAAGTGAATCGTCGTTTAAAATCATCTTGTTTGAAGTTTTTTCTATACCCAATTTCTTAAGAATAGAACTCCATTGTTTTGAAAAATTCATAATTTCTTCTGTATTAGAATTTGATTGTTCGCCAATAGTGTTAATCTTGTCCACCAAACCAGCCTCCAAAGCCTCAGTAGATGTAAGCCATAGCCCATCACCGTTATTTTTGTTCATTAATTCAATGAATTCATCTTGGGGTTTACCCGAACGTTGGGCATAAATCGAGGCGATTCTCTGGTCTGTTTTATCAAGAAGTTCCAAGAGCGAAGTTAAATTATTGCTATTTCCCTCGCCGTGGCACATAGCCTTGTGAATTAAATAAAGAGCATTCTGCGAAATCTCTCTATTGCCCTCGCTAGCTGCCTGAGCGATGATAGTTGCTGCTGAAGCCACATAACCATAACAGCACGTAACTATTTCAACCTCAGACAGTTCACAGAGTGCATCATAAATCAAAAGAGCATCATTTACATCTCCACCCGTAGAGCGAATATTTATCCTTAGCAAAGGATTTTGTAATTGATTAATCTCATTTAATTTTTCTTTGAGTTCGCTAAAAGAGAAAGCATCCTCATTTAAAATTCCAATTTCACCATCAATATCTATGGTGAAAACGTTTGCAGCTGTGTTGCTAATTAAAAATTTCATATTTCCTGTTTTTTTTATACAAAATTACATCACACTGGGCCTAGATTTTTTCTACATTTTCAGAATAAACAGCTAATCAAAGCCCAAATCTTTGTAATAATAGATACATTTTCTTGCGTACTCATAACTACATGCAAAAATTTCAGTAGCTTCCCACATAGCATCCACTATCCCCATGCCCTCAGCCACCTTCTCTTTACACCACTTCCTGATACACAAGGCTTTACACTGAGAATAATCAATCACACCAATTTTAAACAGTGTATCAATTATTACATTCAAAGACTCATCTTCACATTTTCCAGCTAAAATTTTCTTTAATTCTCTCTCGTAGGCTACCATTTCGTGATATTTGTTAGTTAAAAATTAATATTTAAAAAGTCGCTTGCTTAACTATGCTTTTCACCGAATTTTGACTTGAGGTAATCTCCGATTCCAAAACATAAACTTTCAGCGAACTAAGCGAGTGATCTATCATTGATACCACCTGCTCATAACTAGGGCTTGCACCACTCTCACTCACCTGGCTTTGACTCCCTAGTGAGGGTATCTGCAATGCAGTCGACGTGTCTGAAGACAGCGCGACTGCCGTCCTCCATTGTTGAAATAAATCTGTCATTTGTTAAACTTTTTTAATGAAAATACACTTAGTTGAACCACTCGAAGCTGGGTTGTAATCACAAATCTCCTCCAAGTAAAACAAAGCAGATTCACCCCCAATTTCCAACCTATAAAGCGCCCTAAAATCTCGCTCTAAACTATTCATAACTACCAGTGGCTCAACATCTTTAGGGCTCAGCTTTAAGTAAAGCTCCACACGTTTACTATTGTTATAAATTTCTACTGCCCCGTCATAATATTCATGCAAACCCACCTGATTATCTCTGTCATCAAAACACAACGAACCAATATTGTGAAGCCCTGAGTGAAATCCTAAACAAGGATATTCAGCATTACTACTTGGCCAACCCCAACTCTGCCCCTCGGGCAAATCCACCATGCCCATATACCTTACAATTTTGCATGGAAAATTCAAGTCATCGTCCGAAATCTCATCATCATCCCTATCTCCCACATTTATAAACGTTGCATCAGCTGCGTTTGGCAAAACCCCAGTCAAATCTATTGTTGGGCAAAACATTGTGTTATAGTAAATTTGCTCACCGTCATCTGCAAAATTATTTGCAATATCAGCCGACCACTCAGCGAATTTTTCCTTATAACTTTCGTTCCAGCGAGCCACAGCCCCATCTCCGTCCTGATAGGCAAATGTTATCTGAGAGCTTAAATCATCACCAAGCTCCGAGATTTTAATCCCATAACTCATATCTATCTTATCGCTCCAATCTACAATAACATCCTGATTATAAAAATCACGCCTGGGCTCAATATACACCACTTTGTTTTGATTATCTGTATAAAAACACAGGTCAAAAAGGTGTCTTACGCTACTGAGTAACGCTATTTGCCTATATTCATGTTGAGCGACATCCACAAAAGTTATACTAGAATCCAAGCCAGGATGAGGCGAAAAAACAGGTCTTAGGGTAGTCTCCTTCAACAAAGTAAAGGTCATACCCTCCTCGGCTCCACCAAAGTAGATATCATGAAAATATTTTATCTCGCCCGAGGATAAATTCTCGCTTTCACTTCTAACACACACCTCTACCTCCACAGTTCCACGCTCGCCCACCGAGGCATCATACACAGCCCAATCATCCTCACACTCAACATAATTTCCCGACTCATCCTTTTTATACAATACTACACAAACCACATACATACTCGTGCTGAGCGAGAGAAACTCTGTTCTCGACGAAAACAGAGAATACTCAATTTCCTGCTCATAATCATCAGGCGAGGTGGCATTTAGCGACGAGACTCTGTAAGCAAGCTTATATTCATCACCCTGTTGATAGTCAAAAACAATAACCATATAATCATAACCCGAAAAAAGGCTCGCCTTCTTATCCACAAAAGAGTTAGTTAATTTAAAGCTATTTCCCTGATATTCATCAAGATATATCTCATTAAAGCCCAGTAATTCACCCCTCGAGGTAATATAATACTCGGTCAAATAATTAATATTAAGCTCAAAAGAAATAGTCACATCGCTCGTAGGAACAAACACCACAAAACCATCTTTATTATAAAAACAATTATCCACATTATAAACCCCACTCACTCTAACCCCGTCCTCTGACTCCTCAAAAGGATCGGCCGTATCCACAATATTCCCAAACGAAGATAATAAACAAGAAGGGTCTGCCACCACGCGTCCAAAATGATTTGCCGTAGCAGATTTATCGGCAAACACTCCTGCTAAAAAGTCCATTTTTTCCTTCAGCGCATCCACATCACGCGTAGAATACGCCCCACTTATGTACAAACTATCAAAATAATCACTATCCATAAACTCCGAGGCTATACTATATCCTGAACTCTCAAAAATAGTTCTCATCAAAGTTGCCAAATGCAAAAAAGGGTGATAATCTCTGGCCGAAAGTATCCTAATAGGCACATAAGCATATTTATTTTCATTCTCATAAAAATCCTCATCCCTCATCACCGGCAACATCCTCACAGGACTATCCCAACTCCAACTCTGCTTTATCATAGAACTTGTTATTGTATCCGAGAAGCTTATGTTTATTTCATTTATCATATCCTGCGCGGCATTGCTCACCCAGAGTTTCGACGCTCCTATAATCACAATTTCATACTCGCCATATCCAAGACTACTTGTTGACGAACTCAGCATCACTTGCCCGTCTATGACCACAAAACCATCCACAGTAATTCTCCCGGTATGCTGCTGTTGATTAAACATGGTTATAGAATTTATCTCATCTAAATCACCAAGTATCTCTCTATTTTTCAACGTTTTAGGCAATACTATGGTCTTGCTATAACCGGCCGAGGAACTATCAATATTAGTTATCGAACTCACCGAAAGTGTCAGCGCCAGCGACTGCGACGTATCAAAATCTACTTCCTTATCATCTATTAAAAGACTTATCATAATCATTATATTTTAAACATATTGATACACTTCGCTCTGCGCATTTCTCACACTTAGCTCCAACCTAAGCAAATCCTCATCCTTATAAACCAAACTATCCGACAACACATCAATAAGCTGAAAATCATCGCCTTCCACTATCCAAACCTTAGCCGATGCCAACAATTCACTAAGCCATTCAAGAGTTTTATTCGGCAAAAAATCCGTATATAAGTTCATCATGCGACTCAAAGAAGATCCAGTCACTTTATACCCCGAGCTAGAATAAACCCTCTGCTTACTAACCTGGCAATAACCCAAAACATTACCCGAAAAAGTATAATAATCCAAAGCTCCATACTTATTCAACCAACAAAGCCTAAACTCATCCTCAGCCTCACTCTCTAGCGAGTAATTAATCTCTAAGATAACCTCATCATTTGCAAAAATTTCAAGTTTCAACGCCGAAAACAAATCAGCATCCAACTCATTTTCCTGCAAGTAAGCCTTTAAAGTCACCATATCAGTCAAAAGACTAACCACCTTATTTTCAGCACTTAAAGCATCTAATTCTATTACAAAATCTTCCACCTCACCACTAAAACTATAACGAGCCGATAGAGCAGAATCTACAACCAAAATAGATAACTCATCCCTCTGCCCCCAAGTAATTTTTCTGGACAAAGGCGCCGAACTCAAAGCCTCAAGACCCTCAACATTCACAGTCGCAAAAGTATGCCACGAGGGCGAGGTCTCAAAAATCCCATCTATTTTAACCCCCACAGCTTTCAACTTACTTTCATCCTCAAACAACTCACACTTTGGCCCACTAATAGGCTCAATATCAAATCTATACCTCAAATAATCACCCAATTCGACAGTGTAGTTTTGCTCGCCTAAATATCGTTTTATACCAAGACACTCATCAAAATCCCCGTCATAAATTTCCACATCAAAACTCTCATCACTAGAGCTCGCACTCACCCCATAAGCCACAGGCAGGAAGGCAGCACTTAAATTTTCTGGTCTACTTATCACACCTATCATCGCTCTGAAGTTTTAGCATTAAAATCCATAATCACCTCAAATTCCAGATGAATAGAAGCCTCGCCCAAGGGAGGGAAAATCATAAAATCCACCTCAGTTTCTACCTCACTAACCTCACGCACACTCTCACACAAGACCAGATTAGAATAAAGCGCTAGGGCATTATTTTCTAACTCCATAGTTTGCGAAAACTGTCTTTTCTCATCCATTAAACACATCAAATACATTGATACAGAATAAGTTACACTACCCATTGTGCGACCTTCAACCTGCTTAATCGCAGGCAATTCCATCCACGCTGCGGGCAAACCCTTGAGCCTAGAATTTATCTCGCGCTTAGCACCGAAATAAAATTCGTAGCCTAAATTTTGGCAAATAATTTTAATTTGCTCAATTAAATTTTGCATAATCATAATCTAATTTTTTTAAGTTTGTAATCTAGTAATCTCATAAAATCCAAGCAATCCATACGTTTTGCACATTCAATTTCCGAGGGCACATCGCCTGCTACAAAATAAATCAATTCATGCCAACCCCTAAAAGATGACATCTTAGCACGACCCACTCCCAAAGCCTTGTAACATTCAGGATATAAATCATTTAAGTAAATATTAAAACATGAAATGATATAGAAAATTTCAAAAACCACATCCATAGACAGTGCCCCAAACTCTTGTGCTAACTCATATAAATCATCATCTTCACTTACAAGAAAAGCACACATCAAGGCTGCATTTTCCAGGGCATTTTCTGCATAAAGATTATTAAGCGCACAAAATTTCTCAGCACTAATATGCTTATTTTCAATAAATTGCCTTAAACAACCCACCTTAGGCAAATAATAATCAAGCCCTTTAAATTCAAAATTTTTCAGGTACTTTAGAGAATAATCACTTTCAAAGAGCAAACCCCACACAAACACCTTTAAAACATTATCCCACAACCATTTAGCATCAAAATCCTCACAGTCTCCCTGCCCCAACCCAGCAATAATCTCCACCAAATCCTCGCATTTTAACTCACCCCTTGCCATAGCCTCAACAAAAAATTCGTTCGCATTAGCCTCACAATGAGCAACTTGCGCAAATCCGTCAACACAAGACAAATAGCTCCTCAACGCCAAAGCCTTATCCAGCTCCAGCTCCTCCCAACAACAAGGTATCTGAAGCACCCTATTGTTAATAAATATGTTAATCATTTGTTGATAAACTGTTAGAATTCTGTTAATACATCACTATTTGCATAGCAATCCAACACTTTTTTAAGCTCCGAGAGCTCCTTTGCCACGACAGCAAAACGCTTGAAAGAAAATTTATTTTTGCGCCTAAACTCAACTGTTTCACGCATAGATAAAATAGCTAAGTCAATATATTCCATACACTTAGCACCTGAGACATCACCTGCCTCACACACAACAACACTCATAATTTTGATTTAAATACAAGACAGCTTCCCTTTAGAATGTTTATCAACACTCCTAAAAACTGAAAAATTTGTTAATAACTTTTGATTTGCCTTACTTACAAAAAAAACAGGAAGAACTCCCAGAAAAAAGAAAGAAACTCTCAAATAAAAAAGAGAATAAGAGATTTCATACGCTGCAAATATAGCACATCAAAACCCCCTTTGTCAAGTATTTTGGCAAAAAAATTTAAAAAAATATGTAATTTATTTTTTAACTTCTTGATTTACAAGCTCTTGTATTTTACAAAAAACTTCACTCATCAACCATTTTGGCGTAGAAGTAGCGCCACAAATCCCTACGGACTCACAATTTTCAAACCACTCAGGTCTTAATTCTTCGGCATCCTCCACCTTGTAAGACCTCTTATTTTGCTCATAACAAATCCCAAACAACACCTTGCCATTTGAACTTTTCTTGCCACTCACAAAAATTATAACATCAAATTTTCCGGCAAATTCTCTCAAATGAGGCCCCCTACCCGACACCTGCCTGCATATCGTATCATGCACAGTCAAACTCACATCATCACCACACCTTAGCCTTAATTTCTCGGCCATAGCATTAAATAAATCCAAGCTTTGAGTTGTCTGCGAAAGAAAGTAAATAGCTCTACCACAATCAATTACATCCAATTCAGCCTCATTTTCTACAACCGTAACATCACCCTCAACTTGACCTATAAGCCCAACAACCTCAGCATGCCCACGCTTACCGAGCAACACTACCTGCCCTGCGACTTGCTGCATTTTCTCATAAGCTTTTATTATCGTTTTTTGCAAAGATGCCACCACAGGGCAAGTCGCATCCACTATTTCTATATCTCTTTGCCTAGCTTCACGATAAGTTTTCGGAGGTTCGCCATGCGCACGCACCAAAACAGTCTCACCTCTAAGAGTCATAAACTCATCATGCGAGATAGTCTTAACACCCAGATTTTCAAGTCGTTGCACCTCTACTCTATTGTGCACTATATCCTCCAGGCAATACACTTTTTCTGACGAGCGCACCAACTCCTCAGCCCTAGCAATCGCTGTAACAACGCCAAAGCAAAATCCCGATTTCTCATCTATTTCTACTAACATATTCAAGTTTTTTCACTAAATTTCCTTTCTCAACCTAGCCACTGGCACGCCCAACATCTCACGATATTTTGCCACCGTTCGCCTAGCAATTTGATAGCCTTTTGAGTTTAAAATACTCATCAACACCTCATCAGTGAGAGGCTTACGCTTATCCTCAACATCTATGCACTCCCTTAAGATTTTCTTAATTTCATACGAGGAAACCTCCTCACCACTATCAGTATGCATAGCCTCCGAGAATAGCTGTTTTAGAGGTATAATCCCAAAATGCGTCTGTATATATTTACTATTCACCACCCTCGATATCGTCGAAACATCAAGTCCAGTTTTATCAGCTATATCTTTGAGTATCATAGGCTTAAGCTTACTACTATCCCCATCCATAAAATACTCTTTTTGATATTCTAATATCTCACTCATAGTAAAATTCAGCGTATCACGCCTTTGCTCAATAGCCGAGATAAACCACTTTGCCGAGTCCAATTTATTCTTCACAAATTGCAGCGCCTCACGATTTTCCTCATTAATATTTTTCCCATTCGAGCCTGCCATTTCGCGTATCATCTCCACATAACGCTTATTGACCTTCACCTCAGGCACATTATAAGTATTGAGCCTTAACTCCAACTCACCATTTTGATAATCAAGTATAAAATCAGGCACCACATAAGGCATCACCTCCGAGCCTCCCTCCGAGAACAAATACCCAGGTTTAGGCGAAAGATGCGTTATCACCTCAATGGCATCCCTAAAATCATCCTCACTCACGCCAAGCCTTGATATTAGTTTTTGATAATGCTTTTTTGTAAACTCCTCAAAATAGTTTGCTAATATCTTATGAGCCAAAGCTTTAGCCTTACTAAAATTCTCACTCACACCCAGCTGCAACAACAGAGATTCCTGCAAATCTCTAGCTCCCACACCTACGGGCTCCAACTGATGCACATAGCCCAGCACCTTTTCTAGCTCCTCCTCTGAGGTTTCTATGCCCAAACTAAATGCTATATCATCACAAAGAGCTATAAGTTCGCGCCTTAAATAACCATCATCATCTATACTTCCTATTATAAAAAAGGCCAAAGAACTCTCCCTTTTACTCATATTTTTATACCCCAACTGCTCCTGCATATACTCCTGCAATGAGCGTCCACCCTCCACTATCATGGGTCTTTGCTCAGAATCTTTCGAGAAATTATTTGCGTGATATTTATATGCTGGCGTTTCGTCTTCTTTCAAATACTCCTCCACCGAAATCTCTTTAGGCTCAGAGAGTTGCTCATCCGACGAGTCCTCTTTCTCAGGCGCATCACTTTCTAAGACAGGGTTTTCTTCTATCTCTTGTTTTATACGCTGTTCGAGCGAAATCGCTGGCAGTTCCAAAAGTTTAATCATCTGGATCTGCTGAGGCGAAAGCTTTTGCAGCATTTTTTGTATTTGTCTTTGACTTGCAAATGCCATAATCACGTGTTTTTTAATTAGTTAAGATTTTTTAATCTGTAACCTTAGCAAAAAAACAATGCCCGTATCTTTTTAAAGAAACAGGCATTAGAGAATTATTTTTTTTAAAACTCAGCGTTTTTAGGAGTTCTTGGGAAAGGTATTACATCTCTAATATTTGCCATTCCAGTTACAAATAATATTAACCTTTCAAATCCTAGACCAAACCCACTGTGAGGAGCACTTCCCCAACGTCTTGTGTCCATGTACCACCACACATCTTTTTCTGGTATATCAAATTCAGCTATTCTACCTTGCAATTTCTCAAGATTTTCTTCTCGTTGCGAACCACCTATGATTTCACCAATTTTTGGGAACAACACATCCATTGCTCTCACTGTTTTACCGTCAGTATTAAGTTTCATATAAAAAGCCTTAATTTCTTTAGGATAATTTATAAGTATCACAGGTTTTTTAAAGTGTTGCTCAACTAGGTAACGCTCGTGCTCACTTTGCAAATCCAATCCCCAACTAACTGGGAACTCAAATTTCTGACCACTTTTCATTAATATATCTATACCTTCTGTGTAATCTAGGCGCACAAAATCATTTTCAGCAACAAACTTCAAACGCTCGATTAACTCTTTGTCAAACATTTGATTTAGGAAAGCCAAATCATCAGCACAATTTTCTAGTGCATAACGAATTAGATATTTCAAAAACGCCTCAGCTGTATCCATATTTTCTTCTAATTCCACAAATGCCATTTCAGGCTCTATCATCCAGAACTCAGCCAAGTGGCGAGGAGTATTAGAATTCTCAGCTCTAAAAGTAGGGCCAAAAGTATAAACTTCAGACAAAGCCATAGCTGCAAGCTCCACTTCCAACTGCCCTGAGACAGTCAGTGAACAAGGTTTTCCAAAGAAATCTTGAGTGTAATCTACCTCACCCTCCTCAGTTTTAGGCACATTATTCATATCCAGCGTTGACACATTAAACATCGCACCAGCGCCCTCACAATCACTACCTGTAATCAACGGAGTGTGCACATAAGTAAACCCTCGTTCATTAAAGAATTTGTGAATAGCAAACGCCATAGCGTGACGTATTCTAAGCACAGCACCAAAAGTATTTGTTCTTGGTCTAAGGTGAGCTATCTCACGCAAAAACTCTAGAGTGTGACCTTTTTTCTGCAAAGGATAAGTCTCGGTATCAGCCTCGCCATATATCTCAACATCTTTTGCCAATATTTCCACACCTTGCCCAGCGCCTTGGCTTTGCACCAATTCACCATCCACTTTAATACAAGCACCCGTAGTTATTTTCTTTAGGATTTGCTCATCAAAGCTAGCCACATCCACCACTACTTGAATATTATTTATAGTAGAGCCATCGTTAAGCGCTATAAAAGCCACATTTTTATTACCTCTCTTGGTTCTCACCCACCCCTTAACGGTTACAACTTCGCCTTTAGGCGCAGATTTTAATAGTTCTACAATTTTAATTCTCGACATAATATTTATATTTTTTTACACTTTGCAAATATCGTAATTTTACTTAAATTATCATAATTTTTCGCTTAAGAAAGCACTATTGCGATCATACCCATTATAAGACAATACACCCCAAAGTAGAAAAAGTTTCCTTTTTGAACAAGTTTTATCATCCATTTACACGCCAAAACCCCTGTAATAAAAGCAGTTAGTGATGCCACTATAAGATTAACACTTCCCACACTAGCGCCTGCCTGCTCCATTTTAAACAACTCCAAAATATTCATCCCGATAATAGGCACAAGCACCATCAAAAACGAAAATTTAGCCGTTGCCTTAGGCTCAAGCCCCATCATAAGTCCCGTAGAAATCGTAGCCCCCGAGCGTGAAATACCTGGCAAGACAGCAAAAGCCTGGGCTATCCCCATTATAAAAGCACTTTTAGGGGTTATTTTTCTAACTCCCTTATTTCTCCCATTAACAAACAACAGCAAAACAGCCGTCACACACAACATCACACCCACCAAACGAATATTCGAGGTAAACAAACCCTCAATCGCATCCTTAAAGAACAGTCCTACAAACAAAATAGGCACTAGCGAGACCAAAATATTCACAGCAAAAACTGTCTCATCATTGAGTTTAAAGCGAAAAACACCTTTTAAAATCTGCATTATCTCGCCCCAAAACACAACCAGGGTACTCAACACCGTAGCCCCATGCACTGCCATGGTAAATTGCAGATTACTAGGCTCTTGAATCCCTAAGAAAAAAGAAGCTAGCTCTAAGTGGCCACTACTACTAACAGGCAAGAACTCCGTTAAGCCTTGAATTGCGCCTAAAAACGCTGCCTCCCAAATTTCCATTTTCTCTTAGCTTATCTTTTCACTTTTTTCATAATAGCATACACCTCAAAGGCAAACCCAAAAATCACCAAAATAGGCGCAAGAGTTATCCTTCTAAAGCTAAACATATCATAATTAAACTCGGCTGGATTATCACTTCCACCACCTATCATCAAAACAAAGCCTAGAATTATTATTCCAAAACCTATCAACATTAGCTTATAATTCGTAGGCGTAAGCGCCATTTGGTCTTGTTTTTGTTTTAAATCGTTATTTATCTTAGCCATATATATTAATATAAGTGTAAATTATTTGTTTGCATTCTTATAAATTTCCTAACAGCAAAGGTAGTAAAAACAAGTGATATAAACACACCCATTGCCACCATCGCCCCCATAATCATATACATTTGCATCGCCTCAGCGCTAAATTTTATCTCGGGCAAACCCTCACTAAGACCTGTTTGCATAGCATAAAACATCACGCAAGCTATCACCCCGGCATATATTCCCTGCAAAAAAGCACGCCCAATAAAAGGCCTCATAATAAACCAACGTGTCGCTCCCACCATTTTCATCGTATTAATTATATATCTTTTTGATAGTATGCTCATACGTATAGTATTATTAAGCAAAATCAGCGAGATAATCAGCAGTGTGCCCCCAAAAAGAAGTAAAATAATATTAAATTTATTAATATTAGAGCTAATCTGCTCTATCACACTACGCTGATACACCAACTCATCCACACCTTCCCAGGTGAGCAATTCTTTTTCAAATGCCGTAACTATCTCTTTCTCCGCAGACTTTGCCTGAAGACTCACCTCAAAAGAATTTGGCAGAGGATTAAACTCCAAGAACTCCACAAAATCACTGCCCACATACTCCTTAAAATCCTCAGCAGCCTCAGTTTTTGATACAAATTTCACTGTCCCCACATGCTCATGAGCCTCTAATTTTTTCTTAAGTTGCTCATGTTTTTCATCACCCAAATCATTCTTTAGCATCACAAACACACTCACGCTCTCCTTGATTCTGTCCGTAGCCGAGATAGCATTTATTATCAGATAGCCCACCGAGCCAAGCAGAAACAACACCAGAGCCACGCTCAGTGTTGAGACAAAGTACGAACGCCTAACCTTGCGTTCAAGTTTTTTATTGTTGTTTTGTTGCGACATATTTTTTTCTAAAATAAATAAACACTGCTACTACAAGAGCCAAAATAATTGCAAGAGAAGAAATCAAAGCCACCAAAGTCACCTTATCAAAATTTTCTGCCCTATATTTAAACTCTATCCTATGCTCACCCTGGGGCACAACCATAGCCCTAAGCAAGTAATTCACTCTAAAATAATCTGCCGGTTTACCGTCTATATAAGCCGTCCATCCCTTAGGATAATATATCTCCGAGAACACCACTACTTGCGCCTTATCAGCCTTATAATCATACACCAAACGATTAGGATAATAATCCACCAAAGCTATCTCGCGCGCGCCCTCTCTTTGAGCCTCAACTCCCTGAATACCACCAACAAAGCTCTCATCCACGACAGCCGTTTTCTTAGTATCTATCACACTTAGCGCATCCATTTCCATACGAGGAGTTGACGTTACAAACAGCGAATCCACAAACCACGCAGCTCCATTCGCCTGAGGGTTTATCTCAACTTTAAGCTGCGAGTCTTGCCCACGAGAGATAAAATATTTAGTATTCATCATATTATAAACACCCATATTCATTTTCGATAGTTGATTATCTATCAAATCCTGATATCTACCCAGCTTAGCCCCGTGATATCCACCCACCGAACGGTGAAAATACGAAGTCGTAGCATCATTAAATATACTCACCGAGAAATTTGCAACTCTATAACCTAACTCTTTATCCTGCAATATTTGCTTATCAGCCGAGGTAGGCATAATCACATCTTCCTTAGGTGCAACAAAATTATCTTTGTTCAAGTATCTCACATTCACACCCAGCAAATCCACCACTATCATCACCGACAAAAGCGCAATGACTATGTTTTTCTTCAATTTACCCTCTATCACAGCCCACAGTAGAGCACAACTAAGAGCCACAAAGATAAGCGAGCGCAACGCATCCGAACGCAATAAATCAGCCCTTTCGGCCCTCATTGCCGCCAACACATCAGAAGGCAATTTCATAGCCTCATCACTTGCTGAGCTAAAGCTAAACAAGCTAGAACCAAAGGCAAACAACACCAAACAAACGCCGCCCACAACAATAGCCGAACGCTTCAAAGCCTTCATAGCCCTAGCCTTATCTATCTCACCTTTAAAAAGATTGCTTAATCCCACAGCTGCCACAAACGGCAAACTCCATTGCAAAATAACAAGTATCATAGACACAGTCCTAAACTTATTATACCCAGGTAAATAGTTAAAGAACAGCTCTGTAAACCACATAAAATTATTACCCCAAGCAAGCATAAGAGCAATAGCAGAAACTATTAAAACCCACCACGAAGCCAGGCCACTTAGAGCAAAAAACCCAAACACGGCAATAAAAATTATCACAGCCCCTATATACACAGGCCCCGAAGTCATAGGCTGAGGCCCCCAATATCCAGGCAGTTGTGTTGCCATACTTCTAGCATTATATTTACCCAAAGACGCAGCAACCTTACCCTCGCTTGCAAATCCACCTCCAGACTCGCCACCCACTAGATTAGGCACTAACATATTAAAACTTTCTACCTTACCATAACTCCACATAGTAGCATAGTCCAGCGACAAGCCTTTATCTTGTTTGCCCTCACCTTTAGTAAGTTCCGAGCCTCCACGCATAGAATCTTTAGACGAAACAGCCGTGTAATACATAGAACCAAAGTTAGCTAACAGTGCCAACGCAGCAGCCACAGCCAACAAAGCCGAGGTCTTAAAAAACTTAGGTAAAGTATGGTTTTTATAAGCTATCACAGCCTCATTAATAGCAAAGGCAGCAATCACAAATCCAAAATAGTAAGTAATCTGAGGATGCCCAGCAGCTATCTCTATCGTGCTCACAAAAGCCGCCATAGCCGAGCCCAGAAACATATTTTTCCTGTAAGCATAAAACACCGTCCCCAGCATCAAAGGAGCATAAGCCAGCGCAGCCATCTTCGTGACGTGCCCAGCACCTATAATAATAAACATATAAGAGCTTAATCCATAGGCTATTGCGAAGGGAATACTCACCCAAGGCCCCATACCAAACAACAGCAACATACAGTAAAAACACACCATAGCTGCAAAAATATGACCTGCTGGATAGCCCAAAAATTCCACAGCTTTTCTAGCCTTAGGCACTATCGACACTCCTTTTTTCATGTTAATCAAAGTCGAAGGCATACCCCCAAACATACGACCAGCCCACTGAGGGTCTTCGCCAAATTCTTGCTTATGTAACTCAGCATCACGACCCATACCTCTATACTGGGTTACATCATGACTTTTTACTTTCTCACCTCTAAATTGAGGTGAAAAATATATAGCGTTAATAGCCAAAAAAACAACTACTGCACACACAGCTGGCAAGAATTTCTTTAGCCACTTTGAAGATTCTATCATAACAAAAGTTAAAATTAATAAAATATAGACGTGCAAAGTAATAAAAAATTGCTTAATTTCTAAAATTTTACTGTACATTTGTGCTGTTATATTTCAAAACATGGCAACATTACAGCAAATAAGCAAACCAATCGAGTCTTTAGAGAGAGAATACAGCAATTTTGTGCGCGATAAAATAAGCATAGAATTCGAGGATTCTGCGCGTATGCTAGACTATATTTTCGCTCATAAGGGCAAGGGTATCAGACCCATGCTTACTTTGCTGTGCTCCTCACTTTTTGGCATCAAAAGCCCTGAGGCTAAGGAGCGTACATTTCTCAGTAGCATGATAATTGAGATGATACACACCTCATCTTTGGTTCACGACGACATTATCGACGATGCATACTTGCGCCGTGGCAGACCATCTGTCAACACTCTTTGGGGGCAAAAAAAAGCCGTTTTAATAGGAGATTATATCTTCACCAAAAGCTATATGATAGGCACTCAAAGTGGACATTTTGACCTAATCACACGCCTCACGTCAGTTATGAACGACATCTGCAAAGGCGAGTTGCTTCAAGACAGTCAAACCCACAGTCTAAGCATGAGTCGCGAGACATATAACGAAATTATTTTTGGCAAAACAGCCTCATTAATTAGTTGTTGTTGCGAGCTAGCTGCCATGAGTAATTTTGCTAGCGATGAGGATATCTCAAAGATGAAAAACCTGGGCTACAACCTAGGTATGGCCTTTCAAATCCAGGACGATATTTTAGACTATTCCAAAACCAATAGCACAGGCAAACTCTCATGTAACGACCTGAAAGAAAGAAAGATAACCCTACCATTACTAGTTATCTTAGAGCGAGGTGACAAAAAGCTAAACAAGCAAATCATCAGCAAACTTAGCACCTCTAGAAAAGACGCTAAGAACATAGATTTTCTATACAATTTAGTCATAAATGAAGGTGGCTTAGACAAGGCAAAAGAGATAATGAACAACTACATTACAGCAAGCCAAGACATCCTTAACACTTTCCCCGAGAGCCAGTACAAAACCTCCCTTATAGACCTCTGCAACTTCCTATCCCAAAGAAACCACTAGACCCTCCTGACCCTCAACCAAAAAAAAGCCCACGAATCCAAAGACTCGCAGGCTCAATAATATTTTCTTTAAAAAAAGAACTACAACACGCCGATTTCAGACAACACGTCATTTGTAGCACGTACTGCAGCAGCACTTTTAGCAAAAAGTTCTTTTTCTTGTTCTGTCAATGAAATTTCAAGAATTTTCTCGATACCATTAGCTCCAATCACAACTGGCACACCTATGCAAATATCGCTTTGACCATATTCGCCCTCTAGCATAACGCTCGAAGTGATAACTTTCTTTTGATCGCGAAGGATAGACTCAACAACGTAAGCTGCAGCAGCACCTGGAGCATACCAAGCAGAAGTTCCCAAAAGACCAGTCAAAGTAGCACCACCAACCATAGTATCAGCAGAAACTTTAGCCAAAACTTCTTCAGAAGCAAACTCAGAAACTGACATACCTTTATAAGTAGCTTTGCTAAGCAAAGGAATCATAGTAGTATCACCGTGACCACCGATAACCATACCTTCAATCTCGTTTGTGTTAACTTCCAATGCTTTGCTCAAGTAACATTTAAAACGAGCGCTATCCAAAGCACCACCCATACCTATAACTTTATTTTTAGCAATACCAGCGATTTTGCTAGTCAAATAAGTCATAGTATCCATAGGGTTACTAACGATAAGAAGAATAGCGTTAGGAGAGAACTCAAGTACAGACTCAACCACACTTTTCACGATACCAGCATTCACACCGATAAGTTCTTCACGAGTCATCCCTGGTTTACGAGGCAAACCCGAAGTAATAACAACTACGTCTGAATCAGCAGTTTTAGAATAATCAGAAGTTACACCAGTGATTTTAGTATCAAAATCCATAAGGTTAGCTGTTTGGTACATATCCAAGATTTTACCTTCAGCAAATCCTTCTTTGATGTCGATTAACACTACCTCACTTGCAATCTCTCTTGTTGCAATTACATTTGCGCAAGTTGCACCTACGTTACCTGCTCCTACAATTGTTACTTTTCCCATTGTTTTATTATTTAATTGTTTAAAATTTCCCTGTTGTTATTCTTTTAACGCTACAAAGTTAAAAGTTATTTTCTCGATAACAAAGTTTTATTGTGAAAAAAATCACAATAATTAAATTTTAATAGGATTTAAACAATTTTCTTCACTTTTTCTAGCACTTTTTCGGGCAAAATTTTCATCAAGCATCTATAATCTTTGTGCATACAAGCTTTATTCCCATACACCGAACAAGGCCTACATTCCAAATCCACCTGCACAGCATTTTCTTCCTTTTGATTAAACCCATAAAATCCTGCATACGGGTGAGTTGCGCCCCAAATCGAAACCACAGGAACACCCACCAGTGAAGACATATGCATAGAACTCGAATCCATAGACACCACACAATTCATATTGGCCATCAAGTCTATCTCCTCACTAAGGCTCATCACGCCTATCACCGAGCTCACATTATCATAACAAGACTGCATATACTCAGCAAACTGTCTCTCATAATCGCCCCCACCAAAGATAAATATCCTATCAAAATTCTCAGACAAAAGCGAAGTCAACTCGTTAGAGTGCTTTGAAGGATACACCTTACCTTTGTGCTGGGCAAAGGGAGCATAAGCCACCCATTTCTCACCTCTTTTCTTTTTACCTACGCACTCAGGCACAGGCCTTTTTTGTTTTTTAAGCTTTTCATCAAGGCTAATTTTATCAAAACCTAGACTTTTTAGAACATCACAATATCGCTCCATCATAGGTTTCAGAGGCCTTAACACCTTCCTAAACTTGCGAGTTAGAGCATCTTTTTCAGCTCTACCTTTATTTATTACTGCAATTTTTTTGCCACGCAATTTAAAGAACAGCCTCAAAAGCTTAGTCCTAAGCACATCATGAAAGTCAGCCACATAATCCACCTTAGCATCTGCACAAATATCCTTATAAAGTCTATACAGTCCAACGATACCCTTATGCCTACCTTTTAAATCAGGCGAAATTATCTTAATATTATCTATACCCTCAAAAAACGGAGCAAAAAAACCACGCGTCAACACACTTATCTCACACTCAGGGTAACTCTCCCTAAGAGCCTTTACCACAGCCACGCTCATAATAACGTCACCCATGGCCGAAAGTCGCATAATTAATATGTGTGTGTTTTTCTCCATTTATTTTTTAGTAGCGTATAACACAGGGTTAAGCGAAGGGTCGTTATACATTTTCATTTGTTTGTAAGTTTTCATGTATTTTTTACCCGATTCTATATCTTCGATTAGCTCCTCTATCGCCTTAGAAAGGTCAACTCTCTGAGACAAAAGCACATCTAATTTTTTCGCACAAGCCTCTTTGTGTTCTTTTGAAGAGTCCTCACGCTCAGCCTCACACTGCATGTGATAGATTTTAAGTGCCAAAATAGATAATCTATCTATAGCCCAAGCAGGAGTTTCTGTATTCAATCTAGCACCCTGAGCTATAACTACATCTTTGTATTTATCAAGCATATAGCTATCCACATACTCCACCATATCTGTCCTGTCTTGGTTCGATGCATCTATTCTTCTTTTAATTTTCAGCGCATCCTCAGGATTAATTTCTGGGTCACGAATTATATCCTCTAAGTGCCATTGCACAGTATCTATCCAGTTTTTGGCATATAGCAAATGATCTAACGAACCTTCTAAAAAAGGATTCTCTATAGCTTGATCAACATTATCATAACGATGATAGTCCTCTATCACCTGCATAAAGATTTTGTTTGCGTTTTCAGTAAACATATTACAGTCAAGTTTAAATTTATGCAAAGCTATGATTTTTTAGTCAATTTCCATATCAAAAAACTCAAATATTAAGTTTTTTTACTTATCTTTGCTTCTGTCACACATATAAAATAAAATGAAAAAGAGTTTTTTAGCGTTAATTTTCACTGTTTTACTTCAAAATTTTGCTGCGGCACAAGTTCAAAGCGAAGTTGCAGAATACATACTTAAATATCAAGACCTAGTTCTTGAATCAGCCGAAAAATACGGCATACCAGCCAGCGTCAAAATGGCTCAAGCCATCCTTGAATCAGGCAACGGCACCAGCCGACTAGCCAAGGAGGCTAACAATCACTTTGGCATCAAGTGCAAAAGCGACTGGAAGGGCAAAACCATTTCTCACGACGACGACGCTAAGGGCGAATGTTTCCGTAAATACAATTCTGCTAAGGCATCTTTTGTTGACCACTCCGAATTTCTAGACGAGCAACCTCGCTATCAATTCTTGTTTAAACTCAAAGCCACCGACTATAAAGGCTGGGCCAAAGGACTTAAACAAGCAGGCTATGCCACTAGCCCCACTTACACCGAGCGCCTTATAGAAATCATAGAGCGTTACGAGCTTTACACACTAGATACCGACAAAAAAACATCCGAAAATGTACTCCTAGCAGTAAAAAATCGCGACAATATCCTCACCGAGCAAGCCAGAGAGCAAGTCGAAAAAATCGACACCGACAACTACATGGTATCTCTTCGCTCGCGAGGCACATACTCAGTTTACGCTAACAACGGCAGCGAATTTATCTTAGCCGACTCAGGCGATGATATGCAATCATTAGCCTTGAAACTTAAGATTTCATCTAAACGATTAACTAAATACAACGACTTAAAACCAGATGCAAAAATCAGTGCAGGCGATAAAATCTACATCAGCTCAAAATCTAAGCGTTCACTCAACGGTAAGATGATACATTCAGTCACAGACTCTGACAATTTATGGTCACTTAGCCAAAAATACGGCATACGCCTTAAGAACCTCTCTAAGATGAATAAACTCTCACCCGAGAGCAAGCTTCACCAAGGACAACAAATAAGATTAATGTAAAACGAAAATATAAAATATGGACAACGATCATCCCCGACAAAAGGAAATAGTTAATAAACTAATCCACAAATCAAACCTAAAACTAAGAGTATTTGACAAAACTTTTGCAGCCCTAGGCGAGTTAAAAGAAGTACTTCACGAACTTTCAACCGACATAGACGAGGCCTGCGAGGACTCACTAGACCGTCGCATTAGAATAGAATATCGCGACCGAGGCAAATTTGAGGCTCAGGTTCAAATTGCAGGTGATATCATTATTTTCAGCATGCACTCTAACGTTTTTGAGTTTAGCGATGAGCATCCCATAAAACAAATAAATTACGTACAAGAAAATCCCAACAATTCATTTTGTGGGGTTATCAACATTTACAACTTTCTAAGCGATTCTTTCAAATTCAATCGTAACTCCGATGAAGGCTACCTAATTGGCCGTATTTTCATCAACCAAAACAATATGTATTTTGTCGAGGGCAATATCTCCTCTAAAATCAAATGCCAAGACTTTGGCACTAAGACAATTAACAAAGACGAACTTAAAGACATTATCGAAAGTGCAATAGACTACACCCTAGACTTTGACCTACTAGTTCAACCTTACGAAAACGCCAAACTAGCCGAGGTAGACCAATTCAACACTAAGTTTGAAAACTCTAAAATGCAAACAGGTAAACGCCTAGGTTACAACTATGATGTAGACAAAATTTTTTAAGGGGACTTCTAAAAATTAAAGTTTTGATATTCAATAAATTATCACTATCTCTGTAGTGTAATATAAAACACAACTACTATGATTTTTAAGAGTACAGGCAAACGAGGATTGTTCGATGAGCAGAACGCAATAGATATGATGTCAGAGATGGGTAATTCTCTTGAGAGGTTGAATAAAGTAATTGATTTTGCAACGCTTGTATGGTCTTAGCGACAAGCAAGTTCTGTATCAAATCACAGATCGCCTGAGTTTCAAGGAGTTTTTAGGTTTGAGTAGCGGCGATAAAGTACCTGACGAGAAGAGCGTTTGGTTATTTCGAGAGCGATTAGCCAAAGAGGGGGTCGTCGAGGAACTGTTCGTGATGTTTCATAACCATCTGGGCAGCAAAGGACTAATTGTAAACGAGGGCAAAGAAAAACCAAGAGACTTTCTATGGCTATAAGAACCATGCCAAAGTAGACGCCAAGAGCAAACTTATTGATGAATATGTAGTTACGGATG
>JAWXTK010000016.1:0-53320 GCA_044433645.1 Rikenellaceae bacterium | reverse complement strand
AGGCAGGGAAAAACGGGGGAAATAAATAGACATTAACACCGCTTAAAACCACATAATAGCGCATATATGCGACAAAAAAAATAGCACCTGTTAAAAGTGCTATTCTATTGATAATCAATATCTTATGTGTCATATTTTGACTAAAATCATTTGCCAATGCAGAATTTAGTGAATATGCTGCCGAGGATGTCGTCGGTGGTGATTTCGCCGGTGATTTCTCCTAAGAAGTGGAGGGTTTCTTTTATGTCTTGCGATAATAAGTCGGCTGGTAGGTTGTCTTGCATGGCTGCGTGGGCGCGCTCTAGAGATTCTTGGGCTCTTAGTAGGGCGTGGTAGTGGCGCGTGGATGAGACTATGGTGTCGCCTGAGGTTAGGGGCTCTAGGTTTATGGTTTTGATTAGGAAATCTTTGATTTCTTCTATGCCTTGGTGCTCTTTGGCGCTGATGTGAATCTGATTTTCTTGCCCCTTTTCTAGTTTAATACCCTTTAATTTGTCACACTTATTTATTATCAAACATACTTTCCTATCGTCTGATATATTTAGCTCGCTGATTAGCTCTTCGCTCTGGGAAAGTGGCTCGGTGGCATCATGCAAAACTAAGATTATATTTGCTTTGTTTATGCTTGCCTTGGTGCGCTCTATGCCCATGGCCTCTAATTTGTCGTCGGTGTGTCGTAGGCCTGCTGTGTCTATGAAGCGAAAGTTTACCCCTGAGATGTTTAAACTTTCTTCTATTGAATCTCTGGTTGTGCCTTCTATGTCGGATACCATGGCTCTATCTTCGCCTATTAGGGCGTTTAGTAGCGTGGATTTTCCTGCGTTGGGCTTGCCTATTAGGGCTACGGGGACTCCTTGTTTTAGTGAGTTGCCTAGGGTGAATGAACTTAGCAATTCTTGTATTCTTTTCTCGATTTTTGAGAGTAGGCCTGCTAGCTTGGCTCTGTCGGCAAACTCCACGTCTTCTTCCCCAAAATCTAGCTCTAGTTCTAATAGCGACACTAGTTCTACTAATTGTTCTCTAAGGTGGGTAAATTCCTGAGAATAAGAGCCTTTTATCTGACGGATAGCCATGGTGTGACTGGCTTTATTCTCGGATGCTATAATATCGGCTACGGCTTCGGCCTGGCTTAAATCTAGCTTGGCGTTTAGGAAGGCGCGTATTGTAAATTCTCCTGCCTGGGCGCTTCTTGCGCCTTTTTCTATTAGTAGGTTGATTATTCTGTTTTTGATGTAGTTAGAGCCATGGCATGAGATTTCTACCATATTCTCGCCCGTGTAAGAGTGGGGGGCGCGAAACACTGATGTTATCACCTCGTCTATTACCTCATCCTTATCTTTTATCTCGCCAAAGTGCATGGTGTAGCCTTTCACTTGAGTTAGCTTGCTTTGTTTCTTGGCAAAGAAAATCTCATCGCAAATTTTTAGGGCATCTTGGCCGCTTACTCTGATTATGGCTATTGCTCCACCTACGCCCGTTGCTGGGGCTACTATGGTTTGATCTGTGTTCATGGTTATTTATGTATTTCGATTTTTTGGCCTATGCGCAGCACGCTATTTTTCTTTAGCTTGTTCCATTTCATTAAATTGCTCACGCTTGTGCGATATTTTTGGGCTATGCCACTTAGTGTGTCGCCACTTTTTACTCTATGTATTGTTGTTGCGGCTAGAAGTTCCATTTTTTTCAGCGAGGGCTCTTTAATGTATTTGGCTAGAAACATAGTGTCTTTGGCCATGATTTGCTCTTCTGAGTCAAAGTATTTTGTGATGTAATCTTGAGGAAGAACCAAGGTATAAGGTTTTTCAACAGCAGGGATTATATCTTTTTTATACTGAGGATTCAGTGCTCTTAGCATCTCAAGTGGAGCATCTATTGTGGTTGATATCTGGTTGAAATGCGTTAGTTTATTGATGTGCACTGTGTCGGTTAACAGGAAAATATTTTCGTCTTTAGCCTCGATTTGGTGTTGCAAATGATAGTTGCAGGCATAGTTTGCAGCTACGATAAGGGGCACATAGGACCTAGTCTCTGAGGGTAGGTAAGGGTAGATGTCCCAGAAATTTTCTACCTTGCCCTCTGCTCGTCTTATAGCCTTGTTTACATTGCCAGGACCACAGTTATAGGCAGCTAAGGCCAAGGTCCAGTCGCCATAAATATCATATAAATCTTTTAAGAACATACACGCAGCCTTGGTTGATGCCACTGGGTCGCGCCTTTGGTCTAAGAAAGATGTGATTTCTAGCTTATACATCTTGCCCGTGTAGTACATAAATTGCCAAATACCCGTAGCTCCAACTCTCGAAGTAGCCGTGGGACGAAGCAGGGATTCTACTATGGGAACCATTCTTAGCTCTAGGGGTAAATCATTTAAGATAAGCTCTTGCTCTATTATGGGGAAGTAGTATTTTGCCCTGGTAAGCGCTGTGCTGATTACCTCCTTATTGGTTGTTGTATAAGATACTAAATATTTTTTAAGTATTTGATTGTAAGGTAGATATACTGGTGATGCTAGGTTTTTAAGGCGTGCCTTATAGACCGAATCACTTGTTAGAGTGCTGTGTTCGCATACAGAGTATGAGTCGATAAACAAGCTTACTTCATTATCGCTTTGCCATTTGTTGAAAAGCGAGTCAAAACGTTGCACATTTATGTCTGGATTTTGTATTTTTACCTGCTCTTTTTCGTCTTTGATTATTTGCTCCTCAGTATTATCCTCAAATAGGTCTTCTTTGGTGATATTTCCCTTGTATGCAAAGGCCATAGTGTTAACAAGCATTGCGCATGCTAAGATAAAGGTCTTATTCATTTCTTATTAAAATCTAAAATTTAGGCTCATGCCATAGCTGGTCACCGAACCTGTGCTTTGAGTATAACATGTGTTGACTGATGGGACTATATCAAATGCTAGATCGTCGCTAATATCATAGTTCTTGAAGTGAGCATCTACGTGGGCATCCACAATATTAAGCAAATACCAACCTGCCATAAGTATAATACCCAGGTCGCGATTCCTGCGATAGCTGTCACGATAGTTGTCTATAAAAGTCGAAGAATATATGCCCCCAAACTCATCTACTGTGCTGTCATCGCCGTCGGTTAATAAGTCATAAGCAAGCGTGAAACGGTTGTAACCCCTTGCATTATAGTCGATTACGTAGGCGAAAGTTGCTATACCACCCAGCACGATAGGGATTTTCCAATAGCTTTTATTGTAGAACTGGCCAGCCCCAGGGAAGATAGTTGACAGCGTGGTTGCTTTTTTTACGTTGGTGTTCACTCCAGCGTAGTTCACAGCTGCATCACCCAAAAAATAAAGGTAGGATGCTGCCATAGCACCTATGCAAAGTTGACGACGTGTGTTATACTTTATCATGTTGGTTTGCACAGGGTCGAGTTCATCGCGTGAGGCGTTTTGGCGCACTAAATTGTCGTACTGCGTTTTGTAAGTTTGGTACTTATTATTTTGGACAATAACACCCGAAAGGCTAAGCCCAAGAGTTGTGTACACGATAGGTATTTTCCAATATTGCTCGTTGTAAAGCTGTCCGAAACCAGGCACAACAGTCGAAATCCAGCACACATTTGAGATAGTGATAGAGTCTTTAAACAAACGGCTATATCTATTCGGGTCTTGCAGTTTGATTTGTCTTTTCTGAGCTCTAGTTAGCGTGTCTGAATCCAATAATAGGAGTATAGAGTCGGCTTTTAATCTGTCCTCGCGTTTGGCTAAGTATGCCGAGTCCTCTATTATCCTAGGTTTTACTTCGGTGAGAACTCCATTTTCTACTTTAAAGCGTTGGATTTGAGGTGATTGTGCATAAATTTTGCTTGTGGTAAATGTAGTTACCACAAGCAAAAATATAAGCACTATTTTGTTTGTAAAATTGTTTTGCATTAATGTTTTACGGCATCAAATTTCTTGATAAAATTATTTATGTCCTCGTCACTGTCAAAATCTATGACTATCTTGCCACCACCTTTTTTGTTATTTTTGATGCTGATATTTTGTGAGAAAAATACCTCGAGGTGTTCCACAAGTGAAGAATAACTTGCTGGGAATTCTGCTGTTTCTTTCTCTAGTGCTGTTTTTTCTTGAGCTGCAACTTTGGCTAATTCCTCGCTTTGACGCACAGATAAATTCTTTTTAAGTATCTTAGCAAGAGCTTTCTTTTGAGCTTCACTATCGCTAATAGATGCTAATGCTTTGGCATGACCCATGCTGATAAGTTCTTGGCGTAGAGCTAGTTGGACTTCAACTGGGAGCTTTAATAAACGCATATAGTTGGCTATGGTAGAGCGTTTTTTGCCCACACGCGATGCCAAAACGTCTTGTGTTAAATTACACTCTTCGATAAGGCGTTCAAGGCTCAGCGCAACTTCAATAGCGTTAAGGTCTTGGCGCTGGATGTTCTCAACTAGAGCCATTTCGTGAAGAGTTTGATCGTTAACCTCTCTAACAAACACAGGCACAGTCTCCAGACCAGCTAACTTAGATGCACGATAACGACGCTCACCACTGATAATAGTGTAGTGTTTCTCGTCTATCTTATTAACCGTAATAGGTTGAATGATGCCGAGAGTTTTGATAGACTCAGCTAATTCTTCCAGGGCCTCCTCATCGAAGTAAGTACGTGGCTGTTTAGGGTTAGGCTCAATAAAGCGCAGATCAATTTCTTGAGCTGTGCTACCCAATGAGCTTTGTTTGTCAGCTATGTTTTTGTCAATTTCAAAAATTGCGCCTAGACCTCGGCCTAAGCCTTTGCTTGCTTTAGTATTCACTTTAAATGTCTTTATTTCTTATTAAAAGTTCTTTGGCTACTTTTAGGTAGTTTGCGCTACCTGATGATGCTGCATCGTATAAAAGCACGGGCTTGCCATAGCTGGGTGCTTCACTTAAACGCACGTTGCGCTGAATTATTGTCTCAAAAGCTAGATGAGAGAAATGCTCTCTAACCTCACTTGTTACTTGGTTTGATAGGCGTGTGCGAGAGTACATGGTTAAGAGGAATCCTTCTATATCTAAGCTAGGATTTAGTTTTTCTTTGACCATGCGCACTGTATTTAGCAGTTTGCTAAGTCCCTCGAGTGCAAAATATTCGCATTGTACGGGTATTAATACGCTCTCGGCTGCGATAAGGGCGTTAAGAGTAGTGAAGCCAAGCGAGGGCGAACAGTCAATTAAGATGTAATCATAGTTTTCTTTAACGCTCGCTAAGATGTCTCTCATTCTAAAGTGACCCTTGTCCATGTTGGGTAGTTCGGCCTCAGCACCTACTAATTCTATGCTGGAGGGCAGCACATCAAGATTTTCGATAGAATCAAAATTTTTAATGACTTTTTTTGCTGAGACTTCGCCCATTAAGCACTCATAAATACTTTCGCCTGTGATGTCAAATCCTAGACCTGAGGTAGCGTTGGCCTGAGGGTCTGCATCCACTAAAAGTATCTTTTTGCCTAATACGGCAAGGCTTGCAGCAAGGTTTATTGCTGTTGTGGTTTTACCCACTCCTCCTTTTTGATTAGCTAGAGCTATTACTTTTCCCATAACACTTTTTAATATTATTCGACAAATTTAATCATTTTATCGAATATTTTAGTTTTTCTTCAATAAAATTAACGTATATTTGACCTATTATTAACAAAGGCAGTTTTTTTGCACTTTAAATATGCTGCTTTAAGCTTTGGTTTTGCAGACAAAAATATGAAAGAAAAAATTATAAAATCCTTCCCTACTACCTTGGATGTGCTGGCTATAATAGGCGTGTTAACTATTATGAGTGGTATGGGAAAAATTTCTTTAAATTTTATAGAAACTCACTTTACTCAAAACGCTGGCATGGCCTCGTTTTTTGTCTATGTTTTCAATTTTTTAGTTTCTATTTTCTTTGCTCTCTCGCTTAAGAAAATAAGAGCAAAGGGGGTGAGGGTTTTTAATTTTTCTCTGCGTTTGGTTAACCCCACTATCATACTCTGGGGGCTGATTTTAACCCTAGCTGTGAGTACACTTATCGAGCCCTTAATAGGCTTATTTCCTCAGAAACACTTTGATAATCTTAATAATTTTATAGGCTCTGGTGGCTGGGGTTTAATCACTACCATAGTGGCTGCTCCCATTTTAGAGGAAGTGCTCTTTAGGGGCATACTCCAAAGCTCGCTCTCGCACAATATAGGCAAGTGGAGCGCACTTATTCTGGTATCGCTAATTTTTGCTCTTGTACATGGCATACCTCCTCAGGCAGTTAATGCGTTTTTTATATCCATGATTTTGGGCTATTTATTTATACGCACAGGCTCGCTTTTGTGTGTGATTATTATACATTCTTTGAATAATTGTTTGGCATATTTCACCATGATGCTAGGGGGTGGAAAATACGTTTCTATGCGCGAATTAATTGACAATGACAAGGTATTTGAGATAGTATATTTGGCTAGTATTTTTGTGTTTTTGATAGCTGTGATAAATGTTATTATGATTTTTAGAAGACAAAAGAATAATAATAAGGTGAAATAATGCGTTTTTTAGCAAAGAAAATGTATCTTTGCAGCTTAATTATGGACTTGAAAACAGTAAAATATCTATTCTTTTTTTCTGTGCTGCTCTTAGTTTGGGGCTGCAAAGAATTTCACAGGGGTGAGCCTCAAAGCGAAGCTATTGCACGGGTGGATGATAGAGCGCTGTATATGTCTCAAATCAGCGATATTTTTCCTGAAGGCCTTTCAGGCGCAGATAGCGTAGCGTTTATTAAAAAATATGCAGAGAATTGGGCGCAGGAACAAATCAAAATGATAGAGGCCGAGAAACTCATGACCGAGCAGCTGAGCCAAATTGATGCCATGGTTGAGCATTATCGCACCTCGCTACTTAGCTTTAAGTTAGAACAAGTGTGGGTTAATGAGCAAATCGACAGCCTTACTCTAGAGAGTGATGTGGCTAAATATTATGCTCAAAACAAGCAGGATTTTGTTATCAATAGCCCCATGGTTAAAGGCATGATAGTTAAATTACCTGAGACTTATGCCAAAAAACTTACGCTCAAAAAACTTATGAACTCGCAAAAAGATGCTGACAGGCAGGACTTTATAGACCTATGTGTTAAAAATAACTTTGAGCTTTATGAGTTTACTTCATGGACTGCACTTGGCGATTTTATTGCTGTTTTGCCTACGGTTAAGAGCAAAAATTATGATTATTTGTTAAAGAAAGTTAGGACGATGCAGGAAATGGCCGATGCTCATAACAAATATTTCATCTATGTATCAAACTATCTTCTAAGAGGAGATAATGCCCCCATGGAAAATGTAAGCGAAGAAATTACAAGAATTTTATACAATTCTAACAAGCAAAATATAATAAATCACAAACAAAGTGAGTTGTTTAAACAAGCCTTGGAAGATAAGCGAATTATTTTACCTTAAAAAAACGAAACTATTTAAATATATATGAAAAAATTATTATTCTCTCTTTTAGCCTCTCTGCCCCTTATGGCCTTTGCTCAGACCTTTACGGCAGATAAGATTGTTGCCGTAGTAGGGAACTCTGCTATTTTGTATTCAGAACTTTTTGAAAATCAGCAACAGATACTCGAGCAGCGCAAACAAAGTGGCGTAAGCTCACAAAGAGATGCTCTTCATGAGGCTTTGGAGGATTTATTATTGCAACGTCTGCTTTATCAACAAGCTGTGGTGGACTCTTTGCCTTCTAATGATGGCCAAATTGAGCGTGTCGCAAATCAGAGAATTGATGCTATGATTAAAGATGCAGGTTCTGCCTCGGCACTTGAGAAAGCCTATAACTTGCCAATTTTTAATATCAAAGATCATATTAAAAATAAATACAAACAAGCTAGCCTTGCTCAAGCTATGATGCAAAATGTGAACGCTAGTGCGAGTGTTACTCCTAATGAGGTGGAGCGTTTTTATAAAAACATGGATAAAGACAAATTGCCCATAGTGCCTGAGCAATATGAGTATGCGCAAATCACTATGTTTCCTCCCTCAACCGAGGAAGCTAAGATGAGAACACGTGAGCAACTTTTGGAAATGCGTAAACGTATAATTGATGGCACACGTTTTGATTTATTGGCTAGAATGTACTCAATAGACGGTTCGGCACGTAGAGGTGGAGAAATGGACCCAACCCCTAAAGACGGTTTTGTGGCTCCTTTTTCGGAGGCTATGGTTAAACTTAAAGAGGGACAAGTTTCGGGTGTCGTTGAGACTGAGTTTGGTTTTCACTTGATAGAACTTCTTAAAAAAGAGGGCGAGCTTTACACTTGTCGTCATATTTTGCTTCGTCCTAGCTTTTCATCTGAAGAATTGTTAGAAACTGACAGACTTTTGGACTCGGTGATAACTAGAGTTAAAGCAGGCGAGATAAGTTTTGAGCAAGCAGCTATGGATTACTCTGATGATACTTACTCTAAATCTAACGGAGGTGTGGTTTCAAACCTTGAACTATTAGAAATGTATGGAGCTTATGACCCTACGCTTGCTAGTACAAAATTCTTTAAAGACCAACTCCTGCCAGCAGATTATAGAGTGTTGCAGACTATGAAAGTGGGTGAAGTCTCTAATGCATTTATGGCCGAGGATGTTAGGGGAAATACTTATAGTAAGGCTGTTAAGCTATTAGATATTATACCCTCACATAAAGCTGATATAGAAAACGACTACACTAAAATTAAAGAAATGGCACTTGCCGAAAAACAAGCAAAATATTTTGAAAGTTGGCTTAAAACTAAGGCAGAGCTTATGTATGTTCGTATAGTTGACGAATACAAAAACTTTGAATTTGAGAATAAAGTTTGGGTAAAATAATTTAAGATACAGAGGATTTTTTTAAACAATGAAATTAAGGCTACGCACTCACATATTACCACTATTAATTCTTGGCTTTTTTGCCCTGAGTCTCAGCCTTAGTGCTCAGCACTCTCACCTAAAACCTCAAAGAGAGCCTGAAGCTCAGGAATCTATTAAGCCACAAGAGCAGGGAGAGAAAAAAATTGTGGACTTTAGAGCCGATATTATGACACCAATTAAAATCACTGCCGATTCTTCGGCCCTAAGGTTGGTTGGTGATGTGGTTTTTTATCATAATGGTGCGATTATCACCTGTGATAGCGCTATACGTTATGGCGATAAGAAGATGGAATGTTTTAATAATGTGATTATCAATCAAAAAGAAACTTACATCTATGGTGATAGAGCCGACTACGACGGCGAGAAAAACATAGCCCAAGTGTTTGCACCTATAATAAAGGTGGTGGACAAAGATGCTGTGATGTACACCTATAACTTCAAGTTTAATACCTTGGATGAGATAGGATATTACTATGGCAATGCTACAATAGAGCAAGGAGATAATCTTATAGAATCTAAGCAGGGTTATTATTTTGTTGATAACAGAAAATTTCTGTGCGTTAGAAACGTTGAGGTTAGTAACCCAGATTATAAGTTAAAATCTGACTCTCTGGATTATAATATGAATCTGGAATTCTCACAGTTTTATACTCCAACGTGGATATGGAACACCGATGGCGATATTCTTTCTTCGTCTAAGGGAGCTTACGACAATGCAAATTCTATTTATTACTTCTATAAAAACTCATATATCCTATCTTCTGAGCAGGAGATTTGGGCTGATAGTATAGATTATTTTTATGCTAGCGAAGATGCAGTTTTAAAAAATAATATTCAGATACTTGATACCATAAACCAAGTTATGGCTTTTGGCGATTATGCTCAGTGGTGGGATGCTAAACAAAAAGTTTTGCTTACTCGCAAGGCATCTGTGGTGGCTTATTCCGAGGTTGAGGACACGCTGTTTATGCGCGCTGATACCATGTATCTCTATACTCTAAACAAACTTAATGCGCTGAGAATCAAGCAAGCAAGCGAAGATACAGGCGAGGAAGAGCTACTAATAGAGGATATTAAAAAACCTAAAAAAGAGATAATTGCAAGAGATACTCTCTCGCTTGAAGTAAGTGATAGCCTAGTAAGCGATAGTCTCTCTGGGATTCAGCTAGAGCAGGCTTTAGATAACGAGGGCAGAGTAGTTTTAACGAGCAAACAAAAGCGTGAGCTAAAAAAACAAGAGCGCAAAAAGAAAAAAGAGGCTAAAGATAAAGAAAAACAAATAAAACGTGAGGCTAAGGCTAAGGCGCTGGCAATTAAACGTGGCTATTATGTTGAGATAGACAGTGTTGCACTGAGAGCCAGAGAAGATTCACTAGCTATTGAAAAGGCCAAACTTAGGATAGATTCTTTGCAAACTGACATAAATACGCTGCTCTCGGATTCACTTTCGAGTGATGATTCTGACTCACTTATGAGGGTGTTTAGAGCCTATTATAATGTAGAGATTTATCGCTCAGATGTGCAGGCTGTGTGTGACTCATTGGTGGGATTCTCACTTGACACGACTATCCACATGTATATTAACCCTGTAATGTGGAACGAACTTAATCAAATTACCTCTCAGGTGATAGATGTTTATACCAAAGACAGCAGGATAACCAAGGCTATTTTTACAGGCGATGATCCTATAATGAGCTCCGAGGTTAATGAGGAAGAATTTAATCAAGTTAGGGGCAAGGAAATAGAGGCCTTTTTTAGAGATAATAGCATATACAAAACAGATATTAACGCTAATGCCCATACCTTATATTATATGACCGAAACCGATGCTAATGGGCAGGTGCATACCATAGGATTCTTGGTGGTGGAGAGCGCAAGCACTACATTTAATATTGAGGATAGAACAGTGGAGTCCATAGTCTACAAAGGTAAGCCTGAATATGTTATTTACCCTATGAATAAAATTCCTGTCACTCAGGACAAACTTTTCGATAATTTTAAGTGGGAGATAGAGCGTAAACCTACGCGTGAGACTATATTTAATCGCACAGTTAGACCTTCGCAAAGAACAGAATATAAGGCTATGCAAGAACCGACTTTCCCTATTACAGAAAGAATAAACGCTCATAAACAACGATTAATTAAAGCAGGAAAATGGAATGACCCAACAGATTTGATATCTGAATTAGCGCTTGAGTTTGTGAGAAGCCTTGGTTATGAAATAGAAAAATAAAAAAAAGAATTATTATGAAAAAATTAATTTTATTATCAGTTTTCACACTTTTAATTTCTTTGTCTTCTCAGGCTAAGGGAATGATAGAGTTTGGTGTTAAAGGTGGTGTTATGTTATCTACGGTTGATATGCCTTCTCAGGTTGGAACTTATCAAATGGAGGCTACTCCTAAACTAGGCTATCAGTTTGGTCTTGCGGCTAAGGTGAGTTTTCTATCTATGCACGTTCAGCCAGAAATCCTTTATACTCTTGCTCGCTATAAGGTGGGTTATGCTCACACTAGTGTGTCAGATGCTACGGGCGAGTCTACACTTAGAGTTAATACGGTTGATGTACCAGTAATGTTTGGTTATAGTTTTTGGCTTATTAGTTTAAATGCAGGACCTGTATTTAATATCGCGACTTCTTCGTCGGTTAAGGATATTTATGAAATGGCAGACGGAATTATTACCTCTAGACCTTTGGTTGGTTATGCTGCTGGTGCTAGCGTAAATATTAAAGGCTTTGTCCTTGATGCACGTTACAACGGTTACTTTAAGAAAAGCGAGCAAACTAGTACTGTATATCAAGAAGTTTTGAACTATGATTTAGGTTTAAGCTCATGGATATTTACTCTAGGATATATGTTCTAGAAAAAAAACAAAGTTTTTTATGAGCGAACAAACATCTGAGAGAGTTTTTTATTTGGAGGGTGTAGACCCTTTGGAGTTTTATGGGGTGGCAAATGCTAATCTTAATAAGATAGTAGCGCTAAATTCGCGCGTTAAAATTATTGCTCGTGGCGATAAGCTTAAGGTTGTGGGTAGTGTAAGTGAGTTAGATTATTTTGAGAATAAGTTTAATTCCCTTATAGTCTACTGCCATAAATATGGTCACGTCTCAGAGCAGGTTATAACTCAAATATTCTCGCAGGGTTTTAGCGAACTTTCTAAAGAAAAAAACGAGAGAGTTGACAAAGAGGTTATAGTATATGGCAATAATGGTAACATCATAAAAGCCAGAACTCAAAACCAAAAACTCTTGGTCGAAAAATACGATAAAAACGATCTGCTGTTTGCCCTAGGCCCTGCTGGTTCGGGCAAAACATACACGGCTATAGCCTTGGCCGTGAGAGCACTGAAAAACAAAGAGGTTAAGCGCATAATTTTAACTCGTCCGGCTGTTGAGGCAGGCGAGAAGTTGGGCTTTTTGCCTGGGGATATGAAAGAGAAGTTAGACCCTTATCTTCAGCCCTTGTATGATGCACTTAATGATATGATTCCAGCGCTAAAACTTAGCAAATTTTTAGAGGATGGCACTGTGCAGATTGCTCCCTTGGCCTATATGAGAGGGCGCACACTTGACAATGCTTTTGTGATACTTGATGAGGCTCAGAATACGACATTCTCACAGATAAAAATGTTTTTAACGCGTATGGGGCGAAATGCTAAGTTTATTATAACGGGCGATGTTACGCAGGTGGATTTGCCTCGTAACACAGACTCAGGCCTAGTGCCTAGCATGAACAAACTAAAGGGCATAGAGGGTATAGGCTTTGTGCACTTTGATAAAGAAGATATAGTCAGGCACAAATTAGTGAAATACATAGTTGAGGCCTTTGAAAAAGAATAAAAAATAATGGCAAAAAAATCAAAAAGAGCTAACCCAGAATATGTAGCTGTAAACCAAGTCTACCTTGACGAGATACGTGAGGAGGACGACACTAAATTGTTGAGCAAAGGTGTGATGTATAAAGTTTTAGAAGAGGGTGAGGGTGAAAGCCCCGAATCTCTAAGCAGCTTGGTTACTGTGCACTATCGTGGAACACTAATTTTTGGTCAAGAATTTGACTCAACTTATGGCGATTATCCCGAGAGTTTTCGCCTTAGAGATGTGATTGAAGGCTGGCAGATTGCGCTCAAAGCTATGAGGGTGGGCGATAAATGGAAAATATATGTGCCCTCGTCTATGGGCTATGGCGATAAGGAGGAATATTACATCCCTGGGGGTTCGACTCTAATCTTTGAAGTGGAACTTCTAAGTGTGAATTAATTTTATTATCTTTGCAAAAAAACAAAAAAATATATATAATTATGAGTAAAGCAATTACTAAAACAAACTTTAAATTCGATAATCAAAAGAGCCTTTACGAAGGTAAAGTTAGAGATGTATATAACATCAACGATGATTACCTAGTTATGGTTGTTTCAGACCGTATCTCAGCATTTGATGTTGTACTTCCAGAAGGTATTCCATTTAAAGGCCAAGTTTTGAACCAAATCGCAGCCAAAAATCTTGATGCTACCGAAGATATTTGTCCTAACTGGAAAATCGCTACTCCAGATCCTATGGTTACTGTGGGTTACACTTGCGAGACTTTCCCTGTTGAGATGATAGTTCGTGCTTACTTAACTGGTAGCTCGTGGAGAGACTATAAAGCAGGTGCAAGAGAGATCTGTGGCGTTGCTATCCCTGATGGCATGAAAGAGCACCAAAGATTCCCCGAGCCTATCGTGACACCTACAACTAAGGCCGAGCAAGGCGACCATGATGCTAATATTTCTAAAGAAGAAATAATAGCTCAAGGTTTGGTTAGTGCTGAGGACTACGCAGTTTTGGAGCGTTACGCGCTTGAGCTTTTTGCACGTGGTAGTGAGCTTGCAGCTAAAAGAGGCCTAATATTGGTAGATACTAAATACGAATTTGGTAAAAAAGACGGCGTTATCACTCTAATCGACGAGATACATACGCCAGATAGCTCACGTTATTTCTACGCTGAGGGTTACCAAGAAAGATTTGATAAAGGCGAACAACAACGCCAATTATCTAAAGAATTTGTACGTGAGTGGCTTATGGACAACGGTTTCCAAGGTCGTGAGGGCGAGCAAGTGCCTGAAATGACTGCTGAGATAGTTGAGAGCATAAGCGAAAGATATATAGAGCTTTACGAGAATATTATAGGCGAGAGATTTGTGAAATCTTCATCAGATGATATCCAAGAGCGCATGGAAAACAATATTAAAAACATGCTTGCTCGTTTAATGTAATGACTAAAAGTTGGTTTGCAATAGTTAACCCCGTTGCTGGTAATGGCAAGGGCCTGAAAGATTGGCCTTTGATTAGTAAACTCCTTAGAGATAATGGTATAGTGCCCTCTTATGCGTTTACTGAAAGAAAATACCATGCAATAGAGTTAGCAGTTGAGGCCATAAACAAAGGCTTTAGAAAAATCATAGTCGTGGGTGGTGACGGAACTATCCACGAAGTGGTTAATGGAATATTTATCCAACAACAAGTGCCCACCAGCGAAGTTCTATTGTCGGTTATCGCCGTTGGTACGGGCAATGACTGGATTAGAATGTTTGGCCTTCCGAGGAAATATTCTGAGGCTATAAAAGCTATTATCGCAGGCTATTCTTTCCTGCAAGATGTCTCTAGGGTTACCTATTACGAGTCGGGAGTGCAGCAGGCTAGATATATGGCCAACGTTGCTGGCTATGGCTTTGATGCCTCGGTTAATAGACGTTATAATCACCTCAAAGAGAAAGGCGTGCATAGCAAATGGCTCTATCTGTGGAGTATGTTTAAGGCTGTGCTTAAGTATAACACTACGGGCATGAAAATCACAGTAGACGATAAATTGGAGGTTAACGACTTAGTTTTTTCGGGCACTGTGGGCATAGGCCGTTATAATGGGGGAGGTATGTTGCAGACCCCATGTGCTGTGGCCGACGACGGATTGTTGGACTTAACGGTGATTAAGCGCATCAGCAGAATAGGCGTTATGCTCAGATTAAAATCGCTGTTCAACGGCAAAATTTATAAATTAAAAATGGTGTCTCTGCTCAGAGGTAAGCACGTTAAAATAGAATCAGCGCCCGAGATAGCCATAGAGATAGACGGTGAGGCTCTGGGGTATTCGCCCTTTGAGTTCTCGGTTATCGAAAGAGCTGTTAAAGTGGTTGTGGCAGAGCGCTTTCTTAAAGAAATAGAATCAGATCAGAAAAAAGACTAAATCATTGATGATTTAGTCTTTTTTCTCTGTCTTAGTCATTACTATTTAACGGCGTTGGATAACCATCGTCGGGATCTAAAACCCAAACTGAAGGTTCAACCACAGAGGAAACATCTTGGTATTTATCTCGTTCTGTATTCATATACCCTAAGAAAAATTCATTTTGCATATCATTCACTGAATTAGTGACTGATGTGCTACCTCCAAATGCATAGTCAGCAGATGATAATAGATAATAACAACCACTAATATAGATGCTCACAAGATAACCTGCAATACCTCCCACACGAGTTTTACCTGTGACTGTACCTGTGTTGTAGCTAGAATAAACACAACCGTAGGTTTCAATATCATTAACTGTGACTTTACCGTTTTGGCCTACTAGACCACCTATGTTTTTGCCACACTCACTCTCGTTTGTTGCGGCAGTCTCAAGTCCTGTTATAGTACCGTGATTCGCGCAGTTAACCACATAACCATAGTTGTATCCAGCAATACCTCCTACATTGGCGTTACCCGACACATTTACTCGATTAACACAGTTGATAACAAGCCCTGAATTGCAGGCTACTATGCCCCCTGTTTCGTAGGTTGCAGAAGAGGTGTTGTCACAATAAATATCGCCAATAACTTCTAAATTGCAGATTATGGCATCTTGGTCGGCATATCCAAATAAACCTTGCTTGCTGAAAGCTGTGTTGATATTTAGCCCTGAAATGGTGTAACAGTTGCCGTTGAATATTCCTCCGTATTCGTGATTTGCCCCACCACCATATAAGTTGCCTATGGGTGACCAGTTTGTGCTAGAATCATAGATGTCAGCAAGATTTATATCGTTCATAAGAGTGCCGTTAAGTGATATTTGCATATCAGAGGTAAACGAGCTATTGGTAAATCCTAGAGTCGATGCCTCGGTGGTATTGCTAGCTGCGCCATTGACCAAATCGCGAAAAGCTGCAAGACCCTTGGCTGTGTATATGTAATAGGTATTATCGTCAGAGTTGTATTTAATATCTATTGCAATAGAGCCGCTACCCATGTTGTTATCAGTTTGCCAGCCCTCACTTACTTGGATATTATCGCTTAGCTCTAGTTTGTCATCCGTAGCTATCGAGAGGTTAAATATGTAGGAATAACCACTTTTAAGGGTTATATCTTCTTTGGTGAGGTAGAGCAATTTAGTCTCTGCAACATAGCCCAAATCAAGTAGTCTAGTGCCCGAGGCTATGATTTGAGGTGCTACAATAGCTGAGTAGGTGCGAGTTCCACTGGTCTCTGAACTAGAGTAGGGAGTGATGCTCTCAGAGTTGCCATTTGTCGTGGCCGTGGCTGTTGTGGCATCGTAGCTTATTGTACGCACAGCATTTACTAAAGCTGATGAGCTAGCAAAATCTGTATCATCATAAGCTAGAGTGCTGTAACTCACATTAAAAATTACTTGCGCCATTTTGTGCTCAAAAGGCAGGATTAACTTAGCATCTGTGGGCGTGTAGCTACTATTTGTGTAACCCACCAAATCAGACGATTCTGTGCCTTGACTTTGGTCTGTTTGGGCAGAGAAAGCGATAGCTGTGTAGTCGCTCACAGTCTCCTGGTAAGGTGCATAGGCATAGATGCTAACACTTGTGGATGTGTTTTTCCATAGCTGATTGCTTAGATTGCTCCACTTGTTTTCTTGGTAAGTCCACTTTATATCTTGGCTGGTGTAGCGATCGCTTGTGCCGTAGTTTATTGTAAGGCTTAAATCTTGGCCTGTGTAGTTAGTGCTAGTTGCGCGTGAAATTGCCATGGGCTCGTTTACGGTAGCCGAAATTTCCACCTGCATAGCATTAATCGTGCTAGGTGTTATATCATCCTTGGTGCAAGATAGCAGAGCAAGAGAGAAGATGAGAGAAATTATTAATTTTTTCATATTCCACAAAATTAAAAATTAAGTACGGCTCTAAATTTATGCATACTAGAGAAGTAAAGATAATTAGTCTCACCCGACATACCACTTTCACTCCAATAATATGCGTGGGTTGATGATGAGATTTTTGCTGACCAATATGTGTCAGAAATCTGAGTGTAACCTCCCTGAGCGAGAGCCTCATTTATTGTGTTAAAATTAGTAATTAAAGGTGTGATTTCTTCTTGTGAGGGTATAAACCAGACATTTTTTTCACTCACGTCATCGTAAGATGAAATATCAAAAGTATTTCCATACAGAGCAACATTTTTTTCGTGAGCCCAATAAAAACCAGGTAGTGTAGAAGAAAAAGTACTCTCGTCGGTGTATTGTGCCCATAACTCCTTCATAGTCGCAAGCCCGTAGTTGTTGAAGCTCGTAACTCCACTAACAGTTGATAGAGTGTACCATGCGCACTTGCTACGTTCGTCAACTGAGATAGCTCTGCCACTTGCTCCGTCTTCGCCTACCTGATAGACTATGCCCATGACATCACTGCCAGTTGCGCCCACGGGGTAGACATCGCCAACGGAGTACAAATATTCCTGCATACTATCTGTTGTTGAACCTCCCTCGCCCCACTCAGAAACTGTGATATCGCCCTCTACCACGCTTTTACCACCTACATTTAGGGTTAGTGTGTGGGTGCTTGCTCTCACAAACTCAATTATCTCTGAGCTAGTCCATTTGTAAGTTGCTCCGTCTATTGTGAGAGTTATCCAAAAACTGCCTGAATTTCTTGTTTGAGGAGGCAGAATTAGTGAATAGCTAGCTGTGCTGTTAGTTTGTGAGTAATCCTCATTATCTAGAGGGGTGAAGATGTTGTCGTTATGATTGGCGTCTATGATCGATACTAATTCACTTTCGTCTATTGAATAAATTACAGGTTCAGCAGCTGCTCCACGTATTTCTACTTTTGTAATAGGGTTTGAGGCAAAACTGCTAAACTCATCATTGAATTTTACTTTTAGAGTAAATAGCGAGAATAAATGTTGAAAATCAATATTTACGCTCTTAGATGAACTATCGTAATATATTTCATTGCTTGTGTCAGGGCTACTAGGAGTCACCTTGGATTCTGCAAGTAATACGTCTGCTGAGTTAAATGTTTCCTCACTGCTTTGGTCTAAAGGCGTAGTAAAAAGGATAAGGTTAGCTGAAGACTGATTCAGGTCGTTGTATGCATCATAAGGAGCGTAAGCTGTGATAGTCACCTCATCGTCTTCACTTCTCCACAGAATTTTATCTTGTGTTTCCCAACCATTTTCGCCCTTTGTTAATTCGATATTCTTATAGCTATAATCCGAGGATGCAGGGTTGGTTACAAAAACTCCAACACTAGTTGTATTATCAGTGGTAGCGCCTGCACGCGAAGATACCTGGGGTGAAAAGCGCATAACTGCATCTAGGGGCAGAACACTCTGGGGTGTTGCCTGCTCTTGAAGCTTCTGGCACGATATACTTGCCATGATAGTTGCGGCTATTAATAGAAGTCTTTTCATATCGTTAGTAATTTAATATTGTGCCTATTTCCAAATTTAGGATGTTGTTTTCATCACTGTTTAGGCTCAGTGCTTTGTCGCTGTACCAGGTAAATGAGCCATTATCAGTTGTTATCACAATTTTAAGCTCTCCCTTGGCCACTTGTTGGGGTATTAATATAGCCTCATAGCTAAGAGTTGGATTTAAACCCAATGCAAAATCATCAAGATACATGGCCGAAATGCTAGCTGCGTTGCTAATTGAAGTGATAGGATACTCGCTGTTAAAATCTAGGCTAGCTGTAGTGTTTGTGCCACTAATTGTAACCGAAGTTATAGGGTTTACGAGATCTGCACTCCACTGTGTGCCAAGAGTTATGTTTATGGTTGTCTTGGCTAAAATGTGGTTAAATATAATGTTAATTGCTTGATTTTCAGAATCATAGTAAATATCATTTGAGTTATTAGGGTTCGAAGGAGTCACCTCTGAACAGGCATAAAGCAAGTCTGATGCTTTGACCCCGTCCTCAGTGCTTTGGTTAGAAAGCACAGTAAATGAGCTGGGTGTAGAGCTGTAAGGTGCATAGGCTGAGATTGTTATATTATCATCCTCACCCTCAAAGCGCATAGTCTCCTCGCTTTGATACTCACTGCCATTTTTTTCTACCTTCACATTTTCGTAGGTGTAGGCGCTATCATAATAGGTGTAGATGCCAAAGTTTGTAAGAGTAGAAGTAGTAAGACCTGCTCTGCTCTCGCTCACCTGAGTTGTAAAGCGCATCACCCCGTCCTCGGGCAGAGTGCTTCGCCCTAGATCCTGAGTAGCATCTTTTTGGCAACTTGCAAAAATCAGCGCAAGGCTTGCTATGATTAATACTTTCTTCATGTGGTTTTGTTTTTAGTTGCTTTGGTATTCAGCATCGCCGTCAGAGAAGTCTGAGCCAGTACTCCAGCCACCCACGGTGATATCTTCAACAACAGTTACATCTTTGCCCACGCGCACTTTGATATTGTACTCATAGTTTGATACAAAGCTGTAACCAGAGCCAGCAGGCAAAGAGAAGGTGTCGCCGTCAATAACTATGTCGATTAGATTGCCCGTAGTGATGCTTTGAGCAGGTAAGATAACCGAGTAAGATGTGTTTGCAGTGTTGGCATAAGCCGTGATAGCTGTTGCTGCATCTGATGTTGCTGCCACTGTTTCTACTCCTGAAATTATAGTGTAAGTAAATTTATTCACGGCATTGACTTTAACCGAAGTAACCGTTGGGGTAGTTTCTCCAAACTGATCTCCGTAGCTAAGTGCGATGTTGAATTTAGAGAGTTTGTGCTCAAAAGGTATAGCGAGTTTTGTAGATGTTGGGGTGTAGCTCTCGTTAATGTAGGTTACAAAGTCTGATGAAGTGAAACTTGCTAGAGAACTTTGATTTATATCAACTATTCCTGAATAGTTATTATAGGTATATTCTGTTGCTACATTACCAATTAATGAGGCGAAGGCATAGATTTTTACAGCATCTGTAGAATTTCTCCATAATACTTGGTCATCACAACCCCAAACATCGTTTTTGTATTCCCACACCGTGCCATAATAGCTGTAATCACTAGAGCTTGGGTGAATGATAGTAAGGCTAAGGTCTGAGCCTGTGTAAGTTGTGTATGTTGTAGCACGAGTTTCGGCCACAGATGTGCTGATGCTCACTGGAGCATCTGTAAATGCAGATATTGTTGATTCTTCTTTTGTGCAGGCGCTCATTGCTACAATGGCTAGGGCTAGTAAAATAGTTTTTTTCATATTATTTTAGTTTTTTTATTTTAGTTTTTTTCTGCATCGCCGTCTGTGATGCTGTCACCTGGTTGCCACGATCCTATTGTGATACTGTCGCCGTCAAGCTCTACTTTATCTTTACCCACAGTAAGCGATATAGTGTGGTTTTTGCCCTGTACTAGAGTAAATACTGAGCCATGGTCGTAGGTGTAAGTGTCTGAGCCTATGACTATATTTATGTATTGTATGCCTTGGGGAATGATGACACCTTCGTAATTTGTGTTAGCAGTAGTTTCTGCAATTTTGAAGGCTACTGCTGAGCCCGTTGCAGATGTTGTTTGATTGAGAATATCTACCTCGGCATTATTTTTTGCTGTGATATTCACCTCACTAACGCTTGGTGTAGTGTCAAACTGATCTCTAAATGAAAGCGAGATAGTCACCTTACTTGTCATGTGCTCAAACTCAAGTGGCACGGTAGAGTAGTTCTCGGCACTTAAATCAGCAGCATTATTTACAGCAACCAAAAAATCGTCACTCGCAGCACCATTGCCCAAAAGCGTGTAGCTGTGAGCTGAAAAGTTGGTTATATTTTGCACAGGGAAGCTTGCAGTAAAGTTGTGCACAGAGCTCATATCTTTCCATAGCATATATGACGAGGGAGTCCACTTTTTAGTGGCAGCATCATAGGTGTTAGTCACGCCATTTACTATTGTACTGCCTGAAACCCATGCCCATACGCTGATAGAATCCTCGTCTGCCCAAGCCTCTTTGCTAACTGATTTAGTTTCTACAATCTCGGTTTTTACTGTAAACGATGCGCTAGGGGAAGTTACTCTTGTAGTATCTTCCTTTTGGCAACTTGTTATGCTTGCTGCCACCACTAGCGAAAGAGTTAAAAATAGTTGTTTCATAGTTTTATTTTTTTCTAATTATTCGTTGTCTCAAAAACGTCTCCATTAAATCCATCGCCTTCTTCCCATGGGGTGATAGTCATGTTACCCTCTATGGTTGTAGGAATAGATACGTCGCCCCCAAAGATAACTGGGGTCGGTTTGTCTGCAACTAGCGTTGATAAATAAGATGTTATATCGCAGATTGATGATTGTACTCTGCCGTCTATAAGTAACATTTCAATAGTTAATATTTGCTCTAAGCCACTTGCGCCTAGTGTTTGGATAGTAGCTGTTAGGTAATTATTATCACTGCTTTTTGTGAGCGATGCGCCCTGGGTGATAGTGGGTGCAATTACAGATGAAGAGCTTGATATGTCTGAGTCTGCTATGCAATCCCAAGTATTAGATATGCCTGATATGGTTGCATAAGAGCTAATTATATGGTTGGGGTCGCCTTCTGTAATAGCTAGGTTAAGATGCAGTGTGCCAGTGACTTGATTAAGAGAGGCTGTGAATTTTAATACTGCATCAGCTGTAACCGTTATTTCTTGTGAACAAAAGTATAGGTGCTCGGGGTCGTGGCGTAGGAAGGTGTTGTCGGCCATGTCCACAGTGGCTATGCCTGCTTTAACGCTTGTGCCCTCGCCATTGCTATATACGTGTATAGTGTGTGTGCCGGGGCTTAAAGTGTCGGGCAGGGTAGCTATGCCGTTGCTAGATGATGAGTATATATTTCCGTCTAGTTCCACGGTAAAATCATTAGTGGGCAGAGCTGAGTCGAAGAGTATAGCATCCACCAATATTTGCCCTGTCAAAGGGTGAGTGGTGTTTGTTAGTTCGCTTTTGTAGCAACTTGACAAAACTAATGCAACTGTAAATATTATATATAATTTCTTCATAATTTACATCTTATAAATTAAGTTAACACCAGCTTGTATTGGGGTAAATGAGTTTTTAACAACATTTTTTTCTATGTAGGGGTTGGTGTTGGTGGGCTCGTGGTGATAGTAAGTGTCATAACTAAAGTGACCATAACCCAAGCCTAGAGTAAAGTCCATGTCGAGGTATTTGTTAAGTGTGAGTTTATAGCCTGCTGTTAGTCCACCACCTATTACTGTGCCTTGGTAGCCGGTATCGCTTAGTTTGATGTTGTAGCCCGAATATAGAAACTGTGCGCCTACAAACCATTTGTCATTTTTTGGGATGTAATATCTTAGCTCAGGAGCTGCATACCAACCACCTAAGTTATGATTCCACTCTGTCTGGCCAAAGAAAGAATAACCTGCATTAAGCAAAAATCCAAAATCACTCTCTGGTTTTTTAAATTCTACACCAAGGTTCATCATACCCCCTGCCCAATACAGTAAGTTGGCTCTTAGGTTAAAATATTTCCACGCAACACATTTTTTTTGTTTGGCTGTTTGCTCTGGTTTAGGCTCAGGCTCGCTCTCGGGCTGAGTAGTTGGTTCTGGTTCTACCTGCATTGCTGGGTCTATATCTTCTTTAGGCTCGGCTGCTCTTGCATCTTGCTGTGGTGTGATTTCTTGTTCTTGCGCTGTTTCTTGTGGGGTGATGATAGGTTTTTTGACCTCTAACACGTCCACCCTACGAGCTGCGGCATCATTTTCAGCCTTGGTGTCTATACCCTTGCCTAGGTAGGTTATCTGTTTGCTTGGAACACGGCTGCTAAGCATTATGCCTGCAATATACTTAGCTCTAGTAAGAGAAAAACGATCGTTCACCTCCTTGCCACCCCACTTATCTCCATAACCTATAAGGTGGATTTTAATGGTGCTATCGGCAAGCATCTTAGTGATTAAATCATCGAGTTTTGCACGCTCACTATCCGAAGGTATGTAAACATTACGTGGGTAGTAGAGAGCTGTAATTTTGTCGAGTTCTATATTTTAATGAGTCTCAGAGCTTTGTGCTATTGCAAATAGAGGTAATGCAAGCAAGAGAAATAATAGTTTTTTCATTTGTTGGGTAGTTTTGTTTGCTGAATTCAACTATATACGATAAAACAAAGATAGCATTTTTAGCTGAAAAATGCTATCTTAAGGCCTAAATGTGTGATTTTATTTAATAATATTTGCTGTTTTTATAAATTTTTCAGCTTTTTCTTTGTTGGGTTTAGTTACAAGGCTCACACACATGTAAATTATAAAGGATGTGCACATACCTATAATAGCCTGCTCGGTTGAGGCTATTTTCCATAGAGTGGGGAAGTTTGCCCCCAGAGCCACACATAAATTATAGAGCGAAAATACAAGTCCAAATATCATAGAGCTAAGAGCCGCCGAGGTAGTTCCTCGCCTAAAAATAAAGCCCAGAACTAAGGGCACAAAAGCTCCCGTAGCCAAAAAATCTGCTCCTATCCACGCTATGGTCAGCACCGAACGTATCTTTACTCCAACAATTAAGGCTATGATTGCAATGAGCGCTGTGGAAATTCTGCCCACCTTCACACCCATGTTAGGCTTAGCTTTGGGGTTAATATGGCGCTGATAAATATCAACCGTTAGCGAGAGTGCTCCTGAGTTTATCATAGAGTCCATAGTAGACATTATCGCAGAGCACAGACCAATAAAAATCAGTCCCGACAACAGGGGGCTTTGCATCTGGTTTAACAGCCCTGCCACAACGCCTCCTTGGGGTACGCTCTCAAATATCGAAGCGCTAAACATGCCTGTGAGGGCTACCATTAAATACAGAGGAATGAAGGCCAAAAAGCTGATTTTCATCATTTTCTTAGCACTCTGAGGCGTCTTTGCGGCCGAGATTCTTTGCCATACGTTGGCTTGTATCATCCACGAACTACCAAAGGTTATGATGTAGGCTAGATTATCGCCTAGATTATGAAAAACCGAGGTGAAACCCTCTCTATTAGGCTCGCTAGCTATCACGCTCAGTGATGAGAAACCACCTGAGAGAGAGTAACTTAAAACAAACAAAACCACAGAAGCAAACAAGAAAAATACAAATTGGAATAAATCTGTGAGAACAACTCCACGAAAACCACCAAACAGCGAGTAAAACAACACCAACAGAGTGCCCAAAGTTGCGCTAAGAGAATAGTCTATGCCAAAAAACGATTCAAATAAATTGCCTATAACTATCACCTGAGTGGCCGAGCCTATACTCATAAAAATAATTATAAAGACCGTGAGCATAAAACCTACGCGTTTGTCATAGCGCTTTTCGATTAATTCCCCCTGCGAGATAGTGCCGATAGAGCGTATGCCACCAGCAAAAATATACATTAAAAAAGTAGATAAAAGCACAGGCACGCCATAAACCCAAAACGAGCTAATACCCTCTTTGTGAGCCACATCCACCAAATCTATGGCCGAACCTCCTCCCCACCACGATGCTATAAAAGTAATGGCCAATAGCCATGCTGGCAGAGAGCGCGAGGCTAGGAAATAATCCTCACTATTGCTGTTTTTTTTGTTGCGATAACCTATATAGCTGACAGCTAGTATATAAGCTAGCATGCCAAGGGCGATGATTATTTTGTTTGAGTTTTCCATTTTGTTTTATTTTCAACAAATATAAGTGTTTTATAACGTTTTGTCAAGTAGGTACTTAAAAGTTTTACACTTACCTTTAAGTTACTAATGTTGATTGTCAGAGGATTAAAAAATTGAACAATAAAATATTTTTTCTTAGCGTTATATGTATATTAGCAAGGTTATTGCAAGTAAAGATATCTAACTAAGAAAAACTGTTTAATTATGAGTACATTAAATTTTAATTATTTTAGGGATGATATCACTTCGGGTATTATCCATTTTGGTGTGGGTAATTTTCACCGTGCCCACGCTCAAGCTTACACTAATATGTTGCTTGAGGATGAGAGTCAGCAAAACTGGGGTATATGTGGTGCAATGTTAATGCCAGGGGACGAGACGCTTTTTCGTGCCTTAAAATCTCAGCAAGGCGTGTATTCTCTTACTATTTGTGGGCGCAAGGGCGATAATCAGAGTCAGTGGATAGGCTCGCTAGTGGAACTTTACTGGGCAGGCGAAAACTCTGCGCAGATTATCGCAAAAGTCGCTGATAAAAACATTAAAATCATTACTTTAACCATAACCGAGGGAGGGTATAATATTGATACTGAGGCTGTCAGGTATGATATCGTGAACCCTTCAACACCTCGCAGTGTATTTGGTTTTGTGGCCGAGGGATTGCGTGCGCGCAGAGCTTCGGGCAATGGGCCTATAACCATACTCTCGTGTGATAATTTGCAACACAATGGCGATACTTGCAAAAGAGTTTTCTCAGAATTTTTCTCGCTGCAAGACCCCTCTCTAGCCTCGTGGGTTAGAGATAATGTCACCTTCCCAAACAGTATGGTGGATAGGATAACCCCTGCTACAACGCCTACGGATGTGGATAGGCTCAATCAAAATCTTAATAAACAAGATAAAGCGCCTGTGTATTGTGAGGACTTTTTGCAGTGGGTCATAGAGGATAATTTTGTAGCTGGCAGACCTCGTTGGCAAGACGTTGGGGCGCAGTTTACCGATGATGTTTCTCCCTTTGAGAATATGAAACTTAGCTTACTTAATGCATCTCACACCTTGCTTTCTTATGCTTCGGTGCTTATGGGTTATCGTAGGGTTGATAAGGCTATGGGCGATAGTTTGGTGGTGAAATTTGTGCGCGATTTTATGGATAAAGATGCTACGCCTTTTGTGCCTGCGCCCGAGAATATAGACCTTGAAGAGTATAAACAAACCCTTATAGAACGCTTTGCAAATTCGTCGGTTAGCGATCAGGTCTTGCGCTTGTGTGGTGATGGGGCATCTAAATTTCCTGTGTATGTGATGCCGATTTTAGAGAAGATGATAGCCTCTAAAATGGATTTAAAACGCATAGCATTTTTGTTGGCTACGTATTATCACTACCTAAAAAATCGCTCGGATGATAATGGTGATTATTTCGAGATTTTTGAACCTCAGTTGCAGGGCTCAGACTTTGCACTTTTGCAGGGCGATGAGGCTCAAAATTTTCTATCAGCTTCGCCTTTTGTGAGTGCTGATTTAGGCTCTAATAGTGAATTTGTAGAATTGTATCTGTCTTATTTAAAGCAAATTAGGGATAAAGGTGTGCGCGAGACTTTAGCTTTACTTTAAGCCTAAAAAAAACCAAGCTTGTCATGGCAAAGAAATATAGTTTAGTGCCCTTTGTGATACTAACTACAATTTATTTTATAGTTGGTTTCCTAACTACTGTGAACGGACAAATGCAAGCGCCACTGAGCGCTACGTTTTTGTCTGAGGTCGAAACTCTGCGCAACACTTTGATTACGCTCATTCCCTTCTTTTTCTTTTTAGGATATTTGTTAAATAGCTCTAGGGCAGGTGGTTGGATAAATTCTCTGGGTTATAAACGTACGCTACTTAGAGGACTTGGTTTTATGTTGTCATCGCTCTTGGTTTATCTTTGCTCGGCTTATATGGCTTCGTCAGTGGGCGAGCAGGGTGTGTCTCTAGCAGGCGATTTTGTGCCCTATGGTTACATGGTTTTTTTGTTGGGGTCTTATTTAATGGGGACTTCGGCAGCCGTGCTTCAAGTGGTGATAAATCCTTATATTGCTAGCTATGAATTGCCTAATACTCAGCCAGTTCAGAGAGTTAATATAGTGTGTGCAATTAATTCTTTTGGTACTACTATTGCGCCTTTTTTTGTAACCGGCGTGATTTTTTCGGGTCTAGCTTTTGATTCTGTGGCATCTTCGCAACTGATTATGCCGTTTTTGGTGATGAGCTTTTTTGTGGCAGCCGTGATTTTGGTTACTCGCACTTTGAGTTTGCCCGATATTCAGGGCTCTAGCAGTTCGTCTGAGCAATTATTAACTAAGAGCGTATGGTCGTTTTCGCACTTAAGGCTTGGAGTGATAGCCATATTTTTTTATGTTGGCGCTGAGGTTTGTATAGGTGTCAATGTTAATTTGCACGCTATTGAACTTGCTAAGATAGGTGAACCTTTGTCGTTTTTTGGGCGCGAGAATATAGTTATCGCAGGCCTAGATTTGGGCATACCAGCTCTGCTTGCCACGCTTTACTGGGGTGGACTTATGGTCGGTAGGCTTTGCTCTAGTTTTTTAAATCACCTTTCGGCTCGCTTTCAGCTTGTTTGCACATCTGTTTCGGCCATAGTCTTAACAATTATTGCTATCTTGACTAATAATCTTTGGGTGTTGGTCTCTGTTGGACTTTGCCACTCTATTATGTGGGGAGCAGTGTTTACCCTGGCTGTTAAGGATTTGGGAATTTACACCTCTAAGGCCTCAGGTGTGTTTATGATGGGTGTGTTTGGTGGTGCAGTGTTCCCCTTAGTTCAGGGATTTTTGGCCGATAAATTGGGGGCTTGGCAATATACTTGGTCTTTGGTTATTGTGTGCGAAGTTGTGATACTTTATTATGCTGTTATAGGTTCGAGAATTAGAAATTCATAAATACCTCTTAGGGAGCAATTTGTAAAATTGCGACCAAGCCCCCTCTTAACAAAGAGGGGTAAGGGGGAGATTTTAAATACTCTGCGTTGTTTTTAAACAACGCTTAACGTGTGGTCGAGAATAGCCCCACCACACTAGTTTAACATTTTTAAGAAGTTCGGAGGTGGGGCTGTTTTCGAACTCGCGTTAATTATGAAGTATATCGTAGGTATAGGTGAATTGCTCTGGGACATGTTGCCCGAGGGTAAAAAAATTGGAGGTGCACCAGGTAATTTTGCCTTTCATGCAGCTCAAATGGGATTTAATTCTTTGGTTATCAGTGCGCTGGGTGGTGATGCTCTGGGTGAAGAATTGTTAGATGAACTGAATGTTAAGAAACTGAATGCAATTACTCCAAAGGTGGATTACCCCACAGGTACGGTTTTAATTGAGCTTGATGATCAGGGTGTGCCTGTGTATGAAATTAAGCAAAATGTGGCGTGGGATAATATACCTTACAGCGATGAGTTGGATGTTATTGCCAAAAATACGGTGGCTGTGGCCTTTGGCTCTTTGGCTCAGCGAGGTGCGATAAGTCATGCTACGATAACTAAATTTCTGGATGCAATGTGTGATGATTGCTATAAAATTTTTGATATTAATCTTCGTCAGGGTTTTTATACCAAAGAAATTATAGAGGAGTCGCTCAAGAGATGTAATATCTTAAAAATCAACGATGAGGAGCTAGTTATAGTAAGCCGTTTGTTTGAATACTCGGGCACAGATTTGCAGGAGAAATGCCAGCAATTATTAGATGATTATAAGCTTAGGAAACTGATTCTAACTTGTGGCGTAAACGGCAGTTATGTATTCTCGCGCGAGGGTGTGTCCTTTGTCGAGACGCCCAAGGTCGAAGTTGCTGACACGGTCGGGGCAGGGGATTCATTTACGGCAAGTTTTATTTGTAGCTTGTTAAAGGGGCGAACTCTGGTGGAGTCTCATGTTAAAGCCGTAGAGGTTTCGGCCTACGTATGTACTCAGAACGGGGCTATGCCTTCTCTTGGGGAGTTGGAATTGTAGTACGAGAGGGAGCTTCTTTGCCTGCTCGCTATAAATATAAAAATAGTGGCTAACATATATCCGTTAGCCACTATTTTAGTTATAAATTTTCTTATAACTGATCTTCAACATTCCAAACATAGGCTTTTAGGCCTTGCATTTGGGTGTCTTTGTCTAACTCTCTTAGAGCGTTCATTAGTTTTTCTACTCTGTTGTCTTCAACTATTGTGATTATCGTAGAGTTCATAGCAGGCCATGTGTGGTTGGCCATGTGAGGCTCGCCTGTGTGAGTTCCTCGTCCTAGAGTTAACTCCCACTGAGTGAAGCCTCTGGAGCCGTGTTTGTCTATGATAGACATAACACGCTCGCTAAGTGCTTGATTATATGTTATTAATACTGATTTCATTTCTTTATGCTTTTAACGTTTGTTTACGTGTTTTTTTAAGTCCTCTTGCGCCGAATGCTGAGTAGATTACTGGAATCACAATAAGCGTAAGTATAGTAGAGAAAGTAAGACCACCGATAACTGCGATACCCATAGGCTGCCATATCTCAGAGCCCTCACCAACACCAAGTGCTAGAGGCATCATACCCAAAATCGTAGTAAGCGAGGTCATAAGCACAGGACGTAGACGTGACTTACCTGCTGCGATTACTGCTACATTGATTGATGAACCACGCTCGCGAAGTAGATTGATAAAGTCCACAATCACAATACCGTTTTTCACCACAATACCAACCAACATAATAGCTCCGATAAGCGCGATAACACTAAGTGCAGTGCCTGTTAAATAAAGCGCTAAGAACACTCCCGTAAATGCAAATGGGATAGAGAATATGATGATAAATGGCATTTTAAGTGACTCAAACTGAGTTGCCATAACAATGTAAACCAAAATTATGATAAGAACAAGCAGGGTCATTAGATCAGCAAAAGATTCCTCTTGGTCTTCAACTGTACCTCCAACCTCAAGAGTTATACCATCAGGCAATTCTTGTGCTGCTACTATCTTGCTAACTTCGCCAGCTACCGTACCTAGTGCGTAGCCTGCTGCAAGTGAAGCCTCGACTGATACTACCCTTTGGCGATTTTCGTGAGAGATAGTCGATGGTGCATAAACTTCTTCAACGTTTGCAACTTCTTTGATTTTGATAGGGTTGCCTTGGTTGTTATATAGAATAATATTTTCTATATTCTCAATAGAGTTAGTGAAAGGCTCAGCGTAACGAACTTTGATGTCGTACTCATCACCATCCTCGCGATAAAGCGATGCCACATAACCATTTACTCTATAATAAACCCCTAAACCTGCTGTGTAGCTATCTAGGCCTGAGTAAGACAAGCGCGAACGGTCGTAGACGATATTGTACTCAGGGCGCATCTCCTCGCGCGAGAGTTTCACATCACGAGCACCTGGCACGGCAGCAATTTTAGATTTAAGTTCTTGTGCCACAGCATTTGAATCGTCAAAACTATAACCAAATACCTTCACCTCGATGTTGCTAGCGCCACCAGCACCACCACCTTGATCACCCCCTGGGGTTACGGTATATTCCTTAATATCAGGGATATTATCAAATTCCTCACGAAGAAGGTCTGAGATTACAAACATACTGCGCTCACGTGTTGAAGCCTTAGTTAATTTCATGGTAAGGGTTATGATGTGAGAACCTGTCTCGCTCATAGCCGAGAATGAAGACGATGATGATGACGTACCTGCTGAGGATGAGACCATGTAAATCTCAGGGTATTTCTCATTTATGATATCTTCGATTTGGCGAGCGATTTTTTGAGTATGAACCACACCTGTGTTTTGCTCTAGTCTAACATCAGCAGCTATAGCGGCTGTGTCTGAAGTTGGGAAAAACTCTGTTGGTACTTCACTTACCAGACGCATACTAGCTACAAAAACACCAAGCGCGATAACGATAATCACTGTACGGTGGCGAACAGCCCATGTAAGCAATTTAGCATATACGTTATCTAACCAATCTAGGAATTTGTCTATAGGCTTATAAATTATTCCCACACCCTTGTAATTGTGCACACCTCCGTCTGCTTTAAGCATGTGAGCCGATAGCATAGGAGTAAGCGAGATAGCTGCAACTGTAGACAGCACACAAACTATAGTTACAATCCAACCAAGCTCACGGAACATGATACCTGCCATACCACTAACCATAGTAAGAGGCATAAACACAGCCACGATAACAAGAGTTGTAGCGATAACGGCTAGCCAAACCTCGTTGGTAGCATAAATTGCAGCTTCCTTAGGACTAGAACCACGCTCTATGTGTTTGGTGATATTCTCCAACACCACTATGGCATCATCCACAACCATACCTATGGCCACCGAAAGTGCCGAAAGTGAGATGATATTCAGAGTACTGCCCGTAGCATAAAGATAAATAAACGACACGATAAGCGACACGGGGATAGTAAGAGCAATAATAAACGTTGCCCTCCACCTGCCAAGGAAGAACAACACAACTAAAACCACAAAGATAAACGCATACATCACCGTATCTGATAGTGAGTTGATACTATCTACGATAGACTCTGAACCGTCCATAACCATTCCTATAGTAATATCTGGAGGTAGAGTTTTTTGTATCTTAGGCAAAGTTGCTTTGATTTCTTCAACTATGCTAACTGTGTTGGCACCAGATTGTTTTTGAACCAAGACACGCACTCCTTTTCGTCCGTTGATTCTCTCGTCCAAAGTCTCACGCTCTAGAGTGTCAATTACCGTAGCAACGTCTTTTAACAATACGTCTTTACCTGCGTAAGATGCTATGACTATGTCTTTTATCTCGTCGCTAGAGTTAAATTCAACGTCTGATTTAATGTTGTAGGTGTTGTTACCCATATCAACAGTACCACCCGTGATATTTACGTTTTCAAGCGCAATTACACCACCTATTTGCTCTATGCTTAGATTGTAAGAGTTAAGTTTAACGGGGTCAACATTCACCTGAATCTCACGAGCTGGTGCACCCATAGATGTAACTGAACCTATACCGTCAACACGGTTAAGTACGTCAACTAGTTTCTCGTCCAAGATTTTGTTAAGTGCCATGTAGCTCTCGTCAGCCTCAACTGAAAGTATGGCTACCGGGTACATAGAACTTGTAAAACGGAAGATAGTAGGGAAGTCAGCACCGTCGGGCAAGAAACTTTGCATACGGCTAACAACGTCACGAACGTCGTTGGCTGCTGCAGCTATGTCTGAGCCCCACGTAAATTCAAGACTGATTACCGAATAGTTGTCCTTGCTTTCAGATGTGATTTTGTCAAGATTCTCAACCGAGTTAAGACTCTCCTCCAAAAGTTTAGTTACGTTAACCTCTATCTCAGCTGCATTAGCTCCTTCATAGGTTGTAATAACCGAGATGCCTGGTGTATCCATTTCTGGATACATATCTATGGCTAGATTTTTGAGCGAGTAAAGACCCATGATAATCACACCGATAAATATCAGTACGGTGGATACGGGTTTTTTTACTGCCGATTCATATATTTTCATAATATTATCTTTTCTGTGTTATATGAACTTAATTGTTTTTAACTTCCACTTTTGTGCCTTTGATTAGTTTAGATGCACCTGCTACAACTACTTCTTCTCCTTCGTTAATGCCTGAGATGACGTGGTAGTAAGAACCTAAGTGGCGACCTAGAGTAAGTGTACGACGATCTGCTTTGCCGTCTACTACAACGTAAGCATATCTCTCGTTAGAGCCTTGTTGTTTTTGAATAGCCAAGTCACTAACCAACACTCCTTTTTCCTCACCAAAGTTAAATATTGTGCGAGCAAACATTCCTGGGCGAAGTTTTTGGTCTTTGTTAGGGATAAGTATCTCTGTTGTTACTGTGTGAGATGCTGAGTTGATAGAAGGATAGACAAGGTTTACAACACCACTGAATGTTTCATTAGGGTAAACATTTGCTTTAAGGTCTACCATCATACCTTTTTTAAGTTGGGGATAGTTTTTCTCAGACACATCAACCAATACTTTCAAAGGATTGATTTGCATAACAGTCAAGATATTGCCCGAACCAGGATACATATCACCAACATCATAAGCTCTTGAAGTTACAACGCCGTCGATAGGGCTGCGAAGCTCAATGTTTTCTTTTAGGTTGTCGTTAGCCTCTTGCATAACTTTCACTTGCACAAGCATTTGATCTAGTGATTGTTTAGAAATACCACCTGCCTCATACACTGATTGCATACGAGCTAAGTCGGCTTTGTAGTTTTCTAATTGAACAGAAGATTGTATGTATTGATTTTTGTCCATAGTAACTAACAAATCGCCTTTTTTTACGTTGTCACCAACTTCAACTAACAACTCATTTATCCTAAGTGGCATAGAAGGCGCAATGTTGTTTTGTTGGTAGGGTTGGATATTACCAGTAAACTCAGCTATATCAGACACACTACCCGAAGTAGATTTCTCGGTGCGAACCAAAACAGCAGTTTCTTCTTGTTGAGCCTCAGAGGCTGCTTTTTCTTGTTTTGATCCACAGCTTGCTAGGGTTGATGCAGCGCATAGCATAAGCAAGCTTTTTAAATAAACTTTTTTCATTTCTTTATAATTTTTATTTTATTGATTTCCTAATATTTTTTGATAATCAGCCTCTGCCGAAAGATAATCATACACGGCCTGAGAATAATTTAGTTGAGCTTGAGTTTTAGACAGCTCAGCTGAGTTAAGCTCTAGTATAGTTCCCGTACCAGTTGTGTAGCGAACGTTAGAGATTTTATATGCTTTGGCTGCTTGCTCAACTGTTAGTTTGTTGGCTTGCATTTGCTCTGATGCTGTGATTATAGAGTTAACAGCTGATTCTAGTTGTACTTTTACGCTTTGCTCTAGGTAAGATTTTTGCAATTTAAGTTGCGATATGCTGTTTTTAGCTTGTTTTTCTTGGTTAATTTTAGTGAATCCATTAAATATAGGAATCGAAAGAGTCACACCTGCATACAAAGGCCATTGTGTTGTATATTTATCAGGTGTAGTTTGAGACATAGAAGAGAACATAGCCGAAAATTCGCTGGTACTAGCCGATGAAAATGCTAGAGAGCCATAAGCTGCAAGGGTTGGCATGCGCTGAGTTTTTAGAATTTTAAGCTGTTGAGCGAGCATTTGATCTTGCAATTCTAAGTTTCTGATATCAGTATTGTTTGCTAAATCACGGCTAAAGCTCATAGTCGAAGTTACAAAGTCCTCAAGTTTGCCATTAAGCGTAATATCAACTTCAGAGGGTAGGCTCAAATACATTTTAAACAGCAATTTAGCCGTATTAATCGAGTTTTTAGTCTGAATAATTGTTGGTTTTAGGTTGTTTAGTTGCACTTGTGCAGTAAGCAAATCATATTCTGATGCTAGGCCATTGTCAAACATCACTTGTGTTTGGTCTACGGTCTCTTGCATAGTTTTTTCGCTCTCATTAAGCACCAAAAGTGATTCCTCGGCAACTAAAATATTGTAATACGCTATTTTAACTTCGCTAGCTAAGGTAACCTTAGAAGAGCGTGCGCTCTCAACTGCCGACTGCATTTCTATATCGTTAAGTTTAAGTGTGCGATATACAGCTGGCGCAAATAAAGGAACAGCTAGCGTAGCATCAACCGAGAAAGTGTTGTCTGAGGTCATAGCATAACCCCCAGTTTCAGAGTGGATTAGGGTTCTCATGTAACCTGCTTCGGTTGAAAGCGATGGGTAAAGATTGCCTTTAGTTTGTTTTTTTACGTACTCTTGGCGCTCGATTTCAAGTCCACTAACCTTGATAGTCGGGTTTTCGTCCATTGCGATTTCGATAGCTTTCTCTAGTGTTAGAGTCATTGCTTTTTCTGCCCCTACAACTGGTGTAACAGCTAGCAGAGCAAGCAATGAAGATATCAAAAAGCTTTTTCTTGTTTTCATCATCTTGTTGTTTTTATTTTATTCGTTTTTTAAATATTTATCAACTATTTCTACTCCTTTTTCGGTGGAAATGCCACGGAAAAAACAAAGTATGTTATATTTTAGTGCTTCTTGTTGGCTTATGCCTTGGGGTAGGTCGGCCTCGGTTCTAGAGAAAACTCCAAAAATTGAATCCATAAAAAATAGTACTGTTAGCTCCACGTTTACCTCCTTTATAAATAGTTCCGTTTCTATGCCTTGTTTAATGCTGATTACCAGGTAAAGTTGCAGTGATTCGTTTCTATCTTTTACTGCTTTTTCAAATATGTCAGGATAATATTTCTTTAGATTATCTATTATTCGTCCGTGAACTCTCTTTCTCTCGGGCATGAGCTTGATGTAAGTGATAAATGCCTCGATAATGTTTTTAGATTCTAGGGCTACTTTCTCATCAAGTTTTTTCTCTTTCTCAAAGATGTGCTGCACACTTTTTTCGACAAGATAGTTTTTGTCTTTAACGATTTCATAGATAGTTCTTTTAGATATTCCCAGGTTGGTGGCTATATCGTCCATACGCATAGACTTTATGCCCGAGTGGGTTATCATCCTAGATGCTTCCTGTATTATCCTATCTTTAAGTTCCATGGCCTTTATCTTTAAAGTTTGGGGCAAAGATAAGTCAAGAAAACTTAAAAAACAAAAAAAGTTTTCAAATTTTTACAGAAAATCAATACTTTTATAAAAGTTTAATCATAAATGAGGGGAATAATAGGTTTTTTGCCTTAGAAAATTAGTCTCTGCCTCTAGCGAAACTCAAATAATAAAGTAGAGTAGCAATGGCACTAAGTGCAGCAACTAGATAAGTTCTAGCAGCCCAATTAAGCGCTTCTTTTGCCTGAGAGAGTTGCACTCCAGATAGAGTATTGCTTTCTTTTAACCATGCAATAGCTCGCGAAGATGCATTGTATTCCACAGGCAGAGTAATAAGTGAGAACAAAGCTGTAAGAGCTATCATAATAATCCCAGCCCAAAAAAGCATGGGCATAGTTTCTATAGTTAGGATACCTATTATAATAAATAGAGTAGAAAATTTAGACGAAACACTAATTGCAGGCACTAACATAGAGCGCATTTCAAGTGGAGCATAAGCCCTAGCGTGTTGCACAGCGTGACCACATTCGTGAGAAGCAACGGCAGCAGCAGCCACACTATTGCTAGCATAAACACTCTCGCTTAGGTTTACGGTTTTGTTTTTAGGATTGTAGTGGTCTGTAAGTGAGCCTCTAGTTGAGATGACTTTTACGTCGTAGATATTATTATCGCGCAACATTTTCTCGGCAACTTCACGGCCTGTTAGTCCCCCAGGGAACATTACTTTAGAGTATTTTTTAAATACACTTTGCAGTCTTGCTTGAACTATAAAACCTACTATACCTACGATTATAATTAAAAACCACTCGGCATTTATGTTGTAAATCATCATTTTGTCTTGAATTTTCGTTTGTCTTGCTTAGCTAACGTATTAGCTCAAATTTTTATTGTTTACGGTGGGTGTAAAAAGAGTTAGCCTGATAGGTGGGCATAATCTCTATCTCGTTAATGTTCACGTGCTCGGGCTGCTCGCTTACCCACAAAATTGTGTCGGCAATATCATCAGCACACAGAGGCTCTATGCCCTCGTAGACTTGTTTGGCGCGCTCCAAATCACCCTGAAATCTCACTAGCGAAAATTCGGTTTCTACCATGCCTGGACGTATCTCCGTAACTTTAATCCCGTGCTCTAGAAGGTCTATTCTCATGCCTTGGCTCAGTGCGTGCACAGCGTGTTTTGAGGCGCAATATACTGTTCCGTTCTCGTAAGGCTGCACTCCAGCTATTGAACCTATGTTGATAATATGACCATAACCTTGGTCTATCATTTTGTTAGAAATTATTTTGGAAACGTATAATAAACCCTTGATGTTAGTGTCTATCATAGCATCCCAATCATTGGTATCTCCCTGGCTAATATGCTCAAAACCAGCTGCTAGGCCTGCATTGTTGATGAGTAGGTCTATGGTTCTAAATTCCTCTGGAAGGTTCTCTAGTGCTGCCTCGCATTGCAGTTTGTCTCTGATATCAAAACTCAGCGAAAGCACCTCACACTCGGGGAAAGTAGCCTCTATCTCGCGCTTAAGCTCACGTATGTTAATAGCCCTGCGAGCTGTTAGCACAAGGTTATAACCTGCCTGGGCAAGTATTCTTGCCGTAGCCTGGCCTATGCCTGATGATGCTCCTGTGATTAGTGCAGATTTTTTCATATCACAAATATACAACAAATATCTTTTATTTCAAAATCATTCTTTTGGTGGTATGATTCTTGCCTAAAAGAGCTAGTAAACACGCTTTTTAGGATGAAAAAATATTTAGTTTTTCTTATTATAATCTTTTCTTTAGAGCATATTTATGCCTTTTCGCTGGTGGTTGATTTCCCTCAGGGGAGTTCTTCGCTGGAAGAAAGTGAGCGAGAAAAGATAAAAGAATATTTTAAAAGTATAGATATTAGTGAGCTAACGCAAATACAACTCTATTCTAACACCTCGCCCGAGGGGAGCGCAATGCTTAACGACACGCTTTCCTTTGCTAGGGCTAAGAGTGTTAAGCAATTTTTAATCCAAGAATTTTCTTTATCTGATAGTCTGTTTCTAAGTTATAGCTCTAGGGTTGATTGGCCGAGGTTTGAACAGTTGGTTTATTTGTATGATGTGCCCTTTAAGGCCGAGGTGCTAGAGTGTATTGCTAAGCGCGATATTTCATTGCTTAAAAATTTTCGTGGGGGCGAGATTTACTCCTATATATATAAGTATGTATATCCTAGCCTTAGAACCTGCTCTGTTGATTGTGATTTTAAGCCTAAGCGTGAGCAGGTGGTTAGCTTGTATTATTTTGCAGCTGAGCCCCAGCAATTAAAACCTTTATTTGCTATCAAAACCAACCTTTTGTATGATTTATTGACCCTTGTAAATATTGAGCTAGAAGTGCCTATTAGTCAGAGAATTAGTTTGGCTACGGAATTTATTTTTCCGTGGTGGAGTAGCCCTTCAGGGGATTTTACTCTGCAAATGCGTGCCTTTCATTTTGGGGTGAATTATTGGCTGGGGGATAGGTCTCGCCGTGAAATTATGCAGGGTTGGAATGTAGGATTTATGGGAGGATATGGGCTTTATGACTTTCAGATTTTCAGTCAAAAAGGTGTGCAGGGTAGGTTTTTTGACCTATCGCTAACGGGTGGTTATGCCCACGCTATAGCTAAAAATTTAAGGCTAGAGTATCAATTAGCACTTGGCTACCTGCACACTAAGCAAGAAAAATATACAGACCTCTTTGCCGAAAATTACGGTGATATTAAGGTGGTGTCTTACCCCTGGCAAACTAGCTCAATTAATTGGTTTGGGGTAACTAGGGCGCGAGTTTCTTTGGTATGGATGATAAATAGCGCACGAAGATGAGGATATACTTGATTTTATTGATTTTCGTGTTGCTCTCCTGCAAAAGAGATGAGCTTTATTATGAGGCTGGTGGTGAACTTACTTTAGAGCTTTATGTAGATTGGTCTAGCTCGGATATAGACCCTAATGGGGTTAGTGTGTTGGTGTATTATGCTGACGGTGAGTTGTTTAGAAGTTATGCTCCTTTCACAGCTACCGATACTTTGACTTTCACGCTTCCCGAGGGAGAATACGATATAGTGCTCTTTAATGATTCGGACCAGGAGCATGAATACCTAGAATTCACCAACATAGACCACATCTCAACACTCACAGCAACCAGTGTAGATGCCGCCGTGAGTAAGGCCACAAGCGAGGCCGTAGTCGAAAATCCTGATTTTTTGGCAACGGCTAAGTTAAGTTCCCTTGCCTTGAGCTCCTCAAATAGTAGTTATTATACATCCAAGGAAAATATCACCTCCTCAAGCGAGGTTTATAGCCAAAATGTGGTGATGACGCGCAGGGTTTATAATTATTATGTGAGCGTGCATGTCGAGGGTTTACAATATGCCTCGGGCTATCCAACAATAGTTTTTGAACATCTCTCGGGGGGATATTTAATAGGCCAAGAGAGTTCAGATAATTCGCTAGTTAAACATTCTATAATTTTTGAAACCTTGGTTTATGATGATAATTCCACCTCCTCGGGCACGGTTACGGCCGAGTTCTCAAATTTTGGCTTGCTAGATGATAGTGATGCCACCTATTTAATGGATTTAACATTTACCTTAATTGACGGGAGCGAATATACCGAAGTGTTTGACGTAACTGAGCAAATTGCCGAGGAAAATCTCTCGCGAGCAGCAAGTTTTGTGGATAAAACCATAAGCGTTGAGACCACATTGCCTGAGAGCATAGGGGGTGACAGTAGCGATTCGGGGGCATTTAACACTGATGTTGAGCAGTGGGAAGAAAAATTCTTTGAACTGCACTTGTAGTTCTTATTTTAAATAAAAAAAAAGATTAATTATGAAAACAAAAAACAAGTATTTAGTGGCTTTGTTAGCTCTTGGTGTAGCTGTTGTGGGTTGCATGAGCGAAAAAGTTGAAACGGGTGCTGATGAGAGCACTATAAGCGGTACTATAGGTTTTAGTGGTTATGCAACCATATCTAAAGGTTCGCCCATAGTGGGTAACACAGATTTTTCGTCGGCCTCAAATGATTTTGGGGTTACGGCCTATATTTCTAGTGTTAGTACCTCGGCTTATATGGGTGATGCGAGTGAGGGCGCGCAGATAGTCTACGACACGGATTGGGACTATGCCGATAACTCAGATTCTAAGTATTGGCCAACTACGGGCGAGACCCTAAATTTTTATGCCTACTCGCCCTTTGACGGCTCTTTTCGTGGAGGTACTTTGGCTGTTAGCTCTGATGATTTGGTGATAACAGATTTTACCGTTCCTAGTGATATTACATCTCAGGAGGATTTTATGTATGCCTACGAGACTGACGTAACTTCTAGCTCTAGTTCTGTGTCCTCGGGTGAGCTTACTTTGGTGTTTAATCACGCGCTTACGCAAATTAATTTTGAGGTTTCAACGGCTCAGACTAATTTATATGTTCAAATTGAGAGCATAGCTGTGGGTAATGTGAGTTCAGTGGGAGATTTCTCGGCCGTAAGTGGTTGGAGTGGCCAAAACACCAATGAGCAGTACTTTGCTAGCATAATCGCAGATACGATCATAGGCAACACGGCTGTGGATTTAACCTCCTCTCAGGATGATATCTTAATGCTTATACCTCAGACTTTTACGCCGTGGAATGGGCTTGATAATGTGACTGATACTTTGCGAGAAGGCGAGGGCGCTTATGTGCTTATTAGCTGTAAATTATATAATGAAACAGACTCTCAAAAGACCTATTTAATAGGCTCTGAGGATAGTTACGCTAAGACAGCTTTGCCAATTTCGAGCAATGATATAACATGGGATGCAGCCACAAAAGTTACATATAGCATAGTTTTTGCAGCAGACAATTCTACCTCGGGAGGTGGTGGTTACGACCCTGAGGGCGATGATGACGACGCTGTGGAGATGATTTATCCTATTACTTTCACAACTTCGGTTAATGCTTGGGCTGCGAGTTCGGGCAGTTTAAATATGTAGTTTTTTTAGCCTATGAGTGGTTGAATGTCTGCTCATGGGTGCAAAATTTTTTAAGGTTTTTTATGAAAAAATATTTCCTTGGTTTTTGTGTGTTTATTTATGGGTGTGTTACTGAGATGCAAGAAATTGTAAGCGTTAATGAAATTTGTTTTTCGTTGAGCGAATTAACTCGCGGAACACCTATAAATTATGAAAATGAGCTAAGTTCTATGGCCGTTTTTGCCTTTAATCAAGGGACGATTTATTTAGAAGATAGGCATCTGGTGCGTGTAGACAATATGTGGAGTTTTTCGCCAAGAGAATATTACCCATCTACAGGTGAGCTGGATTTTATAGCTTACTCGCCCTATGCCAATTCTGATAATGGCCTGGAGGTTTTACAGTGCACGGACAGCGAATTAATTCTTAGTTATAGTGTGCCTAGCGATGTGGCTCTGCAACCTGACTTAATGATTTCAGACTTTGCGAGTGGTTCTAAGGGCGAGGTTGTAAACTTGAGTCTTACTCATACTTTGGCTGCTATAAGTTTTAGTGTAAGTGGCTCTAGCGATGCTACCATATCGAGCGTAGGTGTTAAAAATATCTCGGTTAGTGGAGTTTTAAGTTTTAATGGGCAGGATTTTGAGTGGCAAACTGATGATGAAAGTAGCGATGAATTTTACTCGGGCATTAGCCAAAATATTACTATAACTGACACTTCCACCTCGCTTATGCAGACTGACGGCTATCTTATGATGTTGCCCCAAACGCTCAGCTCTGATGCCCAATTAGTGGTTACTATGTCTACGGGCGAGGACTATGTTTTAAGCTTTGAACAGGGCTCTAAGTGGAGCGCAGGCGAAAAATATAATTATGAGTTAGTGTTTAACTCAACTCCTTTAATCGACCCTCTGCCAACTATTCCCTATAATGGCGATTACACCTCCATGCCCTCGTCGAATTGCTATATCTTAAACCCAACATCCTCTTTAAGAGAATATTACATACCTGTTGAGGATAGAGTAAATGAATTTTGGTGGAATGGTGGCTACGAGCAAGACAGAACTAAGCGCCTAAGAAATAATAATAGAGAGAATTGGTCGGCGCAAATTCTCTGGAGCGATGTTAGCTTTCTTGCAGGTTTTAGTGCCGAGAATGTGAGCTCAGGTTATTCTTCTAGCGATGTGGGCTCGGCCATGAAAGTCACTCTGCCTGCAGATTTTAATCATGGAAATATTGTTGTGGCTGTGGTCTTAGATGATGTGATTTTGTGGAGTTGGCACTTCTGGGTTACAGATTATTTCCCTTATAATTGCTCGCCTAGTGAGGAGAATAAATATTTTGTGCCCGAAAACCAGGTGGGCACAGTGGCAAAATATGGTGGGAGCATGTGGGATGAGGGTGCTAGCTATGAGCATAAATATGTTATGGATAGAAATATAGGAGCGCTAACTAATGAATATATCGCCAACGCAGGCCAGGGCGTGTTGCTTTATCAATTTGGGCGCAAAGACCCTTTCCCAGGCTACGGAGCTAAGTTTGAGGATTATACCGATACTGGGGGCGTGGTGTGGAATAATGCTACTTTTTATGCGCAAACACTCACTTCTAGCTCGCTTACGGTGGGCGAGGCTGTGCAGTGTCCTGTATATTATTCTACAAGTAGTAGTTGGATAAATGATAGTGGGGGAATATATGAGTTCTCGGACAGTGAGCTGAAAGTGTGGGCTGACCCCTATGTGAGCGTTGCGAGCGACGAAAAATCTATCTTTGACCCCTCGCCCCTAATGTGGAAAGTGCCTAATTATATGGTGTGGGAAGATTTTGATGATACAGATGATTATCTTTATAATTTTTTGTGGGATAGCACGGCTTATGGGCGTTATTATGCTGCAAATAGCACATCAGAGAGCATGGCTAACGTAACTAACTATTCGGCATTTTATCCTGTTCAGGGTTACTTGCAGACTACTACGGGTTCGTTATTTAACTTTGCTTCCTATGGTGTGTATTGGTCGTCAACCCCTGAGAGTTATTACCAAGCTAGCACTATGTTAATTACTTCTAGTACTGTGTCACTTTATTATAATTCGTGTAGCTATGGATTTTCAGTCAGAAGTGTGATGGAATAAGAATATTTTTTTACCTTTGTAAGGTATGAATATTCTTAGAAAACAATTTTTAGCCCACGTAGGGCAAACTTCGCCCTCGCCCATGATGATAGAGGTTGAGCGCAGCGAAGGTGTGTATTTTTATACGCCCGAGAATAAGGCTTATTTTGATCTTATCTCGGGTGTGTCTGTTAGTAATGTGGGGCATTCAAACCCTTGCGTTACGCAGGCTGTTAAGGATCAAGTAGATAAATATATGCATATTATGGTCTATGGCGAGATGATAGAAGCTCCCCAGGTGCAATACGCCAAGATGATATGCGATGCTATGCCAGAGGGTCTAGATAGCGTATATTTTGCATCGGCAGGTGGTGAATCTATAGACATCGCACTAAAACTCGCTAAGAGAGTCACTTCACGCACAGAAATCATCTCATGCCTAAATGCCTATCATGGTTCTACTCATGGCGCACTGAGCGTTATGGGAGGCGAGGAGTATAAAACTTCTTTTAGGCCATTACTTCCCGATGTTAGGCAAATAAGATATAATAATTTTGAGGATTTAGAGCTTATCACCTCGCGCACAGCTTGCTTTTTAGTTGAGCCAGTGCAGGGCGAGGCTGGGGTAGTGTTGCCTGCTAAGGGTTACCTTGAGGCCGCACGAGAGCGTTGCGATAAAACCGGCACACTTCTAATCTTTGATGAGGTGCAAATGGGATTTGGGCGCACGGGAGCAATGTTTGCCTGCCAAAAGTTCTCTATAACGCCCGATGTTATTGTTTTGGCTAAGGCACTTGGGGGTGGTATGCCACTGGGGGCTGTGGTGAGCTCACGCGAGAGACTTAATAAATTCACTTCAGACCCTGTTCTAGGTCATATTTCTACTTTTGGAGGTCACCCTGTGTGTTGTGCAGCTGGTATGGCGTCTATGAAATATATCATGGATAATAATTTATTAGAAAATGCCGAGGCTATGGGCGCTAAGTTTGAAAGTTTGCTTAAGAATCATAGCAGAGTCAAAGAAATTAGGCGCGTTGGTTTGCTCTTGGCCGTGGAACTTGGCAGTTCGGACAAGATGTTTGCTATGATGGAGATGTTTGCAGGACGTGGAATTTTGTCTGATTGGTTCTTGTTTTGCGATACGGCCTTTAGAATTTCGCCTCCACTTATAATTTCAAAGGACGAAGTTGAGGCTTGTTGCGAGATAATTTTAGCCTGTTTAGACGATTTATAGGCAAAAAAAGAGCAAAAAATGACAGAAAATCAAAATAGATTTGTTAAATTACGGTTAAAGTGTTTTGATTAATAAAAATTTTTTGTATTTTTCGCAATGTTTTAGGAGTTTAAGAACTCTTTAGACTAATTATGTTGATGTAAATCAAATATTTAATGATAATTTTAAATAAATAAGAATAATTTAAACAAATAACTATTAATTAATTTATCCCTAACTATGAAAAAATTTTTTCTAATTTTATCAGTAACTAGTTTCCTATGCTTAGGTACTGTAATGAGTGCATCAGCGCAAGACGTAGAAGCTGAGGCTACAGAGCAAATCGCAGCAGATTCTCTAGCATCTAGCGACGTTGCAGAAGATTTTGATCCAGAAACTCAAATCGAAGGTGGCGTGCCTATGCACCAAGCTTTGAAACAAAAATTCCTTGAAGGTGGTGCAGGTTGGATGGCTCCAGTACTTTTGTGTCTTATCTTAGGTCTTGCAATCGCTATTGAGCGTATTTTGTATCTTAACCTTTCTACTATCAACACCAAAAAACTTATCCTTGCAGTAGAGGCTGCTCTTGAAGAAGGTGGCGTTGAGGCTGCAATGGAAGTTTGCCGTAATGCACGTGGTCCAGTAGCTAGTATTTTCTTCCAAGGTCTTAGCCGTATGGACGAAGGTATTGACGTTGTTGAAAAAACTGTAGTTTCTTATGGTTCAGTTCAAACAGGTCAAATGGAAAGTGGTCTATCATGGGTTGGTCTTTTCATCGCACTTTCTCCTATGCTTGGTTTCATGGGTACTGTAGTTGGTATGGTTGGAGCGTTTGACTCTATCCAAGCAGCTGGTGATGTATCTCCAACACTTGTGGCTGGTGGTATCAAAGTATCTCTTCTTACAACTCTTGCAGGTTTGATTGCAGCGGTAGTTCTTCAACTTTTCTACAACTACATCGTTGCTAAAATCGACTCACTAGTTGTTACTATGGAAGATTGTTCTATCACACTTGTTGACATACTTACAAAATATAGCAAAAAGTAATAGGCTATGAAATATTTATCAATAATTAAATATCTTTTCCTTGCAATATCAGTTATTGTAGTAGCTGTGTTCTTCGCTGGCTTTGCCGACGTTGATGCTATGCTATTCTGGGCTTATATTTTGCTTGGTCTTACAGTAGCCGTGGTGGTTATCGCCCCTATTGTAAATTTGATTAGCAATCCAAAAGGTGCAGTAGGCTCTCTAATAGGAGTAGCTATTGTTGCACTAGTATTTGGTGTTGCTTATGCTTTGGCTAGTGATGCTCCTGTTGTTAATTCAGCTGGTGGCTTCTTTGAAAATCCTACTGAGCTAAAACTTAGCGACATGGGACTTTACGCTACTTACTTTGTTCTAGCATCTACAATTCTAGTTGTTATTGGAGGTGAGATTAGAAATACATTAAAATAACACAGACAGTTTAAATTTAGAATAATGGCTGGAAGAAAACTTCAAGAAATTAATGCAGGTTCAATGGCCGATATTGCCTTTCTACTGCTGATATTCTTTCTTGTAGCTACTACCATGAATGTCGATTCAGGTTTGCAGAGGGTTTTGCCTCCTATGCCTGATCCAGATCAACAACAAGAAGCGATTAACGTTCAAAAACGTAATATCTTGCTTGTGTTTGTATCTAAATTCGATATGATAATGGTCGGTGGTGAAAAAATGGATATCACTCAGTTGAAAGACAAAGTCAAAAACTTTATTCAAAATCCACAAAATCTTGCTACACTGCCAGAAATGCAGCCAACCAAAATAGATTTGATTGGAAACTTCCCGGTAAGTAAAGGTATTGTGTCGCTTCAAAATGACCGTGGTACTAGCTACAACACCTATTTAATGGTGCAAAATGAGTTAACACGTGCGTTTAACGAAATTCGTGACGAAGCCTCAATCAAATACTTTAACAAGAAATTTGAGGATCTTGAGCGTAAAGAAAGAAAGGCTATACAAACAGCAGTGCCTTTGAAAATATCAGAAGCAGAACCACGTAATATAGATTAAGATGGCAGTAATGAAGAAAAAGGGTGGCAAAGGTACACCCGCAATATCAACAGCCTCTTTGCCTGATATCATTTTCATGCTACTGTTCTTCTTTATGGTTACAACTACCATGAGAGAGCAAGAGCTAATTGTGAAATTCACTTTGCCAAGTGCAACAGAGGTTCAGAAATTAGAAAAGAAATCTTTGGTGAGCTACATTTACATAGGCCCTCCAACAGATGCTATGGCTCCTAGAGTTGGTACAGCACCACGTATTCAGCTTAACGACAGTTATAGTTACGCCTCAGAGATACTTAACTACATTGCAACTGAGCGTGACAAACTATCTGAGATGGATCGTGCTTCGATGACAGTGTGTATCAAAGCTGACCAAAACACTCGTATGGGTATAATCACAGACGTTAAGCAAGAGCTGCGTCGTGCTAATGCGCTTAAAGTAAGTTATGCAGCATCGCTGACTTTGGGTTACTAGAGTATCCTATTTTAAGTTAAAAACGAGCGACTTTCGAAAGAAGTCGCTCGTTTTTTTTAGTTGCTAGTTGCTAGTTGCTAGTCGCGCCTGCCCGGCGTGAGGGCCGCGACTAGCAACTAGCACCTAGCCACTAACGTTTTGGAATAGCTATTGTTTGCGCTTATTTTATATTGAAAAATTGATAATTAATTGCATAACTTAAAAAATTATTATGATAAATTCAAGACTCAAATCCTATTTGTTGCCAAGTGTTGGACTTCTTTCACTTTGCGTGAGCGCAACAGAGGCCCAAGCAGCAAAAAAGAAAAGTAAACAACCAAACATCATTTTCCTATTAACTGACGACCAAGGTTACGGTGACCTTGCTTGCCATGGTAACACAGTGATTAAAACTCCAAACCTTGATGCTCTCCATGCAGATGCTGTGCGTTTTACAGAGTTTCACGTGAGCCCAACCTCGGCGCCTTCGCGCTCGGGTCTTATGTCGGGACGTTACTCTAATCGTGTGGGTGTATGGCATACTATCAATGGCCGTAGCTTAATATGGGAAGACGAGGTTCTTTTATCTCAAGTGCTAGCATCTAATGGTTATAGTTGTGGTATCTTTGGTAAATGGCACTTGGGTGATAACTACCCTTCACGTCCAGATGATAGAGGTTTCGATGAGGTTGTAATCCACGGTGGTGGTGGAGTAGGCCAAGGACCTGATTATTGGGATAATGACTACTTTGACGACCACTATCGCCACAATGGTGAGTGGAAACAATATAAAGGATATTGTACAGATATCTTCTTTAGCGAGGCCATGAGTTTCATGGAAAAAAATGTGAAAGCAGACAAACCTTTCTTCTGTTATATTCCAGTGAATGCTCCTCATGCGCCACTTAATGTGCCTCAGAAATACTTAGATATGTATCAATCGAGCAAGGAGATACTTTCTTACCAAAAAAGATTTTATGCGCTTATAACTGCCGTGGATGATAACTTTGGTTTGCTGATGAACAAGGTTAAAGACCTAGGCATAGACGACAATACTATCATTATCTTTATGACAGACAATGGTACGGCTCGTGGTTATAGGGTTATGAAAGAAGGTGGTAAAATATATGGAACAAACGGAGGCCGTGAAGGTACTAAAAACTCTAACCTAGACGGTGGTCACCGTGTGCCTTTCTTTATTCGCTACCCAGACGGAGGTCTAACAGGTGGTAAAGATATCAACACGCTTACGGCTCACATCGACTTCTTGCCTACGATGATAGATTACCTAGACCTTAAACAAGGCTTGCCAACTAAGAAATTTGACGGAAAATCGCTTGTTCCACTTTTGGAAGGCAAAAAAGTTGATTGGGAAGATAGGATACTTTATGTAGATTCTCAACGTGAGGCGACTATCGCTAAATGGAGAAAAACAGCTGTGATGAGTGGTAAATGGCGTTTGCTAGGTGCTAAAGTTCTTTATGATATCGAGGCTGACCCTCGTCAACAAACAAATATCGCGGCTGAGCACCCTGATGTTGTAAAACGTTTACTTACTGAATATAACAGAATCTGGGACGAAATAGCAGTCGAAGAAGATGTTAACAATAGATTTGGTTATATCGTGGCTGGAGGTGATGAAAACCCTGTGAGAATCAATACTCACGATATGCACACTAAGCAAAAAGGTTTGAGCAATCAAAACGTACCACTTAAAGCTGGTAAAGGACAAGGTATCTTCAAAATTGAAATTAAAGAGGATGGTAAATACAAATTTAGCCTGTGTCGTTACCCACTTGAGACTGGTTATAAATTTAATAGTGAGGTAGCAGCCATAGCTAAAACCAAAGAAATCGAAGACCCAAGACCAAAATCAGAAGTTAAGATTTACACTCGCTCTACAATAGAAATTGGCAAACACAAGGCCGAAAGTAAAGTTGATATGAGTAAATCTTCTATGGACTTTACATTTGATATGAAAAAAGGTCGCTATGATTTGGATGCTCGTTTCTATGACGAGAAAGGCACTGTTTATCCTAGCTATTATTTATATATCGAAAAGATTAAATAGTGTTTTATTTGGAAAAATAAATAAAAAATTGCAACTTTGTATTATATAAGAAACACCTCACTAAAAAGTGGGGTGGTTCTTTGTTTTTTTGCTTAACATAAATTTATTAATTAAATACATTTTTAAAATGTCTAGTACAAATTCTAAGTTTGGCACTTATGTGCTTCCTGTTACGGGTTTGTTTGCTCTAGCTCTATCTTGCCAAGAGGCTGATGCTGCTAGCAAAAAACAACCTAATGTTATCTATATTTTGACTGACGACCAAGGTTATGGTGACCTTGCTTGCCACGGTAATGAAGTGATTAAAACTCCTAATTTAGACAAATTGCACGCTGATGCAGTTCGTATGACAGAGTTTCACGTATCGCCTACTTCTGCGCCTTCGCGTTCGGCTTTGTTTACTGGTCGTTACTCTAACAGAGTTGGTGTATGGCACACTATTGGTGGTCGTAGCCTACTTTGGGAAGACGAAACTACTCTTTCTGATGTACTTACAGCTAATGGTTACACTTGTGGTATCTTTGGTAAATGGCACTTAGGTGACAACTACCCATCTCGTCCAGAGGACAAAGGATTCCAAGAAGTTTTGGTTCACGGTGGTGGTGGTATCACTCAAGGTCCTGACTATTGGATGAATGATTATTTTGATGACCACTATCGTCACAATGGCGTTTGGGAAAAATATGAAGGTTACTGTACTGACGTATTCTTTGGTGAGGCTATCAAATTTATCAAAGAAAACAAAGATAAACCTTTCTTCTGTTACATCCCAGTTAATGCTCCTCACGCACCACTTAACGTGCCTGAGAAATATTACAACATGTATAAAGGTAACAAAAAAATCAATGAAGGTCAACAACGTTTCTACGGTATGATTACTAACATTGATGATAACTACGGTATCTTGGTTGAAGAACTTAAAAAACTTGGCCTTGAGGATAACACTATCATTATGTTTATGACTGATAATGGTACAGCTCATGGTTACAAAAAACAAGGTAATGTAGAACAAGGTCACAATGGAGGTCGTCGTGGTAACAAAAACTCTGAGTATGACGGAGGTCACCGTGTGCCTTTCTTTATCAAATATCCTGACGGAAACCTTAAAGGTGGTTATGATATCGACAAACTTACTTCTCACATCGACCTTTTGCCTACTATGGTTGATTTGTTGGGTCTTAAAAAAGGCTTGCCAGAGAAAAAACTTGACGGTAAAAGCTTTATGCCTCTTCTTAAAAACAAAGACGCTAAATGGGAAGATAGAACTATCATAGTTGACTCTCAACGTCGTCGCAACCTTGTTAAATGGTTGAAATCATCTGTTATGACTCAACAATGGCGTTTGATTAACGGTAAAGCTCTTTATGATATCCAAAAAGATCCTATGCAAACTACTGATATTGCAGCTGAGCACCCAGAAGTTGTTAAAAAACTTAGAGCAGATTACGATGCTTGGTGGGCAGATCTTAAATCAGAAGGTGTAAATGAGCGTTACGGTTATATCGTAGCTGGTGGACCTGAAAACCCAGTTAGAATTTCAGCTCACGATATGCACACTGAAAGCACAGCAGCTATCACTCACGTAGGTGCTCTTAGCGCTAACAATCCTCTTGGTATTTTCAAAATTGAAATCGCTGTGGAGGGTAAATACAAAATTAGCTTGTGCCGTTATCCTAAAGAAAGTGGTCTTAAATTTAACAGCGTTGTGGCAGGTATTCCTAAATCTGTTGAGATTGAAAGAAACACTCCAGAGGCTAAACAAGTTAACTTCGTAAAAGCTGATATGAGCATAGGTAAATACTCTATGTCTCGTGCAGTTAAAATGGATTCATCTTCTCAAGACTATGTTGTTGAAATGCCTGACGGTCGTTTTGATCTTGACGCTTACTTTATTGATGAGAACGGAGTTAAATATCCTCCTTACTATGTATATATCGAAAAAATGAACTAATTTTTAGATAGATAATTTTAAAATGTCGTTATTATTAACTAATTTTGTTAATAGTAACGACATTTTTTTAATTATACAATTATGATAAAAGATAAACTATTATTAAGCTTAGGCTTTTCATGTGCATTAAGCTTGGTTGCTAATGCAGAAAAAAAACCAAACGTAGTATTTATTATCGCCGATGACCTAGCTTATAACGCTATGGCAGATTTAGGTGACGATATTATCGAAACTCCAAACTTAGACCGTTTGCGCAAATCAGGCGCTTACTTTACTCACGCTTTTAACCAAGGTGCTTACTCGCCAGCTGTGTCGCTAGCTAGCCGTACTATGCTTAATACGGGTAAATATATTTGGAGAGTACCTGCTAGAAAAGGTAAAAAACAAGCTGGAACAGAGGCTGAGCCTACAAAATTCTGGGGTAACTATATGCAAGAGGCTGGTTATAAAACATATATGGCAGGTAAATGGCACGTTTCAACTGCTGCAACGACGATTTTTAATGTTACCAAAAATGTTAGAAGTGGTATGCCAAAAACAAATAACTCGGCTTATGCAGCATCTGAAAAAAATGCAGTAGGACGCGCGTTTGACCCCAAGAAAAAAGATAAATGGTCGGCATCTGATAAATCAATAGGTGGCTATTGGGAAGGTGGAAAACACTGGAGTGAAGTGCTTAAAGATGATGCTTTGGGATTCTTTAAACAAGCCTCTAAGGATAAAGATCCTTACTTTATGTACTTAGGATTTAATGCTCCTCACGACCCTCGCCAATCACCTCAAGAATTTCTTGATAAATACAAAGCAGAAGATATCGCAGTGCCTAAAAGCTTTATGCCAGTGTATAAACACAATGTTGAAATGGGTGCACCTTCAACCTCTTTGCGTGATGAGAGACTACTTCCATATCCTAGAACAGAATATTCTGTACAAGTCTCAAGAAAAGAATACTATGCGCTTATCACTCACATGGATGTTCAGATAGGTATTATGTTAGATGCCTTGGAGAAAGCTGGCCAAATGAAGGATACTTATATTATCTTCACAGCAGACCACGGTCTTTCGCTTGGAGGTCACGGCTTGGCTGGTAAACAAAATATGTATGACGAGACTATGCGTGTACCATTATTCATCTCGGGCCCTGGCATTAAAGCAGGAACTACAGTTGACGGCATGGTATATCTTCAAGATGCTATGGCTACTGCACTTGAAATCGCAGGTAGCGATGCAGTAAATCAAGTTGATTTTAAATCTCTTCTTTCACTTGCTAAAGGTGCTAAAACTAGCGATGCAGTCAACGATGCAGTGTATGGTGCTTACCAAAACTTGCAACGTATGGTTAGATCGGAGGAGTACAAAATGATACTTTATCCTAAAGCTAACGCTGTGAAATTGTTTAACATCAAAAAAGATCCTAACGAGCTTAACGACCTAGCAGGCGATAAAAAATACAGCAAAACAATGGATGAATTGTTTGCTAAATTGCTTGAACTTCAAGCGAAAACAGGTGATAAATTTAATATCAAACCTTGCTACGAGGCTTTTAAAGCTGCAAACTAATAAAAAAATAAAGATATGTTAAAAGACAAATTAATATTAACCCTAGGCTTCTCGTGTGCGCTTACTATGCTAGCCAACGCCGAGAAAAAACCTAATGTGGTATTTATTATTGCCGATGATTTAACTTATGATGCAGTGAGCGCATTAGGGAATGATGAGATTAAAACTCCTAATCTTGATAGATTACACAAAAAAGCAGCTAACTTTACTCATGTGTTTAATCAGGGTGCTTTCTCGCCAGCCGTGTCGCTTGCTAGCCGTACTATGCTTAACACAGGTAAGTATATTTGGCGCGCTGCAAGTGCTACTCCTGCCAAGCTGAAACTTGCAGGTAACTGGCCTAAAGATGCAGCTGCTTATGTGCCTAATAAAGTTAAAATTGCACCTTTCTGGTCAGACTATATGAAAGAGGCTGGTTATGACACTTACATGGCAGGTAAATGGCACGTTACGCAAGACCCAGCTAAGATTTTTGATGTAACTCAAAACATACGATCAGGTATGCCTGGTACAGTGGCAGATTCTTATGCTGTGAGTGCTAAATCGCCTAATGGCCGTCACTTTGACCCTAATCATAAGGATGCATGGCATGCAGCTGATAAGAGCATAGGTGGCCAATGGGAGGGTGGCGAACACTGGTGTAAAGTGTTGGCTGATGATGCACTGAGCTTTATCGAGACAGCTACTAAAAAAGATAATCCTTACTTTATGTATATAGGTTTTACGGCTCCTCACGATCCACGTCAATCACCTCAGGAATATCTTGATATGTATGACGCAGATAAAATGGCTGTGCCCGAAAACTTCCAAGAAGTATATCCTTATCATGCGCAAATAGGTGCAAATTATAACTCACTTCGCGATGAAAGACTCTTGCCTAATCCACGTACTAAATACTCGGTGCAGGTAACTCGTAAGGAATATTATGCACTTACGAGCTATATGGATAACCAAATTGGACGTATTCTAGATGCACTTGAGGCAGCAGGACAAATGGATAATACCTATATCATCTTTACAGCTGACCACGGTCTAGCAGTGGGCGACCACGGCTTTGCAGGTAAACAAAATATGTATGATGCCAGCATACGTGTGCCCTTCTTTATAGTGGGTCCAGGCGTGAAAAAACGCGATGTTAAGGGTATGTATTATCTGCAAGATGCTATGGCTACGGCTATGGATATCGCAGGTAGCGACAAACTCTCTGAGGTTGATTTTAAATCGCTGTTGCCTCTAGCTAAAGGCGCAAAAACTAGCGATGCCGCTCAAAAAGCTGTTTACTGCGCTTATGTTGGTCTGCAACGTATGTATAGGACTGAGGATTATAAACTTATAATCTATCCTAGTGCTAATACGGTGAGACTTTATGATATGAAAAAAGATCCTAAAGAATTAAATGATTTGGCAGGCGATGCTAAATATCGCAAAACTATAGATGCGCTATTTGCAGATTTGCAGAAAATGCAAGTTGAGCTTGAAGACCAATTAGATTTAACGCCTTATTACAATAATTTCTTTGCAAAAAAATAGTAAAAAAAGCAGGATGTTATATGGTATTCTGCTTTTTTATTTAATTTTGTATGTTAGATTAATTGCTGAATTCAACCTGCAAATGCAACTGAATTGAGGTCAAGAAACTATAGGGACATAAGAAAAGGCGAAACAAATCGGAGCCAGGCTCAAATTTATTCCGCCTAAGCGATAAAATT